>CAVYPI010000132.1:0-20770 GCA_963770125.1 uncultured Actinomycetota bacterium | reverse complement strand
GAAAAAAATTACCAGCATGATCTACATCACAACGCCAGACAAAGGCCGAACTGGGAGGAACGGATTCGGTGTGTCCCACGGTTCGCGGACGTGGTCACCGGGGTCCTGTCACACTGAAGTCCACCAGCGGAGACGGGAGGCGGCGATGGCGACGGTGTATGTGGTGACGGCGGGCAGCGGCGACACCTACCGCATCGAGCGGGTCTACCTCGACCGCGATCAGGCCGACCGGTTCGCCCAGGACTACAACGGCATTGCGCCGGTCGACCCGGTCCACGTCGAGGAATGGCAGCCGGGCGCCCCGCCCGCCGAGTACGACGGCCCGTACTGGCGGGCAGAGTGGTGGGCGCGCGTCCCGGCGGCCAAGCGGCGCAGCGTGCTGCGGGACACCGACGAGGGCGAGCGGTTCGACGACTTCGCCATCCGACAGGAGTGGTGGACCGGGGAGGCGCTGCCGGAGGCCAAGGTGGTGCGCCGGGAACTGGCCGGGGTGCCCAAGATCGAGGTGGTCGGGCGCGTCGAAGGAGAAGGTGGAGGAGATCTTCTGGGACGCGGTCACCCAGGTCAGGGCCGAGTTGGCTGGTGTCCCGAGGAAATATTCCGCTCTTTCGTGCGTTAACGGAAAGAAACGGGCATGGTGACTCGACATTGCCGCCCGGATGCGCCATGATCCCTGCATGGATTCACGCGCCCTGGAACGGCTCGGCCACCACATCGTGAGCCGACGCGTGGCGCTGGGCTACCGCAACCGCACCGATCTGGCCGACAGCCTGCAGTTCACCGTGCGCACCCTGGCCGACATCGAGCACGGCGTCGCAAGGCCAGCCCCGGCACCTACGCCATGTTGGAAAACAAGCTGGCCTGGGCACCCGGCAGCATCGACACCATCCTGGGCGGAGGGGAGCCCAACGAACTGGTGGCCACACTGCACCAGAGCAACCCCATCACCCCGGCCCAGGCATATGCGCTGCGCCCGACCACCCCCAATGCCCTATCGCAGGTGCCCACCGAGGAGTTGTTGCTGGAACTGCGACGCCGCATCATCGCCCCGCGCGACACACGCACGACACCTGGGACGGCGGGACGGCGGCCTCGACCCGCACGGCGACTGGCCCGACGAGGGTTAGCAGCGTCATGCCCCGATGTGGAAGTGGGTTGCGCCGGCGGGTCGTCGTGGCCACGATGGTGAGCCTTTCATCGGTGACGCCCCGCACTCTCCGGCGCGACCGCGCGCGAAACCGTCTCAGGACAGCGGCGGACGACGATTGCTCCACGGCGCAGCCGTCTCGAGCTGTGCCGCCACGCGCAGCAGCAGATCCTCGCGACCGAGCGCCGCGACGAGCTGAACGCCGACCGGCAGCCCACCCGCGGTCTGCCCGATCGGCAGGCTGATCGCCGGCTGGCCGGTGACGCTGAACGGTGCCGCGAAGCACCAGATGCGCTCGAACCGCGGCAGGATCGAGAGCGGGTCGGCAGGTGGCGGCAGGAGTTCCTCGAGAAGGGCGGGTGGCTCGCCGGCGGCGGGCGTCAGCAGCAGGTCGAAGTCGCCTGCCCACCACGCCGACACCTCGGCGGTGTAGGCGCGCTGCCAGGTCTGGCTGGCGGAGTAGGCCGCGTCGGTCAGGCTCGCGCCGACGCCCGCGAGCGCCCACGAGTACGGCTCGACATCGTCCGCTGTCAGGGGCCGTCCGATCGCGGCAGCGAGCCCGTCCAGCATGTGCTGGAACTCCCAGCCGGCGGATTGCAGGTGGTGGGCGGCGAACTCCTCGTCGAACAGCCGCGTCGGTCCACCCGGCTCGACGTGGTGGCCGAGCGCCTCGAGCACCCCAGCCGCCTCGGTGACCGCAGCGACGCAGTCAGCGGCGACCGTCACACCGATCGACTCCACCGACTCGACATAGCCGATGCGCAGGCTCTCCAGTGCCTCCGACATCGTCGTCGCGTAGGGCACGGCCGCCGGCGGCATGTGGTAGGTGTCGGCCGGATCGGCACCGCCGACGGCGTCCAGGAACGCCGCGGTGTCGCGCACGCTGCGCGTGATCACGTGCTCGACCAGGTTCGGGTCGGTGACCGGCAGGCTCGACGTCCGCCCGCGCGACGGCTTCAGCCCGACGACCCCGCACCACGCGGCCGGCAGCCGGATCGAGCCGCCGATGTCGCTGGCGTGCGCCACCGGCACCAGCCCGGCCGCGACGGCGGCGGCCGCACCGCCGCTCGATCCCGCGGTGGAGCGCGTGGTGTCCCACGGGTTACGGCACGCACCGAAGGCGATCGACTGGGTGGTCGGCTGGCAGCCGA
This sequence comes from uncultured Actinomycetota bacterium, assembly GCA_963770125.1. GTDB lineage: Bacteria > Actinomycetota > Actinomycetes > Mycobacteriales > Mycobacteriaceae > Mycobacterium. The sequence goes on along the minus strand of CAVYPI010000132.1, from coordinate 18,472 downwards.
ACTCGGGCAACGCCGCCCAGCCGACGGCTACGACGCGGCCGGCGTGGAAGCGGGCGCTGAGATGGTGTCGCAGGGGCGCTGCTCAGTCCAGCGACTGCAACAACTCGTCGCCTATGTACAGCGGTAGGCCGGCCAGGCAGGCGCCGACATCTTCGAGCAGGAACGGCACGCCGTGGAAAGGCCCGCGTGGAGCGCCGGATCGGCAGCGATGGCACGCCCGATGTCCGCAGGCGGCACGACGACCACGTTCAGCATTGGGTTGGCGGCGTCGATGCCGGCAATCCGCGCTCCGCGAGCTCGGCCGGCGTGACCTCGCCGTCGGCGACCAGATTGCGCAGGGCAACCGCGTCAAGACACCCCATCGTCGGCGGGCACGGGAGGACCCTACGCGATCCGCACGTAGACCTTGTCCAACCGGGCGACGTTCAGCGGCGACACCTCCCCTGTACGAGGCGACGTCCAGCGGTGGGCACACCTCGTTCAACGAGGCGACATCGAGCGGCCCGCGAAGCGTCCTTCGATCCGCTTGCGTGGAACAACCACGTGTTCGACTGGACTGTCCGAGAGACGCCGATCGAAACCGTTCACCAGCCGCCGTCGCGACGCCGGACTGTATCCGATGGAACCTGCCAGCTCGTGTTACGCCAGAAAAACTCAGCAACGCATTACGAAGCGTCGACGAAACGTAATGGGCGCTGTCGAATCGCCGACCAGCGGCAGGAGTTCGCAAACCAGTTCAATCGGCAACTCGCCGACCAGGCGAATCATCAGGATCCGACGTACCGCGAAAATGCCAGGCCGACGCTCGCCTCGATCGTCGACGGCACGAACAAAGCCGACGGCCTGAACCTCGATGACCCGCACAAGATTGCCCTTGAGGCATGCATTTCCGACCTGGCTCCAGGACCGATCTGGGGCCGATGGCGCGAGAACAGCTGCGAGGACTTCCTTCTGGAATTCACCAAGAAGTTCGGCACCACCGTCCTGGCAAGAAATACCCCTTTCGCGTGCGTGGAGAGGTTTGCGATCACACAATGACGGGAACGCGGGCTTCGCCGTTTGTGCCGATTCGCGAGGAGGCGATCATGGCGACACCCGCTGAGACCCAGGGTGTGATCCGCAGTCTCATTCCCGCGCGGATCGACCGGCTGCCGTGGTCGCCGTTTCATACGCGGATGGTGGTCGCGCTGGGTGTGGCCTGGATTCTCGATGGTCTAGAGATCACCGTGGCTAGCGCGGTGGCCGACACGCTGACCCAGCCCGAGACGCTCGGTCTGTCTTCGGCGGCGGTCGGGCTCATCGCCACCGTGTACCTGGCTGGCGAGGTGGTCGGCGCGCTGTTCTTCGGGCGCCTGTCGGACAAGCTCGGCCGACGCAACCTTTTCATGATCACCTTGGGCGTGTACCTCGTGGGCAGCGGTCTCACCGCGTTCACATTGGGCAATAGCGCGGGCTGGATCGTCTTCCTTTACATCACCCGGTTTATCGCCGGTATGGGCATCGGCGGGGAATACGCTGCGATCAATTCGGCGATCGACGAACTGATCCCGGCCCGATTCCGGGGCAGAGTCGACATCGCGATCAACGGCACGTACTGGGCCGGTGCGATCCTCGGCACGCTTGGCACGTTCATCTTCCTTAAGGTGATCGACCTGAGCCTGGGCTGGCGGCTGGCCTTCCTGATCGGCCCGGTGCTGGGCCTGGTGATCCTGCTGGTGCGGCGGAACTTGCCGGAAAGCCCGCGCTGGCAGGTCATGAACGGGCGGGTGGAGGCCGCCGAGCGCTCGATCACCCACATCGAGCACGAGGTGGAGTCCACCGGTGCCACGCTGCCCGCGGTCGACGACAGCAAGGCCATCGAGCTGCAACCCACCGAAAAGATCGGCTACCTGGCGCTGACGCGAGTGCTTTTCCGCGATTACCCGAGCCGGTCGGTGCTGGGTGCGATGCTCATGATCAGCCAGTCGTTTCTGTACAACGCGATCTTCTTCACCTACACCCTGGTGCTCGGCAAGTTCTACGGGGTGGCCTCGGCGTCGGCGCCGCTGTACCTGATCGCGTTCGCCGTCGGGAACCTCGCGGGGCCGTTGACCCTCGGGCACTTCTTCGACACCATCGGCCGCAGGAAGATGATCACCGGCACCTACCTGCTGTCCGGTCTGCTGCTGGCCGTGAGCGCGGTGTTGTTCAACGCTGGGGTGCTCAACGCAATTACCCAGACCATCGCCTGGTGCGTCATCTTCTATTTCGCGTCGGCCGGGGCCAGCGCCGCCTACCTCACCGTGAGCGAGATCTTTCCGCTGGAGGTTCGGGCGAAGGCGATCGCGGTGTTCTTCGCCATCGCCCAATGCTTCGGGGCCCTCGGTCCGGTCATCTACGGCGCGCTCATCGGCGATGGCTCCCAGCCCTTCCTGCTGTTCCTGGGCTACTTGCTCGGTGCGGCAGTGATGATGGTCGGGGGACTGGTCGCCTGGTTCCTCGCGGTCGATGCCGAAGGCAAGTCGCTGGAAGACATCGCGACCCCACTGGCAGCCGCCGGCGCCCGCCGCCGGACGGGTTCAGTGCGTGCGGAGGGGGCAACCCGGCCCTACTCACCCTGAGTCCTGGGCGGATCGTGGGTGAAGTCGGGTTGCCCGGCATTCCCCTGTGGGGGCGGCCTGGAAGCGGATGTAGGAGCTAAGGCGCCGCTTGCGTGGCTAGGGGTAATCCACCCCGGGCCCGGGATGCGAGGTGGCGGGCGCCGGTAGGCCTTGTTGGGCCAGGTCCCATTGCAGGGTCAGCGGGCCGGCGTCCAGTCCGTCGGCGGTCAGCCGTTCACGCAGGCCCACGATGGCGACGGTCACCTCGTCGGGGGCATTCGTGGGTGAGGCTGAGGTCAGACGCGCGGGGTACTCGGGCCGGGGCCGGCCGGGCCGGCCGCGACATCGGTGTCGTTGCGTCGTTTCAGTCCCGCGAGTCCGAACAGACCGCGAAGGCCTACCAGGCCCCACAGGCCGGTGTTGTCGCTGTCCTGGTTGGTGTCGGCCAATATCGTTGTGTGGTGGACGACAGGACCGGTGTGCTGGGGCCGGTGTGCGTTGGCTACGCCAGCGCCGCTGAGCATTAGGGCAGCGGCCACAGTGGTGATCCCCGCTGTGGAGACGTAAACGCTGCCCGATAGGGTGCATGGGCTGATCACGGGTAGTGTTCAAAACATTGGTATCAAGACATGTTGGTATCAACTCAGTCCGGAGCGGTCTTGTTTCTCGATATGCCGTGAGCCTCAGCTCGACGTCGGACATCATTTAGCCAATCAACAGCGGTGGTGCGACGAGCATGCCGCGTGGCCTACCGAGGCGCATCAGTCCCGAGGGCACGGCCGAATCACGGCTTCTGCCAAGTAATTTGCGCACACCCCTGTTGAGGTTGCACCCCAGTCATTTACCGGTCGACACACTTCGACCGCGTCAGAAGGAGTACTACATGACCGCCGGCAGCCGCGAACTCGACGACGCTTAATCAAACTGTGGGGAGGCTCAGACGGCCGTCGCGTTTCTGGCCTCCCCCAGGTAGCTCCGCCCAGGATTCGACGAACACAAACGAGACTACGGGCAGGCCGCCCCCTGCTGGCCAAGCCGACGTCGCTATATGGGCACCACTCCCACCGTGAGGATCGAATGATGCTGTGGCTCTTTGCAACCCTCTACAGTAGTAACCATTTCATGTGGAATCGCGCACCGGCTCAAGGCTGTCGATCCGGCGGCTAATTGCACGAGCGAGCGGTGCTCGTGTCGCCTCGACGACCGCACGTGACTTGCGAGCCGCGGTTTCCACCGAAACCTAAGGACGATCCGCCAACCGAGATCGACGATCTGTTACAGCGATCGGGGTCGCCGTGAGTCGCCGGGGCAGCCCTGCCGATAAGCCACAAGTCCAGATTGAGGACACAAGGAGTAGACAATGGCCGAGTTCACCATCCCCGGAACAGATGCGAAGAGCCAACAGATCGCCGAGCTGCTCAATAGCAACCCAGCACATCAACGATCTGCACCTCGCACTCAAGCACGTGCATTGGAACGTCGTGGGGCCCAACTTCATCGGCGTCCACGAGATGATCGATCCGCAGGTAGCACTGGTCCGCGGTTATGCCGACGAGGCCGCCGAACGGATCGCCGCGCTAGGCACTTCTCCGCAGGGCACCGGGGGCGATCGTGAAACACCGCGCGCCGACGAGAAGATCAAAGAAGCCTTCAGGGGCTACGGTCGCCACCGCACAGGGCGGCAACGATAGCTGCGAGGGCAAAATCTCATCCCAGCAGTCAGGGCTTAACGCTGGTCTCCTGCAAACCTCCGCACGTCAATGCCAGCCTGCGCTAATTGGTCAGCCCGACGCGAGATTCATTGCGGCACAATGAAGATCCGGTTCACCTGTCGGCTGGTCGTCGGTGTCGTTCGATGAGGGTGCGGGCCATGTCCTGGGCGCGGTGCGCGGCCTCGAGGTCGCCTTCGGCGGCGGAGATGATGGAGCCCTTCATCAGGATGTGGCACGACCGGGCGAAGCTGTCGGGGTCGCGCAGGCCGGCGGTTTCGGCGCGTTGGCGCACGATCGAGCGGATGTTGTCCAGATATTGGATGCTGGCCTGTCCCGCGGGGTGACTGGTGCCCAGCTCGATCAGCACGTTGATGAACGAGCAACCGTCGAAGTCCTCACGCTTTTGGAACCAGTCGTGGAACACGTCGAAGATGGCCAGCAGCTGCTCTTCGGGGGTGTTGCCGCGCAGCCGCGATTGCTGCTCGACGAGGTCAAAGGTCCACAGTTGCTCGCGACGCTGCAGCACCGCCAAAACGAGATCGTTTTTGGTCCGGAAGTGCCGGTACATGGTGGCCTTGGCCACCCCGGACTGGTCGATGATCTCATCGACGCCCACCGCGCGGACCCCGCGCCGGGTGAACAGCGCGTAGGCCGTGCTCACAATTCGTTCGCGGGCAGGCACGGCCGGCGAGCGCTGGGCTACGTCGTGAATGTCCATGGCGGACTCTCACGATACCACCATAGACAGACCGCTCTGTCTCTGTTATGAACGAGTGACCGAGAAAGATAACTCTGTCGGTCTTCAGAACTCAGGACAGGCATTGCCAAACCGGCGCCAAGGCGCCAGAGATTGGAGTGCATCATGTCCGCTGCTATCGCAACTTTGCCTGCTCATCCGCTGTTGAGCGCCGGTCTGGTCGCCCAGATGAGCGGTGCGGGCAACACGCTACACGCAACGATTGAGCGCCGCGGCAGCGCAGTGCTGCTATATGCCGGCGGCGAAGTCGACGCGGCCAATGAATCCATCTGGACGCGTCTGCTCTGCGAAGCCGCCGCAACGACCGCGGCGCCCGGACCGCTGCTCATCGACACCAATGGGCTGGACTTCATGGCCGGCTGCGCATACGCGGCCTTGGCCGAGCAGGCCGACCGATGCCTTATCCAAGGGATCAACGTCTGCCTCGTGAGCGCTCAACCGATCGTGGCGCGCGTCGTGGGCGTCGTGAAACTGGACACGCAGGTGGCGCTGTATCACAACGTGGACGCCGCGCTGATGGCGACCAACACGCCGGATTAGCTCGTATAGGAATGTTGTTGCGGCCAAAGCCTCGCCAACATCCGAACCGAGAGCCGCCCCAGTCGATGCCTACTACTCCGATGCAGAATGGCCCATGATGAAGCCCTTTGCACCCGCCACGGTCGCGATCGCCGTGCTGCTGTTCAGCGGATGTTCGGCCTCACAAGTCATTAACACCGGTGGCGACACAAAGTGCAAGGACTTCACCGCCCAGGTCGAGAAGAAGCAGAACGACGAGATCAGCAAGATGCTCAAGGACAAGAGCGGCGCTGAACCGAACAATCTGGAGATTTCGGCAACGCGCCTGTCGGCGTTGACCTACTGCCAAACGATCGGCAAGGAAGACAGCAAGATCTCTGAGGCACCACACGGCTGACCGGCGTCCACGCAGACGGCCCGTGATCTACCGCCGGCCTGGCATTCCGGTGAACGCCACAAACGGTTGGTCGCTTCGACGATGAGGGCGGGCCAACGAGATGAACGCCGCCGTCATCACACAGTTCCCCGACCGCCATCTGGGGGGCGGCCAATGCCGAAACCTTTTGCGCTGCGCTGCTGAACGCATCGAGGGGTCGCTTCCGGCATCGCATAGCAGGAGCCGCAGTGACCCTCGATGCAGTCCCCAGGACGCAGGGTTCCCGATCCGACACAAAGCAATCACCGACCGCCAGACGTCGGTGCGGGTCACGCCCGACCGTCGAGGCCGGGAGGCCGTGCGCAGCGCCACCGAAACCGAGCTCGCCGGGGGTGAACGATTCGTGGTCTCCGGCCCGATGAGACTCGATGCTCTGAAACAGACCGATGGCCACCGGATTTCGGGCTCTCCGGTGGCCATCCTATGGAATAGGTCGCAGTGGTCTAGTTCTTGAAGGCGTCCTTCACCTTCTCGCCGGCATCTTTGAGACTGGCCTTCGCCTGGTCCAACTTCCCCTCGTTCTTGGTGCTGTCGTCTCCGGTGAGCTTGCCGGTGGCTTCTTTCGCCTTGCCGCCCATGTCGTCGATCTTGTTGCTCAGTTTGTCTTCGGCGCTCATGCGCTTCCGCTCCCTTTCCGTGGGACGTGTGGTCGTTGCATCGTTGCGTGCGGTGGATACCCACCCACTAGCTGCTCAAACTTCGCGAAAACGGGTACCTTGCTCCGGTGACGCGAGCGGGTTTCGATCGGGCGGTGGTGGTCATTCCCGCTCACGACGAGGCGACGAGGCTGCCGAGGTGCGTGACCGCGGTGCTGGCCGCTGCCACGGCTATGCCGGGTCGGGTACTGACGGTGGTGGTGCTCGACGCCTGTACAGACCGCAGCGCCGATGTGGCCGAAGGGTTCGGTCCGGCTGTGCAGGTGCTGTCGATCGACGCTCACAATGTCGGCGCGGCGCGTGCGGCCGGATTCAATCGTGCGCGGACCGTGTGGCCCGACGCCAACGTGGCCCGTACGTGGTATGCCACCACCGATGCCGACAGCCGCGTGGACCCCGACTGGCTGGTGCGGCAGATGGTCGCCGACGTGAACATGGTGCTCGGAGTGGCAGCGGTCAGCCGCGCCAGTTCGCGGCGGTGCCGTTCGGCCAGCGCCGCCGCCAACACGACTTGCGGAGGCGTACCCGGCGGTGGCCGCGACGAGATGCGGGTCGCCTGCCCGACTGGGCTTTGGCGCAGCGAATGCATGCCAGCGGTGAATCGGCCAGCACCATCGCGACCGCCCGCGGGGTTAGCAGAGCCACTGTGTACCGGGTGCTCGCGGCGGACACGCGATAAGGCAGTGGACACGCATTGCGATCCTCGGTTTGTGGTGTGTTACGGCTGAACTTGGATCGTTGCGACGGTCTTGTCCAGCTTGTGTAGCTCAACCTCGACACTTCCAGGCACATCGACGGTGAGGCGGTAGGGAGGCTCGCATGATGCTTCGCCGCAAATACTCTCATGTCCTTCGCCGCCATAACAGCGCCAAGACGACGGCGCTACGCCGCCGACTGCGAGTGCCGTGCCGCCCATCCAGCGGGCGGTGTCATCGGCTGCAGGTGGGCCGGTGTGGTCACCGGGGTTAGCCGAAGACGTCGTTGAGGGTCACGGTTTGCAGGTTGCGGCTGTGGATGATGTCGAGCAGTTGGGCGTAGCAGTGGGTGATGGTGGGCAGGTTGGCGTGGGTGATCACGATCTGTTGGGGCTGAAACGATTTCCCGGCGTTGCCGATCAGGCTGTTTTCGTTCTCCGGTCGCGAGTCCCCGACGTCACCGCTCCACATGGTGATCGTGGGGTACCCCAGATCGGCGGCCACCCGGTCGATGTCTGCGTTGTGAACCCCGAAGGGCGGGCGGAAGAACGGGGTGCCGTCCATGCCGTAGGTGGTTCTCAGGAAATCGGCGTTGCGGCTGATCTGGTCGGCCACCGCGCCCAGATTGAGGCGGTTGAGGTACGGGTGTGACCAGGTGTGGTTGGCCATCTGAACCTGCCCGGAGTCGACCATCGGTCGTAGCGCCGGCGCATTGACCGACCACGAACTGTTGGCGCCGTTGACAAAGAAGGTTAGCCGGGTGCCCGTGTCGGCGCAGAACTGCGCGAACGCGCCCACCACCGGCACGCTGGCGCCGTCATCAACGGTGAGCGCCAACTGATTGCTGTCCCCGGGCAGCCGGGTGAGTACACCGGCCGGCGCCGGCACCCGACCCAGCGGGATCTTCCACCGAACGGCACCCGCTGCCGGAGCACGTCTAATGGCGAACAGCACGCCGAGCGCAATGGCGCACAGCATCGTGCGCCGATCCACGTATTGCATGGGTCAAATTCTACTCGGCGGCGGGTCGGGTGGAAGATCTTCTTTCCCTGTGCGCGTTGACCTTTCAGCTACCTGCCAGCCAAGCCTGCGGCCGAAGCGAATGGCGCGACCCCACTCTGCATTAGTGCCGCCTCTGGATGCCATCTCGACGCCTCCGGTCATAGCGAACGGGGTAGCGGCCCGGCTACAACGAACCTTGCCAAGCCGGACGACAAACCCTGACGGCCGCCGAACCCGTACCCAGGGCGGTCGACGCAGGGTGGGGGTTAATGGTCCATGCCCCGATAGGCAAAACGATACGGGCAAACGGCCAAAGAACATCCCCGGCGGAATACGCAAAGTCGCTGAACTGAGCCAAATTTTACTTTTACGAATACCTGGCTGGGTATCGCTGGACCGACGTCCGCCTGTGCCTGCGAGCACTCCGGCCGTGCAGGAAGCGTACGAGGGCCGGAGTGGGCAAGACCTTTGGGTAGGCCGTTCTGTTCAGCTACCTCCGTGCGGAACGTCGATGCGATGACCTTCCTCGATCTTGTTCGAGATCAATCGCTTCCAGGTAGTCATCGGGATCAAAACGCGAAGCTCGACAAGCCCGACCGGGTCACCATCGACTCGATCCGCAACCACACCGTCCGCCACTTCCCCGGTGCAGAACATTGCGAAGGCGACCTACCGCCGCATTCTCGAGCGGCGGGCGCAGGAGAACCGCGTCGACTTCATCAAGGGCGTGGCCACCGCGATCACCCCGATGGCCTTCTACGAGACCGTGATGGTCAAAGGCTATGAGACGCTTGTCGACTCCGACACCGAGGTCGACGTCAACACCGGCATGATCGCCGCCGCTCGGCTGCAAGCGCTCATCGAATCCCGGGCCAGCGGTGCCAGAATCGCCGACCTCAGGGTGCAGATGGGTCACATCATCAACGCGATCCACTCCACGGTGCCAGAGGAGCTGTGGCCGGAGATCCTGCGAAAGATCGACGGACCCGTCGCGGTCGACACACCGGGGGACGAGTTCGAAGACGGTGACGACGCGGAGGACGGGTACGACCTCGCGGAATCTGCGAGGACAGACGAGTTCTGCTGGACTCAGTGCGCACGGAGAGCCGGCCGAGATGATCGTGAAGGTGGACCACCTCACCGCGGCGGTGCGCTGCACGGTGCCGCCGGAGCCGATGCATACTGCGCAAGCTGAACGGCGAGGACGAAACCAGCCGAGCCGCTGGAGGAAGATGCCGACCTCGAGGGCGGCGGCAGCGACCGCCTCATCGACGCTCTGGTGCTGCACGGCTCTGCAGATAGCGTCGCTGCGGGCCTGGGCGCCCAGTTCGAGGCGGGCGCGGACCACATCGGTATTCAGGTCCTCACCGCCAACGGCGAGAACCCCATGCCGGGTTACCGACAGCTGGCTCGGGTCCTCCTTTGAGCGTGCCCCGGACCGCCACACTGCGCACGCGCAACACGGCGCAGGGGGCGCTCTGGCGACAAGAAGAGCAGGTATCGCGCGATAAAAGCCATCGGCCATGCCATCATATCGGTGACCAATTCCTTTCAGATTCTTGGTTTGCCGGGTCGTGATGCCTGGCTAGTGTTGACGGATGGCACGGGAGAATTCTTCGAGCACCTCGGCACTGGTCACCGTTGCGGCGGCCCGTATCTGCGTGGGTGCGGCAATGGTCTTGGTGCCGGGTCGATTCTTTAAGCAGGCGTCGGGTACCGAAACGCTACTCATGCGCACGGTGGGGATCCGCGACGTAGTCATCGGTGCGGGCGCCTGTGCCGCCTTGGCCGGCGGTGCCCGCGTGGAGTTTCGACGCTGGGCATCGATGGGTCTGCTCAGTGACAGCGCCGACGTGGTCGCAGGACTCACTAGCAGCAGGTCTCTTCCCGACACCAGAAGCGCGTTGATCGCCATGCTTTCCCCCCTGCCGTTCGTAGCCGCCGGAATCTTCGGCCTCGCCCGCGGCGCCAAGGAACTTGACGTCGGCCGGCGCCGGCGAAGCCACGGCGTGCGGGTCGCTGGCGCAGCGGACGCCTAGGGCACGGTGGATCTGGGCCGGTCGTCGTGATCGAGATCTATGCCGGGTCACTGGATCTTTTTCGGACGCCACCCTTTTGAGCCCGGCGACGCGCCTGCCGAGGTTGTGGTGCTGCCGGCCCAGTCGGGGAAGGGGGCACAGTGGTCGCGTTGCGCACGACGAATGACGTCGGGAACAGAACTTTGCCTGGCGCTCCAGGGACGTTGTCGACCAACATCTGCGCGGTCGTTCGGCCTTCGTCGACAAAATCTCCGTGCACAGTGGTGAGATCGGCTTGGGCGGCCACGACCGCCGGTTGGTTGTCAGGCATGGAATAGGCCAGAAAGCGGTCGACCAGGCTGCGCCTCACCACGAGAGCATCACGCTGATGGCGCAAAGATATATCCTCGCCCGGCGACAGAGGGGGAACGGCAATAACACCAGTGACAGATCGGCCCGCTCGGCTGCCTGAGCGATCCCCTTGAGCAGCAGCACCGCAGATGCATCATCGAACGCGAAGGACAGCGTCTCGCTGAACATCACACCGATGGCCTCTACGACACCTGTGCGCAACACACTCCCGGCCGGATCGGGTCCGTGATAGCCCAGTTCGCTCGCAACATTGAGGATGTGCACTCGTTGCGGTTCGGATAGTCTTTCCGAGCGCCCACGAAAGGCATTGGACACCGTGGCAGGCGAGACGCCGGCGGCCAACACCACATCCTTCATCGTGACGAAGCGGCAACGGCCACACCATAACTCGCTCCGGCGCTGGCGAGCAGCTGGACCGAGTCACCCGACCACACGGGCTTTAGCTTTCAGCTGCGACATGGAGGTCAAGTTCCACGACGGGACGGCGTTCACCGCCGGAGCGGTCCAAGCGTCGTTTGACCGCCGCGCAGCGGTCGATCAGGGACCCGCGTCCATGGTCAAGAACGTGGAGTCGGTAACGACACAGGGGAACTGCGCTGTGACGCAGGTCACCAGGGGCAGCACCTATACCGACGCGCACGGCGCGGGATTGACGCTGAGCCAGTTCACGCCGTCAAATGCTGAGCGCCGAATACGTCATGCCTGAGCCGGAGCCGGCTCGGGGGGCTCCGCGGGATGCGGGGAATGACCGTTCGCGGCCAGTCCGTTGGGTTGGCTGGTCATCTCGATGGCCTTCTCGGTGTAGACCCGATACCCGAATTCCGGCTTGTACCCGTGGATCTCGAGAGTGTCGAGATCCCGGATGAACGACAGGATCTGGCGGCTGAACACCTGCCCCGGAACCAGCACCGGAAAGCCCGGCGGGTACGGCGTGACGAAGGTCGCCGAGACCACGTCAACGCCGGCGTTGAGCTTCTCCTCGATCTCGTCATCGGTGAGGTATTCGCAGTAGGTGTCGTTGTAGGCCAGGTAGAACGCCCGGCGGACGTCGCCCTCGGGCGTGTCCTCGACGCTGGTGTGGTCGCGGAAGGCCGGGTGGAAGCCGCTGAAGTCAGGCATCGGCGCCGAGGCCGTGGTCAGCCGGTGCACCCTGTGCTCGAACCGACCGCGCTCGCCCAGCCCCATCTCCGAGATGCGCTCGTCGAGTTCGCGCGCGATCTTGACCAGCACTTCGACCAGGAAGGCCACCGAGCTGCGGGTGGTGCCGATGTTGGTCATGAACAACACGGTGTTTCGCGACGTCTTGTTGATCTGCACGCCGTGACGATCCATCAACTGATCGCGTTTGAACGTATCGCCGTCGTAGCCGGTTCTGCCTATGGACAAGGTGATTCGCGACGGATCGAGCACGAATTCATCCTTGTCCCACGCCGCCATCATGTTGCGCAGACCCGACCGCAGCGGCTGAGCGATCGCCGAGGGCCGGAACTCTTCGGGAATCAGATCAGACGTCCGCAGGCACACCATGTATTTCCTGAGCAGCGGGTGGTTGTCGATCGCGTCCCGCAGCTGCATAGCGTTTTCGATCTGCCGTTGCACAAGCTCCACGCCTTCCAGCGCCACCTGCCTGCGGCCCAGGTCGAGCGAGGCCAGGATCTGGTAGTTCGGCGACGTCGACGTGTGGGCCATATAGGCCTCGTGGAACGGCTCGGACACCTTCTGGTCGAAGTCCTGATCAAAGACGTGGATCATCGACCCCTGCCGCAGCGCCGTCAGCGTCTTGTGCGTCGACTGGGTCGCATACACCCGGACGCGGGCCTTCGCCGGATCCGGGATCAGGCGACGGTTCAAAAGCTCGTCGTCGGTCGGCGGATGTTTCGCGTCGGCGGCCAGATAGGCCTCGTAACGCTCGCCATAGGCCTTGTCCTGCAGGCGTTCCCGCAGAGTTCTGGCGGCGGCCATCGCCGTGCGGTTGCGGTACACCGGGTGGAAGCGGGCAAAGGCGAACCACGCCTCGTCCCACAGAAACACCAGATCCGGCTTGATGGCCAGACATTCCTCCATCACCCGTTCGACGTCATAGACGATCCCGTCGAAGGTGCAGTTCGTCAGCGAGATCATCTTGACCCGGTCCAACTTGCCGGCGCGCCGCAAGGCCAGCAGCTTCGACTTGATCTCCCGCAGCGGCACCGCGCCGTACATCGTGTACGCGGTCAGCGGATACGCCTCCAGATAGACGACGTTCGCGCCGGCCAGCAACATGCCGTAGTGATGGGACTGGTGGCAGTTGCGATCCAACAGCACGATCTCGCCGGGGGCCACCAACGACTGCGTGACGATCTTGTTCGCCGTCGAGGTTCCGTTGGTGACGAAGTAGGTATGCCGCGATCCGTACGCCTCGGCAGCCAATTGCTGGGCATCCCGCAGTGGGCCGGTCGGTTCCAACAGCGAATCCAACCCGCCGCAGGTGGACGACGTCTCCGCCATGAAGACGTCGAGGCCGTAGAAGCCGACCATGTCTTTGATCCAGTGCGAGTTGATGATCGACTTGCCCTGGGAAATCGGCAGCGCATGAAAGACACCGGTCGGCCGGTGGCTGTATTCCTTGAGCGCGCTGAAGAACGGGGTGCGATAGCGGGCCGCCACGCCCTGCAGGATGGACAGGTGAAGCTCCAGAACGCCTTCCGAGGCGTGGAACACCCGGCGGAAGTGCAGGCCGAGGCGGCCCGCGACGTCCTCCACCTCGATCTCGGTCATCAGGTAGAGGTCGAGTTCGGGGCTCAACGCAGCCAACGATGAGGCCAGGATCTGGGTGCGCTCGTCGGGCGACTGTTGGTCGGCCACCTCGTCGGAGACCTTGGTGTCGACGAACTCGGCCAGCGTCGACAGGTCGCGGGTCGACCGGTGAGAGAACCGGCGGCGGATCACCACCGCCTGCAGATTCACGTTCAGCCGCGCGGCGATCATGGCTTCGTCGCCGCTAGAAACCACCACCAGTTCGTAGACGAACTCGTCGTCGGGACGCCGCCAGCTGCGCACCTCCCGTCGCAATGCGCGTTCCTGGGCTTCGGTCATCGACTCAACGACCAAGACCTCGAAGTAGAGCCGATCCGTCTTGGTCACCGGCTGCTGTTCGAGCAGGCCAGGGTCGGTCGGGTACACGTCGTTCGTCAAGGCCGGCGTGCTGAACGTCTCCAGTGCGGTAGGAATCTGTCGTCAACGCCCGGTTGATGCGGGCCACCATCTGCGCGAACTTGTCGTAGCTGCCCGCGGTGAACAGACGCTGAACCCTGGCGAACTGCGACGAGCCCGGATACGCCCAATACGGCTCGAGCGGAGTCAACTCCGCCAGCAGATCGCCGCAGACTGCGACGTAATGCTCCTTGACCTTCCCGGTACACGACGGCCGGGTCAGGCGCTCAGCGGCCTCCTCCAGCCTGCACCAGGAGTCTCCCCGCAATTGCCAGACGCTGTTATACGCACGTGGATTGTCTGCCATGGTCGGCTCCTTCACCAATCCTGACGATACGTCCTGGGCGTATCCGGTCAAGAATCGCAGAACAGATGGGTGCCTCAGCGGTCAGTCGGCGAACGAGGAACGTATCGCGTGACGACGCAGAGGCTGACCGTAGCCAGCGAGTCCGGTCAGCGGCTCGTGGGCGCGAAACCGCTGCTATCGACGCGCGGCGGATCGCCAGCACGAGCAGCAGTCCGAGCAAGTAGTGCGTGGCGATGGCCAGCATCACGAGCACGCGGCCGGTAATGGTCGAGAAGATGCCGTCGTGACTTGTATGCGTCCGCCCGCGTGCCCGAGGAATGGATGCAGCGAGATATGACGCAGGTTCGCTTAACGAGTTGACCGGCCACATCAGCAGTCATCTGGCGGAGCCGAAAACCTTCCGCGGTCTACCTTCTCTATTCGCTCTATTCGCAGAAGTTGGAGTGCGCCTCGTTGATGTCGAAGCGTTTCCGCCGAGCAAGCTGGACGGATGTTCATTCATGCCCGACAGACAACCAGTTATCGGGCTCTCGGGTAGGGGGAAGCGTCTCGACAAAGCCGGCCACCGAGATCATCACCCTGCCCGGATCGGTGCTCCCCGACGCCAACGCATCGGGGCAGGCGAGCGCGTCGGCGGTCGTGGTGGACCGGCGCGGCCAGGTCCACGCCGGCCCGCTGATCCGCGGGCACAATCCTGTCGCCGTAACCTTCGAACTACTCATCATCGAGGAGGATGAACACCAATGAGCACACGACTATCCGGCAAGGTCGCCGTGGTCTTCGGGGCCGGTTCCAGCGGCGCCGCACTGAGGAACGGACGCGCAGCCGCCTTCGCCTTCGCCCGGGAAGGCGCCCTGGTCGCCGCAATCGACCGCAATCCGGCCGAGGCCGAACTGACCGCCAAAGAAATCACCCACCAGGGCGGCACCGCACAACCGTTCACCGCCGACGTCACCTGCGAGGACGACGTCCACGCCACCGTCGACGGCGGCCTGTCGGTGCGCGCAACATGACCATCAACGACACCCCCGCGGCCCTGATTGTGCCGCTCGGCGCGCACCGCCCCAGCATCGCCGACACCGCGTGGATCGCCCCGCACGCCACCATCGTCGGAGACGTCACCATCGACGACGAGGCCAGCATCTGGTACGGGGTGGCGATCCGCGCCGAGGCCGAACCCATTTACATCGGCCGCGGCAGCAACATCCAAGACAACAGTGTCGTGCACACCGACCCCGGAGCCCCTGCCTTCATCGGGGTGAACGTCTCGATCGGACACGGCGCCATTCTGCACGGCTGCACCATCGAAGACGGTGCGCTGATCGGGATGGGCGCGGTCGTTATGAACGGCGCCGTCGTCGGGGCCGGCTCGCTGCTGGCCGCCGGCAGCGTCGTCACCCAAGGCACCGTCATCCCGGCCGGGTCGCTGGTCGCCGGCGTACCCGCGGCGGTCAAACGCAGCCTCAACCCCGCCGCGATCGAAGCCAACCTGGACAACGCGCGGCACTACATCGAGCTGGCCCGCACCCACCGCGACGCGATAGCGAACCGATGAACACGCCAACTTGACCGCGGTTCACGCGATGACCGACACCCTGCGGCGGCATCGGCGCCATCGAGCATCACTCCGAATCACCGGAGGGCTACTTCCCGGCCACCGCGGGGCTGCGGGTAGTCAGCGGCAGCAACGCTGCCGACGCGCACGCCATGATTTAGCATGCGATCGTCTGCGATGACCCCACGTAGAGCACAGCGGCGCCTCGATCGAGAGCCAGCTCATGCAACACAACGATAAACGGTTCCTCAAACGAGAGTCGTTCTGCTGGGGCCGCCAGTCGCCGGTAAGGGCACGCAGGCGGAAAAGCTGGCCGAGAAACTACGCATCCGCAGATCTCCAGGGGGAGCTTTTCCGGCACAACATCGGTGCCCGCACACCGCTTGGGCTGGAAGCCAAGCGCTACCTCGACGCCGGTGACCTAGTCCCGAGCAGCCTGACCAACGCACTCGTCGACGACCGGCTCAACGACGAGGACGCCAAGAACGGCTTCATCCTCGACGGGTTTCCCCGCTCGGTCGAGCAGGCCGAGGCGCTGCGCCAGATACTGGACGCGCGGGGCACGAGGTTAAATGCGGTGCAGGAATTCAAGGTTTCCGAAGACCTGCTGCGGGACCGGTTCAACGACCGCGGACGCGCCGACGACACCGAGGACGTCATCCTCAACCGAATGAAGGTCTACCGCGACGAGACCGCGCCGCTGGTCGACTAATACAACGCCGATCTCAACACCGTGGACGCGGTGGGCACCGTCGACGAGGTGTTCGCCCGCGCGCTGAGAGCCCTGGGCAAGTAGAGATTTCGAGTCGACTGCGCGGACTCGATGTACGCGGCGAAGTCCATAGCTGTCACTACCGCCTTCAACGACATGACCGGGCACGCCCTGCAACTCGGCGGCGCGATCACCGGCGAACACGGGGTCGGACCGCTGAAAGCGGTTGGCTGACCGTCGAACACGACGAGGTGTCATTGGTTTTTCAACGCGGTGTCAAAGCGGTACTCGACCCGCCGGCGTCCTCAACCCCGGCGCGGTGCTCGGCGGAGCAGCGATGAATCGTCGGGTGACGACGCGGTGCCCGGTCGGCACTGGAGCCGCTCGGATTTGGCGGCGGTCTTCCGTGCGGGTATCGACCGCTCGGCGCGGCGAGCCTGGCACGGCGACTTCCGGGATGCCCGTGCGGCCGACAGCCTCTGCGCAGAGGTCGACGGTGGGCTGCGCGGCGCCTTGGCGGATCGGCCGCTGCTGACCATCTTCGGTCAGCGCAACGACCCGCTGCGTTTCCAACCCCAATGGAAGGCGCTGTTTCCAACTGCACAACAGCTCACGGTCCGACGTGGCAATCACTTCCCGATGTGCGACGACCCCGAGATGGTGGCTTCGGCGGTGAAATCCTTCGTGCACCAACATGTTCTGCGCCCAGGTAGCGGCCACATCCCGTGACGGTAACGGGCACGCGCAGCCCATGCCCGAGCCGGCCCCTTCATGAGGCAGGCTTTAAGGCGTGTCTGTGGAGCTAATCGCGCGGCTGCCGATAGCCCCCGACACCAGAAACTCCTTAGCTTCCTTGATGGCATCGTTCAGCTGATCGATGTCGGAAGCGAAGGTGGAGTAGGACTCCGGGATAGATGCCCCGGCCGCCGACAGCGGCACCCGGCTTTCCGCGTAATCCTCCATCTCGGCCAGCTGTCCTGGAGGTCGTCCTGGAAGGTGATGGCAAAGGTGATCTCGTCACCCACTTCTGGTCCAAATTCTTCGGCCACGGCCGCGACAACGGACTGCATGAGGAGTTCGTGCTCTTCACTGGTCATGACTTCTTCGCCTCCATCCGGTTGTGAAACGTTTACGATTTTCGGACCCTGAAACCACGGGTGTTGCTTCATTAGTCGTGCTGCTCGAGGCGCGCCCGCAGGGATTTGAAATCCATGCCGGGGAGTTCCCCGGATTCCCCACGGCGCACTTCGGCGACGGTCTTGTCGTCGCAATTCGCGATCATCTCGGCGATCTCACGATCGTCCAGGTCCGGATTGGCGATGATCGCGCGACGGATCAGGCGTCGCCGGCGCTGGGTTGCCAACAGCGGGGTGGTCAGCTGGGTCGCCACATCCTCCGGCGGCTGCCAGCGCTTCACCCCCAGGTCGTCCAGGCTCAGCGACGGCATCAGCGCGTCCGCGGACGGCATCGACTCGAGCACCGCGCGGGCCTCGTCGGATTGCAGCCCGCCCAGGATCAGTTTCTTCTCGACCTCCAGCGCGGTGGCGCGGATTTCGCCCTTCGCGGCCTTGGCCATCGCGGCCAGCTTGGCGTCGGCGAGCTTGTACAGCTCGGCCGCGGCGGTCCCTGCTGCCGTAGGACGACCCGCGGGAGTACCACTGCGCCCCGATCTGCGGCGCCTCGGACGCCGGGATGCCCAGCGACGCCGACCACGGTTGCGGATGCGGGCGTTGGCCTTCTCCGCTCTCCTCCTGGGCCAACAGCACCGCTTCCTTCCACAGCGCGTCGTCGGCGGCGAACGCCGCGGTCATCTGGTCGGCCACCTCGGCGCGGCGAGACCGCCGCCCGGGCGTCGACCTCGCGCTCGGCCTGGCGCGCCTGCGCCCGGGCGAAGCGGATCAACGCGTCGCGGTCCTCGGCGCTCATCTCGCCGGTCATGCGAGCGACCCGTCGTACTCTG
>CAVYPI010000131.1:0-128345 GCA_963770125.1 uncultured Actinomycetota bacterium | reverse complement strand
GGCAATGCACCTCGTCCACCAGCGTTGGTTTTGGGCCTGCATTGACGTGGCGACGAACGTCGCCGCGATCGCGGCGGAAAAGGTCACCACGACCTTGGCATTGGCGATCACGTGGCGGGAATGGCCGACCTCTCGCTCAACCCAGTTGGGCGCACCTTGGTCTTCGCGCGACTGCTCGCTCATGCCGTTCCGGTGCGACAATGTGGCCATGCGCAGCGACGGCCGTGGACGCCCGAGGCTGGAGCAGTCGCGGCGGCCGGGCAAGACCGCGCGCGAAGAGATCCTCGACGCGGCGGCCGAGCTCTTCACCAACCTCGGCTACGCCAGCACCTCGACGCGACGGATCGCTGACGCGGTCGGCGTCCGCCAAGCCTCGCTGTACCACCACTTCGCCACCAAGGACGACATCCTCGATGCGCTGCTGGCAGGCACCGTCGATGAGGCGTTGCGGTTGGCCGCCCAGCTCCTCGACGACAAGGGTCCTGCTGCGCCGCGCCTGCACGCCCTCGTGGTCGGCGACGTCACGCAGCTGTGCGCCAGCCAGTGGAATCTCGGCGCGCTGTACCTGCTTCCCGAACTGCGGCTCGACCGGTTCGAGCAGTTCCGGCTGCGCCGCGCCGAACTGCGGGGCCGCTACCGCAGCCTCGCCGCCCAGGTCATCGAGGAATGCGACGGTCCCGCTGACGCAGACGATCTGCCGTTTCGGCTGGTCGAATCCGTGATCAACCGCCGCTCCGACGACACCGACTGCCCCGAAGAGCAGGCATGGGTGATCGCCGACGGGGCACTGCGCACGCTGGGATATGACGGCGACTTCGGCAAACTTCACAAGCTGACCGCGGCAAGGCTGGGGTTTGCCGATACAGTCCAGGTGTGACTGAATTCCAGACCATCAAGTTCGAGCAGTCCGGGCCCATCACGCGGATTACCCTGAACCGGCCTGACGCCGCAAACGGCATGAACGACACCATGACTCGGGAACTCGCTGACGCCGCCAGGCGCTGCGACACCGCCGCGACGAAGGTGGTGGTGCTCACCGGATCGGGCCGATTCTTCTGCGCGGGAGGGGATCTGAAGTCGTTCGCGGCGGCACCGAACCGCGGCCTCTTCATCAAGGGCGTCGCCGACGACCTGCACCGCGCGATCTCGACGTTCGCGCGGATGGACGCCGTGACGATCATTGCGGTCAACGGAGTGGCGGCCGGTGCAGGCTTCTCTCTCGCGGTGACCGGTGACGTGGTCCTCGCGGCCGAGTCCGCGTCGTTCACGATGGCCTACACGCGCGCAGGATTGAGCCCCGACGGCAGCTCATCGTACTTCCTGCCTCGGCTCATCGGCCTCACCAAGACCAAGGAGCTGATGCTGACCAACCGCACGCTGTCGTCGCAGGAAGCGTCGCGATGGGGACTGGTCACCGAGGTGGTTCCCGACGCGGAACTGGCCGCGCGTACCGACAAGCTCGCCGACCAAATGGCCGCCACCGCAAGCGGATCCAACGGCGGAGTCAAGGCCCTTCTGCTCTCCACGTTCTCCCGCGGGCTAGAAGAGCAGATGGAATTGGAGGGCCGACTGATCGCCGAACGCGCCGAATCGGCCGATGGCCGCGAAGGCGTCGACGCGTTCCTGGCGAAGCGTAAGGCCGAGTTCGCCTAGAAGGAGTGCTCGTCGGCGGGGAATGTCCCGCTGGCCACCTCGTTGGCGTATTGCATTGCCGCGCTGCGCAACTCGCCACCGACGTCGCCGAAACGTTTGACGAACTTGGCCGTCTTGCCGCTGGTGAGCCCGGCCATGTCCTGCCAGACCAGCACCTGCGCATCGCAGTTCGGTCCGGCGCCGATGCCAATGGTCGGGATGGTCAGCTTGCCGGTGATCTGGGTGGCCAGCTCGGCGGGCACCATCTCCATCACCACGGAGAACGCGCCGGCCTCTTGCACGGCGATTGCGTCGTGGATCGTCTGCTCGGCGGCGTCGCCACGGCCTTGGACGCGGAAGCCGCCGAGGCCGTTCACGCTCTGCGGGGTGAACCCGATGTGCGCCATCACGGGGATGCCTGCGGCGGTGATCGTCGCGATCTGATCGGCGACGCGCTCGCCGCCCTCCAGCTTGACCGCGTGGGCGCCGGTTTCCTTCAGGAACCGGGTCGCGGTGGCCAGCGCCTGCTGCGCGCCCGCCTCGTAGCTGCCGAACGGCATATCCGCCACCACCAGCGCATGCGGAGCGCCCCGCACCACGCCGCGCACCAGCGGAATCAGCTCGTCGATGGTCACCGGCACGGTGGTGTCGTAGCCGTAGACGACATTGGCGGCGGAGTCACCGACAAGCAACACCGGAATGTCGGCGTCGTCGAAGATGCGGGCGGTGGAGTAGTCGTAGGCCGTCAGCATCGCCCACTTGTGGCCCTCGGACTTCCACTTGTGCAGGTGATGAGTGCGAACTTTGGCGCGCGGTTTTACCCCGGCAGCACCGTAAACGGTCTCCTCAGACATCGTCGTCTCCCAATTGGCTGGGTCGGGTCGAATCCTCGAGGCCGTCACGGTCCCCGGGTTCGTCTGACGTCACAAGTCTGCCACCCCGGCGCAGGAAAGGTAAAAGCCACGTTAAGTGGATTTCCTCACACCTGGCGCCGCCGCGCCTAACATCGGCGGCATGCAACGGCTCAGCGGACTCGACGCCAGTTTCCTTTATCTCGAAACCGCAAAGCAGCCGTTGCATGTGTGCTCGATCCTCGAGCTGGACACCTCGACCATGCCCGGCGGGTATACCTTCGACCGGCTGCGCGACGCGCTGACCCTGCGGATCAAGGCCTTGCCGCAGTTTCGCGAAAAGCTCGCCGATTTCCGACTGAACCTCGACCATCCGGTGTGGGTGGACGACAAGGACTTTGACGTCGATCGGCACCTGCACCGCATCGGTCTGCCATCACCGGGTGGCCGACGCGAGCTCGCCGAGATCTGCGGCCACATCGCGTCGCTTCCGCTGGACCGCAGCAGGCCGCTATGGGAGACGTGGGTGATCGAGAACATCGCAGGCACCGACGCCCACGCCGGGGGGCGGCTCGCGGTGATGACGAAGGTGCACCATGCAGGCGTCGACGGCGTCACCGGGGCCAACCTGATGTCGCAGCTGTGCAGCACCGAACCGGACGCGCCCCCGCCCGACCCGGTCGACGGGGTCGGCAACGCCAGCGGCCTGGAAATCGCGTTGAGCGGCGCGGTCAAGTTCGCTACCCGGCCGTTGAAGCTGGTCAACGTGCTGCCAACCACGCTGTCGTCGGTGGTCGACACCGTCAAGCGCGCCCGCAGCGGCCGGTCCATGGCCGCGCCGTTCGCCGCGCCGAAGACCGCGTTCAACGCCAACGTCACGGGCCACCGCAACATCGCGTTCGCCCAGCTCGATCTCGAGGACATCAAAACGGTGAAGAAACACTTCGGCGTCAAGGTGAACGACGTCGTGATGGCCTTGGTGGCCGGCGTGCTCCGCAAGTTCCTTGCCGACCGCGGCGAACTGCCCGACAACTCGTTGGTCGCGATGGTTCCGGTGTCGGTGCATGAGAAGTCCGACCGGCCCGGCCGGAATCAGGTCTCGGGCATGTTCTCCAAACTGGAGACGCAAATCGAGGATCCGGGCGAACGCCTCAAGTCGATCGCCGAAGCGAATTCCGTTGCCAAACAACATAGTTCGGCGATTGGCGCGACCTTGCTTCAGGACTGGACACAGTTCGCGGCGCCTGCAGTGTTCGGTGTGGCGATGCGCGTCTATGCCGCCAGCCGGCTGACCGCCGCGAAACCGGTGCACAACCTGGTGATATCAAATGTGCCCGGTCCACAGGTGCCGCTGTACTACCTTGGCAGCGAGGTCAAGGCGATGTATCCGCTGGGCCCGATATTCCACGGCTCGGGGCTGAACATCACCGTGATGTCGTTGACCGGCAAGCTCGACGTCGGCATCGTGTCGTGCCCTGAACTGCTGCCCGATCTGTGGGACATGGCCGACGACTTCGAGGTGGCGCTGGGCGAGCTGCTCGACGCGACGAGATAGCCACTGGTGAACATGGCTTTTCCAGCGCCGATGCATGTTCATGGCAGCATGTGGTGCCATGAGCCTCAAGATCGGGGTCCTCGTGACCACCGCTGCCCTGCTGCTGGTGGCGGGGTGCAGCAACGTGGTCGACGGGCGCGCCGTCATCTCGGTGCCGCGACCGGGCTCACCGATCAAGTGGGCGGCATGCAGGGCGGCCGAGTCCGACGAAACCCGCCTGCCAACCGGCGCCGAGTGCGGGATGCTGTCGGTGCCGGTGGACTACTCCAAGCCCGACAGCGACGTCGCCCAGATCGCGATGATCAGGTTCAAGGCGACCGGCCAGAAGATCGGCTCACTCGTCGTCAACCCCGGCGGTCCCGGTGAGTCCGGAATAGAAGCGGCCGCGTCGCTGGCCC
Organism: uncultured Actinomycetota bacterium; assembly: GCA_963770125.1. Taxonomy (GTDB): domain Bacteria; phylum Actinomycetota; class Actinomycetes; order Mycobacteriales; family Mycobacteriaceae; genus Mycobacterium. Next base: position 123,909 of record CAVYPI010000131.1, on the reverse strand, counting down.
CCACGCTGCCGCTGTCTGTGCGCGAGCGGTTCGACCTCGTCGGCTTCGATCCACGCGGCGTCGCCAACTCCACGCCGGCGGTGTGGTGCAATTCCGACGCCGACAACGACCGGTTACGCGCCGACCCCACCGTGGAATACACCCCGGAGGGCGTCGCCCACATCGAGAAGGAGAACAAGGAGTTCGTCCAGCGCTGCGTGGACAAGATGGGCAAGGAGTTCCTGGCCAACGCCGGAACCGCCAACGTGGCCAAGGATCTTGATGCGATACGTAAAGGCCTTGGCGACGACAAGCTGACGTATCTCGGCTATTCGTACGGCACCAGGATCGGAGCGCTCTACGCAGAGGCCTATCCCGACAAGGTCCGAGCGATGATCCTCGACGGCGCCGTCGACCCCAACGCCGACCAGATCGAGGAGGAGATCCGCCAGGCCGCCGCGTTCCAGAAGGCGTTCGACAATTTCGCAGCCGACTGCGCCAAAAGCCCGGACTGCCCGCTGGGCACCGACCCCGCCAAGGCCGTGGACGTATACAAGAGCCTGGTGGACCCATTGGTGAAGCACCCGGCGAAGACGAAGGATCCCCGTGGTCTGAGCTACAGCGATGCGATTGTCGGGACGATCCTGCCGCTGTATTCGCCGAGCCTGTGGCGCCACCTCACGCAGGCGCTTTCCGAACTCAAAAACGGCACCGGCGATACCATGCTGACCTTGGCCGACCTGTACATGGGCCGCGATGCACAGGGGCACTACAACAACTCCACAGATGTCCGGGTCGCGGTGAACTGTGTGGACAAGCCGCATATCACCGACCGCGCCAAGGTGGTCGAGGAGGACCGTCGCACCCGCGAGGTGGCACCGTTCATGAACTACGGCGAGTTCACCGGCCTTGCGCCCCTCGACACATGCGCGTTCTGGCCGGTGCCTGCGACGGGCGATCAACACGAGATCAAGGCGAAGGGCCTGCCGCCGATCCTGGTGGTGTCGACGACGAATGACCCGGCCACGCCGTACAAGGCCGGAGTCGATCTGGCCCAACAACTCGGCGGCACCCTGGTCACCTTCGACGGCACCCAGCACACGGTTGTCTTCCAGGGAAATAACTGCATTGACGACATCGCCGCGCGCTACCTTGTCGACGTGACCGTGCCGCCGCCGAACACGCGATGCTGACCATCGAGACGGTCGGCAGCGCCGACGTGTCCGACCTCTTGCCGATGTTGCGCGCGTACTGCGACTTCTATCGCGTGAATCCGTCGGACGGGCGGCTTCGGGCCCTGGTGACCGCGTTGATCGACGATCCGTCCGAGGGACTTCAGCTCATCGCGCGCGACACCGATGGAACACCACTGGGTTTCGCGACGATCTACTGGACATGGCAGACGCTGTACGCCGCGAGGGTAGGGGTGCTCAACGACTTGTTCGTGATACCGGCATCCCGCGGATCAGGTACCGGTCGCGCGTTGATCGAGCGCTGCCGAGAATTCTGCCGCGAGCGTGGCGCCGAGAAGTTGGTGTGGGAGACGGCGCCCGACAACACGACAGCGCAACGCCTTTACGACGGCATCGGCGCCGAAAAGTCGACCTGGTTGACCTACGAACTAGACGCCCGATAACGGCAAGGTCACCGTTGTATTCCAGCCGCAGACCGGCGGCCGTTACGCGTGCGAACATGTTCGCCATGTGGCGGGTGGGCGGGTTGGGTACGGTGCTGCTCGCGATCTTCCTGGTGTCGGCGATCGCGTGCCCGGCCGCTTGGGCTTCGCCTGAGGGCGAGTCGACCCGGCAGTATGGCCAGCCGCCGGTGTGGGGAAGCTGCGAGCGGTTCATCGGCGACCCCACCCCTATTCCCACCGCGCAGTGCGGCACCGTGTCGGTGCCCGTCGATTACGCCAAACCCGAAGGCGCCCAAGCTCAATTGGCGGTGATTCGCATCCCGGCCTCCGGCGACCGGATCGGCGTGCTTGTGGTCAACCCAGGTGGACCGGGCGCATCGGCCGTCGACACCGTCGCCAGCATGGGCGCGTCGCTGGCCGACGCCGACATCACACGCCGATTCGATTTGGTGGGGATCGATCCGCGCGGGGTCGGCCATTCGACGCCGGAGCTGCGCTGCCGCACCGACGCCGAGTTCGACGCGTTCCGTCGTGAGCCGCTGGCCGACTACAGCCCCGAAGGCGTCGCCCACATCGAAGCGCTCAACCGCCAGTTCGCCGATGCGTGCGCCCAGCGGATGGGCACGGAGTTCCTCGCCAACGTCGGGACCGCGTCATCGGCGCGCGACATGGACGTCGTGCGCGCAGCGCTCGGTGAGAACCAGATCAACTATCTCGGCTTCTCGTACGGAACCGAACTGGGTGCGGCCTATGCCGAGCAGTACCCCGACCGAGTGCGGGCGATGGTTCTCGACGGAGCCGTCGACCCGAGCCTGGATCCGATAGCCAGCAACATCCGTCAGATGGCGGGTTTCCAAACGGCTTTCAACGATTACGCGGCCGACTGCGCACAGTCGGCAGGATGCCCGCTCGGCACCGATCCGGCGAAGTTCGTCGACCGCTTCCACGAACTGGTCGACCCGCTGGTGAACAAGCCGGGCGGTACATCGGATCCGCGCGGCCTGAGCTACCAGGATGCGATGACCGGCACCGTCAACGCGCTTTACGCGCCGCGCTACTGGCAGTACCTCACGAGCGGCCTGCTGGGCCTGCAGCGCGGCACCGACGCCGGGGACCTGCTGCTGCTGGCCGACGATTACCAGCACCGCGACGATTCGGGTCATTACAAGAACCTGCAGGACGCGTTCACCGCGATTCGCTGTGTCGACACGCCGTACCCGACCGACCCGGCGGTGTGGGCCGACGCCGATCGGCAGATCCGCGAGGTCGCGCCGTTCATGGCGTATGGCGACTTCACCGGGTTTGCCCCGCGCGACGTGTGCGCGCTGTGGCCCGTGCCGGCGACGTCGACTCCGCATCCAGCCACCTCGCCCGGTCCGGGCAAGGTCGTCGTCGTCTCCACAACGCACGATCCGGCCACCCCCTACGAAGCGGGCGTCGATCTGGCCCGCCAGATGGGCGCCGCGTTGATCACCTTCGACGGCACCCAACACACGGTTGTGTTCAACGGCGACCAATGTGTCGACACCGCGGTGGTGAACTTCCTCATCGACTCCGTCGTGCCACCGGACGGTCTGCGGTGCTAGACGTAGCTGCGCCGTAACACAGGATTTGCGACAAGTATTTCCGAGACGAACTTGTGAGACATCCCGACCTGTTGAAAGTACAAAGCCTGGCCGATGGGCCGACCGTCTCAGATGACATTCGAGAGTCTCAAAACTTCGTGTCGGAGTACGAATGGACAATTTCCCTCGCTCATTGCAGCGAGGTGTTCATCGCTCAAGATTTTCGAATTCGTCAGCTCGGTCCGGATGGCGCCGTAATCTTTGTGCGAGTTAGCTAAACAGCATGTTCTCGGCACGCGGCTGAGGTGATTGCGGTGAAGACGGACGCGGAAGCTCGAGACAACTCTGCCGGAGCGGATGCCCACCGCGAGGTGGTGGTGAAATGCCCGGCTACAGGAGAAGTCGTCGGTACCGTGCCAGTTGCGACCGCCGCTGAGGCTGAGGCTGTCGCGGCTCGGCTGCGAGGGACGCAGCCGGGGTGGCAGCAGTTGGGAGTCCAGGGGCGCGCGAGCTGGTTGGGCAAGTGGCGCGACTGGATGCTTGACACGCGACGAGTCGGAATGGCCCCGATGTGTCGGCGCCCCTGCTGGATTGACATCCCCGTCGGCCGAAGTCGGTGCGACTGGCAGGGTGCGCTGTGCTGTCCAAGCCGTCGGAGTTCGCGCCGCTCGCGTGGCAGGCCGCGATCGATGGATGGAAGCAGATCGGGGCGCCTGACGTACTTGACGTAGTCAATGGTTTTGGTGAAACCGGTGCCGCGTTGGTTGATGCCGTGGATTACCTGATGTTCACCGGATCGGTCAACACCGGGCGCCGCATCGCCACCGCGGCCGCGCAGCGACTGATCCCATACGGCCTGGAGCTCGGGGGCAAGGACGCCATGGTTGTCTGTGCCGACGCCGACATCGACCGGGCCGTCGACGGCGCGGTGTGGGGCGGGTTCGCCTACGCCGGGCAAGTCTGTATATCGGTAGAGCGCGTGTATGTCGAAGAGCCCGTCTACGACGAGTTCGTGCACAAGCTGGTGGCCAAGACCTCGGAGCTGCGTCTGGGCATGGACACCAAACATGACTATTCCTGCGATGTGGGAGCGATGGCGACCGAGCAGCAACTGGCCACCGTGTCCCGGCATGTCAACGACGCATTAGGCAAGGGTGCGTCGGTACTCACCGGTGGGAAGCCGAGAGACGATGGCCTTTTCTACGAGCCGACGGTGCTGGTCGATGTCGACCACGGCATGGACTGCATGCGGGAGGAGACGTTCGGCCCCACATTGCCGGTGATGAAGGTGCGTGATGCGGCCGAGGCGATCGAGAAGGCCAACGACTCCCGGTTTGGGTTGTCGGGCAGCGTCTGGACGTGCGACAAGGTCAAGGCGATGGCGCTAGCCCGGCAGATGAGCACCGGAGCGGTGAGCATCAACAACGTCCTCACTAGCGTCGCCCAGTTCCCCCCTCCCAATGGCGGGCTGGAAGGAGTCTGGCATCGGTTCCCGCTCCGGCGGCGCCGATGGGATCCGAAAGTACTGCCGGACCAAAAGCATTGTGGCCGAACGGATTGTCATGAAGAAGGAACCAAATTGGTACCCATACAGCCGCACCAAAGGCAAGATCGTGTCGGCGGCGGGCAGGTTCCTCGGAGCTCGGGACTGGCGGCGCCGACTCGGTCGCTGATTTGACTGAGCCGTTCCTCACGTCCCTGTGTCCCGAAATAGTCTCTCTGTTTCGAGACACCAGCTTCGTGGCGAAATGTCGCCGTCTCTGGGGTGGCGTCGCTGGCGCCGCCACCAGATGTTGGTGGCCGCGCGGTGTCGATAGCGCGATGCGTGCGGTCTGGTCGCCGTTCTGAAGCCGTTGAGTGCCGCACGGGCCTAAGGCGGACCAGGGATAGAGTTGTCGCTTCTGATTCCCAAAACCTCAGGCCCATCGGCCTCGAAAAGGGACTTCTAGCTGGCTTCACGTGCATTGACGAAGTCCTTGACGCTGTTTAGAAATTGGTCGGGTTGCTCGGAAATTCCAGGGTTACCGTGAGAATCGGGGTCACCGTTTAGAAATTGGTCGATCGCCGTCACGGAGTCGATGCTTTCTGCAAACTGTTGGGCCTGCCTGGCAAGCTGCGTTCGGAGGTTCTGTTGGAACTGTGGAGGCTGCGTTCAGACGCCATTGACGGAGGTCGCGGGCTTGCACGCGAAAGCCAGCGCGCAAGTTTCTGCCGACGCGGGCGCGGCCATCGTGATCGGGCCGGCAGCGCCCAACGCCCCAGCCGCTAAAAGCAGGATTGGTTTCATTGGATCTCCTTCGTTGATGGTTCTTCATGTGTGCATGCACCGATAGGAAATGAAGAGCAATTGTGTCGATATATCGAAAAAAATTACCAGCATGATCTACATCACAACGCCAGACAAAGGCCGAACTGGGAGGAACGGATTCGGTGTGTCCCACGGTTTGTCGGTCGTGGCCATCGGGGTCCTGTCACACTGAAGCCCACCAGCGGAGACGTGGAGGCGGCGATGGCGACGGTGTATGTGGTGACGGCGGGCAGCGGCGACACCTACCGCATCGAGCGGGTCTACCTGGACGCTGACCAGGCCTACAAATTCGCCCAGGACTACAACGGCATCGCCCCGGTGGAACCAGTGCAGGTGGAGGAATGGCAGGACGGTGCCCCGCCCGCCGCCTACGACGGCCCCTACTGGCGCGCGGAGTGGTGGGCGCGCGTCCCGGCCGCCAAGCGGCGCGGGGCGCTGCGGCACACCGACGAGGGCGAACGGTTCGACGACTTCGCCATCCGCCAGGAGTGGTGGACCGGGGAGGCGCTGCCGGAGGCCAAGGTGGTGCGCCGGGAACTGGCCGGGGTACCCAGGATCGAGGTGGTCGGGCGGTCCAAGGAGAAGGTGGAGGAGATCTTCTGGGACGCGGTTACCCAGGTCCGGGCCGAGCTGGCCGGAGTCCCGAGGAAATAACTTCCGCTCTTTCGCGCGGCGGATGGAAAAAACTGGGCATGGCGACTCGACATTGCCGCCCGAGTGCGCCATGATGCCTGTATGGATCGACGCGCCCTGGAACGGCTCGGCCACCACGTCGTGAGTCGGCGCGTGGCGCTCGGCTACCGCAACCGCACCGATTTGGCCGACAGCCTGCAGTTCACCGTGCGCACCCTGGCCGACATCGAGCACGGCGTGCGCAAGGCCAGCCCGGGCACCTACGCCATGCTGGAAAACAAGCTGGCCTGGGCGCCGGGCAGCATCGACACCATCCTGGCCGGCGGGGAGCCCAAGGAGCTGGTGCCCACACTGCGCCGAAGCAACCCCAACCCCAGCCCCGTCCCCGGGGTACGCGCTGCGCCCGACCAACCCCACCGCCCTATCCCACGTGCCCACCGAGGAGTTGCTGCTCGAGCTCCGACGCCGCATCATCGTCCCCCGCGACACACGCCACAACACCTGGGACGACTGGGACGGCGGCCTAGACCCGCGCGGCGACTGGCCCGACGAGGGTTAGCAGCGTCATGCCCCGATGTGGAAGTGGGTTGCGCCGGCGGGTCGTCGTGGCCACGATGGTGAGCCTTTCATCGGTGACGCCCCGCACTCTCCGGCGCGACCGCGCGCGAAACCGTCTCAGGACAGCGGCGGACGACGATTGCTCCACGGCGCAGCCGTCTCGAGCTGTGCCGCCACGCGCAGCAGCAGATCCTCGCGACCGAGCGCCGCGACGAGCTGAACGCCGACCGGCAGCCCACCCGCGGTCTGCCCGATCGGCAGGCTGATCGCCGGCTGGCCGGTGACGCTGAACGGTGCCGCGAAGCACCAGATGCGCTCGAACCGCGGCAGGATCGAGAGCGGGTCGGCAGGTGGCGGCAGGAGTTCCTCGAGAAGGGCGGGTGGCTCGCCGGCGGCGGGCGTCAGCAGCAGGTCGAAGTCGCCTGCCCACCACGCCGACACCTCGGCGGTGTAGGCGCGCTGCCAGGTCTGGCTGGCGGAGTAGGCCGCGTCGGTCAGGCTCGCGCCGACGCCCGCGAGCGCCCACGAGTACGGCTCGACATCGTCCGCTGTCAGGGGCCGTCCGATCGCGGCAGCGAGCCCGTCCAGCATGTGCTGGAACTCCCAGCCGGCGGATTGCAGGTGGTGGGCGGCGAACTCCTCGTCGAACAGCCGCGTCGGTCCACCCGGCTCGACGTGGTGGCCGAGCGCCTCGAGCACCCCAGCCGCCTCGGTGACCGCAGCGACGCAGTCAGCGGCGACCGTCACACCGATCGACTCCACCGACTCGACATAGCCGATGCGCAGGCTCTCCAGTGCCTCCGACATCGTCGTCGCGTAGGGCACGGCCGCCGGCGGCATGTGGTAGGTGTCGGCCGGATCGGCACCGCCGACGGCGTCCAGGAACGCCGCGGTGTCGCGCACGCTGCGCGTGATCACGTGCTCGACCAGGTTCGGGTCGGTGACCGGCAGGCTCGACGTCCGCCCGCGCGACGGCTTCAGCCCGACGACCCCGCACCACGCGGCCGGCAGCCGGATCGAGCCGCCGATGTCGCTGGCGTGCGCCACCGGCACCAGCCCGGCCGCGACGGCGGCGGCCGCACCGCCGCTCGATCCCGCGGTGGAGCGCGTGGTGTCCCACGGGTTACGGCACGCACCGAAGGCGATCGACTGGGTGGTCGGCTGGCAGCCGAACTCGGGCAACGCCGTCTTGCCGACGGTGACGACGCCGGCGGCGCGGAAGCGGGCGCCCAGAATGGTGTCGGAGGGCGCCCGCCAGTCCAGCGATCGCAACAGCCCGTTGCCCATGTACAGCGGTAGGCCGGCCAGGCAGGCGCCGACATCTTTGAGCAGGAACGGCACGCCGTGGAACGGCCCGCGTGGCAGCGCCGGATCGGCAGCGATGGCACGCCCGATGTCCGGCAGCGGCACCACGACGGCGTTCAGCATTGGGTTGGCGGCGTCGATGCGGGCAATCGCGCTCTCCGCGAGCTCGGCCGGCGTGACCTCGCCGTCGGCGACCAGATTGCGCAGGGCAACCGCGTCAAGCCACCCCAGATCGTCGGCGGGCACGGGAGGAGCCTACGCGATCTCGTACGAACACCTCGTCCAACCGGGCGACGTTCAGCGGCGACACACTCCCCTGTACGAGGCGACGTCCAGCGGTGGGCACACCTCGTTCAACGAGGCGACATTCAGCGGCCCGCGAAGCGTCCTTCGATCCGCTTGCGTGGAACAACTATGTGTTCGACTGGACTGTCCCAGAGATGCCGATCTTGAAACCGTTCACCAGCCGCCCGTCGCGATGCCGGACTGTATCCGATGGCACCTGCCAGCTCGCGTTATGCCAGAAAACTCAGCAACGCATTACTAAGCGTCTCAACGTAATTGGCGCTGTCAAATTGCTCGAACGAGCGGCAGGAGTTCGCAAATGTTAGTTCAATTCGGCAACTCGCTGATCAGGTGATTCATCAGGGATCCGACGTACCGCGAAACTGTCCAGGCCGACGCTCGCCTCGATCGTCGACTGCACCAACAAAGCCCACGGCCTCAACCTGGATGACCCGCACAAGATTGGCCTGGAGCACATATTTCAGACCTGGCTCCAGGACCGATCTGGGGCCGATGGCGCGCAGCAACAGCTTCGAGGACTTCCTTCTGGAATTCACCAAGAAGTTCGTCACCACCGTCTGACAAGAATTACCCCTTTCACGTGCAGGGAGAGGTTTGCGATCACACAATGACGGGAATGCGGGCTTCGCCGTTTGTGCCGGCTCGCGAGGAGGCGATCATGGCGACACCCGCTGAGACCGCAGGGTGTGATCCGCAGTGTCATTCCCGCCCGGATCGACCGGCTGCCGTGGTCGCCGTTTCATACGCGGATGGTGGTCGCGCTGGGTGTGGCCTGGATTCTCGATGGTCTAGAGATCACCGTGGCTAGCGCGGTGGCCGACACGCTGACCCAGCCCGAGACGCTCGGTCTGTCTTCGGCGGCGGTCGGGCTCATCGCCACCGTGTACCTGGCTGGCGAGGTGGTCGGCGCGCTGTTCTTCGGGCGCCTGTCGGACAAGCTCGGCCGACGCAACCTTTTCATGATCACCTTGGGTGTGTACCTCGTGGGCAGCGGTCTCACCGCGTTCACACTGGGCAATAGCGCGGGCTGGATCGTCTTCCTTTACATCACCCGGTTTATCGCCGGTATGGGCATCGGCGGGGAATACGCTGCCATCAATTCGGCGATCGACGAACTGATCCCGGCCCGATTCCGGGGCAGAGTCGACATCGCGATCAACGGCACCTACTGGGCCGGTGCGATCCTCGGCACGCTTGGCACGTTCATCTTCCTTAAGGCGATCGACCTGAGCCTGGGCTGGCGGCTGGCCTTCCTGATCGGCCCGGTCCTGGGCCTGGTGATCCTGCTGGTGCGGCGGAACTTACCGGAAAGCCCGCGCTGGCAGGTCATGAACGGGCGGGTGGAGGCCGCCGAGCGCTCGATCACCCACATCGAACACGAGGTGGAGTCCACCGGTGCCACGCTGCCCGCGGTCGACGACAGCAAGGCTATCGAGCTGCAACCCACCGAAAAGATCGGCTACCTGGCGCTGACGCGAGTGCTTTTCCGCGACTACCCGAGCCGGTCGGTGCTGGGTGCGGTGCTCATGATCAGCCAGTCGTTTCTGTACAACGCGATCTTCTTCACCTACACCCTGGTGCTCGGCAAGTTCTACGGGGTGGCCTCGGAGTCGGCGCCGCTGTACCTGATCGCGTTCGCCGTCGGGAACCTCGCGGGGCCGTTGACCCTCGGGCACTTCTTCGACACCATCGGCCGCAGGAAGATGATCACCGGCACCTACCTGCTGTCCGGTCTGCTGCTGGCCGTGAGCGCGGTCTTGTTCAACGCTGGGGTGCTCAACGCAATTACCCAGACCATTGCCTGGTGCGTCATCTTCTATTTCGCGTCGGCCGGGGCCAGCGCTGCCTACCTCACCGTGAGCGAGATCTTTCCGCTGGAGGTTCGGGCGAAGGCGATCGCGGTGTTCTTCGCCATCGCCCAATGCTTTGGGGCCCTCGGTCCGGTCATCTACGGCGCGCTCATCGGCGATGGCTCCCAGCCCTTCCTGCTGTTCCTGGGCTACTTGCTCGGTGCGGCAGTGATGATGGTCGGGGGACTGGTCGCCTGGTTCCTCGCGGTCGATGCCGAAGGCAAGTCGCTGGAAGACATCGCGACCCCACTGGCAGCCGCCGGCGCCCGCCGCCGGACGGGTTCAGTGCGTGCGGAGGGGGCAACCCGGCCCTACTCACCCTGAGTCCTGGGCGGATCGTGGGTGAAGTCGGGTTGCCCGGCATTCCCCTGTGGGGGCGGCCTGGAAGCGGATGTAGGAGCTAAGGCGCCGCTTGCGTGGCTAGGGGTAATCCACCCCGGGCCCGGGATGCGAGGTGGCGGGCGCCGGTAGGCCTTGTTGGGCCAGGTCCCATTGCAGGGTCAGCGGGCCGGCGTCCAGTCCGTCGGCGGTCAGCCGTTCACGCAGGCCCACGATGGCGACGGTCACCTCGTCGGGGGCATTCGTGGGTGAGGCTGAGGTCAGACGCGCGGGGTACTCGGGCCGGGGCCGGCCGGGCCGGCCGCGACATCGGTGTCGTTGCGTCGTTTCAGTCCCGCGAGTCCGAACAGACCGCGAAGGCCTACCAGGCCCCACAGGCCGGTGTTGTCGCTGTCCTGGTTGGTGTCGGCCAATATCGTTGTGTGGTGGACGACAGGACCGGTGTGCTGGGGCCGGTGTGCGTTGGCTACGCCAGCGCCGCTGAGCATTAGGGCAGCGGCCACAGTGGTGATCCCCGCTGTGGAGACGTAAACGCTGCCCGATAGGGTGCATGGGCTGATCACGGGTAGTGTTCAAAACATTGGTATCAAGACATGTTGGTATCAACTCAGTCCGGAGCGGTCTTGTTTCTCGATATGCCGTGAGCCTCAGCTCGACGTCGGACATCATTTAGCCAATCAACAGCGGTGGTGCGACGAGCATGCCGCGTGGCCTACCGAGGCGCATCAGTCCCGAGGGCACGGCCGAATCACGGCTTCTGCCAAGTAATTTGCGCACACCCCTGTTGAGGTTGCACCCCAGTCATTTACCGGTCGACACACTTCGACCGCGTCAGAAGGAGTACTACATGACCGCCGGCAGCCGCGAACTCGACGACGCTTAATCAAACTGTGGGGAGGCTCAGACGGCCGTCGCGTTTCTGGCCTCCCCCAGGTAGCTCCGCCCAGGATTCGACGAACACAAACGAGACTACGGGCAGGCCGCCCCCTGCTGGCCAAGCCGACGTCGCTATATGGGCACCACTCCCACCGTGAGGATCGAATGATGCTGTGGCTCTTTGCAACCCTCTCAGTAGTAACCATTTCACGTGGAATCGCGCACCGGCTCAAGGCTGTCGATCCGGCGGCTAATTGCACGAGCGAGCGGTGCTCGTGTCGCCTCGACGACCGCACGTGACTTGCGAGCCGCGGTTTCCACCGAAACCTAAGGACGATCCGCCAACCGAGATCGACGATCTGTTACAGCGATCGGGGTCGCCGTGAGTCGCCGGGGCAGCCCTGCCGATAAGCCACAAGTCCAGATTGAGGACACAAGGAGTAGACAATGGCCGAGTTCACCATCCCCGGAACAGATGCGAAGAGCCAACAGATCGCCGAGCTGCTCAATAGCAACCCAGCACATCAACGATCTGCACCTCGCACTCAAGCACGTGCATTGGAACGTCGTGGGGCCCAACTTCATCGGCGTCCACGAGATGATCGATCCGCAGGTAGCACTGGTCCGCGGTTATGCCGACGAGGCCGCCGAACGGATCGCCGCGCTAGGCACTTCTCCGCAGGGCACCGGGGGCGATCGTGAAACACCGCGCGCCGACGAGAAGATCAAAGAAGCCTTCAGGGGCTACGGTCGCCACCGCACAGGGCGGCAACGATAGCTGCGAGGGCAAAATCTCATCCCGGCAGTCAGGGCTTAACGCTGGTCTCCTGCAAACCTCCGCACGTCAATGCCAGCCTGCGCTAATTGGTCAGCCCGACGCGAGATTCATTGCGGCACAATGAAGATCCGGTTCACCTGTCGGCTGGTCGTCGGTGTCGTTCGATGAGGGTGCGGGCCATGTCCTGGGCGCGGTGCGCGGCCTCGAGGTCGCCTTCGGCGGCGGAGATGATGGAGCCCTTCATCAGGATGTGGCACGACCGGGCGAAGCTGTCGGGGTCGCGCAGGCCGGCGGTTTCGGCGCGTTGGCGCACGATCGAGCGGATGTTGTCCAGATATTGGATGCTGGCCTGTCCCGCGGGGTGACTGGTGCCCAGCTCGATCAGCACGTTGATGAACGAGCAACCGTCGAAGTCCTCACGCTTTTGGAACCAGTCGTGGAACACGTCGAAGATGGCCAGCAGCTGCTCTTCGGGGGTGTTGCCGCGCAGCCGCGATTGCTGCTCGACGAGGTCAAAGGTCCACAGTTGCTCGCGACGCTGCAGCACCGCCAAAACGAGATCGTTTTTGGTCCGGAAGTGCCGGTACATGGTGGCCTTGGCCACCCCGGACTGGTCGATGATCTCATCGACGCCCACCGCGCGGACCCCGCGCCGGGTGAACAGCGCGTAGGCCGTGCTCACAATTCGTTCGCGGGCAGGCACGGCCGGCGAGCGCTGGGCTACGTCGTGAATGTCCATGGCGGACTCTCACGATACCACCATAGACAGACCGCTCTGTCTCTGTTATGAACGAGTGACCGAGAAAGATAACTCTGTCGGTCTTCAGAACTCAGGACAGGCATTGCCAAACCGGCGCCAAGGCGCCAGAGATTGGAGTGCATCATGTCCGCTGCTATCGCAACTTTGCCTGCTCATCCGCTGTTGAGCGCCGGTCTGGTCGCCCAGATGAGCGGTGCGGGCAACACGCTACACGCAACGATTGAGCGCCGCGGCAGCGCAGTGCTGCTATATGCCGGCGGCGAAGTCGACGCGGCCAATGAATCCATCTGGACGCGTCTGCTCTGCGAAGCCGCCGCAACGACCGCGGCGCCCGGACCGCTGCTCATCGACACCAATGGGCTGGACTTCATGGCCGGCTGCGCATACGCGGCCTTGGCCGAGCAGGCCGACCGATGCCTTATCCAAGGGATCAACGTCTGCCTCGTGAGCGCTCAACCGATCGTGGCGCGCGTCGTGGGCGTCGTGAAACTGGACACGCAGGTGGCGCTGTATCACAACGTGGACGCCGCGCTGATGGCGACCAACACGCCGGATTAGCTCGTATAGGAATGTTGTTGCGGCCAAAGCCTCGCCAACATCCGAACCGAGAGCCGCCCCAGTCGATGCCTACTACTCCGATGCAGAATGGCCCATGATGAAGCCCTTTGCACCCGCCACGGTCGCGATCGCCGTGCTGCTGTTCAGCGGATGTTCGGCCTCACAAGTCATTAACACCGGTGGCGACACAAAGTGCAAGGACTTCACCGCCCAGGTCGAGAAGAAGCAGAACGACGAGATCAGCAAGATGCTCAAGGACAAGAGCGGCGCTGAACCGAACAATCTGGAGATTTCGGCAACGCGCCTGTCGGCGTTGACCTACTGCCAAACGATCGGCAAGGAAGACAGCAAGATCTCTGAGGCACCACACGGCTGACCGGCGTCCACGCAGACGGCCCGTGATCTACCGCCGGCCTGGCATTCCGGTGAACGCCACAAACGGTTGGTCGCTTCGACGATGAGGGCGGGCCAACGAGATGAACGCCGCCGTCATCACACAGTTCCCCGACCGCCATCTGGGGGGCGGCCAATGCCGAAACCTTTTGCGCTGCGCTGCTGAACGCATCGAGGGGTCGCTTCCGGCATCGCATAGCAGGAGCCGCAGTGACCCTCGATGCAGTCCCCAGGACGCAGGGTTCCCGATCCGACACAAAGCAATCACCGACCGCCAGACGTCGGTGCGGGTCACGCCCGACCGTCGAGGCCGGAACGCCGTGCGCAGCGCCACCGAAACCGAGCTCGCCGGGGGTGAACGATTCGTGGTCTCCGGCCCGATGAGACTCGATGCTCTGAAACAGACCGATGGCCACCGGATTTCGGGCTCTCCGGTGGCCATCCTATGGAATAGGTCGCAGTGGTCTAGTTCTTGAAGGCGTCCTTCACCTTCTCGCCGGCATCTTTGAGACTGGCCTTCGCCTGGTCCAACTTCCCCTCGTTCTTGGTGCTGTCGTCTCCGGTGAGCTTGCCGGTAAGGCAGTGGACACGCATGGCGATCCTCGGTTTGTGGTGTGTTACGGCTGAACTTGGATCGTTGCGACGGTCTTGTCCAGCTTGTGTAGCTCAACCTCGACACTTCCAGGCACATCGACGGTGAGGCGGTAGGCAGGCTCGCATGACGCTTCGCCGCAAGTACTCTCATGCCCTTCGCCGCAATAACAGCGCCAAGACGACGGCGCTACGCCGCCGACTGCCAGTGCCGTGCCGCCCATCCAGCGGGCGGTGTCATCGGCTGCCGGTGCGCCGGTGTGGTCACCGGGGTTAGCCGAAGACGTCGTTGAGGGTCACGGTTTGCAGGTTGTGGCTGTGGATGATGTCGAGCAGTTGGGCGTAGCAGTGGGTGATGGTGGGCAGGTTGGCGTGGGTGATCACGATCTGTTGGGACTGAAACGATTTCCCGGCGTTGCCGATGAGGCTGTCTTCGTTCTCCGGTCGCGAGTCCCCGACGTCACCGCTCCACATGGTGATCGTGGGGTACCCCAGATCGGCGGCCACCCGGTCGATGTCTACATCGTGAACCCCGAAGGGCGGACGGAAGAACGGGGTGCCGTCCACGCCGTAGGTGGTTCTCAGGAAATCGGCGTTGCGGCTGATCTGGTCGGCCACCGCGCCCAGATTGAGGCGGTTGAGGTACGGGTGTGACCAGGTGTGGTTGGCCATCTGAACCTGCCCGGAGTCGACCATCGGTCGTAGCGCCGGCGCATTGACCGACCACGAACTGTTGGCGCCGTTGACAAAGAAGGTCAGCCGGGTGCCCGTGTCGGCGCAGAACTGCGCGAACGCGCCCACCACCGGCACGCTGGCGCCGTCATCAACGGTGAGCGCCAACTGATTGCCGTCGCCGGGCAGCCGGGTGAGCACACCGGCCGGCGCCGGCACCCGACCCAGCGGGATCTTCCACCGAACGGCACCCGCTGCCGGAGCGCGTCTAATGGCGAACAGCACGCCGAGCGCCATGGCGCACAGCATCGTGCGCCGATCCACGTACTGCATGGGTCAAATTCTACTCGGCGGCGGGTCGGGTGGAAGATCCTCTTTCCTTGTGCGCGTTGACCTTTCAGCTACCTGCCAGACAAGCCTGCGGCCGAAGCGAATGGCGCGACCTCACTCTGCATTAATGCCGCCTCTGGTTCCATCTCGACGCCTCCGGTCATAGCGAAGGGGGTAGCGGCCCAGCTACAACAAACCTTGCCAAGCCGGACGACCAACCCTGACCGCCGCCGAACCCGTACCCAGGGCGGTCGACGCAGGGTGGGGCTTAATGGTCCATGCCCCGATAGGCAAAACGATACGGGCAAACGGCCAAAGAACACCTCCGGCGGAATACGCGAAGTCGCTGAACTGAGCCAAATTTTACTTTTACGAATACCTGGCTGGGTATCGCTAGGCCGACGTCCGCCTGTGCCTGCGAGCACTCCGGCCGTGCAGCCAGCGTACGAGGGCCGGAGTGGGCAAGACCTTTGGGTAGGCCGTTCTGTTCAGCTACCTCCGTGCGGAACGGCGATGCGATGACCTTCCTCGATCTTGTTCGAGATCAATCGCTTCCAGGTAGTCATCGGGATCAAAAACGCGAAGCTCGAGAAGCCCGACCGGGTCACCATCGACTCGATCCGCAACCACACCAGGCGGCACTTCCCCGTGCAGAACGTCGCGAAGGCCACCTACCGGCGGATTCTTGAGCGCCGGGCGCAGGAGAACGGCGTCGACTTCGTCAAGGGCGTAGCCACCGCGATCACCCCGATGGCTTTCTACGAGACCGTCATGGTGAAGGGCTATGAGACCCTTGTCGACTCGGGCACCGAGGTTGACGTGAACACCGGCATGATCGCCGCCGGTCGGCTGCAAGCGCTAATTGAATCTCGGGCCAGCGGTACCAGAATCGCCGACCTCAGGGCGCAGATGGCCCGCATCATCCGGGTGATTCATTCCACGGTGCCAGAGGAGCTGTGGCCGGAGATCCTGCGCAAGATCGATGGACCTGTCGCGGCTGATACACCGGCGGACGAGTTCGAAGACGGTGACAACGCGCAGGACGAGTACGACCCCGCGGAATCCGTTCAGGCAGACGAGGACTGCTGGACTCAGTGCGCACGGAGAGCCGGCCGAGATGATCGTGAAGGTGGACCGCATCATCGCCGCGGTGCGCTCCACGGTGCCGCCGGAGACGATGCGTACTGCGCAAGCTGAACGGCGCGGACGAAACCAGCCGAGCCGCTGGAGGAAGATGCCGACCTCGAGGGCGGCGGCAGCGACCGCCTCATCGACGCTCTGGTGCTGCACGGCTCTGCAGATAGCGTCGCTGCGGGCCTGGGCGCCCAGTTCGAGGCGGGCGCGGACCACATCGGTATTCAGGTCCTCACCGCCAACGGCGAGAACCCCATGCCGGGTTACCGACAGCTGGCTCGGGTCCTCCTTTGAGCGTGCCCCGGACCGCCACACTGCGAACGCGCAACACGGCGCAGGGGGCGCTCTGGCGACAAGAAGAGCAGGTATCGCGCGATAAAAGCCATCGGCCATGCCATCATATCGGTGACCAATTCCTTTCAGATTCTTGGTTTGCCGGGTCGTGATGCCTGGCTAGTGTTGACGGATGGCACGGGAAAATTCTTCGAGCACCTCGGCACTGGTCACCGTTGCGGCGGCCCGTATCTGCGTGGGTGCGGCAATGGTCTTGGTGCCGGGTCGATTCTTTAAGCAGGCGTCGGGTACCGAAACGCTACTCATGCGCACGGTGGGGATCCGCGACGTAGTCATCGGTGCGGGCGCCTGTGCCGCCTTGGCCGGCGGTGCCCGCGTGGAGTTTCGACGCTGGGCATCGATGGGTCTGCTCAGTGACAGCGCCGACGTGGTCGCAGGACTCACTAGCAGCAGGTCTCTTCCCGACACCAGAAGCGCGTTGATCGCCATGCTTTCCCCCCTGCCGTTCGTAGCCGCCGGAATCTTCGGCCTCGCCCGCGGCGCCAAGGAACTTTGACGTCGGCCGGCGCCGGCGAAGCCACGGCGTGCGGGTCGCTGGCGCAGCGGACGCCTAGGGCACGGTGGATCAGGGCCGGTCGTCGTGATCGAGATCTATGCCGGGTCACTGGATCTTTTTCGGACGCCACCCTTTTGAGCCCGGCGACGCGCCTGCCGAGGTTGTGGTGCTGCCGGCCCAGTCGGGGAAGGGGGCACAGTGGTCGCGTTGCGCACGACGAATGACGTCGGGAACAGAACTTTGCCTGGCGCTCCAGGGACGTTGTCGACCAACATCTGCGCGGTCGTTCGGCCTTCGTCGACAAAATCTCCGTGCACAGTGGTGAGATCGGCTTGGGCGGCCACGACCGCCGGTTGGTTGTCAGGCATGGAATAGGCCAGAAAGCGGTCGACCAGGCTGCGCCTCACCACGAGAGCATCACGCTGATGGCGCAAAGATATATCCTCGCCCGGCGACAGAGGGGGAACGGCAATAACACCAGTGACAGATCGGCCCGCTCGGCTGCCTGAGCGATCCCCTTGAGCAGCAGCACCGCAGATGCATCATCGAACGCGAAGGACAGCGTCTCGGTGAACATCACACCGATGGCCTCTACGACACCTGTGCGCAACACACTCCCGGCCGGATCGGGTCCGTGATAGCCCAGTTCGCTCGCAACATTGAGGATGTGCACTCGTTGCGGTTCGGATAGTCTTTCCGAGCGCCCACGAAAGGCATTGGACACCGTGGCAGGCGAGACGCCGGCGGCCAACACCACATCCTTCATCGTGACGAAGCGGCAACGGCCACACCAAAACTCGCTCCGGCGCTGGCGAGCAGCTGGACCGAGTCACCCGACCACACGGGCTTTAGCTTTCAGCTGCGACATGGAGGTCAAGTTCCACGACGGGACGGCGTTCACCGCCGGAGCGGTCCAAGCGTCGTTTGACCGCCGCGCAGCGGTCGATCAGGGACCCGCGTCCATGGTCAAGAACGTGGAGTCGGTAACGACACAGGGGAACTGCGCTGTGACGCAGGTCACCAGGGGCAGCACCTATACCGACGCGCACGGCGCGGGATTGACGCTGAGCCAGTTCACGCCGTCAAATGCTGAGCGCCGAATACGTCATGCCTGAGCCGGAGCCGGCTCGGGGGGCTCCGCGGGATGCGGGGAATGACCGTTCGCGGCCAGTCCGTTGGGTTGGCTGGTCATCTCGATGGCCTTCTCGGTGTAGACCCGATACCCGAATTCCGGCTTGTACCCGTGGATCTCGAGAGTGTCGAGATCCCGGATGAACGACAGGATCTGGCGGCTGAACACCTGCCCCGGAACCAGCACCGGAAAGCCCGGCGGGTACGGCGTGACGAAGGTCGCCGAAACCACGTCAACGCCGGCGTTCAGCTTCTCCTCGATCTCGTCATCGGTGAGGTATTCGCAGTAGGTGTCGTTGTAGGCCAGGTAGAACGCCCGGCGGACGTCGCCCTCGGGCGTGGCCTCGACGCTGGTGTGGTCGCGGAAGGCCGGGTGGAAGCCGCTGAAGTCAGGCATCGGCGCCGAGGCCGTGGTCAGCCGGTGCACCCTCTGCTCGAACCGGCCGCGCTCGCCCAGCCCCATCTCCGAGATGCGCTCGTCGAGTTCGCGCGCGATCTTGACCAGCACTTCCACCAGGAAGGCCACCGAGCTGCGGGTGGTGCCGATGTTGGTCATGAACAACACGGTGTTTCGCGACGTCTTGTTGATCTGCACGCCGTGACGATCCATCAACTGATCGCGTTTGAACGTATCGCCGTCGTAGCCGGTTCTGCCTATGGACAAGGTGATTCGCGACGGATCGAGCACGAATTCATCCTTGTCCCACGCCGCCATCATGTTGCGCAGACCCGACCGCAGCGGCTGAGCGATCGCCGAGGGCCGGAACTCTTCGGGAATCAGATCAGACGTCCGCAGGCACACCATGTATTTCCTGAGCAGCGGGTGGTTGTCGATCGCGTCCCGCAGCTGCATAGCGTTTTCGATCTGCCGTTGCACAAGCTCCACGCCTTCCAGCGCCACCTGCCTGCGGCCCAGGTCGAGCGAGGCCAGGATCTGGTAGTTCGGCGACGTCGACGTGTGGGCCATATACGCCTCGTGGAACGGCTCGGACACCTTCTGGTCGAAGTCCTGATCAAAGACGTGGATCATCGACCCCTGCCGCAGCGCCGTCAGCGTCTTGTGCGTCGACTGGGTCGCATACACCCGGACGCGGGCCTTCGCCGGATCCGGGATCAGGCGACGGTTCAAAAGCTCGTCGTCGGTCGGCGGATGTTTCGCGTCAGCGGCCAGATAGGCCTCGTAACGCTCGCCATAGGCCTTGTCCTGCAGGCGTTCCCGCAGAGTTCTGGCCGCGGCCATCGCCGTGCGGTTGCGGTACACCGGGTGGAAGCGGGCAAAGGCGAACCACGCCTCGTCCCACAGAAACACCAGATCCGGTTTGATGGCCAGACATTCCTCCATCACCCGTTCGACGTCATAGACGATCCCGTCGAAGGTGCAGTTCGTCAGCGAGATCATCTTGACCCGGTCCAACTTGCCGGCGCGCCGCAAGGCCAGCAGCTTCGACTTGATCTCCCGCAGCGGCACCGCCCCGTACATCGTGTACGCGGTCAGCGGATACGCCTCCAGATAGACGACGTTCGCGCCGGCCAGCAACATGCCGTAGTGATGGGACTGGTGGCAGTTGCGATCCAACAGCACGATCTCGCCGGGGGCCACCAACGACTGCGTGACGATCTTGTTCGCCGTCGAGGTCCCGTTGGTGACGAAGTAGGTACTCCGCGATCCGTACGCCTCGGCGGCCAATTGCTGGGCATCGCGCAGTGGGCCGGTCGGTTCCAGCAGCGAATCCAACCCGCCGCAGGTGGACGACGTCTCCGCCATGAAGACGTCGAGGCCGTAGAAGCCGACCATGTCTTTGATCCAGTGCGAGTTGATGATCGACTTGCCCTGAGAAATCGGCAGCGCATGAAAGACACCGGTCGGCCGGTGGCTGTATTCCTTGAGCGCGCTGAAGAACGGGGTGCGATAGCGGGCCGCCACGCCCTGCAGGATGGACAGGTGAAGCTCCAGAACGCCTTCCGAGGCGTGGAACACCCGGCGGAAGTACAAGCCGAGGCGGCCCGCGACGTCCTCCACCTCGATCTCGGTCATCAGGTAGAGGTCGAGTTCGGGGCTCAACTCAGCCAACGATGAGGCCAGGATCTGGGTGCGCTCGTCGGGCGACTGTTGGTCGGCCACCTCGTCGGAGACCTTGGTGTCGACGAACTCGGCCAGCGTCGACAGGTCGCGGGTCGACCGGTGAGAGAACCGGCGGCGGATCACCACCGCCTGCAGATTCACGTTCAGCCGCGCGGCGATCATGGCTTCGTCGCCGCTAGAAACCACCACCAGTTCGTAGACGAACTCGTCGTCGGGACGCCGCCAGCTGCGCACCTCCCGTCGCAATGCGCGTTCCTGGGCTTCGGTCATCGACTCAACGACCAAGACCTCGAAGTAGAGCTGATCCGGCTTGGTCACCGGCTGCTGTTCGAGCAGGCCAGGGTCGGTCGGATACACGTCGTCGTCGTCAAGGCCGGCGTGCTGAACGTCTCCAGTGCGGTAGGAATCCGTCGTCAACGCCCGGTTGATGCGGGACACCATCTGCGCGAACTTGTCGTAGCTGCCCGCGGTGAACAGACGCTGAACCCTGGCGAACTGCGACAAGCCCGGATACGCCCAATACGGCTCGAGCGGAGTCAACTCCGCCAGCAGATCGCCGCAGACTGCGACGTAATGCTCCTTGAGCTTCCCGGTACACGACGGCCGGGTCAGGCGCTCAGCGGCCTCCTCCAGCCTGCACCAGGAGTCTCCGCGCAATTGCCAGACGCTGTTATACGCACGTGGATTGTCTGCCATGGTCGGCTCCTTCACCAATCCTGACGATACGTCCTGGGCGTATCCGGTCAAGAATCGCAGAACAGATGGGTGCCTCAGCGGTCAGTCGGCGAACGAGGAACGTATCGCGTGACGACGCAGAGGCTGACCTTAGCCAGCGAGTCCGGTCAGCGGCTCGTGGGCGCGAAACCGCTGCTATCGACGCGCGGCGGATCGCCAGCACGAGCAGCAGTCCGAGCAAGTAGTGCGTGGCGATGGCCAGCATCACGAGCACGCGGCCGGTAATGGTCGAGAAGATGCCGTCGTGACTTGTATGCGTCCGCCCGCGTGCCCGAGGAATGGATGCAGCGAGATATGACGCAGGTTCGCTTAACGAGTTGACCGGCCACATCAGCAGTCATCTGGCGGAGCCGAAAACCTTCCGCGGTCTACCTTCTCTATTCGCTCTATTCGCAGAAGTTGGAGTGCGCCTCGTTGATGTCGAAGCGTTTCCGCCGAGCAAGCTGGACGGATGTTCACTCATGCCCGACAGACAACCAGTTATCGGGCTCTCGGGTAGGGGGAAGCGTCTCGACAAAGCCGGCCACCGAGATCATCACCCTGCCCGGATCGGTGCTCCCCGACGCCAACGCATCGGGGCAGGCGAGCGCGTCGGCGGTCGTGGTGGACCGGCGCGGCCAGGTCCACGCCGGCCCGCTGATCCGCGGGCACAATCCTGTCGCCGTAACCTTCGAACTACTCATCATCGAGGAGGATGAACACCAATGAGCACACGACTATCCGGCAAGGTCGCCGTGGTCTTCGGGGCCGGTTCCAGCGGCGCCGCACTGAGGAACGGACGCGCAGCCGCCTTCGCCTTCGCCCGGGAAGGCGCCCTGGTCGCCGCAATCGACCGCAATCCGGCCGAGGCCGAACTGACCGCCAAAGAAATCACCCACCAGGGCGGCACCGCACAACCGTTCACCGCCGACGTCACCTGCGAGGACGACGTCCACGCCACCGTCGACGGCGGCCTGTCGGTGCGCGCAACATGACCATCAACGACACCCCCGCGGCCCTGATTGTGCCGCTCGGCGCGCACCGCCCCAGCATCGCCGACACCGCGTGGATCGCCCCGCACGCCACCATCGTCGGAGACGTCACCATCGACGACGAGGCCAGCATCTGGTACGGGGTGGCGATCCGCGCCGAGGCCGAACCCATTTACATCGGCCGCGGCAGCAACATCCAAGACAACAGTGTCGTGCACACCGACCCCGGAGCCCCTGCCTTCATCGGGGTGAACGTCTCGATCGGACACGGCGCCATTCTGCACGGCTGCACCATCGAAGACGGTGCGCTGATCGGGATGGGCGCGGTCGTTATGAACGGCGCCGTCGTCGGGGCCGGCTCGCTGCTGGCCGCCGGCAGCGTCGTCACCCAAGGCACCGTCATCCCGGCCGGGTCGCTGGTCGCCGGCGTACCCGCGGCGGTCAAACGCAGCCTCAACCCCGCCGCGATCGAAGCCAACCTGGACAACGCGCGGCACTACATCGAGCTGGCCCGCACCCACCGCGACGCGATAGCGAACCGATGAACACGCCAACTTGACCGCGGTTCACGCGATGACCGACACCCTGCGGCGGCATCGGCGCCATCGAGCATCACTCCGAATCACCGGAGGGCTACTTCCCGGCCACCGCGGGGCTGGGGGTAGTCAGCGGCAGCAACGCTGCCGACGCGCACGCCATGATTTAGCATGCGATCGTCTGCGATGACCCCACGTAGAGCACAGCGGCGCCTCGATCGAGAGCCAGCTCATGCAACACAACGATAAACGGTTCCTCAAACGAGAGTCGTTCTGCTGGGGCCGCCAGTCGCCGGTAAGGGCACGCAGGCGGAAAAGCTGGCCGAGAAACTACGCATCCGCAGATCTCCAGGGGGAGCTTTTCCGGCACAACATCGGTGCCCGCACACCGCTTGGGCTGGAAGCCAAGCGCTACCTCGACGCCGGTGACCTAGTCCCGAGCAGCCTGACCAACGCACTCGTCGACGACCGGCTCAACGACGAGGACGCCAAGAACGGCTTCATCCTCGACGGGTTTCCCCGCTCGGTCGAGCAGGCCGAGGCGCTGCGCCAGATACTGGACGCGCGGGGCACGAGGTTAAATGCGGTGCAGGAATTCAAGGTTTCCGAAGACCTGCTGCGGGACCGGTTCAACGACCGCGGACGCGCCGACGACACCGAGGACGTCATCCTCAACCGAATGAAGGTCTACCGCGACGAGACCGCGCCGCTGGTCGACTAATACAACGCCGATCTCAACACCGTGGACGCGGTGGGCACCGTCGACGAGGTGTTCGCCCGCGCGCTGAGAGCCCTGGGCAAGTAGAGATTTCGAGTCGACTGCGCGGACTCGATGTACGCGGCGAAGTCCATAGCTGTCACTACCGCCTTCAACGACATGACCGGGCACGCCCTGCAACTCGGCGGCGCGATCACCGGCGAACACGGGGTCGGACCGCTGAAAGCGGTTGGCTGACCGTCGAACACGACGAGGTGTCATTGGTTTTTCAACGCGGTGTCAAAGCGGTACTCGACCCGCCGGCATCCTCAACCCCGGCGCGGTGCTCGGCGGAGCAGCGATGAATCGTCGGGTGACGACGCGGTGCCCGGTCGGCACTGGAGCCGCTCGGATTTGGCGGCGGTCTTCCGTGCGGGTATCGACCGCTCGGCGCGGCGAGCCTGGCACGGCTACTTCCGGGATGCCCGTGCGGCCGACAGCCTCTACGCAGAGGTCGACGGTGGGCTGCGCGGCGCCTTGGCGGATCGGCCGCTGCTGACCATCTTCGGTCAGCGCAACGACCCGCTGCGTTTCCAACCCCAATGGAAGGCGCTGTTTCCAACTGCACAACAGCTCACGGTCCGACGTGGCAATCACTTCCCGATGTGCGACGACCCCGAGATGGTGGCTTCGGCGGTGAAATCCTTCGTGCACCAACATGTTCTGCGCCCAGGTAGCGGCCACATCCCGTGACGGTAACGGGGCACGCGCAGCCCATGCCGAGCCGGCCCCTTCATGGGGCCGGCTTTTGGCGTCTGTGGAGCTAATCGCGCGGCTGCCGATAGCCCACCGACACCAGAAACTCCTTAGCTTCCTTGATGGCATCGTTCAGCTGATCGATGTCGGACGCGAAGGTGGAGTAGGACTCCGGATGGGTGCCGGCCGCCGACAGCGGCACCCGGCCTTCCGCGTAATCCTCCATCTCGGCCAGCTGTCCTGGAGGTCGTCCTGGAGGGTGATGGCAAAGGTGATCTCGTCAGCCACTTCTGGTCCAAATTCTTCGGCCACGGCCGCGACAACGGACTGCATGAGGAGTTCGTGCTCTTCACTGGTCATGACTTCTTCGCCTCCATCCGGTTGTGAAACGTTTACGATTTTCGGACCCTGAAACCACGGGTGCTGCTTCATTAGTCGTGCTGCTCGAGGCGCGCCCGCAGGGATTTGAAATCCATGCCGGGGAGTTCCCCGGATTCCCCACGGCGCACTTCGGCGACGGTCTTGTCGTCGCAATTCGCGATCACCTCGGCGATCTCACGATCGTCCAGGTCCGGATTGGCGATGATCGCGCGACGGATCAGGCGTCGCCGGCGCTGGGTTGCCAACAGCGGGGTGGTCAGCTGGGTCGCCACATCCTCCGGCGGCTGCCAGCGCTTCACCCCCAGGTCGTCCAGGCTCAGCGACGGCATCAGCGCGTCCGCGGACGGCATCGACTCGAGCACCGCGCGGGCCTCGTCGGATTGCAGCCCGCCCAGGATCAGTTTCTTCTCGACCTCCAGCGCGGTGGCGCGGATTTCGCCCTTCGCGGCCTTGGCCATCGCGGCCAGCTTGGCGTCGGCGAGCTTGTACAGCTCGTTGCGGCGATCCCTGTTGCCGTAGGACGACCCGCGGGAGTACCACTGCATCGAGATCTGCAGCGCCTCGGACGCCGGAATGCCCAACGACGCCACCACGGTGCGGATGCGTGCGTTGGCCTTCTCCGCTTCCTCCTGGGCCATCAGCACCGCTTCCTTCCATATCGCGTCGTCGGCGGCAAACGCCGAGGTCATCTGGTCGGCCACCTCGGCGTGGCAGATCGCCACCCGGGCGTCGACCTCGCGCTCGGCCTGGCGGGCCTGCGCCCGGGCGAAGCGGATCAATGCTTCGCGATCTTTGGCGCTCATTTCGTCGGTCATGCGAGCGACCCGTCGTACTCTGAGGTTGGCATCGGATGATTCCTTCTACCTATTCGGTGTCGTGGCCTCCGCCCCGGTCGGTTGGGGCGGGGACCATCTCCTCGGCGGTTGCCGGAGAAGGTTTGCCGACAGTCGGATAACAATGAGCGCGACGCTCGACAGCGACCTGAAAAAAGGCTCGCCACCACGACGGTTGCGTCTTCGTTACACAGAATTAACAGCCGGAACCTACGCTGCGGACATGGATCGGCAGAAGGAATTCGTGCTGCGCACGCTGGAGGAACGCGACATCCGCTTCGTCCGGCTGTGGTTCACCGACGTGCTCGGATACCTCAAGTCGGTAGCGATCGCCCCTGCCGAACTCGAAGGCGCCTTCGAGGAGGGCATCGGGTTCGACGGTTCCTCCATCGAGGGGTTCGCCCGGGTCTCGGAAGCGGACATGGTAGCCCGGCCCGATCCGTCGACCTTCCAGGTGCTGCCGTGGACGACCAGCTCCGGCGACCACCATTCGGCGCGGATGTTCTGCGACATCACCATGCCGGACGGCTCCCCATCGTGGGCTGACTCGCGCCACGTGCTGCGCCGCCAGCTGTCCAAGGCAAGTGACCTCGGATTCTCCTGCTACGTGCACCCGGAGATCGAGTTTTTCCTGCTGCATCCCGGCCCGGACGACGGCTCGGTGCCGGTGCCGGCGGACAACGGTGGCTACTTCGACCAAGCCGTGCACGACGCCGCGCCGAATTTCCGCCGCCACGCGATCGACGCGCTGGAGTCAATGGGCATCTCGGTGGAGTTCAGCCACCACGAGGGCGCCCCAGGTCAGCAGGAGATCGACCTGCGCTATGCCGACGCGCTGTCGATGGCCGACAACGTGATGACGTTCCGCTACGTGGTCAAGGAGGTCGCGCTCGGCGACGGCGTGCGCGCCTCGTTCATGCCGAAACCGTTCGCGGAGCATCCTGGCTCCGCCATGCACACGCACATGAGCCTGTTCGAGGGCGAGGTCAACGCGTTCCACAGCCCCGATGACCCACTTCAGCTCTCCGATGTCGGAAAGTCTTTCATCGCAGGCATTCTCGAGCACGCTAACGAGATCAGCGCCGTGACGAACCAGTGGGTGAACTCCTACAAGCGGCTGGTGCACGGCGGCGAGGCCCCGACGGCTGCGTCGTGGGGCGCGGCCAACCGCTCGGCACTGGTGCGGGTGCCGATGTACACGCCCCGCAAGGCCTCGTCGCGGCGGATCGAGGTGCGCAGTCCCGACTCGGCGTGCAACCCGTACCTGACGTTCGCCGTGCTGTTGGCCGCCGGACTGCGCGGCATTGAGAAGGGCTATGTCCTCGGCCCGCAGGCCGAGGACAACGTGTGGAGCCTCACCCCGGAAGAGCGCCGCGCGATGGGCTACAAGGAGCTGCCGTCATCTCTGGGCGGCGCGCTGACCGAGATGGAGAATTCCGAGCTGGTCGCGGAAGCGTTGGGGGAGCACGTATTCGACTTCTTCCTGCGCAACAAGCGCACCGAGTGGGAGAACTACCGCAGCCACGTCACGCCGTTCGAGCTGAAGGCCTACTTGACCCTTTAGAAAACGCACGGAATAACGGCTGCGCTACCTTCATAGCGTGGCCAAACCTGCGACGCAGCGACCGAAGCTGCCCAGCGTGGGTCGGCTCGGTCTGGTCGAACCCTCCGCGAGCGCAGACCTGGACCGGCTGGGCTGGAACACAGACGCGCACGTCGAGCTGTTGTGGTCGCTGTCGCGCGCGCCAGACGCCGACAACGCGCTGCGCGCAATGGTCCGGCTCGCCGACGCCGTGGGACGGGACTGGGACGAGCTCAACCAGGCGCTTGTCAAGGACCGAGGGCTGCGGGGCCGGCTGTTTGGTGTGCTCGGTTCATCGTTGGCGCTTGGCGATCATCTGGTCGCCCATCCCGATTCTTGGCACCTGCTGGCAGGCGCCGCCACGCTGCCGTCGGCCGACGAGCTCCGTGTGGCATTCGCCGACGTGGCGGAAAGCGTCGAAATCGGCAGGGACACAGTGGCTGCGGTGTCTCCGCTGCGCAAGCTGTACCGCGATCGGCTGCTGGTGCTCGCGGCCCTGGATCTCGCGTCGACGGTGGAAAACGAACCCGTGCTGGCGTTCACGACGGTCGGCGAGCACCTGTCCGATCTGGCCGACGCCGCGCTCGGCGCCGCACTGACCGTCGCCACCCGCTCGGTCTGCGGAGACGGTGAGTGCCCGCGGATCGCGGTGATCGCGATGGGCAAGTGTGGCGCGCGCGAGCTGAACTACGTGAGCGACGTCGACGTCATCTTCGTCGCCGACAACGCGGACGCGACCGCGACCAGGACGGCAGGCGAGATGTTGAGGTTCGCGGGCGACACCTTCTTCGAGGTGGACGCCGCGCTTCGGCCGGAGGGCAAGCACGGCCAGCTGGTGCGCACGCTGGACTCCCACATTGCGTACTACCAGCGATGGGCCAAGACGTGGGAATTCCAGGCGCTGCTGAAGGCGCGGCCCGCCGCCGGTGATGCCGAACTGGGCCGGCAGTATGTCGAGGCGCTGATGCCGATGGTGTGGACGGCCAGCCAGCGTGAGGACTTCGTGCCCGAGGTACAAGCGATGCGCAAGCGCGTCGAGGAACTCGTGCCTGCCGGAGTGCGGGCCCGCGAGATCAAGCTCGGCACGGGTGGGCTGCGCGACGTCGAGTTCGCCGTGCAGCTGCTACAGCTGGTGCACGGCCGCAACGACGAATCACTACATGTCGCGTCGACGGTCGACGCGCTGGCCGCGCTGGGCGCGGGCGGCTACATCGGCCGCGACGACGCCGCCAACATGACCGCCTCCTACGAGTTCCTGCGGCTGCTCGAACACCGGCTGCAGCTGCAGCGGCTCAAGCGCACGCACATGCTGCCCGAGGCTGATGACGACGAGGCGCTGCGCTGGCTGGCGCGCGCGGCACATGTGCGCCCTGATGGTCGGCACGATGCGCTCGGCGTGCTGCGCGAGGAGCTCAAGCGCCAGAGCCTGCGGGTGTCGCGGCTGCACGCCAAGTTGTTCTATCAGCCGCTCCTGGAGTCTGTTGGCAAACCGGCGCTTGGCATTTCGGAAGGCATGACGCCAGAGGCCGCCGAACGTCAGCTCGCGGCGTTGGGTTACGAGGGCCCGCAGAGCGCGCTGACACACCTGGCCGCGCTTACCAGCCACAGCGGCAGGCGTGGCCGGGTGCAGCAGGTGCTGCTGCCGACACTGCTCGACTGGCTCTCCGACGCACCCGATCCGGACGCCGGTCTGCTGTCGTACCGGCGGATCAGCGAGGCGCTGGGCGATCAGCGGTGGTACCTGTCGACGCTGCGCGACGAAGGCGCGGTGGCCAAGCGGCTGATGCAGGTGCTGGGTACCTCGGCCTACGTGCCCGAGTTGCTGATGCGGGCGCCGGAGGTGATCCAGCTCTACGCGGACGGCCCGAACGGTGCCAAACTGCTCGACGTCGACCCCGAAGGCATGGCGCGGGCGTTGGTCGCCTCGGCGGGCAGGCATGCCGATCCGGTGCGGGCGATCGCCGCGGCGCGCACGCTGCGGCGCCGTGAGCTCGCCCGCATCGCGTCGGCCGACCTGCTCGGCATGCTCGAGGTGACCGAGGTGTGCAAGGCACTGACGTCGGTGTGGGTGGCCGTGCTGCAGGCGGCACTGGACGTGGTCATCCGGGCCAACACCCCGGACGGCGGAGTGCCTGCCCGCATCGCCGTGATCGGCATGGGCAGGCTCGGTGGAGGTGAGCTCGGCTACGGGTCGGACGCCGACGTGATGTTCGTGTGCGACCCCATCGAAGGGATCGACGAGTCGGTCGCGGTGCGCTGGTCGGTGAGCATCGCCGAACACGTGCGCGCGCTCCTGGGCACGCCGAGCGCGGACCCGCCGCTCGAGGTCGACGCCAATCTGCGGCCGGAGGGGCGCAACGGCCCGCTGGTGCGCACGCTTGCCTCCTATGAGGCGTACTACGCGCAATGGGCGCAATGCTGGGAGATTCAGGCGCTGCTGCGGGCACACCGGGTCGCGGGTGATCTGGAACTCGGTGAGCGGTTCCTGCGGATGGTCGACAAGACGCGTTACCCGCCGGGCGGCGTGTCCGCCGAAGCCGTGCAGGAAATCCGGCGCATCAAGGCGCGAGTCGACGCCGAGCGGCTGCCTCGCGGCGCAGATCCGAACACACACACCAAGCTGGGCCGGGGCGGGCTCGCCGACATCGAGTGGACAGTGCAGCTGCTTCAGCTGCGGCATGCGCACAAAGTGCCTGCGCTGCACAGCACTTCGACGCTGGAGACGCTCAACGCCATCGGCGCCGCGGAGCTGATCGCCGAGGGAGACGTCGAGCTGCTGCGACAGGCATGGTTGACCGCAACCCGGGCGCGCAACGCGCTGGTGCTGGTGCGTGGCAAGCCAACCGACCAGCTGCCGGGCCCTGGCCGCCAGCTCAATGCCGTCGCCCTGGCGGCGGGCTGGGACTCCGACGACGGCGGGGAGTTCCTCGACAACTATCTGCGGGTGACCCGCCGGGCAAAGGCGGTGGTACGGAAGGTGTTTGGCTCGTGAGCATGGACTTCGGGTTCGACGTCATCAGTGCGGACGAGTACGAGCGTCAGCGTGCGCTCTACGGCCCGCTGACCGAGGCGCTGCGCAAACTCATTGCCGCGGGCATCCACACCGAGGCCGACGAGGACACCGTCCGCGACGCACAGTCGGCCATCGAGGCGGTTACCGAGATGCTCGACCGCAAGCAGCGCACCGTGACGTCGACCCTGCGCCATGAGGGCACCGGACGCCCGCTGGCGTGGGCGAATCCCGCTGTCGGGCTGCGCAATGCGATCGCGCCGCCGATGATCATTCACCACGAGGCCGACGGCCGCGCCTGGAGCGAGTTCAGCCTCAGCGGCGCGTATGAGGGGCCGCCAGGGTGGGTGCACGGCGGCATCTGCGCGCTGGTGCTCGACCACATCCTCGGTGAGGCCGCCAGCGACGGGCTGACCCACCCGAAGTTCACCGGCACCATCACACTGCGCTACCTGCGTGGCACGCCTTTGGGTCCGCTGCGTGCCGAGGCGTTCATCGAGCGGACGGAGGGTGTGAAAACCTTTGCGCGCGGCTATCTCAGCGACGCCGACGGCACCACGGTGGAGGCCGAGGGAGTGTTCATCAGGCCGGCCTGGGCCAGGGACGCCGGGTGAAATACTACGTCAGCACGGCGTTCCTCGAGACCAGCGAGGTCGTCGAAATCGCCAAGGCCGCCGACGATCTCGGTTACGACGGAATGGGCATCCCGGACCACGTCATCAACCTCGAGACGCTGAAAACGCCGTATCCGTACACCAAGGACGGTAAGCGTCGCTGGCAGGCGTTCACCGACTGGCCCGACCCGTGGGTGATGATCGGCGCCATAGCGCTCGTCACTACCCGACTGCACTTCGTGACGACGGTGTATCTGCCCGCCATGCGCGACCCGTATTCTGCCGCGAAATCCATTGGCACGGCGGCATATCTGGCCAGGGGCCGATTGGAGCTCGGCATCGGCGTGGGCTGGTGCGAGGAAGAGTTCACGTTGATGGGTCAGCGCTTCGACCGCCGCGGCAAGCGCACCGACGAGATGCTCGATCTGATGAAGGCGTTGTGGGGGCCGGGCTGGACTGAATTCGAGGGCGAGTTCTACTCGGCGCCGCGGTTGGAGATGGAGCCCACGCCGCCGCACATCCCGATTTATGTCGGCGGCCTGAGCGACATCGCGTTGCGCCGCGCGGTGCGCAACGACGGGTGGATCGGCGACCTGATCACCACCGACCGGGCCATCGAACGCGTCGGTCGGCTGCGGGAACTGCGCGTTGAACGCGGATTGTCGATGGACGATTTCGCCATTCTGACGCCGCTGACCGATGCATTCACCCCCGAGCACTACGAGCGTGCCGAGTCGAGCGGCATCACCGGGATCATCACCATGCCGTGGATGTTCTACACCGGCCCGCAGGCTTCGCTCACCGAGAAGATCGACGGCATGCGCAAGTTCCGAAAGGATCTGGCGCTAGACCGTTAGCGTCTGCGGCCGAAACGACGGCCGCCCGTGACAACCGCACCTGCGGGACGGAGACGTCGGCGGGCGTCGACCGACCACGCACCTGCGCCAGCCGTGGCGATCAGCAGAAACGCGAAGCAGAACATGATCGCCAGCTCGCCGCCGTTGCCGCCCAGCCGAGTGTCGAACGGCCAGAAACTGGCAGATCCGCCACCCTGCAGCCGCGGCCAGTGCTGGTAGAAGTAAGCGACGGCCATCTCGCCCGAGGCGATGAACGCGGCGATCCGCGTGAACAACCCGACGGTGATCAAGATTCCGAGCACAAGCTCGATCACACCGGCGTACCACAACGGCCACTTCCCGGTAGGCACGGGTGCGCCGAGCGGCCAGCCGAATAATTTGATAGTGGCGTGCAGCATGTAGAGCAGCCCGAAGATGATCCGGAAGATGCTAAGCACAGGGGAGGAGTAGCTTGCCAAGCGCGAATCGAGATTGGCAGTCATACGCCCGACCATACGCCGCAGCTTGCAGCATTTTCACAGCCCGGCCACATGGTCACCAGGCCAATACGCAGTCGTTACCAACGCGAAAGGCCGGATGGCGCGATCGCCACCCAGTCCTTTGACGTCGCGTTTTACACGTCACGCCGGCGAGCCGGCTTACACGTCGAAGTAGAGCGCGACCTCGTACGGGTGCGGGCGGATCTGCACCGGCAGAATCTCGTTCTCCCGCTTGAAGGAGATCCAGGTCTCGATCAGGTCCTCGGTGAAAACACCGCCCTCGGTGAGATATTCGTGGTCCTCCTCGAGCCGGTCGATCACCGCCGACAGCGACGTCGGCGCCTGCGGAATGCCGGCGGCCTCGTCCGGCGGCAGCTCGTAGAGATCCTTGTCGACCGGGGCCTGCGGCTCCATCTTCTTCTTGATGCCGTCAAGGCCGGCCATCATCATCGCCGCGAACGCCAGGTACGGGTTGCCCGAGCTGTCGGGGCAACGGAACTCCAGGCGCTTTGCCTTCGGGTTGTTGCCGGTGATCGGGATACGCACACACGCCGAGCGGTTGCGCTGGCTGTACACCAGGTTGATCGGTGCTTCGTAACCCGGCACCAGCCGCTTGTAGGAGTTCACCGTCGGGTTGGTGAACGCCAGCAGCGACGGCGCGTGGTGCAGGATGCCGCCGATGTAGTGCCGCGCCGTGTCCGACAGCCCCGCGTAGCCCGACTCGTCGTGGAACAGCGGGCTGCCGTCCTTCCACAGTGACTGGTGGCAGTGCATGCCGGAGCCGTTGTCGCCGAACAGCGGCTTGGGCATGAATGTCACGGTCTTGCCGGCCTGCCACGCCGTGTTCTTGATGATGTACTTGTAGAGCTGCAGGTCGTCGGCGGCGTGCAGCAGGGTGTTGAACTTGTAGTTGATCTCGGCCTGCCCGGCGGTGCCGACCTCGTGGTGGCCCTTCTCCAGCTCCAAGCCGGCGTTCTGCAGGTTGGTGCACATCGCATCGCGCAGGTCGACGAAGTGGTCGTAGGGCGCGACGGGGAAGTAGCCGCCCTTGGGACGGACCTTGTAGCCGCGGTTGGCGCTGCCGTCGGCCTCGACCGGCTCGCCCGTGTTCCACCAGCCGGCCTCGGAGTCGATCTCGTAGAAGGTGCCGTTCATCTGCGAGTCGAACGACACCGAGTCGAAGATGTAGAACTCGGCCTCGGCGCCGAAGTAGGCGGTGTCGGCGATGCCGGTGCTGGCCAGGTAGTTCTCGGCCTTGCGGGCCACGTTGCGCGGGTCGCGCGAGTACGCCTCGCGGGTGAACGGGTCGTGCACGAAGAAGTTGAGGTTCAGCGTCTTGGCGGCGCGGAACGGGTCGATGCGCGCAGTGTCGGGATCGGGCAGCAGCATCATGTCGGACTCGTGGATCGACTGGAAGCCGCGAACCGACGAGCCGTCAAAGGCCAGCCCGTCCTCGAACACGCTCTGATCGAAAAACGCTGCCGGAACCGAGAAGTGCTGGACGACGCCGGGCAGATCGCAGAACCGAATGTCGACGTATTCGACGTCTTCGTCCTTGATCTGCTTGATGATGTCGTCGGCCGTCTTTTCTGCCACTGAAGAATCTCCTTATATCTGGTAACCCGCGCGTTGACGCTAAGGACACGATGTTGCACGGTCGTCAACCGCATGTTGCGCTGAAGTTACGCAATTTGTCTGCGGCGGCGGCCGGGGAGGCCGGGTAGGCCCCGCTTATCCTGACAGTATGGCCCGCGCTATCGGGTCCTGGCTGTCGGGTCCCGGACCGGACTCGGGCAGCCCGGACGAAGCACCCAATGACTATCCAGGCCAGCGGCTCGGTCTGCCGCAAACCGGCCCCCGGTCCCTTGCCCGGATGGGCAGGCGAATCGCCGCGCTGTTCGTCGACTGGTTGATCGCCTATGGGCTGGCGGCCCTGGCGATGACGTTCGGGCTGGTGTCGATGGCCTCATTGTCCGTCGCCGTCCTGGTCGTCTGGTTCTTGCTGGGGGCGGTGTCGCTGCGTCTGTTCGGGTTCACTCCGGGCCAGTTCGCATTGGGGCTGATGGTGGTGCCCGTCGACGGCCGTCAGCACGTCGGATTCGGGCGGGCCCTGGTTCGCGGACTGCTGATCGCAGTGGTCATCCCGCCGCTGATCACCGACACCGACCTGCGAGGACTGCAGGACAAGGTGACGAATACCGCGGTCGTAAGGCGATAGTCAGCGCCTGCGGACGGTGCGCTGCACGTTGCGCATCTTGGCCTGCGTCGGCAGCGGGCCCTTGGGCATCGCGGCCGGCCCGGCCTTGGTGCCCAGCGCGGCAAGCCGCGACTCCAGCGCGTCCATCTGCTTGATCGTGATGTTCGCGGGCAGCTTGGTCAGGTGACGTTCGAGCTTGGCCAGCGGCACCTCGCCCTCGCCGTTGCCGACCATCACGTCGTAGATCGGGATGTCGCCGACCAGGCGGGCGGTGCGCTTCTTTTCCTGGGCCAGCAGGGGTTTGACGCGGGTCGCCGCCCCTTCGCCGACGAAAATCACGCCGGGACGCCCGATCACGCGGTGCACCGCGTCGAAGTGGCCGGTGGCGGCGACGCCGGGGGTGACCTGCCACTTACCGCGCAGGTTGTCCAGTGCCCAGGCCGCGGCGCCCGTCTGGCCCTCGGCTTTGCGGTATACCGACTTCTGCGCGCGGCGGCCGAAGATGATGAAGGCCACCAACGCTCCGAGCACGACGCCGAGTGGGATGATCATGTACCCGCTGACGCCGCCGGAGAGGATCCCGAACGCCGCGGAGGCACCCACGATCAGCACGAAGGCGCCGATCATGTAGGGCAGAAGGCGTTTGTCTTCTTTGCGCTGGATCTGGAACGCCTGCCACAACTGGCTGCGGCGCTGCTTGGAGGCCGCCTTGCGGGCCGCCTTCGCCTCGGCCTTTGCGGCCTTCGCCGCAGCGGGATCACGGGGTTTCGCCATTGGTTCAGGATACGGCGGGCCGAGACGCGACGGCCTGGGCGTACAGCCTGCCTGCGCGATACGAGGACCGAACCAGCGGACCGGCCAGCACTCCGGCGAAGCCGAGAGCTGAAGCGAACTGCTCGTGCTCGACGAACTCCTCGGGCTTGACCCAGCGCTCGACAGGGTGGTGGCGAAGCGACGGCCGCAGGTACTGGGTGATGGTGACGATGTCGCAGCCGGCGTCGTAGAGATCGCGGAGCGCGGTCCGCACCTCGTCGGGTGTCTCGCCCATGCCGAGGATGAGGTTGGACTTGGTGACCAGGCCGTAGTCGCGGGCCGCGGTGAGCACGGCAAGGCTGCGCTCGTAGCGGAACGCCGGGCGGATCCGCTTGAAGATGCGCGGAACCGTTTCGACGTTGTGCGCCAACACTTCTGGGCGGGAATCGAAGACCTGCTCCAGCAGCGCCGGCTCGCCGTTGAAATCGGGGATCAGCAACTCCACACCGGTGTTGGGGTTGAGCGCCTTGATGGCCCGCACAGTTTCGGCGTACAGCCATGCGCCGCCGTCGGGCAGATCGTCGCGGGCCACCCCGGTGACGGTGGAGTAGCGCAGCCCCATGGCCTGCACGCTGTCGGCGACCCGACGCGGCTCGTCGCGGTCGAGCTCGGCGGGTTTACCGGTGTCGATCTGGCAGAAGTCGCAGCGACGGGTGCACTGCTCGCCGCCGATCAGGAAGGTGGCCTCGCGATCCTCCCAGCACTCGAAGATGTTCGGGCAGCCGGCTTCCTCGCAGACCGTGTGCAGGCCCTCGCGCCGGACCAGCGCCTTGAGCTCCTTGTACTCCGGGCCCATCTTGGCCCTGACCCTGATCCACGGTGGCTTGCGCTCGATCGGCGTCTCGGCATTTCGGACCTCGAGACGCAGAAGCCGTCGGCCCTCTGGAGGCTGAGGGCCGACATTAGATCCCGTCGCCACTGTCACTATGCCAACGCTACTACCAGGCGGCCGTCGAGCGCGTCACACACGGCCTCGGCCACCGGTGTCAGCACGTCGCCCACCGACACCGGGTGGCCCAGTTCGGCGGTCAGCGACGTCACTCCCGCGTCGGAGATGCCGCACGGCACTATCGCGGAGAAAGCGTCCAGGTCGCAGTCGCAGTTGAGGGCAAACCCGTGCAGCGTGGTCGCGCGCGACACCCGGATGCCGATGGCGCCGATCTTGCGCGCCGGCCGCCGCCCGTCGGAGGGCACCCACACTCCAGACCGACCCTCGACGCGTCCGGTTTCCAGCCCCAGGCACGCGCACACCTTGATCATCGATTCTTCAAGGCGCCGAACGAAATTCACCACATCGAGCGGTTCGGCAAGGCCGATGATCGGATAGCCGACCAGCTGCCCAGGCCCGTGCCAGGTGATCTTGCCGCCGCGGTCGGTGTCGACGACGGGAGTGTCGTCAATCGGGCGCTCTTCGGGCAGCGTGCGGCGGCCTGCGGTGTACACCGACGGGTGCTCCAACAGCAGCAAAGTGTCAGGACCGCCTGCGACCCGGGCGTCGGCTAGCTCACGCTGCAACTGCCAGGCGGCCTGGTAGTCGACGGTGCCCAGCCGACGAACGTCGACGGGCTTTGTCGCCGACCGGATGGATGCCGCCATGGCATGAACGCTACTCCCCACGCTTACACGGGGGGCCCATCCAGCTGCGCGTGGACCCCAGTCATGTGTTGTTCGGCGCTGTCGCGAAAGCCAACGCCTCGCCGATAGTGTTGTGGTGGAACACAAACCCCGCGCGCTCCAGCACCGCCGGGATCGCGCGCTGCCCGCCGAGCAGGCCTTCCTCGGCGAACTCGCCCAGCAGGGTGCGCAGCGCAAATCCCGGAACGATAAGCGGGGTGGGCCGGTTCACTGCGCGGCCGAGCGCGGTGGTGAACTCGGCGTTGGTCACCGGTGCGGGCCCGGTCAGGTTGACGGGCCCTGACACATCGTCGTGCGAGATCGCGAACAACAGCGCCCGCACCTCGTCCTCGAGACTGATCCACGGCATGTACTGGCGGCCGGTGCCCAATCGGGCACCGAGCCCGAACGTGAACAGTGGCTTGATGCGGCCCAGAATCCCGCCGGACGGCGACAGCACCAGCCCAGTGCGCACCAGCACCACCCGGGTGCCGTCATGCTCGGCAAACGAGGTGGCGGCCTCCCAGTCCGCACAGAGCTGAGCCATGAAACCTGTACCGGCAGGGGCGGTTTCGTCGGCGGTGCTGCCACCGGTGTCGCCGTAGTAGCCGACCGCGCTGGCGTTGATCAGCGTGGGAACGCCTGCCTCGACCACGGCGGCGGACAGCACTTCGGTCGGGCCGATGCGGCTGTCGCGCAGACTCTGTTTGAACGCACCCGACCACCGCTTCTCACCGATGTTGACGCCGCACAGGTTCACTACCGCGTCGACGCCGGCCAGCGCGCTCGGGTCGAACTCGCCGGCGTCGGGGTTCCAGAACACCTCGTCCGCATTCGACGGAGCCCTGCGCACGATCCGTAGCACCCTGCGGTCGGTGGCACGCAGCGCGTAGACCAACGCCGAGCCGATCAGACCGGAGGACCCCGCAATCGCGATGACGGCCTCGGTCACGGCTGTCTACAACCCAAGGTCGGCCTCGAATGCGCCCTCTTCGAGCCGGCGCTTGATGGTGGTCAGGAAGCGCCCGGCGTCCGCGCCGTCGATCAGCCGGTGGTCGTAGGTCAGCGGCAGGTAGCACACCGACCGCACGCCGATCGACTCGTTGCCGTTCTCGTCGACGACCACCCTAGGCCGCTTGACGATCGCGCCTGTGCCCAGCATCGCCGCCTGCGGCGGCACCAGGATGGGGGTGTCGAACAACGCGCCCTGGCTGCCGATGTTGGTGATGGTGAACGTCCCGCCGGATAGCTCGTCGGGCTTGAGGTCACCCGAGCGGGTCCGCGCGGCGATGTCGGCGATCGCGCGTGCCAGCCCGGCCAGCGACAGGTCGCCCGCGTTGTGGATCACCGGCGACAGCAGACCCTGGTCGGTGTCGACCGCGAAGCCAAGGTGCTCGGCGTCGTAGTAGGTGATCTCCTTGGTTTCCTCGTTGTAGCTGGCGTTGACGTTCGGATGGATCTTCAGCGCGTCGATCGCCGCGCGGGCGATGAACGGCAGATACGTCAGGTTGACGCCTTCGCGTTCGGCGAACTCGTTCTTCGCCCTGGCCCGCAGCGCCACGATCTTGGTCATGTCGACCTCGTGGGTTTGCGTCAATTGCGCTGTAGCCTGCAGGGATTCGCGTGTCTTCTTCGCGGTGATCTGACGGATCCGACTCGCCTTTTGGGTGGTGCCGCGCAGGTGCGAAAGCGCGGGCGCGGCCGCCGGGGCGGCAGCCGCCGGTTTGGCCGGGGCCGCAGGCGCTGCCTCCGCTGCCGGCGCGGCCGGGGCCTTCTTGGCTTCGGCGGCGGCAAGCACGTCCTGCTTGCGGATCCGTCCGCCGACACCGGTGCCCTTCACCGTCGCAAGGTCAATGTTGTTCTCGGCAGCCAGTTTTCGCACCAGCGGGGTGACATACGGACCGGCATCGCCGGAGGGCGCCTCCGCGGCGGGTGCGGGCTCGGGCTTAGGCTCCGGCTTGGGTTCGGGCTTCTGCTCGGGTTCCGGCTTCGGCTCGGGCTTGGCTTCCTGTTTGGGCTCGGGCTTCGGCTCGGGCTCGGCTTCCTGTTTGGGCTCGGGCTTGGGTGCTGGCTCCTCGGCTGCCGCAGCGCCCGCTTCACCGATCTTGGCCAGCTCGCCGCCGACGGCGACCGTGTCGTCCTCCTCGGCGGTGATGGACAGCACCGTGCCTGCCACCGGCGACGGGATCTCTGTGTCGACCTTGTCGGTGGACACCTCGACCAGCGGCTCGTCGACCTCGACGGAGTCGCCGACCTTCTTCAGCCACCGCGTCACGGTGCCCTCGGTGACCGACTCGCCCAACTCGGGCATCTTCACCGAGGTGGCTCTGCCTCCACCGGAAGATTGCGCGGCCGGCTTGGGTTCCGGTTCCTGCGCGGGCGCTTCCTCCTGCTCGGCGGTCGGTTCGGGCTGCGCGGCGGGCTCGTCGGCCGGCTTCTCTTCCTGGGCCGGTGGCTCCTCGGCGGCTGGGGCTTGACCGCCGGACGCCTCGCCGTCCTCGCTGGCGTCGCCGATCACCGCGAGCTCGCCGCCGACCTCAACTGTGTCGTCTTCGTGCAGCGATGATCTTCTTCAGCACACCCGCGGCAGGCGAGGGGATCTCGGTGTCGACCTTGTCGGTGGAGACCTCCAGTAGCGGCTCGTCCTGTTCCACGGTGTCACCCTCCTGCTTGAGCCAGCGGGTGACAGTGCCCTCGGTGACGCTCTCACCGAGTGCGGGCATCTGAACGGAGATTGCCATGTGCGTGGACTCCCTCGAACGATCAGTCGCAGGTGGTCGAATTCCGGTCCCCATCCTGTCACGTTGCACATGCAGTTCGCCGCAGACCTGGGGACTCGAAGCTCTGGCACTATCGATAGAGGTGAGAGAGAGAGAAGGAGCCGAGCCCAGGTGGGACTGTTCGACACGTTTCGGGGTGGTCGGAAAGCGCGAGGCGCCGGCACTGACCCCGCCGCCGACCTGAGTTACCTGCAGCAGTGGGTGGCCGAGCGCACCGGTGTAGAGGCCTTCGTCGAACCGAGAACCACCGTCACCGATGTCACGGTCGTTCTGGTGGCCGCCGACGGGGAGTGGACCCGTCGGCGGGCCGGGGGAGACGCGGGCGCCCGGCGCCTGAGCGAACGGCTCAAGATTCCCGTCTACGACGTGCAGAAAGTGGGTTATCCGCAGCGGATGCGCGACTACGACGCGCGCAGGCGGATTGAACGTCAGCGCGCCCTCCGTGAAGAGCTCGAGGGCTGATACGGTACCAGCGGTCCCACCAATTGCGGGGAGGTGCCATGGGCGAGATCACCGAACGGTTCGTCGACAGCAGTGGCGGGGTGCGCATCGCCGTCTACGAGGAGGGCAACCCCGACGGCCCCACGTTGGTAATGGTGCACGGCTGGCCCGATTCGCATGTCGTATGGGACGGCGTTGTCCCGTTGCTGGCCGACCGATTCCGGCTTATCCGCTACGACAACCGCGGTGTCGGCAAAACCTCTGTGCCCAAACCGGTTTCGGCCTACACGATGGCGTGCTATGGGGACGACTTCGCCGCGGTGACCGACGCGATGGCTCCCGGGCAGCCGGTGCACGTACTGGCGCACGATTGGGGATCGGCGGGCATGTGGGAATACCTGTCCCGGCCCGGCGCCGGTGATCGGGTCGCGTCGTTCACATCGGTGTCCGGGCCCAGCGCCGACCACCTCAACCGCTTCATCATCGGCAATCTCAAGCGGCCGTACCGTCCGAAACTGTTCCTGCGTGCGCTGAGCCAGTTCCTTTCCGTCTCCTACGCGGGGTTCTTCTCCATCCCCGTGGTGGCGCCCTTCGTCGTACGCCGTTTCCTGGCCGCGGCTCTGCGACGTTCGCTCGTGGTACGGGACGGAATCCCGGCGGAGAAGCTGCACCACTCAGATACCTACAAGACGGACGCCGCCAACAGTCTGAAGGTCTACGGCGCCAACTACTTCCGCAGTGTGGGTTCGGCCAGGGCCGACCACTACGTCGACGTGCCGGTGCAGCTCATCGTCAACACCAGCGACCCGTTCGTGCGGCCCTACGTCTACGACGACACCAAGAATTGGGTGCCGCGGCTGTGGCGCCGCGACATCAAGGCGGCCCATTGGTCGCCGATGTCGCACGCGCCGATGATCGCGCGGTCGGTTTGCGAACTCGTTGACTTCCTGGTAGGCAAGCCGGCCTCCCGCGGTCTGCTGCGCGCGCAGGTCGGTCGTCCGCGCGAATACTTCGGCGACACACTGGTCTCCGTGACCGGAGGGGGCAGCGGCATCGGCCGCGAGACCGCGCTGGCGTTCGCCCGCGAGGGCGCCGAAGTGGTAATCAGCGACATCGACGACGCCACCGTCAAGGACACCGCCGCGCAGATCAGTGCCCGAGGCGGGATCGCGCACGCCTACACCCTTGACGTCTCCGATGCCGACGCCGTCGAGCAGTTCGCCGAGCTGGTGAGCGCCGAACACGGCGTGCCCGACATCGTGGTCAACAACGCGGGAGTCGGTCAGGCCGGGCTGTTCCTCGATACGCCGCGCGAGGAATTCGACCGGGTCCTCGCCATCAACTTCGGCGGAGTCATCAACTGCTGCAGGTCATTTGGTCGCCGACTTGTCGATCGTGGCACCGGCGGGCACATCGTCAATGTGTCGTCGATGGCCGCATATTCGCCACAGCAGTCGATGAACGCGTACTCCACCAGCAAGGCCGCGGTGTTCATGTTCGGCGACTGTCTGCGCGCCGAACTGGATCAGGCCGGAGTCGGGCTCACGACGGTGTGCCCCGGCGTGATCAACACGAACATCGTGCACACCACCCGATTCGACGTGCCGGCCGGAAAGCAGGCCAAAGTCGAGGCGCGTCGCGCGCAGATCGAGAAGGCGTTCGCCGCGCGCCGCTATGGCCCCGACAAAGTCGCCAAGGCGATCGTGTCGGCGGTCAAGAAGAACAAGCCGATCCGGCCCGTGACGCCGGAGGCTTACTTCGTGTACGGCGTCGCCCACCTGTTGCCGCAGGCGATGCGCAGTTCCGCGCGCGCGAGCGTGATGTAGCCCGGAGCCGCTCGGCCGGCGACATCCGCCTCAGCACGCCGGCTGAGCCGGCCGAATCAACCCCGTTGCGCTACGTCCTCGAGGACCGCGAACATGGTGCGGGTCGGCACGCCGGTGCCGCCCTTGCCCGTGTAGCCCCACGGCCCTCCGGTGTTGTACGCCGGACCCGCGATGTCGATGTGTGCCCACTGCACGCCGTCGGCGACGAACTCGCGCAGGTACGTGCCTGCGACCAGCATGCCCGCATAGCGCGAGCCGCTCACGTTGGCCAGGTCCGCCACTGTCGACTTCAGATCGTCCTTGAGCTCCTCCGGTAGCGGCATCGGCCAGCCGTTCTCGCCGACAGATTGGGAAAGCTCGGCGACGCGGTCACGGAACTCGTCGCTGCCCATCACGCCGGGCGTGCGCGCGCCGAGCGCCACCGTCTGCGCGCCGGTCAGGGTCGACGTTTCGATCAGGTAGTCGGGCTCGTCTTCGCACGCCCGCACGATCGCGTCGGCCAGGATCAACCGGCCCTCCGCGTCGGTGTTGAGCACCTCGACGGTGATGCCGCCGTACTGGGTGAGCACGTCGCCGGGCCGCTGCGCGGTTGACGACGGCATGTTCTCGGCCATCGGCACCGTGGCGATCACGTCGATGGGCAGCTCCTGCTTGGCGGCCAGCACGACGGTGGCGATGACGGCGGCGGCACCGCCCATGTCGGAGGTCATGTGGTGCATGTTGGCCGCCGGCTTGATGGAGATGCCGCCGGTGTCGAACGTGATGCCCTTGCCGACGAGGGCGACCGTCTTGGCCTTGCCTGTTCCTGCTCCTTGCGTGCGCAGCTTATTCTTCGCCCCGCGGTGGGCCAACCGGACCAGCCGGGGCGGGCGCGACGAGCCCTTGCCCACGCCGATCACGCCGCCGTAACCCTCCTTGGCAAGCGCTTTTTCGTCGAGCACCTCCACCTCGAGGCCCGCCGCCTCACCCAAAGCCTTTGCGCGCTTGGCGAATTCGGCTGGATACAGGTGACTCGGCGGGGTGTTGACCAGATCGCGCGCGGTGGCGACCGCGGTCGCGACCGCCGCGGCGCGCTCGGCCGCCGCCTTGGTCTTGGCTTTGGTGTCGGTGGCCAGCACCGTGATCTCGCGCAGACCCGTGTCCTTGGGTGCGGTCTTGGAACTGCGGAAGTCGGTGAATCGGTAGGCGCCGAGGATCAGCCCCTCGATTGCCGCGCTCAGGTCGAGGACCGACAGCGTGGTGACCACGGTCTCGGTGCCGTTGAGCGAGCGCGCGGCCACCCCCGCCGCGCGGCGGATCACGTCGGCGGGCCACTCGTCGCGGGCCTTGCCCAGCCCGACGGCAAGGACGCTGCCCACCGGGAGCGACGGCGCGACCACCCTGGTGAGCTGGTCGGTGCCGCCTTTCGCGCCGAGTGCCCGCAGGGCGACGTCGATCTCGCCGACGGCCTCCGCGTCGAGGAACGGATTGGCGACGATCCTCGCCGTTGCGTCCTCATCCTCGCCGCTGACGACCGGCACGATCAGCACCGCCGAGTCCTTTTTTCGTTTGGGCAGTGACGAGGCGATGGTGACGGCGGGGGCCTGATAACCAGGATTTGCGGGGCTCACGAGCGTTTACCCTAGCTGTCAGCGGCGCAGGTGCAGGTCGTAGGCCGTCACCGGAGATTCGAAACCCTTGAGCATCAAGGGATCCTGCGGTACGGCGGGCCAGTCGGGCAGCTCGTCGCGAACATTGGCCGCGGCAAGGATCTGACCGGGCGCAGCGGCGGCCACCAGGCGGGCAGCGAGGTTCACCGGATTTCCGAAGTAATCGCCGCCGACCGCCAGCACCTGGCCGTAGCCGAGACCGGCACGGACCTGCAGGCCGGCCTCACTTGCCCGTGGGTGCTCCACCAGGTCGACCGCGGCCTTGGCCAGAAGTGCCGGAGTCGAGCTCACCCACATCACCTCGTCACCGATGAACTTCACGATCCGGCCGCCGTCCGCGTGCACGACGTCGGTGACGGTGGTGTTGAACTCGTGCAGTAGGTTCGACAACTCCTCCATGGTGAGTCGTTGCGTCAGCGCGGTGAACCCGGACAGATCCGCGAAACCCACACCGCACACGACGCTGGCAGTCGTGTCGCGGATAACCCCCTCGAAGTACGTGCGGGCGCTGATCGTGTGATGGCGATGGATGGCGTCGAGAAACGTACCGATGCGCGGGATGAACTCCGCCACGGCGCGGTATGCCCGCGCGGTCGTGAGCTCGTCCTGGGTGTGGTTCATCTGGATATCGGGTTGCCCGAGGCGAACCACCGTTGCCCCGGCCTCTGCGACCCTTGCCATCGCCGCGCCGAGCACCCGCAGCCAGCCGAATGCGACGTCATCGCCCACTAGGGTCTTCAGCGCCACCCACGTCGCCAATCCGTCGACGTCGGCCTGGCTCAGCGCGGGTGTGTCGGGCCCGGCGACCGTCAGGCCGAGCAATGCCCATGCGTGCGCGACGTCCTCGACGGGCACGTCGAGCGCCTCGGCGGCGGTGCGCAGGCTATAGGTCGGGGGGCCCGACCACTGCAGAACGTCACCGGCGAGGCCGAACAAGCGGCCTCGGCGCTCTGCCTCGACCATGTCCTCGGCCGTGAAGCCAAGGCCGTCGAGGTACTCGATGAGGCCGGCCCGGTCCCGGGCGTTGGCGATCCCCGCAGCTTCCAGCGCGTCGAGATCGACCACCCGTACGAGTGTGTCAGGGACGCCCTCACACTAGGGTGTTTCGGCGTGAGCGAAGTCCTTCATGGTCCCCTCGAGGAACGTCATCGTGAACTCGGCGCGAGTTTCGCCGAGTTCTCCGGCTGGCTGATGCCGGTGTCGTACGCCGGCACGGTCAGCGAACACACCGCGACG
The DNA here is from genome assembly GCA_963770125.1 of uncultured Actinomycetota bacterium. Classification (GTDB taxonomy): domain Bacteria; phylum Actinomycetota; class Actinomycetes; order Mycobacteriales; family Mycobacteriaceae; genus Mycobacterium. The sequence goes on along the minus strand of CAVYPI010000131.1, from coordinate 79,267 downwards.
CGCACCACCGTCGGCCTGTTCGACGTGAGCCATCTGGGTAAGGCGCTGGTGCGGGGCCCCGGCGCCGCCGAGTATGTCAACTCCGCGCTCACCAACGACCTTCGGCGCATCGGACCGGGTAAGGCGCAATACACGTTGTGCTGTACCGATTCCGGTGGCGTCATCGACGACCTGATCGCCTACTACGTCTCCGATGACGAGATCTTCCTGGTGCCAAACGCCGCGAACACCCCCGCCGTCGTCGCGGCGCTGGTCGACCGCGCTCCCGCGGGCCTGACGATCACCGACGAACACCGCTCGTATGCGGTGCTCGCCGTGCAGGGACCCAAATCGGCCGAAGTCGTCGGCGGTTTGGGCCTGCCCACCGACATGGACTACATGGGATATGCGGACGCCGAATTCGGCGGTGTCCGGGTGCGCGTGTGCCGAACCGGCTACACGGGCGAGCACGGTTACGAACTGCTGCCAACGTGGGATCAGGCAGGCGTGGTTTTTGACGCACTCGTCGATCGAGTCGGCAGTGCAGGCGGTGAGCTCGCCGGGCTGGGTGCCCGCGACACGCTGCGCACCGAAATGGGTTATCCGCTGCACGGCCATGAGCTGTCACTCGAGATCTCGCCGCTGCAGGCGCGTTGCGGATGGGCGATCGGCTGGAAAAAGGAGGCGTTCTGGGGACGCGACGCGCTGCTGGCAGAGAAAGAGGCGGGTCCGGAGCGGGTGCTGCGCGGGCTGCGGGCCCTCGGTCGCGGGGTGCTGCGGCCCGACCTTACGGTGCTCGACGGTGACACCCCGATCGGTGTGACGACATCGGGAACCTTTTCTCCGACTTTGAAAGTCGGCATCGCGCTGGCGTTGGTCGACACTGACGTCAACGGCGCCGCCATTGCCGACGGCCAAACAGTCTCGGTGGACGTCCGCGGCCGCGGACTCGAATGTGAGGTCGTGCCTACGCCATTTGTTCGCGCGAAGACGCGCTAGGCAGCCGTTCATCGAGGCAAAAACCCGGGTAGCGAGCGGATATACAATCGCTGCATGACTGACGGCCCCCTCGAGTTCACGGTTGAGCGCAACGCGAAGCCGGTGAGCGATGAGGTACGGGCGTCGATTCTGAACGATCCGCCGTTCGGTCAGTTCCACACCGACCACATGGTCTCGATCGACTACGTCGACGGGAAGGGCTGGCACAACGCGCGGGTGATCCCGTACGGGCCGATCGAGCTGGACCCGTCGGCCATCGTGCTGCACTACGCCCAGGAGGTGTTCGAAGGGCTCAAGGCCTACCGCTGGGCGGACGGCTCCATCGTCTCGTTCCGGCCGGAGGCCAATGCCAGGCGGCTACGCTCCTCGGCGCGCCGGCTGGCGATCCCTGAGCTGCCCGAAGAGGCGTTCATCGAGTCGCTGCGTGCGCTGATCGCCGTCGACGAGCCGTGGGTGCCACCGACGGGCGGCGAGGAGTCGCTGTATCTGCGGCCCTACATTTTCGCCACCGAGCCGGGGTTGGGTGTGCGGCCGGCAAGCGAATACCGCTATCTGGTCATCGCTTCGCCTGCGGGAGCGTATTTCAAGGGCGGCATCAAGCCGGTGAGCGTGTGGCTGTCGACAGAGTATGTGCGTGCCTGCCCCGGCGGTACCGGTGCGGCCAAATTCGGTGGCAATTACGCCGCGTCGCTGCTGGCGCAGGCCCAGGCCATCGAGAACGACTGCGATCAGGTGGTGTGGCTGGATGCCGCGGAGCGCCGCTATGTCGAAGAGATGGGCGGGATGAACCTGTTCTTCGTGTTCGGCAGCGGCGGCACGGCCCGGTTGGTCACGCCTGAGTTGAGCGGGTCGATCCTGCCCGGAGTCACGCGAGATGCCTTGCTGCAGTTGACAACCGATGCGGGGTTCGCTGTCGAGGAACGCAAGATCGACGTCGACGAGTGGCAGAAGAAGGTCGCAGCGGGCGAGATCACCGAGGTGTTCGCGTGCGGCACCGCGGCCGTCATCACCCCGGTGGCCCGGGTCAGGCACGGCGATGGCGGATTCACCATCGCCGACGGCGGACCGGGCGAGATCACGATGGCCCTGCGGGACACGCTGACCGGCATCCAGCGCGGCACGTTCGCCGACACCCACGGCTGGATGGCCCGGCTGTCCTAGCGGATCGCCAGCGCGACGGCTGCCACCGTCGTCGTCACCTCGATCGCCGCGCCCAGCACATCGCCGGTGATCCCGCCGAACCGGCGGACGCAGTGCGCGACCAGCGCCGCACCGCACAGCAGCGCGACGAGAACAGCCAGCGGGCCCTGCCACCTTCGCGGATCGGCCAGCACCGCCAGCGCCGCGACCCCGATGACCCAGATCAGCACCACTGCGGCCGGTTGGGTGCCCGCGGCACCCGCCCCTAGCGAGCTGCCCTGCGCGGCGGGCACCGAACGCCTGCACGCTGTCACCGCGGCCACCCGGCCGGCCGTCACGGCGACGATCACCGCGACGGCACCGAGTTCCGCGAACGCCAGCGCCTGCAGCAGGATCGCCACCACCACGGCGGCGACGCCGAACGGTCCCGCCGAACCGTCTCGCATCACCTGCAGCGCCCGCTCCGGCGGCCCGTAACAACCGAGCGCATCAGCAGTGTCGGACAGCCCGTCGATGTGCAGGCCGCGGGTCGCGATCAGCAGGACCGCGACCGCGAGGGCGCCGCCCAGCGGGTTGCCCGCGCCGAAGGCCCACGACGACGCCAAGATCACGGCGCCCGCCAGCGCCCCGACCGCGACACCCACGGCAGGCAATGCGGTGATGACACCGCGGCCCACCCCGGCCGAGCCAGGCACGGGCAGAACGGTCGCAAACGCGAATGCGCCTGTGACCGAGCGGATCACGCGGTGACGCCTGCCTCGTCGAACGTGGCCATCGACGCCAGAGCGGCGACGGCGGCGCGCACGATGGGCAATGCCACCGCGGCGCCGGTGCCCTCGCCGAGCCGCATCCGCATGTCGATGATCGGTTCGAGTTCGAGCTGCTGCAGCGCAACCGCATGGGCCGGTTCGGTCGACCGGTGTCCCGCCTGCCACCACTGCCGGGCGCCTGGCGCGAGTCGGTCGGCCACCAACGCGGCGGCGGCCACCGCCACGCCGTCGAGCAGCACCGGCGTGCGGCGCACAGCGGCCTGAGCGCAGAATCCCGCCATCGCAGCGAAGTCCGCTCCACCGCAAACCCGCAGCAGCCCAACCGGATCCGCCGACAATCCGCGGGCCCGGTACAGCGCGTCCCGGATCGCGGCGGTCTTGCGCGCCCAGCCGGCGTCGTCGATGCCGGTGCCCCTGCCGACAACGGCCACGGGTTCGGAGTTGGTCAGGGCAGCGATCAAAGTGGTTGCAGCCGTGGTGTTTCCGATCCCCATATCACCTGCGATCAGCAGGTCCGCCCCGGAATCGACTTCCTCGTCGGCGATCCGGCGGCCCGCCTGGATCGCGGCGGCCGCTTCGTCGGAGCTGAGCGCGTCTTCGACCGCGATGTTGCCGCTGCCGCGCCGCACCTTGTGCGCGCCGATCGACGGCGACAGTGGTTCGGCGGCATCCACCGCGATGTCGACCACCCGCACGCTTGCCCCTGCCGCCTCGGCGAGCACGTTGATGGCCGCGCCGCCTGCGTCGAAATTGGCGACCATCTGCGCGGTGACTTCCGCCGGATAGGCGGACACTCCCGCGGAGGCGACGCCGTGGTCACCGGCGAACACCACCACTCGCGGCCGGTCGAACTGCCGCGGCGGGCACACCCCCTGGCATGACGCCACCCAGACCGACAGGTCCTCGAGCCGGCCCAGTGAGCCGGGTGGCTTGGTCAACCGGTCCTGGCGGGCGCGCGCCGCGGCGGCCACTTCCGCATCGGGTGCGATGATCGATTCGAAATCCGTCACCGCTGGGACTCCGCGCGGCTGGGCTCCTTCACCGTCAACGGCTGCCCGGCGACCACCAGCACCACCCGGTCGCACAGCCCGGCCAGCCGCTGGTTGAGGCTGCCAAGCTCGTCCGCGAACCGACGGCCCGACGCCGTATGCGGCACCACCGTCAGCCCCACTTCCGGACTGACCATGGTCAGCGGCGAGGGAAACGCGCCGACCGCGTCGATCAGGTCCGCCAAGTCGGCGGCCACCGAGCCCGTCGTCCACGCGCCGCGGCGGTCCATCACCGCGGTCAGCCAGCCGCCGATGTCGTCGACCAGCGTCGGTGTGGCGACCACGGATCGCAATTGCGTTGGTATATCTACTGTTTCGACCGTCGACCAGTGCGATGGGCGGCGAGCCCGATGTGCGGCGATGCGCGCCGACCAGTCCGCGTCACCGTCGGGTGTCGCGCCGGTGGCCAGATAGCGCACCGGCTGCCCAGCGCCGGTCGAATCGGCGATCGCCGTCTCCGCCCACTGCGACTTGCCCGACCTGATACCCCCCAGCACCAGCGTGCGCACAGGTGATCAGGCGACCTTATCGCCGCGATTGACCTGCGGCCGTGGCGCGCGCATCCGGCGCAGCTGTGAGGCGCGGCTGGCGGCGTAAAAGCCGAGCTTCCAACCACTTTCGGCGTTGTCTGGGAACTTCTGGTCCACCAGCCGGTTCACCTTGCGGCCGATGATGAGGCCGTCGATCACCATGATCAGCACGAGGACCAGCATGGCGGGGGAGAGCAGCCGCTGCACGGTGAGCGACGGCACCGCGAGCATGACGAAGATCAGCCCGAGTGCTGCGGGCATGAACAGCCCGAGCACGTTTCGGCGCGAGTCCACCACGTCACGCACGAAGCGGCGCACGGGGCCCTTGTCGCGCGGCAGCAGGTAGGCGTCCTCGCCGGCCATCATCTTTTCCCGGCGGTCGGCCATGTCGGCACGGCGGGTGACGCGCTCGGCCTTGCGTTCGTCGCGGGTGAGCTTCGGCCCGCCGATCTCCTTACGGCGCCGCCGCGCCTCGGCGGCGGTCATCGGAGCCGGCGTGACCGGGCCGCGCTTGCGGGTGGCCTCGCTGCGTTTCGGGGTGGGCCTGCCCTTGGGGGCGGTGGTGCCGGAGTCCTTGGCCATCGTCTCCTGGGCGGTGTCCTCGGGCGTGGCCGAGGAGGCCCCGCCGGAGTTGGGTTTCTTGCGGCCCAGCAGCTTCACGCCTGCCAGATTACTTGCGCGACGGGGTAGGCCAGCATGCACCTGCGCAATCAGGGTCATAGTCTGCCGTCATGCGGGTATTGATCGCCCCCGACTGCTACGGCGACAGCCTCAGCGCGGTCGAGGCCGCCGAGGCGATCGCGCGCGGCTGGCGTCGCGGCCGCCCCGACGATGAACTGACCCTGGCCCCGCAGTCCGACGGCGGGCCGGGCTTCGTCGGCGTGCTGGCAGGCCGACTCGGTGAGGTGAACACCCTTCGGGTCAGCGGCCCGCTGACCGAGGAGGTGTCGGCGGAGTGGGTGCTCGACCCGGCCACGCCCCGGACCGCCTACATCGAGTGCGCACAGGCCTGCGGGCTGGCCCTGCTGGGCGGGCCGCCCACCGTGCAGACCGCGCTGGCCGCGCACAGCCGGGGAGTGGGACAACTGATCGCCGCCGCGGTGCGCGCATCTGCAGGGCGAATCGTCGTCGGGCTTGGCGGCAGCAGCTGCACCGACGGCGGCCGCGGCATGATCGACGAGCTAGGTGCGCACGCAAGGAGCACAACAAGCTCCAGCCTGGCCGCAGGCCGCAAGCTGCTGGCGGGTGTCGAGCTCATCGCCGCCACCGACGTCGAGCACCCGCTGCTCGGGCCGATGGGCGCCGCGACCGTGTTCGGCCCGCAGAAGGGCGCCGACCCAGACACCGTGCGCGTCCTGGAACAGCGGCTGAGCGACTGGGCGGTGGAATTGAACGCGGCGGCTGGACGCGCGGTCAGCGATGAACCGGGTGCGGGCGCCGCGGGAGGCATCGGCGCGGGGCTGCTGGCGCTGGGCGGCCGTCGCGAATCCGGTGCCGCGATCATCGCCGAACACACCGGCCTGGCCGATGACGTCGCCGCCGCCGGACTCGTGATCACCGGCGAGGGCCGGTTCGACGATCAATCACTGCACGGCAAGGTGGTCAGTGCGCTCGCCGCAGGCGCGGGGTCGCGCGGGATACCGGTATTGGTCCTCGCAGGCCAGGTCACTCTCGACGAAGCCACGCTCCGGGAGGCGGGCGTCGCGGCGGCGTTCTCCATCACCGACCACGCGGGATCCGTGCAGCTGGCCATCGAGGACGCGGCAAACCAGCTGGAAGGGTTGGCAAAAGTGACGGCGGCGACCTGGGGATAAATCGGGAATAGGGCCGAAACAAGGTACCGTTGATGATGTGGACCCAACGGTCTACCCACGAACATGCACAGGGGAGATGTAATGACTGTTCAGGACGAGACGGCCACCAGCACCCACGGCGTACTCCTGACTGACGCCGCTGCCGCCAAGGCGAAGGCGCTGCTGGATCAGGAGGGCCGTGACGACCTGGCGCTGCGCATCGCCGTCCAGCCGGGCGGCTGCGCCGGCCTGCGCTACAACCTCTTCTTCGATGACAGGTCCCTCGACGGCGACCTGACCGCGGAGTTCAGCGGCGTCAAGCTGACCGTCGACCGGATGAGCGCTCCCTACGTGCAGGGCGCCACGATCGACTTCGTCGACACCATCGAGAAGCAGGGGTTCACCATCGACAACCCGAACGCCACGGGATCCTGCGCCTGCGGCGACTCGTTCAACTGAGCTTGATGTCGCCGGCCGAGCGGCTCCGGCGTCAGTACTGACCGGACGTCCTCGGCAAGTAGGAGCACACCAGGACCTCGTTGTCATCGGCCAGCAGCTGGGCGACGGCCTGTTCCTCCTTTTTCGGCGGCTGGTCACGCATCGACCCATTCGCCGGCGCCACCCGCATCGTGAACAGCACCTGCGCCTGATTCGGCGACCAAAGCACCATCTTGTCGATCGAGGTCACCTCGACGCGGCTGTACTGCTTGCGGAACGCGTCGCTGCTCAGGCTGGCCAGCGCGAGGTCGGAGCGGTGCTCCTTGACCGCGTCGAACAGTCCGCACAGGGTGTGACGCGCGACGGTTTGAGCGTCACCCTTCGACAGCGCGTCCAGGTACTCCTGAATGGCGGCCTTGGCCGACGAGTCGGTCAGCGCAGCGTGGCCCGACGCATTGCGGTCGCGCAACGCAAAAACAATTGCGGTGACTAGCGCTGCGGCCACCACGACCGCCAGTACCACTGCGGCGACGGGCCGCCACCACCGCCGTTTCGGATATTGCAGCGGCGGCGGCAGCATTGACGGATAGGGCGACGGGACGTTTTCCGGATAGGGCTGCGGGGCATACATTTGCGGGCCGACCGGTCCGGCCCCGTATTCGGGCGGGTACGGACCAGTCATGTATTTGCTCCCCCGAGATGTGTCGATGAAACTGCCTGTCTACAGTGACCGAGCGGGCACTTGTAGGCAGGTTAGCGCACTGTCTGCGGGGTATCCCGCGGGTAAGGTTATGTAGACGGCTTAATAAATGGAGGGTGACGTTTCGTGACCATCGCGGTGACCGGATCGATTGCTACCGACCATCTCATGCGTTTTCCAGGTCGGTTCTCCGAGCAACTCCTGGCCGATCACCTGCAGAAGGTGTCATTGAGCTTCCTGGTCGACGATCTGGTGATCCACCGGGGCGGCGTCGCGGGCAACATGGCGTTCGCGATCGGCGTGCTGGGTGGTGACGTTGCGCTCGTCGGCGCCGCGGGCACGGACTTCGACGACTACCGCCAGTGGCTGACGGCGCACGGCGTGGACTGCGACAGCGTCCTCATCTCCGACTCGGCGTACACGGCGCGGTTCGTCTGCACGACCGATGAGGCCATGGCCCAGATCGCCTCGTTCTACCCGGGGGCGATGTCGGAGGCCAGAAACATCAAGCTGGCTGACGTCGTATCGCGAACGGGCACAACCGATCTGGTGATCGTCGGAGCCAACGACCCCGACGCGATGTTCCTGCACACCGAGGAGTGCCGCAAGCTGGGCCTGGCCTTCGCCGCAGACCCGTCGCAACAACTGGCCCGGCTGTCCGGTGACCAGATCCGCCAGCTGATCGACGGCGCGACCTACCTGTTCACCAACGACTACGAATGGGACCTGCTGCTGCAGAAGTCCGGGTGGTCCGAGGCCGAGGTGATGGGCCAGATCGAGATGCGCATCACGACGTTGGGGGAGAAGGGCGTCGACATCGTCGGCCGCGACGGCACCTTCGTCCACGTCGATGTGGTGCCCGAAACGCACAAGGACGACCCCACCGGCATCGGCGACGCGTTCCGGGCGGGCTTCCTGACCGGGCGCAGCGCCGGGTTGAGCCTCGAGCGTTCGGCGCAACTGGCATCGATGGTCGCCACGCTGGTGCTCGAGGCGCCCGGTCCGCAGGAGTGGACCTGGGACAAGGATTCCGCCATTAAGCGACTGGCCGACGCCTACGGCGCAGCTGCCGCTGCGGACATCGCCTCAGCGCTGGCCTGATCACAGCTGGACTGGGTAGGTCGGCTCGCTGATCTGCGGCGACACGCTGTGCTCGACGAAGATCGCGTGCCACAGCATGAAGATCAGCACCGTCCACAGCCTGCGACTGTGATCGCTTGTGCCGCTGCGGTGTTCGTCGAGCATGGCCCGCACCGCGCCAAGGTCCACGTGGTCGCCGGCCTGTGAGGCGGCGATCGTGGCGTAGGCCCAATCCATCAGTTCGCCCGCCCGCAGCCAGTGCCGGATGGGGACCGGGAAGCCCAGCTTCGGCCGGTTGAGCACGTGGGAGGGAACGATGGGTTCCAGCGCCTTGCGCAGCGCGAATTTGGTGGTGGCCCTGGTGATCTTCTGGTCGACGGGCAGCTGGGACGCCACCGCGAACACCTCGGGATCCAGAAACGGCACCCGCAGTTCGAGCGAATTGGCCATCGTCATCTTGTCGGCCTTGACCAGGATGTCGCCGCGCAGCCAGGTGAACAGGTCGATGTGTTGCATCCGCGCCACCGGGTCCCAGCCGTCAGACGTGGCGTACACGGGCGCGGTGATGTCGGTGTGCGTCCACTCCTCGCGGAAGCCCGGCAGCACCGCGCGCAGCTGGGCGTCGGAGAAGCTGCGCGCGTTGCCGTAGTAGCGCTCTTCGAGGGTGAGCGATCCGCGGTGCAGCAGGCTCTTGCCGCGCATACCCTCCGGCAGCGGTTTGGATGCCCGGCCCAGCGAGCGTCGAACCGGGCGGGGAAGATAGTCGAAAGGCCGCAGCGACAACGGTTCCCGGTAGATGGTGTAGCCGCCGAACAGCTCGTCGGCGCCCTCGCCGGATAGCACCACCTTGACGTGCTTGCGGGCCTCGCGGGCGATGAAGAACAGCGGCACCAGCGCCGGGTCGGCGACGGGTTCGTCCAGATACCAGACGATTTCGGGTAGCGCCGCCACGAACTCGGCCTGAGTGACCACCTTTGTCACATGCCGTGCGCCGATCGCCTCGGCCGACGCGACCGCGACATCGATCTCGGAGAAGCCCTCCCGTTCGAAGCCGGTGGTGAAGGTGATCAGTCGCGGGTTGTGGCGCATCGCCAGCGCGGCGATCGCGGTGGAGTCGATGCCTCCGGACAGGAAGGCTCCGACGGTGACGTCGGCGCGCATGTGCTTGGCGACCGAATCCTCGAGAACCGCGGTGATCTCGTCGTAGCGGCTCTGCTCACTGCCCGCAGTGAATGGCTTCGCGGTGAACCGCGGCGTGAAGTAGCGGGTCACCTCTGGCGGCTTTCCCGGCCGCACCCGCGCGTAGCTGCCGGATTCCAGCCGCCGGATGCCGCGGTGCAGGGTCTCCGGTTCCGGCACGTACTGCAGCACCGTGTAGTGCTGCACGGCGCGATCGTCGATGCCGAGGTCGATGCCGATGGTGTCGGCCAGATCCAGCAGGCACTTCTTCTCGCTGCCGACCGCCGTCCCGTCGGACCCCGTCGCCATGAACAGTGGCTTGATGCCGAAAGGATCACGCGCGCACAACAGTTCCTTCTCGACGGCGTCCCACAGCGCGAACGCGAACATGCCGCGCAGCCGGCTCAGCGCGTCGGTGCCCCAGTGGTGGTAGGCGGCGATGATGGCCTCACCGTCGCCGTCGGTGTGAAACGCGGCGCCGTGGTTGGCCGAAAGCTCGTCGCGCAGTTCGAGGTAGTTGTAGATCTCGCCGTTGAACACCAGCACGTAGCGGTCCGGCGACCCGGGCGGGCCCCAGCGCAACGGCTGATGGCTGTGCGCGATGTCGATGATCGACAGCCGGTTGAAGCCCAGCACGACGTGGTCGTCGGACCAGGTGCCCGGCTCGTCGGGACCGCGGTGGCGCATGAGATGAGAGGCCCCCGAAACGGCGGTTATGAGGTCGGGGGAGACGTCAGCGGACGGGTCGGTAAGCAGGGCCAGCAGTCCGCACACCGCGCCAGTATGCCTAATCGGCGAGGTGTGTCGAGACCGGCACCCAGCGGTGGTCTACGCTGCGTAGTATTCGCCTAGTTTCGCTGACTTCTAGGAGGCTCCAACGTGACACCTCGCGGGCTGAGGAAGGTGGCACGGGCGGTGTCACTGTCAGTCATCCTGGGCGGCACGACGGTGCTGCTCAGCGGGTGTAGCTGGTCCGAGGTGATTGGCCTTGGCTGGCCGGAAGGAATCACGCCGCAGGCACACCTGAACCGGGAGCTGTGGATCGGTTCGCTGATCGCGGCGCTGGTGGTCGGTGTGATCGTGTGGGGCCTGATCTTCTGGAGCTCGGCGTTTCACCGGCACAAGAAGGGCGACACCGAGCTGCCGCGCCAGTTCGGTTACAACATGCCGCTGGAGCTGGTGCTCACCGTCACGCCGTTCCTGATCATCTCGGTGCTGTTCTACTTCACCGTGGTGGTGCAGGAGAAGATGCTGCACAAGGACCCCAATCCCGAGGTCGTCATCGACGTCACCGCCTTCCAATGGAACTGGAAGTTCGGCTACCAGAAGATCAACTTCCGCGACGGCACCCTCACCTACGACGGCGCCGACGACGAGCGCAAGGCGGCGATGGAGTCCAAGCCCGAGGGCGTCGACAAGCACGGCGAGGAGCTCGTAGGCGCCGTTCGCGGCCTCAACCCCGAGGACCGGCGCTACCTGAACTTCGACAAGGTCGAGACGCTCGGCAGCTCCACCGAGATTCCGGTGCTGGTGCTGCCGACCGGCAAGCGGATCGAGTTCCAGATCGCCTCCGCCGACGTGATCCACGCGTTCTGGGTGCCGGAGTTCCTGTTCAAGCGCGACGTGATGCCCGATCCACAGGCCAACCACTCCGACAATGTCTTCCAGATCAGCGAGATCACCAAGACCGGCGCGTTCGTCGGCCGATGCGCGGAGATGTGCGGCACCTACCACTCGATGATGAACTTCGAGGTTCGGGCGGTGGAGCCCAACGACTTCAAGGCGTATCTGCAGCAGCGCATCGCAGGGAAGACCAACGCCGAGGCGCTGCAGGCCATCAACCAGCCGCCGACGGCCGTCACCACGCATCCGTTCGACACCCGCCGCGGCGAGCAGGCCGGGGCGGCACCCCAGGCGAGCAAGTAGGAACACCTCATGCACATCGAAGCCAGGCTGTTCGAGTTCCTCACAGCGTTCTTCGTGCTGTCGGCGGTGGTGTACGCCGTGCTGACCGCGATGTTCGCCAACGGCGGCGTGGAGTGGGCCGGCGTGACCGCGCTGGTGATGACGTCCGGCCTGACCCTCATCACCGGCACGTTCTTCCGGTTTGTCGCCCGCAGGCTCGACACTCGGCCCGAGGACTACGAGGACGCGGAGATCAGCGACGGCGCGGGCGAGCTGGGCTTCTACAGCCCGCACAGCTGGTGGCCGGTGTTCATCGCGCTGTCGGCGTCGATCACGGCCGTCGGTGTCGCGCTGTGGCTTCCGTGGCTGATCGCGGCGGGCGTGTGCTTCGTGCTGTCGACGGCCGCCGGCCTGGTGTTCGAGTACTACATGGGCCCCGAAAAGCACTGACCGCTCGAAGGTCACAATCGGGACAACAGTTCGCCCGCAAACCGTGCTGTGAGATTCGTTCACGCTGTCGCTTTGGGTAATGTTGCCGAGGCACGGTCAACCGGCGCCGGTGAAGTTGTCGAGAAGGATAGGCGTAGATGAGCGGGCCGAATCCCCCAGGGCCTGAAGGGTCGGATTTGCCAGGTCACGAGCCGGGCAACCAGCCCACGTCCGACCAGTCGGCAGCACCGCGCACCGGTGAAGACGAGTTCTACTCGCAGGCCTACTCCGCACCGGAGTCCGAACAGTTCACCAGCGGCCCGTACGTGCCCGCCAACGCGGCGCTCTACGACTACGACAGCTACGACCCGGCCACCGAATTGGTCGACGAAGAGAAGCCGCCGCGCTGGCCCTGGGTGGTGGGCGTGGCGGCCATCGTCGCCGCCATTGCGCTCGTCGCCTCAGTGTCGGTGTTGGTCACCCGGACCGATACCAACAACCTCGCCACGCCGGCGACCAGCACCACCACCCCGCCGCCGGTGCAGGACGAGATCACCACGACGACCCCGCCGCCACCGCCGCCACCGCCGCCCACGTCGGAGGCGCCACCGCCGCCGCCGCCGGAAACCGTCACGGTGACGCAGGAGCCGCCGCCGCCACCTCCGCCGCCTGCCACCACCGAGGCGCCGCCGCCCGCACCGGCCACCAGCGCGGCCCCACCGCCGCCCCCGCCGACCACGCCTGCGGGGCCCCGGCAGGTCACCTACTCGGTGACCGGCACCAAGGCGCCCGGCGACATCATCACCGTCACCTACGTCGACGCCTCGGGGCGCAGCCGCACCCAGCGCAACGTCTACATTCCGTGGTCGCTGACCGTCACGCCGATCTCCAACTCCGAGATCGGCTCGGTGCAGGCGTCCAGCCTGTTCCTGGTCAGCCGGCTCAACTGCTCGATCACGACCAGCGACGGCACGGTGCTCTCGTCGAACACCAACAACGCCGCGCAGACCAGCTGCTGATGCCTGACAACACGGAGGCCGCGGGCCGCTCGCGGTTGGGCACCGGCCTGGACACCGGCGAATTCGACCGCACCGACCGCATCCTGCTCGGCGCCTGCGCCGCGGTCTGGCTGGCCGCGCTGGGCGCGGGCGTCGCGGCGACGGTGGCCCTCGTCCACCTCGGAACCGGGCACGCGCAGTCCACGCGGGAGTCCGAGACGCCGTGGCTGCTGTACGCCGTGATCGCGATCTCTGCGGCGGTGATCATCGGCGCGGTGCCGCTGTTGCTGCGGGCGCGCCGCGCCGCGCTCGAGGAGCCGCCGCCTGCCCGCGCGACCCCCGTTCGGGCCGTGCCAGGGCAGCAGCCGCCGCCGGTTCTGGGCGCCGAGGCGCCCACCGAGAAACTGCGAGTGCCGATGACGGCAGGCGGCGCGGTGGCCGGCCGACCCGGCTTTGGCACTCGCGAGGCGAACAGCCCGCAGCCGAGTCCCTCGATGACGGCGGTGGACCAGCTATGGCTGCGCTGCGCCGTGATCATCGCGATCGCCATGGGTGTCGCGATGGTGGCCATCGGTGTCGCCACCTATCTGATGGCCGTCGACGACAACGCGGCGGCGTGGGTCTTCTACGTGCTCGCCGGCCTTGTCACCGTGGGGATGCCCGCCATCCCGTGGGTCTACCTGCGCCAGCTGCGCGCCTTGTTGGAGCCGTCCGAGGCCGTAACGCCGACGGGCTCCTAACCTGTCGTCAGTGGTGCCCGTTCGTCTGCCCGTCCGACGAGTCGTTGCGCTCCTGGTGTTCACGCAAGACGGTGAGCGCCTTGCGTTCTGAGGCATGCGCGGCTTCCGTCAGCTCCTCGTGCTCGGAGATCGGGTCGGCGGTCAGGAAGCTGCCGGTACCCGGAGCGCCTGCAGAGCCGAGCTTGTTCATCCGCTTGGGGACCGCGGCGCCCTGGTACTCCAACGGAATCGGATGGCCGTGCTCGTCGACCGGTCCGAGCGGCTGGTGCAGCTCGATGTAGGCGCCGTGCGGCAGCCGCTTGATGATGCCGGTCTCGACGCCGTGCTCGAGCACCGCGCGGTCGCTGCGCTGCAGCCCGACGCACCACCGGTAGGCGATGTAGTAGACGATCGCGGGCAGCACCACCATGCCGATGCGGCCGATCCACGTCGTCGCGTTCAGCGAGATGTGGAACTTCAGCGCGATGATGTCGTTCATCGCCGCCAGCGTCAGCACCATGTAGAACGCGATCGCCATCGCGCCAATTGCGGTGCGCACCGGCACATCTCGCGGACGCTGCAACAGGTTGTGGTGGGCGTTGTCGCCCGTCATCTTCTTCTCGATCCACGGGTAGGCGATCAGCAGCGTGAACACCAGGCCCATGATCAGCGCGACACCGAACGCGCCGGGGATGGTGTGGCCGAACAGGTAGAACTCCCACGCCGGCCAGACACGGGCCAGGCCCTCGGTCCACATCATGTAGAAGTCGGGCTGGCTGCCCGCCGACACCTGAGACGGCTTGTAGGGCCCGAGCTGCCAGATCGGGTTGATCTGGAGCAGGCCGCCCATCAGGCCCAGGATGCCGGTGACCATCGCGAAAAACGCGCCGGACTTCACCGCGAACACCGGCATGACGCGCACACCGACGACATTCGTCTCGGTGCGGCCTGGGCCGGGGAACTGGGTGTGCTTCTGGAACCACACCAGCGCAAGGTGAACACCGATGAGCGCCAGGATGACTCCGGGGATCAGCAGGATGTGCAATGCGTACATGCGGGGCAGCAGGACGCCGTCCGCGGAGCACTGGTACCCGAGACCGCCGCACGGGAAGTCGCCACCGAACAGCGCCCAGTGCATCCAGGTGCCGACCAGCGGGATGCTCAGTGTGATCGAGGACAGCGCGGCGCGAACGCCGATGCCGGACAGCAGGTCGTCGGGCAGCGAGTAGCCGAAGTAGCCCTCGAACATCGACAGGATCAGCAGAAGCGAGCCGATCACCCAGTTGGCTTCGCGGGGACGGCGAAACGCCCCGGTGAAGAAGATGCGGGCCAGGTGCACCATGATCGACGCGGAGAACATCAGCGCCGCCCAGTGGTGGACCTGGCGGACGAACAGCCCGCCGCGCACCTCGAAGCTGATGTCGAGGGTGGAGGCGTAGGCCTTGGACATCTCGACACCGCGCAGCGGCTGATACACGCCGCTGTAGGTGACGTCGGCCATCGACGAGTCGAAGAACAGCGTCAGGTACACGCCGGTGAGCAGCAGGACGATGAACGAATACAGCGCGATCTCGCCCAGCAGGAACGACCAGTGGGTCGGGAACACCTTGTTCAGCTGGCGGCGCACCGCCGCCGACGGGTGATACCGCGAATCGATGGCATCACCTTGTTCGGCCGCGATTTGGCCGAGAGGTGGAGGTTTGAGTGGACTCATGAGCGCCGCTCCCAGAATGCCGGTCCGACGGGTTCGATGAAGTCACCGTTGGCGACCAGGTACCCGTTTTGATCAATGGTGACGGGCAGCTGCGCCAAAGCGCGCGCAGCCGGACCGAATATGGGCCTCGCGAAGTGCAAGGCGTCGAACTGCGACTGGTGGCAGGGGCAGAGGATGCGATAGCTCTGTTGCTCGTAAAGCGAAGAGGGACAACCCAAATGCGAGCACACCTTGGTGAAGGCGAACAGCTCGCCGAAGTTGAAGCTCTCCTGGCCCTTGCGCTTGACCACCTTGGACATGTCCACCGGTCTGATACGGATCAACATCACGGGGTTGCGCACACCCATCGCGATCTCGCTGAGTCTCTCGTGCGACTCAACGGTGGTGCCATCACCGTCGGATTCGCGCCACGGGAACACCGTCTCCATGCCGCCCGCGTCGATGTCCTCCGGGCGCATCTTGACGAACGGCGACTCGCCGGGCCTTCCGGTGGCGCGGGCCATGTAGATGGTTTCGCCCTTGAAGCGGGGGGTCCAGCCCGACGTCCACAGCACGGCCTTGTTGCCCTCGGCCGTCGGAACGACCGGCTTCCACGGGTTCTTGATAAGCCCGCCCACGAATGCGACCAGTGTGCCGAGGCCGAACGCACCGAGACCGATACCCAGCGACATGCCAATCAGCTTGCGCCGCTTCAGCGTTGAACCCTCCAGCGCATCCGTGAGGTTGGCCGCGACGGTCTTCCTTTGGATCTCGGCGGAGCGGCCGTCATGGCGGTCCTGGATCGAGATCTCCTCGGGAATGAACTTCTTCTGGAACAGCACCGCGCCGATGCCGATCGCCAGAATCGACAGACCGAATGTCAGGCCGTACAGCGGGGTGGCCAACTTGTACCAGAATTCGCCCTCGGAGCCGAGCGGCTTGTACTCCCACGGCCAGAACAAGAAGATCAGCAGCAGCGCAAGTCCCGAAAAGCCGCCCAGCAGAAGCCAATACGCCACCGTGCGCTCGGCACGCTTCTCGGCCTTGGTGCCGGGAACCGGCCAGCGGTCGTCCTTGAAGACGGTCTCGACGCCGTCGAGCTTGCCCCCCAGCTCGACCAGCTGCTCACGGGACATTGAGGCCAGTTCGGCGTCGCTCGGTGTGCCGTTGACGTCTTCACTCATGCTCGGACTCCGATCCACAGCGCAGCGCCCACGACCGCGACGATGCCGATGATCCACATCGCCATGCCCTCGGACGACGGGCCGAAGCCGCCGAGACCGTAGCCGCCTGGGTTCGGCGCGCGGGTTGCTTCGCGGACGTAGGCCACGATGTCCTTCTTCTCGTCCGGGCTCAGCTGCCGGTCGGAGAACTTCGGCATGTTCTGCGGGCCGGTAAGCATCGCGGTGTAGATCTGCGCGGGCTCGGCCGGCTCGAGCTCGGGTGCGAACTTGCCCGACGACAGCGCGCCGCCCTTGCCCGTGAAGTTGTGGCAGGACGCGCAGTTGAGCCGGAACAGATCGCCGCCGCGCGCGACGTCGCTTCCCATCAGCGACTCCTGGGCAACCTTGCCGTCGGGGTCACGCGGAACGGTCGGCCCGCCACCGTTGGCCTGCACGTAGGCGCCGAGCGCATCGATCTGCGACTCGTCGAAGATCGGCGGCTTGCGCGCTGCCTGCGCCTCGCCGCGCATCGCGGGCATCCGGCCCGTGGACACCTGGAAGTAGACGGCGGCCTCGCCGACGCCGATCAGGCTGGGCCCGCGGTCCGGTACACCCTGCAGGTTGGCGCCGTGGCACGTCACGCACGTGGTGTCGAACAGCTGCTTGCCGGTGCGCAGCAGCGCCGACTGCGACTCGTCGGCGACCGCGACCTGCGGGGTCGGTGTGAGGGTGGCCGCAAGGCCACCGGCGACTGCCAGTCCGATCAGCAGCAGCACAGCTGCCGACAGGCGCCGGCGCAGCCGACGGCGGGACTTGTCGGTCATCGAACCCCTTCTCATCGAACGCATCGGCGAGCCGATCATCGGACGAAGTAGATCGTGGCGAACAAGGCAATCCACACGATGTCGACGAAATGCCAGTAGTACGAGACGACGATCGCGGCGGTGGCCTGCGCGGGGGTGAACTTGCTCATCGTGGTGCGGGCCAGCAGGAAGATGAACGCGATCAGACCGCCGATGACGTGCAGGCCGTGGAAACCGGTGGCCAGGTAGAAGACCGAGCCGTAGGCGCTGCCCGGGATCGTGGTGCCGTGGGTGACCAGGTGGTAGTACTCGTAGCCCTGACCGAGGACGAAGAACAGGCCCATCAGGAACGTCAGGACATACCAGCGCCGCAGCCCGAACACGTCGCCCCGCTCGGCGGCGAAGACGCCCATCTGGCAGGTGAAGGACGAGGCGATCAGCACCAGCGTCACCGGCACGGCCTGGTACAGGTTGAGGTGAGTGGGATGCGGTGGCCAGTCGCCGCCGGCCTGAGCGCGTGCGGTGAAGTACATCGCGAACAACCCAGCAAAGAACATCAGCTCGCTGGACAGCCAGACAATGGTGCCGACGCTGACCATATTCGGTCGGTTCAGCGAATGTACTCGCGACGTGATTGCGGTTCCCGAGGTCCCTACAGCGCTCGTCACAGGAGCAAGTATGACGCTTTGTAGTTGTTGAACTCCACCCGGGTCGAGCAATTCGTCATAATCGGCGCGTGACTTCCGGTGACTCCCCGACGTGGCCCCAGATCCTCGGCCGCCTGACCACAGGTCAGGCGCTCGCGCCCGGGCAGGCGGCCTGGGCGATGGACCAGATCATGACCGGCGCGGCGACTCCCGCGCAGATCGCGGGCTTCGGCGTGTCGATGAAGATGAAGCGCCCGACGTCGGGCGAGGTCACCGAGCTGGCCGACATAATGCTCAAGCACGCGCGGCGGGTGCCGACCGAGGCGATCGGCAACGACACCGTCGACATCGTGGGCACCGGCGGCGACGGGGCAAACACCGTCAACCTGTCGACCATGGCGGCGATCGTCGTCGCCGCCGCCGGGGTGCCGGTGATCAAGCACGGCAACCGGGCGGCGTCGTCACTGTCGGGCGGTGCCGACACGCTCGAGGCGTTGGGGGTGCGCATCGACCTGGGCCCCGACGATGTCGCCCGCAGCGTGGCCGAGGTCGGCATCGGCTTCGCGTTCGCGCCGCAGTTTCACCCGTCGTATCGGCACGCCTCGGCGGTGCGCCGTGAGATCGGGGTGCCGACGGTCTTTAATCTGCTTGGACCGCTGACGAACCCGGCCGCACCGCGGGCCGGCCTGATCGGCTGCGCGTGGGGCGAATTGGCCGAGGTGATGGCCGGGGTGTTCGCCACTCGCCGGTCCAGTGTGCTCGTCGTGCACGGCGACGACGGCCTCGACGAGCTCACCACGACGACGACGAGCACCATCTGGCGAGTGCAGGCCGGGACCGTCGAGCGGCTGACCTTCGACCCCGGGGCGTTCGGGTTCAAGCGGGCCGATATCTCCGAGCTCGTCGGCGGCGACGCGGAATCCAATGCCGCAGAAGTCCGTTCGGTGCTGGGCGGGGCCAAGGGCGCGGTCCGCGACGCCGTGGTGCTCAACGCGGCGGGCGCGATGGTTGCCCATGCGGGGCTAGCCAGCGACGCCAAATGGGTGCCTGCCTGGGAGTTGGGGCTCGCGAGGGCCGCCGAGGCGATCGACTCCGGTGCGGCCGAACAGCTGCTCGCGCGTTGGGTGCGGTTCACGCAGACCCTCTGATGCGTCGTCCGGTGTGAGCGCCTGCTCGGCTGCCAGCCGAGCCGAGCGCGCCGACGCCGCCCAGGCTGCCCACCGTCCTGCCGATGCCGCCGGGGAGGCCCAACCGGGTTCGGCCCGCACAATGCGCACACCGGGTTGGGCCAGCCACCGCGCGATGAGCGCGGTCTCCTCGACCAGCGCGCCGCCCTGGTGGTACCGCCCGCTTGCGGGGGAAGGTGCCTCCAGTGGTAGAACCGCTTGTGCGCCAACACAAATGGCGTCGATGACCGGCATCGGTGGCACGCCGCGACGGGCGGTGCCCGCCGCCGCCAGCTGGCCGTGCCGGATCACCGCGAGGTGCCATCCGCCGTCGCCGTTCGGGCGGGCGGCCACCAGTTCGGTCACCGCGGCCAGCGCCCGCAGCCGTTGGCCACGCCACAGCACGTCGATGGCCGCTGCCGCGTGGTCCCGCAACCGGGCCGCGGTCTCGTAGCGGTTGCGCTCGGCCAGGTCGGCGATGTGCGCGAGCACCGCGGCGAGCGCGCGGTTGTCGTTGCCCTCGACCAGCTCGACGACGCGGGCGGCAGCGGAGGCGTACTGGGCCGGGGTGATGCCGTGCGGCGCGGGACATGGCGACAGCTCGCGCTCGGGACACACGTGCAGCGCGGAGCGGCCCAGCCGTGTGGTGCAGGTGCGCACGCCCGTGAACCGAGCCAGCAGCGCCGCGGTCTCCACAGCGTCGGCGCGCGACCGCAACGGTCCAATGGCGGCGTCGAATCTGGATGGCCGGACCGCTGTGCCGGATTGCGGTGCTCGCACCGCGGAAAACCGCGGAAACGCTTCGTCCGTCAGCACCACCCACCACCAGCGGTGCGGAAACTTCGAGCGACGGTTGTACGGCGGCGCGTGAGCCGCGAGCAGACGCAACTCGCGCACCCCCGCCTCGAGGTCGTGTGCGCACACGACGTGGTCGACCGCGGTCGCCAGCGACGCCATCTCCTTGATGCGGGTGCGCGGGTCGGCGCCGTTGAAGTACTGGCCCACCCGCCTGCGCAAATCGACCGCTGTTCCCACGTAGAGCACCTCGGCCGACGGCCCCCGGAACAGGTAGACGCCGGGGAGATGCGGCAATGCGTCGGCGAGGTGCCGCTTGCGCCGCTGGGCCGGTGTCACGTCGGGCAGATAGGACCGCAGATCGGTGTAGGTGTGCACACCCTGATTGCCCACCCGCTCGATCAACCCGTGCAGCACGTCGACCGTGGCGCGGGCGTCGTCGAGCGCCCGGTGCGTCGGTGTGGTGGCCGCGCCGAACAGTCGCGCCAGCGCGGCCAGTCGCACGCTCGGAGCCTCGTCGCGGGTGAGCACCCGGCGGGCCAGCCGGACCGTGCACAGCACCGGCGCCCGGGGCCAGGTGATCTGGCAGCGTTCCGCGGCCGCACGCAGGAACCCGATGTCGAAGCCGGCGTTGTGGGCGACGAGCACCGCGCCGCGGGAGAACTCCAGGAACGCCGGCAACACCGAGTCGATCGTGGGGGCATTGCACACCATCGCCGACGTGATGCCGGTGAGCGCGACGATCTGCGGCGGGACGTCCCGACCCGGATCGACGAGCGTGGCCAGCTCGCCCAGCACCGCGCCGCCGCGCACCTTGACCGCGCCGATCTCGGTGATCGCGTCGTGGCCCTCGCCGGAGGCGCGTCCGCCGGTGGTCTCCAGGTCAACGACGACGAAGGTCGTCTCTCGCAATGGCACCGCCAGCGTCGCATCGACGTCGGCGAAGCTCAGCTGGCCCATGCGCTGAAGGTAGGGAACACCTACGACAGTGGCCGGTTGCCACTCCGGTCGATGTTCTTCGCGCAAGGGCTCACCGACGGGCCGTTACTTGTCGGTGCCTGCCGATAGCGTGCGGACAACACCGATCGAGAGGACGGCCACATGGGCACGGTGAAGATCGACTGCGACGACTGCGCAGTGCGCGGTCCCGGATGCCAGGACTGTGTCGTCAGCGTGTTGCTCGGCGTGCCCGAGACGTTGCTCGACGATGAACGCAGGGCACTGGAAGTGCTGGCCGACGCAGGATTGGCGCCGCGACTGCGGTTGGTGCCGATTCACCGGGACGACGATTCCGGGGTCGCGTAACGACGTTCGTTTACACCCCCGTCGATAAGAATATCGGTCTCAGCTGTTAAGTTTGCGTCTTCTGTTGGACAAGGCCGATGCCGTTTCGTAACCTATCTGAGACCTAAGAGCAGTTCGACGCGGCTTCGTTACGGCAGTTGAAGGACGCAAATCTTGAGGCTCCTGCGCACGCACCGGACCACACGTAGTTTCCAACGAGCCCTTGTAAGCACGATAGCTGGGTTGATGGTCCTCGGAGGCGTTGTAGCCGGGCATGTGCAGGCCGATCCCGCCGACGATGCTTTGGCAAAACTCAATGAGTTGTCTCGGCAAGCCGAACAAACCACTGAAGCGATGCATTCTGCCCAGCTGGATTTGAACAACAAGCTGGCAGTGCAGCAGGCCGCCGATGCAAAGCACGCCGCCGACGTGGCAGCGGTGGAAGCCGCCAAATCCCAATTGGCAACATTCCAGTCGTCGGTCGACAAGTTAGCTGCAGCGCAATACATGGGCGGTGGGACCGACGGCATGGATGCGATGCTGACCGCCACCTCACCGCAGGGTCTCATCGATCAGCTCTCGGTCCAGCGGGTGATGTCCGCCGAGATGTCGGCGCAGATGAAGAGCTACCGCGATATCGGCGGGCAGGCCGCGCTGGCCGAGCTAGCGTCGGCCAAATCGGCCGCCGAGGCCAAGACCGCCACCGAGCAGGCCGCCGCGGTGCGCGGCGACCTGCAATCCAAGCAAAGCAAGCTGCAGGTGCAGATCGCGGTGGTCAAGTCGCAGTACACGGCCCTGACCCCCAGCCAGCGTGAAGCCCTTGCGGCCATGCCGCCGGTGCCGGCCCCGCCTCCGCCCGCGGCGGTGCCACCGGGTGACGATCCCGGCATCTTGGCCGCCCCGCCGGGCGGCATTCCTCCAGGCGACATGGCGCCGCCGGAAGCCGTGCCTGGGGGCGGAGCTCCCGAGGCGGCCACCGTCATTCAGGCCGCGCTGAGCCGGATCGGCTTGCCGTACTCGTGGGGCGGCTCGGGGCCGAACGCCTTCGACTGCTCCGGGCTGGTGATGTGGTCGTTCCAGCAGGCCGGCATCTCGCTTCCGCACTCTAGCCAGGCGCTTGCCCAGGGCGGACAGCCGGTAGCGATGGATCAGATGCAGCCGGGCGACCTGGTGACGTATTACTCCGACGCGTCGCACGTGGCCATCTACATCGGTGACGGAATGATGGTGCACGCCTCGACCTACGGCACGCCGGTGCGAGTCGCTCCGGTCAACAATGCGCCGATCCACAACGTCCGCCGCTACTGACCGTCGCCGGCCCGCGCACGCGAGGAGCAGGACTAGCGTCGGTGCCCTCCTCGTCACCGAGCTGATCTGCGCGCTGCTTCTGGTCGGCAGGCCGCAAGCGGCACCGGCGGACCCGGTCGTGGCCACGCCCGCCTCGTTCACCACGCCCACCGCGGCGTCGACCACCGAGACGCTCAACGACGGGCGCACGGTTCACCTCGTCGGCCTTGGCGGAGCGCACACGGCGCCGTTGCTGGCGCGCATCGCAGCCCAGATGAACGACGCCGCGCAGGCGGTCAGCGCGTTCTGGGGGCCCGACTGGCCCCGCGACGTCGTCATCGTGGCCGCCGGATCGGACGCCGAGTTCGGCACCCTCGCAGGCGGTGGCCCCGACATCGCCGCCACCACCACCGCCGAGCGGATCATGTTCGCGCCCGGCGCCGCTGCGATGAGCGATGCGTCGCTGCGAATAGTGTTGCGCCACGAGCTTTTCCATTTCGCGTCGCGAGCCGACACCGCCGCCGACGCGCCGCGCTGGCTCACCGAAGGTGTCGCCGATTTCGTCGGCCGCCCGCCCACACCGCGGCCACTGGATGCCGGCCGGCTGGCGCAAATTCCAACCGACGCCGAGCTGAGCACCGCGGGCCCCGCCGGGTCGCTGGCCTACGACCGCGCCTGGTGGTTCAGCCGGTTCGTCGCCGATGCGTACGGCACCGACACGCTGCGGGCGCTGTATCTGCGGGCCTGCGGTGCCGGCCACCCCGACGCTGCCAGCGCGGTGCGCGACACCCTTGGCGCGGACCTGCCAACGGTCCTCGCTCGATGGCGGCAGTGGATGTCCGGCTAGCCTGACTGGCGATGAGCCGGGTCCTGCTGGTTAGCAATGACTTTCCGCCGCGACGCGGCGGCATCCAGTCGTACCTGAAGGAACTGGTCAACCATCTGGTCGCGGCGGGGACGCACACGCTGACGGTCTACGCGCCGAACTGGAAGGGTGCGCAGGATTTCGACCGCGAAGCGGCCTACGAGGTGGTGCGCCATCCTGGCACGTTGATGCTGCCCATGCCGTCGGTGGCCGGCCGGATGCGTCAGCTCATCGACCGCCAGGACGCCGACACCGTGTGGTTCGGCGCCGCTGCGCCGCTGGCACTGATGGCGCCGCTGGCCCGTGACGCGGGTGTGAGCCGCGTCGTTGCCAGCACCCATGGCCACGAGGTCGGCTGGTCGATGGTCCCGCTGGCCCGCACCGCATTGCGGCGCATCGGAACTGGCACCGACGTGGTGACCTATATCAGCCGCTACACGCGCGGCCGGTTCGCCTCGGCGTTCGGCCCGGACGCCGCGCTGGAGTATCTGCCCCCCGGTGTGGACACCGACCGGTTCGCGCCCGACGAGGTGGCCCGCGCCGAGCTTCGCGTGCGGTACCGGCTAGGGGAGCGGCCGGTGGTGGTGTGTGTGTCGCGGCTGGTGCCACGCAAGGGCCAAGACATGCTGATCCGGGCGATGCCCGCGATCCGGCAGCGGGTGCCAGGCGCCGCCCTCGTCATCGTCGGTGGCGGCCCGTACCGAACGTCCTTGCACCGGTTGGCGCACAGCTTCGGCGTGAGCGAGCATGTGGTGTTCACCGACGGCGTGCCCGGCGACGAACTGCCTGCACACCACGCGCTGGCCGACGTGTTCGCGATGCCGTGCCGCACCCGCGGCGCGGGCCTGGACGTCGAGGGCCTCGGCATCGTCTATCTGGAGGCCTCCGCGACGGGCGTGCCGGTCGTCGCGGGCCGGTCGGGCGGGGCACCCGAGACCGTCCGCGATGGCGAGACGGGTGTGGTGGTCGACGGCTTGGACGTCGGCGCCATCGCGGCGTCGGTCGGCGACCTGCTCGCCGATCCGGACCGGGCCGCGCGGATTGGCGAAGCGGGCAGGCGCTGGGTGCTCGACAACTGGCAGTGGAGCAAGAAGGCAGAGCGGCTTGCCGAGCTGCTTTAGCTAGGTCTTGTCGTACAGAGCCTCGATGTCGGTGGCGAACTTCTGGGCGACCACCTTGCGCTTAACCTTCAAGGTCGGGGTCAGCTCGCCGGTGTCCTCGGTGAAATCGACCGGCAGGATGCGGAACTTGCGGATCGACTCGGCATGGGACACCGCCTGATTGGCTTCCTTGACCGCGAGGTCGATCTCGGCCACCAGGTCCGGATCGGTGGCAAGGTCGCCGACCGATGCGCCGGCGTCCTTGCCGTGTCGTTGCTTCCACGCCGGGAACGCCTCGGGGTCGATCGTGATCAACGCGGCGATGAAGGGCTTGGCGTCACCGACGGCCATCGCTTGGCTGATCAGCGGGTGTGCGCGCAGCCGGTCTTCGAGGATGGCGGGAGCGACGTTCTTGCCGCCTGCGGTGACGATGATCTCCTTTTTGCGGCCGATGATCGTCAGGAAGCCGTCGTCGTCGATCGCGCCTAGGTCGCCGGTGTGGAACCAGCCGTCGGAGAAGACGGCCTTGGTCTCCTCGTCGTTGTGCCAGTAGCCGCTGAACACGACACCACCCTTGACGAGCAGTTCGTCGTCGTCAGACAGGCGCATGCTGTTGCCGGGCAACAGCTTTCCGACCGAGCCGACCTTGACGTCGTCGATGCGGTTCACGGTGATCGCCGCGCTGGTCTCGGTCAGCCCGTAGCCCTCGTAGATGGTCAGGCCGACGCCGCGATAGAAATGGCCGAGCCGGGCACCCAGCGGCGCGCCGCCCGAGATCGCGCCGCGGCAGTTGCCGCCCAGCGCGCCGCGCAGCTTGCCGTAGACCAGCCGGTCGAACACCGCGTGCTTTGCCCGCAGCAGCAGACCGGGGCCGCCCTTGTCCTGCGCCTGGCTGTACTCGATGGCGGTGTTGGCGGCCAACTCGTAGATCCTGCCCTTGCCGTCGTTGCGGGCGTTCTGTTCGGCTGTGTTGTAGACCTTCTCGAATACCCGCGGGACCGACACCACCAGCGTCGGCTTGAACACCCCGAACGTCGGCACCAGGTTCTTGATGTCACTGGTGAAGCCGACAGTGACCTTGTTAGCGAAGCACGCCAACGTGATCGCGCGGGCGAGTACGTGCGCCAGCGGCAGGAAAACCAGCATCCGCTCGCCCTTGTCCAGCAGGGTCGGGAAGCACACCTTGGCGCCGCGGATCTCGTACATGACGTTGGAGTGGGTCAGCTGGCAGCCCTTCGGCCTGCCGGTGGTGCCCGAGGTGTAGATCAGCGTCGCCGGGTCGGCGGACTTGATTCCGGCCAGCCGGTCGTCGAGTTCCTTCGGGTCGACGGACTTGCCCGCCTCGGCCAACGCGTCCAGTGCCGGTGTGCCGGAGCCGTCGATGCGCAGCACCTTGCGCAGTTCGGGCAGCTCGTGTTCGAGGTGTTCGATCTTGTCGGCGTGTGCGTCGGTCTCGGCGAAGATCAGCACAGCCCCGGAGTCCTGAAGCACGAACCGCACCTGCTCGGCCGAACTGGTCTCGTAGATCGGCACGGTGAGAGCACCCACGGCCAGGATGGCGAAGTCGAGGATCGGCCATTCGTAGCGTGTCGCCGACAACACGGCCACCCGGTCACCGGGCTTTACGCCTTCGGCGATCAAACCCAGTGCGGCCGAACGGATCTGGTTCGCAGCCTCCTTACACGTGACGTCCGTCCACGCGCCGTCGACCAGGCGCTGGAAAATCACATGGTCGGGATCGTCGCGAACGTGGCCGAACACGGAGCTGACGATGTTGTCGTGCTCACCGACGGTGAAGGGTGCGGGAACACTGTACTCACGCACGATGTTGGCCTCTCGACTGGGGCACCGCCCGCTTGCGGGGGACTTACTAACGGCTTTGCCGTTCCCAGCCTAGTCGGCCACGCTGGGCCGGTGGTTCCGCATATGTGAAGCTTATAAGCCATGAACAGCATCCAGATCGCGGACGAGACCTTCGTTGCCGCCGACCCGGTCGAGGTGGGCAGGGCCGTCGGCGATCCCGCGAGTTGGCGGCGGTGGTGGCCCGACCTGCTGTTGACAGTCGTCGAGGAGCGCGGCGCGGCGGGCCATCGCTGGACCGTGACCGGCGCGCTGACCGGGACAATGGAGATCTGGCTGGAACCCGTCCTCGACGGGGTCGTGCTGCACTATTTCCTGCACGCTGAACCGTCGGGCGTGGCGGCGTGGCAGCTGGCCAAGATGGACCTGGCGAAGATGAACCATCGTCGCCGGGTGGCGGGCAAGGACATGGCATTCGAGGTGAAGCGGACACTGGAGGCGACGCGCCCGGTGGGCGTATCACGCCTGGCCTGATACTTCGGCCAGAGCCAGCAGGGGGAGGTAGATTTTTCACGTGGCGGACAAGACGGCGCAGACCATCTACATCGATGCCGACCCTTCGACGGTGATGGACGTCATCGCCGATATCGGCTCCTATCCGGACTGGGTCGCCGAATACAAGGAGACCGAGGTGCTCGAGGCTGACGCCGAGGGCTACCCCAAGACCGCCCGGCTGGTGCTGGACGCCGCCGTTCTCAAGGACACCATGGTCTTGTCCTACGACTGGCCGGCCGACCGCGGATCGGTGAAGTGGAGCCTGGTGTCAAGCTCGCTGCTGAAGTCGTTGGACGGCGCATATCGTCTGTCGCCCAAGGGTTCCGGCACCGACGTCACCTACGAACTGTCGGTTGACCTGGTCATCCCGATGATCGGGCTGCTCAAGCGCAAGGCCGAGCGCCGGCTGACCGACACCGCATTGAAGGACCTCAAGAAACGAGTCGAGGCTGAGTGAATCTGGGGCGCCGACCAACGTCCGGATCAGTCTGTTCGTCGGCAAGGGCGGGGTAGGTAAGTCAACGTTGGCCACCGCCACCGCGGTGCGCGATGTGCGCGCCGGGTTGCGGGTGGTGATCGTCTCGACCGACCAGGCGCATTCGATCGGCGACGTGCTGGGCACCGCCGTCACGCCGACGGGCCTGCGCGAGCCCACCCGGGTGCTGGCCGACGACGCCGACGCCGGCGGCGGCTTCCTCGACGCGCTCGCCCTGGACACGCTGGCCCTTCTGGAGGCGCGGTGGCGGGAGATCGCCGGCCTGCTGTCCGGCCGGTTTCCCGAATCAGATCTGGGAGATATTGCCCCAGAAGAACTTTCGGCGCTGCCCGGCATCCAGGAGGTGCTCGGCTTGCATGAGGTCGGCGAACTGGCCGGCTCGGGGCAGTGGGACCACGTGGTAGTGGACTGCGCGTCGACCGCGGACGCGCTGCGGATGCTCACGCTGCCCGCGACGTTCGGTCTATACCTGGAGCGCGCCTGGCCGCGGCACCGGCGACTGTCCACCGGCATCGACGACGCCCGCGCGGCGGCGGTCATCGCGCTGGTCGAACGCATCAGCGCCGGGACCGAGGAGCTGGGTTCGCTGCTCACCGACGGCGAACGGGTCAGCGCACACCTGGTGATGACGGCCGAGCGGGTGGTCGCCGCAGAGGCGGTCCGCACCCTTGGCTCGCTGGCGCTGATGGGTGTGCAGGTCGACGAACTGATCGTGAATCAGATTCTGGTTCAAGACGATTCGTACGAGTATCGAAACCTGCCCGAGCACCCCGCGTTCGACTGGTACTCCGAGCGCATCTCCGAGCAACAAGCGGTGCTCGACGAGCTGGACACCACAATCGGCGATATGCAACTCGTACTGGTCCCACACCTCGCAGGCGAACCGATCGGCCCCAAGGCACTGGGAGAACTGCTCGACAGCGCACGACGGCGCGACGGGTCGCCGCCGCCGGGGCCGCTGCGGCCGATCGTCGACCGTGAATCGGGAACTGGACTCGAAGCGGTATATCGGTTGCGGCTAGAGTTGCCGCAGGTCGACTCCGCCGCCTTGACGTTGGGCCGGGTCGACGACGACTTGATCATAGGCGCAGGCGGTATGCGGCGCCGGGTTCGGCTGGCGTCGGTCCTGCGGCGATGCATCGTCGTGGATGCGCAGCTAAAAGGTAGTGAGCTGACTGTGCGTTTCCGACCGAATCCGGAGGTGTGGCCAGCATGACCGGGTCTCACCCCGACATTGGTCCCGAACTGCGGCAGCTGGCCCAGACCATCCTCGACAGGCTCGACCCCGCGGTGCGATTGGCCGCCGCCCGGGCGGCGGGCAGCGGCGACGGGCCAGGCAAGTGCCAGCAGGTGTGGTGCCCGCTGTGTGCCCTGGCGGCGCTGGTGGCCGGTGAGCAGCATCCGCTTCTGACCGTCATCGCCGAGCACAGCGTGGCGCTGCTGGCGGTCATCCGCGCGATCGTAGAAGACACCGCGGACTCAGCGGCTGGATCGCAGCGATCGGGCGAGCCGCCGCCCGAGGGCCCGCCACCGACGGACGGTCCCGGTGGTGGTGAACCGCCGCCGGCAGGCCCGGGGCGCTATCAGCACATCCCGGTGACGGTCGAGGAGTGACGGTCGCGGCCAGAGAGAAGCGCTGGGGGCACCGCCGCCCGAAGGGCAGGGGGACGGATCGCGCATCGGCCGTGTGGTCGCATCGACATCGCGTGGGTAAAGTTGTCGCAAAGCACCGTCCGGTGCTCGGTGATGGGGAGGGTCCATGTGGTACTGGCTTTTCAAGTACATCTTCATGGGCCCTTTGCTGTCGTTGCTCGGACGTCCGAAAGTCGAAGGGCTGGAGTATGTTCCGCGCTCCGGCCCGGTGATCCTGGCCAGTAATCACCTGGCCGTCGCCGACAGCTTCTACCTGCCACTCGTCGTGAGCCGCCGGATCACCTTCCTGGCCAAGGCCGAATACTTCACAGGAACCGGGCTCAAGGGCTGGTGCAGCCGCTGGTTCTACACCGCCGCCGGGCAGGTGCCGATCGACCGCACCGACGCCGACAGCGCCCAGAGCGCGCTGGACACCGCCGAGCGGATCCTGAAGGAAGGCAAACTGCTCGGCATGTACCCCGAGGGCACCCGTTCGCCCGACGGGCGGCTGTACAAGGGCAAGACCGGCCTCGCACGGCTGGCGCTGCAGACCGGTGTGCCGGTCATTCCGGTCGCGATGATCGGAACCAACGTGGTCAACCCGCCAGGCAGCAAGATGTGGCGGTTCGGTCGCGTTCAGGTCAGGTTAGGCAAGCCGATGGACTTCAGCCGGTTCGAGGGCCTGGCAGGCAACCGGTTCATCGAGCGTGCGGTGATCGACGAGGTGATGTACGAGCTGATGCGCCTCTCCGGCCAGGAGTACGTCGACCTCTACGCCGCCGACGTCAAAGAGGGCAAAGACGGCGAGGCCGAGATCGCGGTCAAGCCGCCGGCGCGGATGCCGGAAGCAGCTGCGGGCTGACCGACCGATCGGCCGACCGCGCGGACACTGACCCCGCGACCGCGATCACCGCGATCGCCCACCACAGATACGAGCCACCCGCGAGCTGGCGCCACAGCGACGCCGTCGTTTCGTGATGCTCGGGCATGAGCGGAATCGGCGTCCACACCATCAGCGCGATGCCCGCCAAAGTGACCAGGCCCAGCGCTGCGTTCCGGTGCCGAAGCGCCACCACTGCCGAAACGAGCACGGTCGGCAAGACCCACACCCAGTGGTGCGACCACGATACCGGCGAGACCACCAGGCCGAACATCGCCACGCAGATCAATGCCAGCACCGGCTCGTCGGCATTGAGCACCCGTCGCGCCGCCCACACCGTCAATCCCAGCACCGCGAAGCACGCCAGCGTCCACAGCACGAACCGCTCGCCCTCGCCCAGACCCAAGCGGGCCAGCGCGCCTGCGATGTTCTGATTGGTGTTCAGCGTCGCGGTGCCGATGCGGTCCGTGTTGCGCACGGTCTCGGTCCAGTACTCCAAGGAGTCCCGCCACGCCAATGCGAAACCGGCCAGGGTGGCCACCACCGCCGACGTCACGGTCACCAGCAGCGCGCGGGTGTCGCGGCGCAGCAGGAAGTACAGGAGGAACACCGCAGGGGTGAGCTTGAGGGCGATCGCGACGCCCAGCAGCATGCCGCGCGGCCACGGCGTCCTGCGGGGCACGCAGTCGGCGATGACAAGGGTCATCAGCACGACGTTGATCTGGCCGAAGTCGAAGTTCGACCGGATGGGTTCGAGGTAGATGATCGCGGGTGCCACGATCGCGGCCGCCAGCCAGCATCGCCGCAGCCAAGCAGGCTCGGCGGTGACTCGATCCCGACCCCGGGTCCGGCCCGGGGGAGGCTGCGGCCACACGTCCAGCCGGGTTAGCACGATCACCGTCGAAGCGATCAGCAGCACCAGGGTGGTCAGGGTGATCGCGACGCTTGCCACGTCGAGCGACAGCCATGCGAACGGCGAGAACGCCACCGCCGCCATCGGCGGGTAGGTAAAGGGCAGGTCAAGGCCGCCGCGGGTGTGGAACATCGCCCCGTCGGCGTACAGCGGGCGGCCGCCGAGCCAGGCCTGCCCACCCATCCGGTAGACGTCGATGTCGATGCGATACGGAATGTGGCCCAACAGCCGCCAACCCGCCCAGGCCAACGCCGCCACCGTCAGCAGCTGGAACAGCCGCCAGGCGAGCGTTGGCCCCCAACCAGCCCCGCCGGGCGACCGCCAAGTACTCATGTCGCAGACCAGCCTATCCGTGTCCTCCGGCGAGTCGGAGGGTATCCATGCCGTGACACGCGCAGGTCGGCGTAAGTTTTCTGCGTGTTCGACACATTCAAGTTGGACTTGAAGTTCGACCTGGCCATCCCGCCAGAGCGTTTTCCGCTGATGTGGTGTCTGATCGCCTTCCTCCTGACGTTCTTCGTGACCCGCACGATCGTGCGGTACATCCGTGCGCACGCCAACAGCGACGCGCCGCGGAAGTGGTGGCAGCCCCGCAACATCGGGCATGGCTCGCTACACATCCACCATGTCGTGATCGGTGTGATATTGGTCATGGTCTCCGGGCTGACGATGGTGACATTGGCGGTCGACGGCGGAGTACCCGAATTCACGGCGGCGGCAATCTTTTTCGGTATCGGGGCGGCGCTGGTGCTCGATGAGTTCGCCCTGATCCTGCATCTCGAGGATGTGTACTGGGCCGAGGACGGCCGCACATCGGTGGACGCGGTTTTCGCCGCGGTGGCGGTGGCGGGGCTGCTGATCCTCGGCCTGAACCCGCTGTCGTTCTTCGACGTCAGCATCTGGCGCGACGACCACTCCCTCGGGGCGCGCGCCACCGTGATTGCGGTCGCCGTTGCGACGCTGGGGCTGGCGGTGATCGTGCTGCTCAAGGGCAAGGTGTGGACCGGACTGGTCGGCATGTTCATCACCCCGCTGTTGTTCATCGGTGCGATCCGGCTGTCGAGGCCACACGCGCCGTGGGCCCGCTGGCGGTACAGCGATCGGCCGAAGAAGATGCACAAGGCGCTCGAACGGGAACGCAAGCAGCGCAGGCCCGTGGTGCAGGCGAAGCTGTGGCTGCAGCACGTGATCGCCGGGGAGCCGCACTTTCCCGACGACAACGAAGTCGATCAGCAGCTGGACCGCGAGATCCATGCGGCCCCGGCGCCGCCGGAACGGACGGCGGCCTAGACGTGCGGTTTTTCTACGACACCGAGTTCATCGACAACGGCCGCACCATCGAGTTGATCTCGATCGGTGTGGCCGCCGACGATGGCCGCGAATATTACGCTATCTCAACGGAATTCAACCCGGAGCGCGCAGGCAGCTGGGTGCGCAAGCATGTGCTGCCCAAACTGCCGTCGCCGTCGTCGCAGCTGTGGCGCTCGCGCAGGCAGATCCGGATGGAGCTGGAGGACTTCTTCGGCGTCGACGGCGACGAGCCGATCGAGCTGTGGGCGTGGGTCGGCGCCTACGACCACGTGGCGCTGTGCCAGTTGTGGGGCCCGATGACCGACCTGCCACCGGCGATCCCACGCTTCACCCGGGAGCTGCGGCAGTTCTGGGAGGATCACGGCTCGCCGCGGATGCCGCCGCGGCCGCGCGACGCCCATGACGCCCTGGTCGACGCCAGGCACAACTTGCTGCGGTTTCGGCTGATGACCACGGGGGAAGTGCCAGCGCAGCGGTAAAAAGCACGTGTCGGCGCCCGTTACCATGAACGGGTGAACTGGACCGTGGACGTACCGATCGATCAGCTGCCTGCGCTGCCGCCGCTGCCGGACGACCTGCGGCATCGGCTGGACGCCGCGCTGGCCAAGCCGGCAGCGCAACAGCCCAGCTGGGACGCCGAATCGGCCAATATGATGCGCACGGTGCTGGAGAGCGTTCCGCCGGTGACCGTGCCCGCGGAGATCGAGCGGCTCAAGGGCCTGCTTGCCGACGTCGCCCGCGGCGAGGCGTTCCTGCTGCAGGGCGGCGACTGCGCGGAGACGTTCGTCGACAACACCGAACCCCACATCCGGGCCAACATCCGCGCCCTGCTGCAGATGGCCGTGGTGCTCACCTACGGCGCCAGCATGCCGGTGGTCAAGCTGGCGCGCATCGCGGGCCAGTACGCCAAGCCGAGGTCGTCGGACATCGACGCGCTGGGGCTGAAGTCCTACCGCGGCGACATGATCAACGGCTTCGCACCCGACGCCGCGGCCCGCGAGCACGACCCGTCGCGGCTGGTTCGCGCCTACGCCAACGCCAGCGCCGCGATGAACCTGGTGCGGGCGCTGACCGCGTCGGGCCTGGCGTCGCTGCATCTGGTGCACGACTGGAACCGCGAGTTCGTCCGGACCTCGCCCGCGGGCGCCCGCTACGAGGCGCTGGCCGCAGAGATCGACCGCGGCCTGACGTTCATGAGCGCCTGCGGGGTCGACGATCGCAACCTGCAGACCGCCGAAATCTATGCCAGCCATGAGGCTTTGGTGCTCGACTACGAGCGGGCAATGCTGCGGCTGTCGACCGACTACGAAGGACCGCGGCTGTATGACCTGTCCGCGCACTACGTTTGGATCGGCGAGCGCACCCGCCAGCTCGACGGCGCGCACGTCGCGTTCGCGGAGGTGATCGCCAACCCGATCGGGGTGAAGATCGGCCCGACGATGACGCCCGAGCTCGCGGTCGAGTACGTTGAGCGGCTCGATCCGCACAACCAGCCGGGACGGTTGACGGTCGTCAGCAGGCTGGGCAACAACAAGGTGCGTGACCTGCTGCCGCCGATCATCGAAAAGGTGCAGGCCACCGGTCACCAGGTGATCTGGCAGTGCGACCCGATGCACGGCAACACCCACGAGAGCTCGACCGGCTACAAGACCCGCCACTTCGACCGCATCGTCGACGAGGTGCAGGGCTTCTTCGAGGTGCACCGCGCGCTGGGCACTCATCCTGGCGGCATCCACGTGGAGATCACCGGTGAGAACGTCACCGAATGCCTCGGCGGCGCGCAGGACATCTCCGAATCGGACCTGGCCGGCCGTTACGAAACAGCTTGCGACCCAAGGCTTAACACCCAGCAGTCGCTGGAGTTGGCGTTCCTGGTCGCGGAGATGCTCCGCGATTGAATCGGGCGGAGATGCTCCGCGACTAGGACGCCCGCGCAGAGGACGTGGCAGGCAACCGGCCCGCAAGGTCGGCCAGCAACCGGTCGCCATCGACGGGACGACCGCGGTAGCCAATGTATTTGTCCGGCCGGACGACGAACGCGCACGCCGAGGTGATCCCGTACTGGCGATGCGCCGACCGCGTCGGATCACCAAGTGCCACAGGGTGATCGGCGTAGCGCTCGGCGGTGACGATGCGCGCCCTCACCATCCCGGGATACGTCTGCTCGATCCGTTCGGCGATCCGGCACAGTTCCACGGCCGGCACCGCATCGTCATCGAGCCCGGTGAACAGCAGCACGGTGTGATGCGTGCCGCGGAACACCTCGTAGAGGCGTCCGCCTCGCCCGTCGATGATCACGTCCGCCTCGCGAGCCCGGTCGCCCGGCGCGGGCGCGTCGTCCCAGCCCGAACCGTCGTCGGTATTGAGCGGGCTATCGGGGTAGTGAATGCGCAGTTGCGCCAGCAGCCCGACGAACCGCCGCAGGACCCACGGCCGGGTCAGCACCGTGCTCGCCAGTAGCGGCGCCACTCGGCCACGAGCCATTCGTGCCAGCGGATTCTGCCCGCCCAGGACCGCGAACAACCGGTCGGTCGTCTTGAGCAACTGGACACCGACAGGATGCCGCTCGGCGTGGTAGCTGTCGAGCAATGAGTCGTCGGCGATGCCGCGTTCGACCAGCGCGAGCTTCCATCCCAGGTTGTAGGCGTCCTGAATGCCGGTGTTCATGCCTTGTGCGCCTGCGGGGCTGTGCACGTGGGCGGCGTCGCCGACGAGGAATACCCGCCCGTCGCGGTAGCGCGGAACGGTGCGGCTGTGCACCCGGTAGCGGGTCACCCAGTACTCCTTGACGACCTTGGCGCCGAAGGGCACGCGGGCGTCGACCATCGCCTGGAACTCTTCGTGGGTGGGTTCGCCGTACTCGGCGCTTGGGCCCTCGGGTCCGGGGGGGAAGTTGCCGAAGATCCGGTAGCGGTTCTCGCCCGGCATCGAAAAAGCCGCGAAAATTCCTGCCGGACTGGGGAATCCGTAGAGTCCGCCATGCGGCACCTGCCAATCGAGCTCGGCGTCGGCCATGATGAACTCGTCGCGATAGGTGGACCCCGCGAACGGGATGCCTGCCGCCTTGCGCACAGCGCTGTGCGCGCCGTCGCAGCCGATGACCCACCGGCACCGCACGGTCTCTATCGATCCATCCTCGCCGCGCAACGACGCGGTCACCGCCTCGCCGTCTTGGGTCAGGTCCGTCAGCGCCCGTCCGCGCTCGATCTCGACGCCCTGCTTGCTCAGCAGCTCGGTGAGAATCCGCTCAGTGTCATGCTGCGACAGGGTGCGCAGTGCGGGGTAGGCGGTGTAGTTCTGCGGTCCGATCAACTGGTCGGCGAGGTCCAACTGGACCTGCTTCTTCGCGAAAGTGATGGTGAGGGCCGTGGCCGGGCTGCCCGCCGCGATCGCCTGGTCGATCACATCGATGTCGTCGAAGATCTCCAGGGTCCGGGGCTGCACAACCAGCGCACGGGACGTGGTCGCAGGCGCAGGTTCGCGATCGATCATCCGCGGCGGAACCCCATGCCGCGCCAGCTCATTCGCCACCATCAAGCCGGTCGGTCCCGCGCCCACCACCAAGACCGGAAGTACAGGGTCGTTCATCACCGATCACCTCGTTGTGATTTCTTCATGCGTTGAATTATTTCACTACGACTGTAGTACTAGGTGAGACGGGAATCAAGCCCGGATCGAATTTCGAACTCGAGCGTGCCGCTAGATGAAGTTGCCGATATTGCTGCCGATTGTCCACGCGCCTGCGGCGATGAGGCCGGTGAGCGTCAGCACGGCGATCACCCAGAACAACAGCGCCCGCTTGGCCCGTTGTCGCGCCCAGTAGAACTCGCTCATCTCGATGCCGGCGAAATGCCCTGAGACGCCTTGATATTCGTAGTTCTCGTCTGGCATCGACGGCTGCTGCCAGTCGTCCCGGGTGAGTTCCCGTGTGTGCTGTCGGGGCGCCAGCACCGGCGGGGCCGGTGGTCGTGCGGTGGTGTCGGTGGTGGCCTGCTGCGCTTGCACGTGGTTGTGGTACAGCGCGGCCGACAGATGCTGCGCCGAGTTGCGCGGCGCGGGCACCCGGAACGGGGGCAGGCCCAGTTCGTCCACGATCGCGTCGAGTTCGGCTCCCATGTCCTGGGCGTCGGCGAACCGGTCGGCGGGCTCGCGCGCGGTGGCCTGCAGCACCAGCTCGTCGAATTGCGTTGGCACACCGGCGATCATCCTGCTTGGAGGCGAGACATCGTTGTCCATCCGCTGGTATGCCACCGCGAGCGCGGAGTCACCGGTGAACGGGGTGACACCTGTCAGCAGCTCGTAGGCCAGGATGCCGACGGAGTACACATCGCTGCGCGGCCCGGCGTCGCCTGTGCTGACCTGCTCGGGTGAGAGGTAGGCGGCGGTGCCCAAAATCACGCTGGTGGAGGTGATCTTGGCTTCGGCCACCGCCCGCACCAGACCGAAGTCGGCGATCTTCACGTCGCCGTCGTCGGAGATCAGCACGTTCTCCGGCTTGATATCGCGATGCACCAGCCCGGCGCGATGCGCCACCGCAAGGCCGCCGAGCACAGGGCGCAGCACCGCGGCGACGGCGTGCGGTGGCATCGGGCCGCGCTCACGCAGCAGCTCGCGCAGGGTGCCGCCCTCGATGAGCTCCATCACCAAGAACGGGTGCTGTCCGTCGATGCCCTGGTCGTAAACCGCGACCAGGCCCGGATCCTTCAGCCGCGCCACCGCCCGCGCCTCGCGCTGGAACCGGGTCAGGAACTGATTGTCGCCGGCATACCGGGAATCCATGATCTTCAGCGCCACCGGGCGGTCCAGCCGTAGATCGAGCCCGCGGTACACCGCGGACATGCCGCCCGTCGCGATCATCACCTCGACGCGGTACCGCTCGTCCAGCACGGCCCCAACGAGCGGGTCGGATTGCTGGTAGGCCTCCACCGAAGACATGTTACGAGCCGACCCTTTCGTCTTAGACTCAGTGCGGTGAGCAGCATTCCGGCCGCCGACGACGTTCTTGACCCCGGCGAGGCGGTCTACGACCTGCCCGCTGTTGCCGATTTGCTCGGGGTTCCTGTGACGAAGGTGCATCAGCAGCTGCGGGTGGGGCACCTGGTCGCGGTGCGCCGCGAGGGCGCGGTGGTGGTGCCCAAGGTCTTCTTCGACGACACCGGGCACGTGGTGAAGAGCCTGCCCGGGCTGCTCGTGTTGCTGCACGACGGCGGCTACCGCGACACCGAGATCGTGCGCTGGTTGTTCACGCCCGACCCGTCACTGACCATCAGCCGCGACGGCGCGACCGAGCAGCAGGCTAATGCGCGTCCTGTGGACGCGCTGCATTCGCATCAGGCCCGGGAAGTGGTGCGTCGGGCTCAGGCGATGGCGTACTAACGGGCGCGTTGTAGAGCGAATACCACGCTATCCCAGCGGCTGCCGTGGCCAAGAGCACATGTGTCCACGAGTACATGCCGTGCGCGCCATCCGGCTTCCAGATCACCGTGATCCAGGTGGACAGGCCGGCGATCACCGCGATCGCCTGGCGGCTCTGCGCCAACGTCGCTACCACCGCAAGCGGCCAGGTGTAGTACCACGGCAGCGCGGCAGGCACGAACAGCACCACGACGCCCATCACCAGCGCGATACCGATCAGCGCCTCGCGGTCGGTGTGGCGAAACCGCCACCACAGCAGGGGAAGTGAGATCCCGATGATTGCTATGCCGATGATCCTCGCGACGTCGAGCACGGCGTAGAAGTTCACCGGCAGAAACAGGCTGCCCAAGACGTTGATCAGGTTAGACGCGGCGGTCGGCACGGTCAGCCAATTGATGATCTTCACCGAGCCGGCCAGCGCGGTCAGCCAGCCCAGGCCGACCCCGGCCAGCCACGACAACACGGCGAACACCGCAGCGAATATCAACGCCGACGCCGCCGTCGCCGCGGCGAACGCCTTCAGCGGCGAGTAGCCGCGCCTGTCGCGCAGGTGACGCATCCAGACCCAGACCATGAACGGAAGGGCAAGTCCCGCCGTGGCTTTCACGGCCACCGCGACCGCGATCAGGCTGACGCCCCAGATGTGACGGCCGCCGAAGGTCAGCGCGATGCCTGCCATCATCAAACCGACCATCAGCATCTCGTTGTGCACGCCACCCATCAGGTGGATGATCACCAACGGGTTCAGCACACAGATCCACAGCGCGGCCGCGCCGTTGGCGCCGACATGGCGGGCCACCCGCGGCGCCGCCCAAATCAGCAGGGCCAGGCCGGGTAGCATGCACAGCCGCAACAGCATGGTTCCTGCGACCACGTCGTTGCCGACCAGCATCGTGACGAACTTGGCGACCAGAATGAAAGCGGGCCCGTACGGCGCGGTCGTGGTCGTCCAGATCGGACTCACGTTGTCCAGCAACGAGTTCGGATTGTCTATCGGGCCGACGACGTATGGGTCGAAGCCGTCGCGCAGCAGTGCGCCCTGCGCCAGATACGAGTAGGTGTCGCGACTGAACACGGGAACGCTGAGCAGCAGCGGCGCCAGCCAGAATCCCGTCGTTGCCACCATCGTGTATTCGGTTGCCGTGCGGTCGATCACGCGGCGACCCAGCCACACCCAGGCGATCAGCATCAGCGCCGCGCCCGTCCACAGCAGCACCGACGACAGCACCAGGCCGTGACCGAATCGAAGCCAGGACAGGTGCAGCGACTCCAGCAGCGGATCGTGCAGCCGGGTGCTGCCCGCGCCAAGCCCGCCTGCGGTGATCAACACGGCACCCAGTGCGCCCAGCAGTGCCTGGTGTGCCTGAGGCGACGTCGCGAAGGACGTCAGCCTCCAAAGATGGTGCGCCGGCCCGATTTTCGGGGCCTGCGCCGGCGTCGGGGTTATCATGCTGCTAGGCGGACCGGTTCGCGGCCAATCTGGCGAGCTCGGAGAGGCCGACCTTGGCCTGGACGTCGATCGCCGCGGCGTTGAGGATCTCCAGCGAGCGACGCGTTAGCGAATCGATCCGGTCCTCGACCGAGGCCAGGGCCCCGACCGATTCGATGACCAGACACAGTTCCTTCACCTGGGCGTCGGACAGCTCGGTTCCGATCGACGTGCGCAAGAGTTTGGCCGCGACGGGGTCGACCTTCTCGGCCAGCTCGACGGCCTCGGCCAGCAGCACGGTGCGCTTGCCGGAGCGCAGGTCGTCGCCGGACGGCTTGCCGGTGACTGCTGGGTCCCCGAACACGCCGAGCACGTCGTCGCGCAGCTGAAACGCCACGCCCAGGCTCGTCCCGAATTCGTGGAAAGCGGCGAGCACGTCGGGGCGGTCGGCGACGGCCGACGCGCCGAACTGCAACGGCCGGGAGATCGTGTACGACGCGGTCTTGTAGATGTTGACCGTCATCGCCGACGCCACCGACTCGGCGCCGCTGGATTCGGCGACGATGTCCAGGTACTGCCCGCCGAGCACTTCGGTGCGGATAGCTGACCAGACCCGCCGCACCCGCAAGTGTGCATCGGCGGGCAGGGCGGCCGTGGCGACGATGTCGTCGGCCCACACCAGCGCGAGGTCGCCGAGCAGAATCGCCGCAGAAATCCCGAACTGCTCGGACGAGCCGTGCCACTGGCTGGTGCGGTGCTTGTCGGTGAACAGCCGATGCACGGTCGGCAGGCCGCGGCGGGTGGCCGAGGCGTCGATCACATCGTCGTGCACCAGCGCGCACGCATGCAGCAGCTCCAGGGCCGAGAACAACCGCAGCATCGATGGATCGACGGGATCATCGACGGGGTCTGCCACCGCCCGCCAGCCCCAGTAGGCGAACGCAGGGCGCAGCCGCTTACCGCCGCGCAGCACGAATTCCTCGAGGGCGGCGGTCAGCTCTGCGTAGTCGGTGCCGATGTATGCGGCGTCGCTGCGACGATTGCGGAGATACTCCCGCAATTGGTCGGTGACGGCGCTGGCCAGCGCGACGGCTGACGGTGCCGCTGCATCCACGCTCAGCGGGAGCCCCTTTCCGAAACTAAGTCTGTAGTCGTCGCCCCCGAATACATTCAGCGTAGAGCGTGGGCCGGGTTTTGTACCAAGTCAGTGCGGCGACCCACCAGCGGCATTCGCTGACAATTCGGGTTCAGGTCGGACGCGGCGAGCGGTCCCGGCTCATGTAGGCGAGCCCGCCGATGATCCCCGCCACCAGAAACGACGCGATGCCAAGCCATATCGCCGCGCCGGTGAACGAGCGGGCACTGGGATCGGTATAGCGGGCCTGAGCGCTCATGGTGCTGACCACACCGGGCCGCAGCTTCCATTCAACGACCTCCGACGACACCTGGTCACCGTTGGTCGACGTCACCTCGCCGGGGAACGCCACCGAAAGCGACACGTCGGCCTCGGGGTCGTTGAGCGACGTCAGGTCGGCGCGGCCCTCGAGGATGACCAGGTCGCCTGCGCGGCGCAGCGAGATGTCGACGCCCGCGGCGTCCCGGTTCATGTTGGCCAGCTGGGGTAGCTCGGCGAAGGTCAGGTCGGAGAAGACGGCCTCCGAGCCAACGTAATCGTCGCGGTTGTAGTCGGACACCGCCACCTTCTCGGCGAACGGCAGGTTGTTGAGCAGCTGCGGGCCCTTGTCGTCGGCGTCGCGGGGTTTGGCCGCCGCGACGATCTGACCCGACACCCGGTCGTCCGGCGACACCGTGATCGACGCCCTTACCCGCACGCAGCCCACCGCCATCGGCACGACGACCAGCAGCAGCAACGCGACGGCGAGCATGCGCTTCCGGCGGGAACGAGCGGGCACCTGGTCATCGTGCCAGACCCAGCCAAGCCGCTGTAGCGGCGACATCAGGCACCGCCTCACAGTGGCAGTGCCCGGCCCAGAATCGCGAAGGCGCGCGGATCGCCTGCGAAGTGGTAGCCGCGGATGATGTCGGTGAACCCCAGCCGTCGATACAGCCTCCACGCCCGGTTGGCTTCGCCGTTGATCTCCGGCGTCGACAGCAGCACATGTGCCTCGCCGCGGTCGGCTAGCAGCCGCCGCATCAGCGCCTCGCCGAGGCCGCGGCCCTGCGCGCGGGGCGCGATGTGCAGCTCGGTCAGCTCGAAGTAGCTCGTCATCAGCTCCGCGATCCGCATCCTGTCGGCGCCGACCCGGTGCAGGCCCTGCATCACCTGCTGCTGCCACCACTGGTCCGGTGCGCCGCAGTAGCCGTAGGCGACGCCGAGCATCGGCGCGGCGGTCAACGCCGGGGCCGACAGGTCGGCGATGTCGTGTTGATCGGCCACCTCGACCGCCGCGACGGCCTTCCAGCCGTGCCTACGGGTGTGCTCGAGCCACATCGACGCGCGCTGGTCTTCGGTGCCGCGCGGGTAGCGCATGGCGTCCACATACACCGCGAGGGCGTCACCGAGCCGGCGTTGCATATCGCTCGGCGACAGATCGATGAGAAATGTCGCCAACTTCTCCTTGCCCTCCGGGATGTCAACGTGTTCGTCCACACCATTATTGGGTTGAGTGAGGTGCTGGCTCACAGCTACCGCGTTCGTCATAGAATCGAGCGTCGAACTAGGTGGTACGGCTCAGATTGACCTCGTATCATGACTGTTAGGTGCCCGTAAATGCGGGCACACACGAGTTTGAACATTTACACGGCAGGGCCGGCAAGGAGGGACGAATGCCACTCTCCGACCATGAGCAGCGCATGCTTGACCAGATCGAGAGCGCGCTCTATGCCGAGGACCCCAAGTTCGCGTCGAGCGTTCGCGGTGGGACCCTGCGCGCACCCTCGGCGCGACGCCGTCTACAGGGCGCAGCACTCTTCGTGATCGGTCTGGCCATGCTGGTTTGTGGTGTCGCGTTCAAGGCCACGATGATCGGCAGCTTCCCGATTCTGTCCGTGATCGGCTTCGTGGTGATGTTCGGCGGGGTCGTCTTCGCGATCACGGGGCCGCGGGTCTCCGGTGGCCGCGATCGTGCGGGATCTGAGCCGGGCACGTCACGCCAGAAGCGGTCCAAGGGCTCCGGCGGATCGTTCACCAGCCGGATGGAAGACCGGTTCCGCCGCCGCTTCGACGAGTAGCCCGTACCGAGCAGAGGGGTAGCCCGCAACGGGCTACCCCTTTTTGGTGCCCGATCGGGTCGCGAATTCTCCCCACATGGCCCCACTGACCCCGTCAGGGGCATTTACCTGGGGTTTTACCGTGCCGAGGCGCTCGGCGCCCCGGGTAGGCCCGCGACAACACCTGGGTGAGGGGAGCCTGGTGGGGACATAGAGCCAACTTTCGCTATCAAATGGAGCAACGTGGGGGATTGTGGGGTAAAGTGGCGGACAACGGAGTGACCGGGGCTCCGGAGTGGCGGGAGGTGGCGGGATGTTTCTCGGCACCTACACGCCGAAGCTCGACGACAAGGGGCGGCTCACGCTGCCCGCCAAGTTCCGCGACGCGCTGGCAGGAGGGTTGATGGTCACCAAGAGCCAAGATCACAGCCTCGCCGTCTACCCGCGCGCCGAGTTCGAAAAGCTGGCTCGACGGGCGTCGCAGGCGTCGCGGAGCAATCCGGAGGCTCGCGCGTTCCTGCGTAACCTGGCCGCGGCCACCGACGAGCAGCATCCCGACGCGCAAGGCCGGATCACGTTGTCAGCTGACCACCGCCGCTACGCGAACCTGTCCAAGGACTGCGTGGTGATCGGATCGGTCGACTACCTGGAGATCTGGGACTCTGCGGCATGGCAGTCCTACCAGCAGACCCACGAAGAGAACTTCTCCGCGGCCACCGATGAAGCGCTACACGACATTATTTGATCGGGCCGCTGACCCGGCCCCCGCCCGTGCATCGTGGCCTCTGCCCGAACCGGCCCTGGCGTACTTCCCCAACGCCAGGTCCGCGCTCTCGGACAGGGACCTGGGTGCAGGGGCCCTCATCAAAGAGGTTGCGATGGCCTCGAAATCAGAGGCAGACGATGACCGGAGCCGGAAGGCCGGCGACATGGGACACGGACACATCCCGGTCCTGCTCGACCGCTGCGTGGAGCTGCTGACTCCCGCGCTCACCCGACAGCGCGCCGACGGCGAAGGCGCCGTCCTCATCGACGCCACGCTGGGGGCGGGCGGGCACGCCGAGCGCTTCCTCACCGAGCTGCCGGGTCTGCGGCTGATCGGCCTCGACCGCGATCCCGACGCCCTGTGGATCGCGGGCGAACGGCTG
This sequence comes from uncultured Actinomycetota bacterium, assembly GCA_963770125.1. Taxonomy (GTDB): domain Bacteria; phylum Actinomycetota; class Actinomycetes; order Mycobacteriales; family Mycobacteriaceae; genus Mycobacterium. The sequence continues at coordinate 36,006 of CAVYPI010000131.1, read as the reverse complement.
GCACAGTTCGGTGACCGGGTCATGCTGGTGCGCACCCGTTACGACGGGATCGAGGGTGTGCTCGCCGAAACCGGTTACTGGACGGGCCAGGTGCATGGCATCCTGTTCGACCTCGGCGTGTCGTCGATGCAACTGGACCGCACCGCGCGCGGCTTCTCGTACGCCGCCGACGCGCCACTGGACATGCGGATGGATCCCGATGCGGCGCTGACCGCGGCCGAGGTCGTCAACACCTACGACGAGAAGACGCTGACACGCGTGCTGCGGGAGTTCGGAGAGGAGCGTTTCGCCGGTCGCATTGCCGCACACATCGTCCGCCGCCGCGCGCACCGGCCGTTCTCCACCACCGGTGAGCTGGTGGAGCTGTTGTATCAGGCGATCCCCGCGGCCGCCCGCCGCACCGGCGGGCATCCCGCCAAGCGCACCTTCCAGGCGTTGCGCATCGTCGTCAACGGTGAGCTGGACTCGCTGCGTGACGCGCTGCCCGCGGCGCTTGGCGCGCTGGTTCCGGGCGGCCGAATCGTCGTGATGGCGTACCAATCCCTGGAGGACCGCATCGTCAAGAACCAGTTCGTCGCCGCCACCGCATCACGCACCCCGCCCGGGCTGCCGGTCGAATTGCCAGGCCGCGGGCCGGAATTCGTCGCACTGACCCGCGGAGCCGAACGTGCGGGCCCCGAGGAGATCGAACTCAATCCGCGTAGCGCGTCCGTGCGGCTACGGGCCGTGGAAAAGGTTGGGGAATAACCATGAAAGGTAAGCGCACAGCACCGGTACGCGGGGGCGGCGAACCCCGCCGCACGGCCGACGCGCCGCTGCGCAGGCGCAAGCCGACGCGTGAGGGGCGCCCGCAGCGCTCGGCACCTGCGACCAATCCGATTCCGCGACCCATTGACGGGCCGGCCCGGCCGAAGAACGCCAGTCAGGCCAAGGCGCGGGCCAAGGCGCGAAAGGCAAAGGCGCCCAAGGTCGTCCGGCCGCCGCTGCGCGAGCGGATCATCGTCAAGCTGGCCTCGATCGAGCTGAGCCCGCGTGCCCTTGTCGCGAGGGTGCCGTTCGTGGTGCTGGTGATCGGGTCGCTCGGCGTCGGCCTCGGCATCACGCTGTGGCTGTCGACCGACGCTGCGGAGCGCTCCTATCAGTTGAGCCATGCGCGAGAGACCAATCAGGCGCTGTTGCAACAGAAGGAAGCGCTGGAACGTCAGGTGCTCGAGGCGCAGGCCGCGCCTGCGCTGGCCGAGGCGGCCCGCAACCTCGGCATGATCCCGTCGCGGGACACCGCGCACCTGGTGCAGGACCCGTCAGGTAACTGGGTCGTCGTCGGCACACCCAAACCCGCTCAGGGCATCGCCCCGCCACCGCTGAACACGCCGCTGCCGGAGGAGGCTCCGCCTGCCCCGCCGCCCCCGCCCGCGCCCCGCGTCGTGGAGCCGCGCGAGGTCACCGTCCGCGTGCCGGCGCAGCCTCCGCTGGCCGTGCCGCCCGGTGTCGAGGTGCCGCACGCCGCCACGGGGCAGACGCCCGCGCTTGGCCCGGCGGTTGCACCCGCACCGCCTGCCGAGGTGCCCGCGCCGCCCGCCGGGGCGCCCGCAGCGCCAGCCGTGCCGCCCGCGGAGGCTCCTACCGCGCCGCTTGACGCAGGTCCGCCGCCGGTGGCCCCGCCCGTGGCCGCGCCACTTCCCGGCGCGCCGGGATGAGCCGCGGCGACAATCGGGGCCGTAGTCCGGGCAGGCCGAAAGCGCCCAAGGCGCAACCTAGCCAGGAGCGCTCGGCACGGGCGCGGCGGACGCGCGAGCCCGCGGCCGAAAACGGTTTGCGCAGCGCGTCATTCGTGTTCCGGCATCGGACCGGCAACGCCGTCGTCTTCCTGGCGCTCGTGGTGGCCTCCGCGCAGCTGTTCACGCTGCAGGTGCCCAAGGCGGCGGGCCTGCGCGCCGAGGCGGCGAGTCAGCTCAAGGTCACCGACGTGGAGAAGGCCGTGCGCGGTGCGATCGTCGACCGCAACAGCGACAAGCTCGCCTTCACCATCGAGGCCCGCGCGCTGACCTTCCAGCCGGTCAGGATCCGCAAGCAGCTCGAAGAGGCCAAGGCCAAAACGCCTGAGGCGCCGGATCCCCGGCGACGCCTGCGCGACATCGCCGCCGAAGTTGCACTGCGGCTCAACAACAAACCCGACGCCACCACCGTGCTGAAGAAAATCACCAGCAACGACTCGTTCGTCTATCTGGCCCGTGCGGTTGACCCGGCCATCGCCGACGCGATCACAACCAAGTTCCCCGAAGTCGGTTCTGAGCGCCAGGACCTGCGCCAGTATCCCGGCGGATCGCTGGCGGCCAACATCGTCGGCGGCATCGACTGGGACGGCCATGGCCTTCTCGGACTTGAGGATTCACTCGACGCGTCGCTGGCCGGCACCGACGGCTCGATCACCTATGACCGCGGCTCCGACGGCGTGGTGATCCCCGGCAGCTACCGCAACCGCCACGACGCGGTCGACGGTTCGACGGTGATGCTGACCCTCGACGACGACATTCAGTTCTACGTCCAGCAGCAGGTGCAGCAGGCCAAAGATTTATCCGGCGCGAAGAACGTGTCGGCGGTGGTGCTCGACGCGAAAACCGGTGAGGTGCTTGCGATGGCGAACGACAACACGTTCGACCCCTCGCAGGACATCGGTCGCCAGGAGGATCGGGAGCTTGGCAACCCGGCGGTGTCGTCGCCGTACGAGCCGGGCTCGGTCAACAAGATCGTCACCGCCGCCTCGGTGATCGAGTTCGGCGTGTCCAACCCCGACGAGGTGCTGCAGGTCCCCGGCGCGATCGACATGGGCGGCGTCACCGTGCATGACGCATGGGCACACGGCGTGATGCCGTACACCACCACCGGAATCTTCGGTAAGTCGTCGAACGTCGGCACGCTGATGCTCTCGCAACGGGTCGGCCCGGAGCGATACGCCGACATGCTGAGCAAGTTCGGCCTCGGTCGGCGCACCGGCGTCGGGCTGCCGGGAGAGAGCGCCGGTCTGGTGCCGCCGATCGACCAGTGGTCGGGCAGCACGTTTTCCAACCTGCCGATCGGCCAAGGTCTTTCGATGACCCTGCTGCAGATGACCGGCATGTACCAGGCGATCGCCAACGACGGCGTGCGCATCCCGCCCCGCATCATCAAGACCACCATCGCCGCCGACGGCACCCACACCGACGAACCTCGGCCGGAAGGGGTGCGGGTGGTCTCACCGCAAACCGCGCAAACCGTGCGGCAGATGCTGCGGGCCACAGTGCAACGCGACCCGAGGGGCGTGCAGCAGGGCACCGGGCCCCTGGCTGCCGTGGATGGCTACCAGATCGCCGGCAAGACCGGCACCGCCCAGCAGATCAACCCCGGCTGCGGCTGCTACTACGACAACGTCTACTGGATCACCTTCGCCGGAATGGCACCCGCCGACGATCCCCGCTACGTCGTCGGCATCATGGCCGACAACCCGCAACGGACGGCCGAGGGCCAGCCCGGCACGACGATGGCGCCGTTGTTCCACAACATCGCCGCCTGGCTGTTGCAGCGGCAGAACGTGCCGCTGTCGCCCGACCCGGGCCCGCTGCTGACGCTTCAAGCCGAATGAGCGGGCTAGCAGCCCCGGGCAGGCCGATACTGTGTCATCGCCATGAACCTGCGTCCCAACCATCCCGTCGGCCAAGTGCTGGGGCGGCTGGCTGAGCGGGTGGGGGCGGTACCCGCCGGTGGCGTCACGGTGCCAAACGTGCAGGTCACCGGGGTGACGCTGCGGGGCCAGAATGCGCGGCCCGGCGACTTGTTCTCGGCGCTGTCCGGGGCGTCGTCGCACGGCGGGCGCTACGCCGCCGATGCGGTGGCACGGGGCGCCGTCGCAGTGCTCACCGACGCGGCGGGCGTCGCCGCGATGGGCGGCGACGTCGGGGTACCCGTGCTGATCCATCCCGACCCGCGTTCGGTCCTGGGCGAGTTGGCGGCCACCGTCTACGGGCATCCGTCGGATCAGCTGCGCGTCATCGGCGTCACCGGAACATCCGGCAAGACCACGACCACGTATCTCGCTGAGGCCGGCCTGCGATCGGCGGAGCGGGTGGCCGGGCTGATCGGCACCGTCGGCGTCCGCATCGGCGGACGCGATCAGCCCAGCGCGCTGACCACACCCGAGGCGCCCGATCTGCAGGCGCTGCTGGCGGTGATGGTCGAACAGGGCGTCGACACCGTGGTGATGGAGGTCTCCAGCCACGCGCTGACGCTGGGCCGCGTCGACGGCGTGCACTTCGCGGTCGGGGGATTCACCAACCTGTCGCGAGACCACCTCGACTTCCACCCGACGATGCAGGACTACTTCGACGCCAAGGCACGGCTGTTCGACCCTGAGTCTGCGGCGCACACAAGCATTTCCGTGATCTGCATCGACGACGACGCGGGACGTGCGATGGCCCGCCTTGCGCACCACCCGGTGTCCGTTAGCGCGGCCGGACGCGATGCCGACTGGCGGGTGGAGACCATCGATACGGTCGAGCGCGGGGCACAAGAGTTCGTGGCCGTCGACCCGGCGGGCGTGCACCACGGGCTGCGGATCGGGCTGCCGGGTCGGTTCAACGTCGCCAACTGCCTGCTGGCGGTCGCGCTGCTGGATGCCGTCGGGGTGTCACCCGAGCAGGCCGCGCCAGGGCTGCGCAGCGCGACGGTGCCCGGCCGGCTCGAGCCGATCGACCGCGGTCAGGGTTTTCTCGCCCTCGTCGACTACGCGCACAAACCGGGCGCGCTGCGGGCGGTCCTCGAGACCCTGCGCGCGCAGGGCAGTGGCCGGCTCGCGGTGGTGTTCGGCGCGGGCGGCAACCGTGACCCGGGCAAGCGCGAGCCCATGGGCCGCGTGGCCGCCGAACTTGCCGACCTCGTGGTGGTCACCGACGACAATCCCCGCGACGAGGTACCCGCCGCCATCAGGGCCGCGATCATGGCCGGCGCGACGGCTGCCGGCGGCGGGGCGGAGGTGGTCGAGATCGGTGACCGTCGCGACGCCATCGACCACGCGGTGGCCTGGGCGCGACCGGGTGACGTCGTGCTGATCGCGGGGAAGGGCCACGAGGCCGGCCAGATCAGCCACGGTCAGACCCGACCCTTCGACGACCGCGAGGAACTCGCCGCCGCGCTAGGAGCCCGCGCGTGATCGATTTGACCGTCGCCCAGATCGCCGACATCGTCGGCGGAAGGCTCGCCGACATATCCCCGGAAGAGGCGGCCGCCACCCGCGTCACCGGGACCGTCGAATTCGATTCGCGGGCAATCACACCCGGCGGCTTGTTCCTGGCTCTGCCGGGGGCACGCTCCGACGGCCACGACTTCGCCGCCGCTGCCGTCGGTGCAGGCGCCGTCGCGGTGCTGGCGGCGCGGCCGGTGGGCGTGCCCGCGATCGTCGTCGAACCCGAACCTGCCGACGATCCTGCGGCCAGCGTGCTCGAACACGACACCGACGGCTCGGGGGCCGCGGTGCTCGCGGCGCTGGCACGGCTGGCGGCCGCGGTCGCAGCCGAACTCGTCGACGGTGGGCTGACCATCGTCGGCATCACCGGCTCGTCCGGTAAGACGTCGACCAAGGATCTGCTCGCCGCGGTGCTCGCCCCACTGGGCGAAGTCGTCGCACCGCCCGGCTCCTTCAACAACGAGCTCGGCCACCCGTGGACGGTGCTGCGCGCAACGGAATCCACCGATTACCTCGTCCTCGAGATGTCGGCACGCCATCCGGGCAACATCGCCGCACTCGCATCGATAGCGCCGCCGTCGATCGCGGTCGTGCTGAACGTCGGCACCGCGCACCTCGGTGAATTCGGATCCCGGGAGGCCATTGCGGCGACGAAAGCCGAACTGCCGCAAGCTGTTCCGTCGTCGGGAGTGGTGGTCCTCAACGTCGACGACACAGCGGTGGCCGCGATGGCCGAGCAGACGGCCGCGCGGGTGGTGCGAGTGGGCCGCACGGCGGACGCCGACGTGTGGGCCGGTCCCGTCACGCTCGACGCGCTGGCCCGGCCGCGGTTCACGTTGCACACCGCTGCCGGCGAGACGGACGTCGCCCTGGCCGTGCACGGCGACCACCAGGTGTCGAACGCGCTGTGCGCCGCGGCGGTCGCGTTGGAGTGCGGCGCCAGTCTCGAACAAGTGGCCGCCGCCCTGGCGGCGGCAGGCCCGGTGTCCAAGCACCGCATGCAGGTCGCCACCCGAGACGACGGCGTCACGGTCATCAACGACGCCTACAACGCCAACCCGGACTCCATGCGGGCCGGGCTGAAGGCGCTGGCCGCCATCGCCCGCGAAACTGGTGAAAAGCGGCGCAGCTGGGCCGTGCTCGGCGAGATGGCCGAGCTCGGCGACGACGCGATATCAGAGCATGACCGCATCGGCCGACTGGCGGTGCGATTAGATGTGTCACGACTCATCGTCGTAGGAACCGGGAGGTCTATGAGCGCGATGCACCACGGGGCGGTCATGGAGGGATCGTGGGGGTCCGAATCCACCATGGTCGCCGACGCCGACGCCGCGCTGGCATTGCTTCGGGCCGAACTGCAGGCCGGAGACGTGGTGCTGGTGAAAGCCTCGAATGCCGCCGGGCTCGGTGCCCTGGCCGACGCACTGGTCGCCGAGGACGTTGCCCCTTGCGCGCGGGGAGGTACCCCCAGCGAATGAGGCAGATCCTCATCGCCGTCGGCATCGCGCTGATGGTGTCGATTCTTCTCACGCCGGTGTTGATCCGGCTGTTCAACCGGCAGGGGTTCGGGCACGAGATCCGCGAGGACGGGCCGCCGAGCCACCACAAGAAGCGCGGCACACCGTCGATGGGCGGCGTCGCGATCATCGCCGGGATCTGGGCGGGATACCTCGGCACCCAGCTGATCGGCATCGTCATGGACGGCAAGGGGCCGTCCGCGTCGGGCTGGCTGGTGCTCGGGCTTGCCACGGCGCTGGGCGCCGTCGGTTTCGTCGACGACCTGATCAAGATCAGGCAGGCGCGCAACCTTGGCCTGAACAAGACCGCCAAGACCTTCGGCATCCTGGCCGCCGCTGTCATCTTCGGCATTCTGGCGCTGCAGTTCCGCAACACCGACGGCCTGACCCCCGGCAGCCCCGAGCTGTCGTACGTCCGTGAGATCGCAACGGTCACCCTGGCGCCTGCCGTCTTCGTGGTGTTCTGCGTCGTGATCGTGAGCGCTTGGTCGAACGCGGTGAACTTCACCGACGGCCTCGACGGACTGGCGGCCGGGGCGATGGCCATGGTGTGCGCGGCCTATGTGCTGATCACGTTCTGGCAGTTCCGCAACGCCTGCGCGACCAGCCCGGGCCTCGGCTGCTACAACGTGCGTGATCCGCTGGACCTGGCGATCATCGCGGCGGCCACGGCCGGCGCGTGTATCGGTTTTCTGTGGTGGAACGCCGCGCCTGCCAAGATCTTCATGGGCGACACCGGCTCACTGGCGCTGGGCGGAATCATCGCCGGGCTGTCGGTGACCAGCCGCACCGAAATGCTGGCCGTCGTGCTCGGTGCGCTGTTCGTCGCCGAGGTCACCTCGGTCGTGGTGCAGATCGGGGCGTTCCGCACGACGGGGCGGCGGGTGTTCCGGATGGCGCCGTTCCACCACCACTTCGAACTCGTCGGCTGGGCCGAGACGACGGTCATCATCCGGTTCTGGCTGCTCACGGCGATCGCCTGCGGTCTCGGTGTCGCGCTCTTCTACAGCGAGTGGCTGACCACCGTCGGAGCATGACGTGGATCTCGCCGGAGCCGCCGTCCTTGTCACCGGTGCCCGGGTCACCGGGCGCGCCATTCTTGCCGCCCTGACTCCGCTCGGTGCGCGTGCCACGCTCACCGACGACAGCCCGTCGGCCCTGACGACGTATGCGCAGAGCGGCGTCGCGGTGATCGACGCGGCCAACGCCGCCGAGAGGATTACCGACTACGACGTCGTCGTCACCAGCCCGGGATTTCCGCCCACCGCGCCGGTGCTGGCCGCCGCGGCCGCCGCCGGCGTGCCGATCTGGGGCGACGTCGAATTGGCTTGGCGGCTGGACAATTCCGGCCGTTACGGGCCGCCGCGGCGCTGGCTCGTGGTGACCGGCACCAACGGCAAGACCACCACGACGTCGATGCTGCACGCGATGCTCGTCGCCGCCGGTCGCGACGCCCTGTTGTGCGGCAACATCGGCGACCCCGTTCTGGACGTCCTGGATCAGCCGGCCGAGCTGTTGGCCGTCGAGCTGTCGAGCTTCCAGCTGCACTGGGCGCCGTCGCTGCGTCCGGAGGCCGGCGTGGTGCTCAACGTCGCCGAGGATCACCTCGACTGGCATCAGACGATGGACGCCTACGCCCGCGACAAGGCCCGCGTGCTGGACGGCCGGGTGGCCGTCGTCGGGCTCGACGACCCGGTCGCGGCCGGCCTATTGTCGACCGCTGCCGCGCCCGTGCGGGTCGGCTTCCGGCTCGGCGAGCCGGCGCCCGGGGAGCTGGGTGTGCACGACGGCGTGCTTGTCGACAACGCGTTCGGCGAACAGCTGGCGCTGGCCGATGCGGCGTCGATCCCAGTCGCAGGTCCGGTGGGCGTGCTCGACGCACTGGCCGCTGCGGCGCTGGCCCGCGCCGTCGACGTGCCGCCGCGGGCCATCGCCGACGCGCTCGCGGGGTTCCGGGTGGGCAGGCACCGCGCCGAGGTCATCGACGTCGTGGACGGCGTCACGTATGTCGATGACTCCAAGGCCACCAACCCACACGCGGCACAGGCGTCGATCGCCGCGTACCCGCGCGTGGTGTGGGTCGCCGGCGGCCTGCTCAAGGGTGCGTCGGTCGACGAACTGGTCGCCGCTATCGCGAATCGCCTGGTCGGAGCGGTTTTGATCGGCCGCGACCGGGCCCTGATCCGCGACGCGTTATGGCGACACGCCCCGGATGTCCCCATAGTCGAGCTCGTGACGGGGGAGGATTCTGGGGTGCCTGGGGAAAATGAGTCAATTGAGTCACGTGAGAATGATGTGACTCGAGTGGTTGACGTCGAGCGGGCTGCTCGTCAGCGACGCGGTGATGGCCGCGGTCGTCGACGCCGCCCGAGGGTTGGCCGGCCCCGGCGACACCGTGTTGCTGGCCCCGGCCGCTGCGTCCTTCGACCAGTTCAGCGGCTACGGCCAGCGCGGCGACGCGTTCGCCTCGGCCGTGTCTGCCCTGACCCGATAGCCGGCCATGAGCAACATCCTGACCCGGTTGCGGCACCGGAGGACCAAGCCGGCCACGGAAGCAGCGGCCACCGAGGCCCGCGGGCCACGCACCAAGTTCGGCGCGTGGCTGGGCCGGCCGATGACGTCGTTTCACCTCATCATCGCCGTGACGGCGCTGCTCATCACGCTGGGTTTGACCATGGTGCTGTCGGCGTCCGGGGTGCACTCCTATGACGAGGACGGTTCGCCGTGGGCGATCTTCGCCAGGCAGGTGCTGTGGACCGTCATCGGGCTGCTCGCGTTCTACATCGCGGTTCGGATGCCCGTGCAGTTGATGCGTAGCCTGGCGTTCACGGGTTTCGCGCTCACCATCGTCATGCTGGTCCTGGTGCTGGTCCCGGGAATCGGCAAGGAAGCCAACGGTTCTCGCGGCTGGTTCGTGGTCGCCGGATTTTCCATGCAGCCCTCCGAACTGGCGAAGATCGCGTTCGCCATCTGGGGTGCGCACCTGCTGGCCGCGCGGCGCTTGGAGAGGGCGTCGCTGCGCGAGATGCTGATCCCGCTCGTGCCCGCCGCCGTCATCGCGCTGGCGCTGATCGTCGCCCAGCCGGACCTCGGGCAGACAGTGTCGCTGGGCATCATCCTGCTCGGCCTGTTGTGGTACGCGGGCCTTCCGCTGCGGGTGTTCTTGTCCTCGCTGATCGCCGTCATGGTCTCGGCGGCCGTGCTGGCGGTCTCCGAGGGCTACCGATCCGACCGCGTGCAGTCCTGGCTCAACCCAGGGGCCGACATCCAGGGCTCCGGCTACCAGGCCCGCCAGGCCCGCTTCGCGTTGGCCAATGGCGGCGTGTTCGGTGACGGGCTGGGGCAGGGCACCGCCAAGTGGAACTATCTGCCCAACGCCCACAACGACTTCATCTTCGCGATCATCGGCGAGGAACTCGGCTTCGTCGGTGCCGTCGGACTGCTGTGCCTGTTCGGGTTGTTCGCCTACACCGGGATGCGGATCGCGCGTCGCTCCGCCGACCCCTTCCTGCGGCTGCTCACCGCGACCACGGCGCTGTGGGTGATGGGGCAGGTGTTCATCAACGTGGGCTACGTGGTCGGGCTGCTGCCGGTCACGGGCCTGCAGCTGCCGCTGATCTCTGCGGGCGGAACATCAACGGCGACAACACTTTTCATAATCGGCATCATGGCGAACGCGGCCCGTCACGAACCCGAGGCGGTGGCCGCACTACGGGCCGGGCGCGACGACCGGGTCAACCGGCTGTTGCGGCTACCGCTGCCGGAGCCCTATGTGCCGAACCGCACCGAGGCGCTGCGCGACCGGCTACGCTCCAAGCCGCCCGCCAAGCCCGCGCGCCAGCCCGACCGCAAGGCCGTCACGGACAAGAAGCGCAAACCCCATCCGGCCGACCGGCAGGTGCGGCGCTCAGGGCATCATGGAGGCGGCCAGCGATCGGGTAAGTCCGGCCGTCAAGGTGCTGGCCAGCGTAATCAGGGCCGTCGGGCTCGCACACTGGAAGGTCAGCATTACGGGTGAACGACACGGTGTCGGTGGTCCTCGCGGGTGGTGGCACCGCGGGGCACGTCGAACCCGCAATGGCCGTGGCCGACGCCCTGACCGCGCTAGACCCGGATGTGCGGATCACCGCGCTGGGCACGCCGCGGGGCCTGGAAACGCGGCTGGTACCCGAGCGCGGCTACCACCTCGAGCTGATCACGCCGGTGCCGCTGCCCCGCAAGCCGTCGGGTGACCTGATGCGGCTGCCGCTGCGAGTGCGGCAAGCGGTCCGGCAGACCCGTGCGGTGCTTGACGACGTCGACGCCGACGTGGTCATCGGGTTCGGCGGGTACGTCGCGCTGCCTGCGTACCTGGCGGCGCTCGGCGGACCCCTTCGGCGGCGGCGCGTTCCCGTCGTGGTTCACGAGGCCAACGCGAGCGCGGGCTGGGCGAACCGCGTCGGAGCGCGATCGGCCCAACGCGTGCTGTCCGCGGTCCCTGACCCCGGGCTGCGCCGCGTCGAGGTCGTCGGAGTGCCGGTGCGGGCCGCGATCACCTCGCTGGACCGGATGGCGCTCCGCTCCGAGGCGCGGGCACACTTCGGGTTCGCCGACGACGCCCGGGTGTTGCTTGTGTTCGGCGGCTCGCAAGGTGCCCAGCGAATCAACCAGACGGTCGCTGCGGCCGCCAAAGACTTTGCCGTTGCGGGTGTTTCGGTGCTACACGCCCACGGACCGAAGAACACCCTCGATCTTCGCGAACCCGCCGAGGGCGACCCGCCATACGTCGCCGTGCCGTATCTGGACCGGATGGACCTGGCGTACGCCGCCGCGGACCTTGCGCTCTGCCGGTCCGGTGCGATGACGGTAGCCGAGGTGACAGACGTCGGCCTGCCCGCGGTCTACGTGCCCCTGCCGATCGGCAACGGCGAACAGCGCCTCAACGCACTGCCGGTAGTCACCGTCGGCGGCGGTCTCATCGTCGACGATGCCGACCTGACCCCGTCCTTCGTCGCCGACATGGTCACCAGCCTGCTCAACGACGCGGGCCGGCTGCAGTCGATGACCGCGGCGGCAGCGCTGGCGGGCCACCGGGACGCCGCGCAACGCGTCGCAGAAGTCGCGCTTGAGGTCGCACGTAGTGCCCGCAATGACCGAAAGCGGTTGCGGTGAACGCGAAGTCTCCGCAGCCCGAAGGCCGGCGACATCAAACCTTGCCGGACGAGCTGCAGCGGGTGCATATGGTCGGCATCGGGGGAGCGGGCATGTCGGGCATCGCCCGCATCCTGCTGGACCGCGGTGGCCTGGTATCGGGTTCGGACGCCAAGGAATCGCGCGGCGTGGTGGCGCTGCGCGCCCGCGGCGCGTCCATCCGCATCGGGCACGACGAGTCGTCTCTGGACCTGTTGCCCGGCGGGCCCACCGCGGTGGTCACCACTCACGCCGCCATTCCCAAGACAAACCCCGAACTGGTCGAGGCACGTCGCCGCGGCATCCCGGTCATCCTGCGGCCGGTGGTGCTGGCCAAGTTGATGGCCGGACACACCACGCTGATGGTCACCGGCACCCACGGCAAGACCTCCACCACGTCGATGCTCACCGTGGCGTTGCAGCACAGCGGGTTTGACCCGTCGTTCGCGGTGGGCGGCGATCTCGGCGAGGCAGGCACCAATGCTCACAACGGCAGCGGGGACTGTTTCGTCGCCGAGGCGGACGAAAGCGACGGGTCGCTTCTCGAGTACACGCCCGATGTCGCGGTGGTGACCAACATCGAGGCCGATCACCTGGATTTCTTCGGCAGCGCCGAGGCATACGCCGCGGTGTTCGACGGCTTTGTCGAGCGGCTGAAACCCGGTGGCGCGCTGGTAGTTTGCACCGATGACGCCGGCGCGGCGGGGCTGGCCGAGCGCACCGCCGCACTGGGCATTCGCGTGCTGCGCTACGGAAGCGACCCGACGCAGCCGCTGGCGGGCATGCTTCTGGACTGGGAGCAGCAGGGCACCGGCGCGGTTGCGCACATCCGGCTCGAAGGCGAAACGCACCCGCTGGTGATGCGGCTCGCGGTGCCCGGCAGGCACATGGCGCTCAACGCGCTCGGCGCGCTGCTGGCGGCGATCGACATCGGCGCGTCGCCCGACACCGTGCTCGACGGCCTCGCCGGTTTCGAGGGCGTGCGGCGACGCTTCGAGCTGGTCGGCACCACGAATGGCGTGCGCGTCTTCGACGATTACGCCCACCATCCGACCGAGGTGCGCGCCACGCTGACGGCCGTGCGGGCCGTGGCGCAGCAGGGCGACCCAGGCTTTTCAGGCCGGTCCATCGTCGTGTTCCAACCCCATTTATATTCGCGGACAAAGACTTTCGCACGCGAATTCGGGCAGGCGCTGAGCGAAGCCGACGAGGTGTTCGTCCTCGATGTCTATGCCGCACGCGAACAGCCGATGGCAGGCGTGAGCGGGGCGATGATCGCCGACCACGTCAGCGTGCCGGTGACCTACGTGCCCGACTTTTCGGCGGTGGCCGAACGGGTGGCGGCGGCCGCCAACCCGGGCGACGTCGTGGTCACCATGGGCGCGGGCGACGTCACGATGCTCGGCAAGGAAATCCTTGCGGCGCTGCAGGTGAAGGCCAACCGCAGCACTCCGGGCCGGCCGCCGGGGACGGCGCTCCGATGACCGAGCCGACCGACGCGGGCACCGGCGAGGCCGATGCCGCGCAAGAAGCGACGCTGCCTCCCGCGGCCGCCGCCGACTACGAGGGCCCGCGACGGCGGGCACGGCGGGAACGTGAAGAGCGCCGCGCCGCCCAGGCCCGCGCCACCGCGATCGAAGACGCCCGCCGAGAGGCCAAGCGCCGAGCCATGGGCGGGCCGCAGGAAGAGACGAAAAGGCTTGGCCGCCGTACGGTTCGGGGCCTGAAGGCGCTGATGTGGTCGGCGCTGGTGAGTGTCGTGGTGGTCGGGATCGGTCTGCTGCTGTACTTCACGCCGATCATGTCCGCGCGCAACTTCGTGGTGGTCGGGCTGGGCGCGGTGACGCAGGACGAGGTCATCGCGGCCGCCGCTATCCAGCCGGGCACGCCGCTGCTGAAGGTCGACACGGACGCCGTCGCCGAACGCGTCGCGGCGATCCGGCGCGTGGCCAGCGCGCGGGTCCAGCGTCAGTACCCGTCGACGCTGCGCGTCACGGTCGTCGAGCGGGTGCCCGTCGTGGTGAAGGACTACCCGGACGGTCCGCACCTGTTCGACAAGGACGGAGTGGATTTCGCGACCGCGCCGCCGCCCGGGGGCGTGCCCTACCTAGACGCCGACCACCCCGGGCCCAGCGACGCGCCTACCAAGGCCGCACTGCAGGTGATGACTGCGCTGCGCCCCGAGGTCGCCGGTCAGGTCGGCCGCATCGCGGCCCCGTCGGTCGCCGCCATCACGCTGACCCTGACCGATGGCCGGGTGGTGGTGTGGGGGACCACCGACCGCACGGAGGACAAGGCGCTCAAACTGGGCGCGCTGCTCACCCAGCCGGGCCAGACCTACGACGTCTCCAGTCCGGATTTGCCGACGGTCAAGTAGGGACCGTGTCGCTGAAAATACGGAAATTCTTGACGTACGCGTCGGCGCGCCTGCATGGATAGCCCGTCCGGTCGCCCTACCGTTCTGGTTGTGCGGAACAACTTGACATAACTCTAAGCCTCCGGTTGAGGTTGAGAGTTTGCCAAGGGGTTCGGTGCGACGACAGACAACCAGGGAGGAAGACGATGATGACCCCCCCGCATAACTACCTCGCCGTTATCAAGGTGGTCGGCATCGGCGGTGGCGGCGTCAATGCCGTCAACCGGATGATCGAGCAGGGCCTCAAGGGCGTCGAGTTCATCGCCATCAACACCGACGCCCAGGCGTTGTTGATGAGCGACGCCGACGTCAAGCTCGACGTCGGACGCGACTCCACCCGCGGTCTCGGCGCCGGCGCCGACCCCGAGGTCGGGCGCAGGGCCGCGGAAGATGCCAAGGACGACATCGAGGAACTCCTGCGCGGGGCCGACATGGTGTTCGTCACCGCAGGCGAGGGCGGCGGCACCGGCACGGGCGGCGCGCCGGTCGTCGCGACCATAGCGCGCAAGCTCGGCGCGCTGACAGTCGGCGTGGTGACGCGGCCGTTCTCGTTCGAGGGCAAGCGCAGAAGCAACCAGGCCGAGACCGGGATCACCGCGCTGCGCGAAAGCTGCGACACCCTCATCGTCATCCCCAACGACCGGCTGCTGCAGATGGGCGACGCCGCGGTGTCGTTGATGGACGCGTTCCGCAGCGCCGACGAGGTGCTGCTCAACGGTGTGCAGGGCATCACGGACCTGATCACCACGCCGGGCCTGATCAACGTCGACTTCGCCGACGTCAAGGGCATCATGTGTGGTGCGGGGACGGCGCTGATGGGCATCGGCTCGGCGCGTGGGGAGGGCCGGGCGCTCAAGGCCGCCGAGATCGCGATCAACTCGCCGCTGTTGGAGGCGTCGATGGAGGGCGCCCAGGGCGTGCTGATGTCAATCGCCGGCGGCAGTGATCTGGGTCTGTTCGAGATCAATGAGGCCGCGTCGCTGGTCCAAGAGTCCGCGCACGCGGAAGCCAACATCATCTTCGGCACCGTCATCGACGACTCGCTGGGGGACGAGGTCCGTGTCACGGTGATCGCCGCGGGCTTCGACGCCGCGGGGCCCGGCCGAAAGCCGGTCGTCGGTGCCGGCGCTCCCCCGATCGCGCCCGGAAAGGCGGGCAAGGTCAGCACGGCCCTGTTCGATCCCGCCGACGCGGCCAGCGTGCCGGTGCACACCAACGGCGCGACGGTCAGCATCGGTGGTGACGACGACGACGATGTCGACGTGCCGCCCTTCATGCGCCACTGAACCATTCTCGGATACTGGGCGAGTGACCGTTCGTATCCGCCGCGTGACCACCACCCGCGCCGGCGGCGTCTCGGCGCCGCCGTTCGACACCTTCAATCTCGGCGACCATGTCGGCGACGATCCCGCGGCGGTCGCCGCCAATCGCAAACGACTGGGCGCCGCGATCAGGCTGGGCGAGGGCGCGGTGGTGTGGATGAACCAAGTCCACGGCGATCACGTGGTAGTGGTCGACGGACCGGTGAACAGCGCTGTCGACAAAACCGACGCATTGGTCACTACCACGCCACGATTGGCTTTGGCAGTGGTAACCGCCGATTGTGTTCCTGTTTTAATGGGCGATGCCCGCGCGGGAGTGGTGGCGGTCGTTCACGCGGGCCGGGTCGGCGCGCAGAAGGGTGTCGTCGCCAGGACGGTGGAGGCGATGCTGGGCGCCGGCGCACGCGCCGACGATATCTCCGCACTGTTGGGCCCGGCGGTCAGCGGACGCAACTACGAAGTGCCCGAGGAGATGGCCGCGGATGTTGAGGCGGCCCTGCCGGGCAGTCGCACCACGACCTCACGGGGCACGCCCGGCTTGGATCTGCGGGCCGGAATCGCTAGGCAATTAACGGCTTTGGGCATCACGGCCATCGACATCGACCCCCGCTGCACCGTGGACGACCGCAACCTGTTCAGTCATCGGCGCGACGCCCCCACCGGACGGTTGGCGTCGTTGGTGTGGATGGAATGATCGCGATGGCGAGCGCCCGCGAACGCGAACTGGCAGACGCGCTTGCGGCCGTTCGGGCCCGCCTCGCTCGCGCCGCGGAGGCCGCCGGACGCAATGCCGATGAAATTGAATTACTGCCCATTACGAAATTCTTTCCGGCCGGCGATGTGCTTATCTTGCGGCGTTTAGGGTGTCTGCAATTTGGCGAATCCCGCGAACAGGAAGCGTCGAATAAAAGTGCGGAAGTCGGTGCCGTGTTGGGTGCTGAGCCGATTCGCTGGCACATGGTGGGACGGATTCAGCGCAACAAAGCGCGGTCGATCGCGGGCTGGGCGTACGCCGCCCACTCGGTCGACAGCGCCAAGGTGATCGCCGCGCTGGACCGGGCTGCCACCGAGGGGCTGGTGCTGGGCCGCCGGGCCGAGCCGCTGCGGGTCTACGTCCAGCTCAGCCTCGACGGCGACGAATTGCGGGGCGGGGTGGACATCGGCCGTCCGGATTCGGTCGACGAGCTGTGCGCCGCCGTTGCGGCCGCCGACGGGTTGGAGTTCGTCGGGTTGATGGCCATCCCGCCGCTGGATGCCGATCCGGACGAAGCCTTCGCGCGGCTGCAAGAAGAGAAGGAGCGGGTGCAGAAGGCCTACGAGCAGCCCCTCGGGCTGTCGGCGGGGATGTCGGGCGACCTCGAGAGCGCGGTCAAACACGGTTCGACGTGTGTGCGTGTCGGTACCGCATTGATGGGGCAACGACCGCTAACGTCACCCTGAGTAGTCACTCTAGTCACGTCTTCATCACAGACACCAGAGTTAGAAGGGTCCACCGATGAGCACACTGCACAAGGTCAAGGCCTACTTCGGTATGGCGCCGATGGAGGACTACGACGACGAGTACTACGAGGACGACGACCGCGCCAGCTCGCGCGGCTACTCACGCCGCCCGCGCGACTTCGACGACGAAGGCTATGTCGATCGGGCTGGTCGCGGCTACGAGGGCCGTGACTACGACGAACCACCCGCCGGCTACCGCGGCGGCTACCGCGACGAGGAGCGTTTCGAGTCGAGGCTGCGGGGCCCACGGGACTTTGACCGGTCGACCCCCCGATTCAGCGCCCTGCGCGGATCGACCCGCGGCGCACTGGCAATGGACCCGCGGCGGATGGCGGCCCTGTTCGAGGAGGGCAGCCCGCTGTCGAAGATCACCACGCTGCGCCCGAAGGACTACAGCGAGGCCCGCACCATCGGTGAGCGGTTCCGCGACGGCACCCCGGTGATCATGGACCTGGTGACCATGGACAACGCCGACGCCAAGCGGCTGGTCGACTTCGCCGCCGGGCTCGCGTTCGCGCTGCGCGGTTCCTTCGACAAGGTCGCCACCAAGGTCTTCCTGCTCTCACCGGCCGATATCGACGTCAGCGCTGAGGAGCGCCGGCGCATCGCCGAGGCCGGCTTCTACGCCTATCAGTAAGGCCAACTGGGCGTAACCCCGCCGGTCAAACCGGCGGGTAGGCTGGCTGCGTCGCGCGGGCACTGTCGCTTTGAGCGACACCTGACTTAAGCCTGTATCGAATGTCACACATCTGCCCACAGTGAGGTCGGCTCAGTTGGCGCTCTTCTTTGAGATCCTGGGATTCGCGCTGTTCGTCTTCTGGCTGCTGCTGATCGCGCGGGTGGTCGTCGAGTTCATCCGGTCGTTTTCCCGCGATTGGCATCCCAAGGGCCTGACGGTGGTGATTCTCGAGGTGATCATGACCGTGACCGACCCGCCGGTGAAGCTGCTTCGACGGCTCATTCCGCAGCTCACGATCGGCGCGGTCCGATTCGATCTGTCGATCATGGTGCTGCTGCTGGTCGCGTTCATCGGCATGCAGCTGGCGTTCGGCGCCGCGGCCTGAAAGCCGCCTGCCGACCGACTTTGGCGATGCGGCGTAGTCACCGATGGTTTGCCGGGGCTCATATTCACCCCTGTTAACTCTGTCGAATGATTGAAATTCGCTCTTAAAATTCATCCTATCCTGCAACCGCCGGGTCTGGTGTGACAGGATGGACGCCAGTTACGTTCCAGTAAGGCTCTACACTTTGAGATCGGTTGACGGTCCAGAACTCCAAGGGGGCAGACAATGCCGCTCACACCAGCCGACGTCCACAACGTCGCGTTCAGCAAGCCACCGATCGGCAAGCGCGGCTACAACGAGGACGAGGTCGACGCCTTTCTCGATCTGGTTGAGAACGAGCTGACCCGGCTCATCGAAGAGAACGCCGACCTTCGTCAGCGCGTCGCCGAGATGGACCAGGAGCTCGCCTCCGCCCGAGCGGGCGGCGGTGGGCAGCCGACGGTGGCCATCCCGCGCTACGAGCCCGACCCCGAGCCCGAGCCCGAGCCCGAACCCGAACCGGTGCCCGCGCCGCAGCCCGTCTACGATGCGCCGCCCGCCTCGCCGGTCGGCGAGGAAAGCCACGTCAGGGCCGCGAAGGTGCTCAGCCTGGCCCAGGACACCGCGGACCGGCTGACCGGCAGCGCCAAGGCGGAGTCGGAGAAGATGCTCGCCGACGCCCGCGCCCAGGCCGACGCGATGGTCAGCGAGGCCCGGCAGACCGCCGAGACCACGGTGACCGACGCCCGTCAGCGCGCCGACGCCATGCTGGCCGACGCCCAGACCAGGTCGGAGGCGCAGCTGCGTCAGGCACAGGAGAAGGCCGACGCCCTGCAGGCCGACGCCGAGCGCAAGCATTCCGAGATCATGGGCACCATCAACCAGCAGCGCACCGTGCTGGAAGGCCGGCTGGAACAACTGCGCACATTCGAGCGCGAATACCGCACCCGGCTCAAGACCTACCTGGAGTCGCAGCTCGAAGAGCTCGGCCAGCGCGGTTCGGCCGCACCGGTCGATTCCAGCGCCAACAACGACGGCGGCGGCTTCAACCAATTCAATCGGGGCAACAACTAGCGCTCTGGAGCCGGTCGAAAACGCTTTTTTTACCACCTAGGGTTGGTCAATGCTGATCGTTGCGCTTGTGCTTGCCGTCATCGGCCTCGCGGCCCTGGTGGCCGCCGTGGTCACCAGCAATGAGCTGATCGCCTGGGTCTGCATCGCTGCCAGCGTGATCGGCGTGGTGCTGCTGATCGTCGACGCGCTGCGCGAACGGTCCAAGGGCGAGGCTTCAGAAGCCCCTGCCGAAGCGCACGAAGCCGAGCCTGAGTACGCCGAGGACTATCCCGAGGAAGCCCCTGTCGCGCAGGACGACGAGAGCGACACTGAAACCACCGGGGTCGAGCAGCACGACGAGGTCGCCGGCGAGGACCGCAACAGCCGCTAAAGCCCTGTGCGCCAAGCTAATTGAGCGCTAGCTGTCCTGCACCGTTGGCGTGGTCAGTAATTCGCGCACCTCGTCGTCGGTGACCTGATGAAAGTCTTCGAACACCTGGCCGACGGCCTCGAATCCGGGTGGCATCGTCGCGCACACGACGTCGTCGGCTTCCTCCTCGAGCTGCCGGCACGCCGACGCCGGTCCCACCGGTACCGCGACAACCACCTGGGCCGGGCTTGCCGCCCGCACCGCTCGCACCGCCGCGAGCATGCTGGCGCCGGTGGCGATCCCGTCGTCGACGAGAATCACCGTGTTACCCGCGATGTCCACTGGTGGACGCCCGCCACGGTAGGCGCTCTCGCGGCGATGAAGTTCCTCGGTTTCGCGGTCGATCGCGGTCTGCAGTTGTTCGTCGCTGATGCCTAGGTTGCGCACGAGGCTGTCGTTGACCACGACGCCGCCACCGGTGGCAATCGCACCCATCGCGAGTTCCTGCCATTGCGGCACACCGAGCTTGCGCACCAGGAACACGTCGAGCGGCGCCCGCAGGAACGACGCGACCTCCCACCCGACCGGCACGCCGCCACGCGCCAGGCCGAGCACCAACAGGTTTTCCTTGCCGCGATAGGACGCCAGCTCCTCAGCCAGGACTTGGCCGGCTTCTCGGCGGTCCCGGAAGGTGCGCCTCGCATTTCGTCGGGCGAGCCCGCTCCATCCGCTCATCGCGATCTTTTTCGATATCGGGGACATGTTCAGCGTACGTCGACGGGTGTTTTCTGACATCGGTATCGGGTGGGTACCCAAAGAAGCCGGGGGCAATCCGGCGGGACGGCGGCTACGAATGCCTACGGCGGAGGGAACCAACGGAGGACCATGGGCATCGAATACGAAAGCGTTGTCGACCATCCGCTCGCCGAGGTGTTCGCGTGGCACACCCGCCCCGGCGCAATGACCCGGCTGGTGCCGCCGTGGCAGCCCATGACTGTGGTGGCGGAGACGGACTCGCTGGTCGACGGGCGGGCCGTGCTGGGCCTGCCGGGCGGACTGCGATGGGTGGCGCAGCACGATCCATCGGGGTTCGATCCGCCGCACCGATTCGTCGACGAATTGTCGTCGCAGGGCCCGTCATCGTGGCCCGCGCGGATCATCGGCTGGTGGCGGCACACGCATGAATTCAGCGAGGCGCACGGTGGCACAAAGGTCTACGACCACGTCGACACCTCGGTGCCCGCCGCGGCGCTGCGCTCGACGTTCGTGTATCGGCACAGGCAGCTCGCCGAGGATCTGGCCGCACACCGCGTGGCTGGCGACGCGGGCGCGCAGCCGATGGTCATCGCCGTTACCGGTGCCTCGGGTCTGGTCGGCTCCGCGTTGTCGGCGTTCCTGAGCACGGGCGGGCATCGCGTGATTCGGCTCGTGCAACGACCGGCGCGCAACGCCTTTGAGCGCCAATGGGATCCGGCCCGCCCGGCGCCCGACTTGCTTACCGGCCTCGATGCGGTCGTGCACTTGGCCGGTGCGTCGATCGCAGGACGTTTCACCGATCGCCACAAGGCCGCGATTCGTGACAGCCGCATCGAGCCGACGCGCAGGCTCGCCGACGCCGCGGTGCTGGCCGACGAGGGGCCGGCCACCTTCGTGAGCGCGTCGGCGATCGGCTATTACGGCTTCGACCGCGGCGATGCGCTGCTGTGTGAAGAAAGTGTGCGCGGCGACGGGTTTCTGGCCGATGTGGTGGCCGACTGGGAGGCGGCGACGGCGCCGGCCGCGGAGGCGGGGCTGCGGGTGGTCACCGTGCGCACGGGAATCGTGCAATCGGCGCGCGGCGGCACGCTGAAGCTGATGCGCCCGCTGTTCTCGGCCGGGCTGGGCGGGCGGCTCGCCGGCGGCGAGCAGTGGTTGTCGTGGATCGGGCTCGACGACCTGCTCGACGTGTACCACCGCGCCCTGTACGACAGTCGTTTGACCGGACCCGTCAATGCCGTCGCGCCGGAACCGGTGCGCAACGCCGACTACACCAGGGCGCTCGCCGGGGTGCTCCACCGCCCGGCTGTGGTGCCGGTGCCGTCGCTGGGTCCGCGGCTGTCCCCCGCAAGCGGGAGGTGCCCCCAGCTGGGGGAACAGGGGGCACGAGAGCTCGCCGAGGCGAATCAGCGGGTGGTGCCGACGAAGCTGCAGACGCTTGGCCACCACTTCCGGCGGTCAGCGATCACGCACGCGCTGGCTCACGAACTCGGGCACGGGGGCTGACCGGCCACATGGGTCAGGAAACCGCGCACCAAGCCGCGGATTCTTGCCGCAGCGTCGTCAGCGAGTTCGGTTGTGCGCTGGCGTAATTCGTCGTGGCTGAGCCCGGCGCCGACGACTTCCCCGTCGTGGTCGTCGGCCAGCCACAAGTCGAGCAGCTTCTCGTCGATCTCGGGGTGAAACTGCAGCGCCAACGCGCGGCCGAGCACGAATGCCTGCGACGAATTCGCGGTCCTGGCGATCTCGGTCGCGCCGGGCGGGAGCGTCCACCCGTCGAAATGCCACTGGAACCACGGTCCGCCGGGCAGCAGCTCGGGGCGGTCGGTGTGGACGTCGTACCAACCGATCTCGGGGGCGGTTGACCGCGAAACCGACCCGCCGAATGCTTGGGCGAGGAGCTGACCGCCGAAGCACACGCCGAGCAGCGCAACCCCCGCTTCGTTGGCGTCGCGCACGAGTTGGGTTTCGGCGCCGACCCAGGTGCGCCGCAGTGCGTCGTCGTACACGGGCCAGCGCGCCCCGAGCGGGACGATGACGTCGTAGTCGGTCGGGTCGGGGAAGGTCACGTCGCCGGCCGGGGAGTCGACGCGTTCGGCGGGGACGACCGTGAAGGTGTCCACGTCGAAGCCGCACTGCGTGAACGCGTCGCCCAACAGGGCCTCGGTCGCGAGATGTTCGTTGTAGATGAATAAGACCTTTGACGCCACGCCGACATTATTTCGGTGGAGGCATGGGTGGCGCATCGTCGGGGGCGAGCTCGGCGCCGATCTTGCGGAACAGGGGGTCGGCCTCGTTGCGGTAATTGCCCTGGTTGTCGAAGGCTTCCGGGGCGAAGGTGACGGCGAGGGCGATTGCGATCTTCTGCGACGGTAAGTAGGCCTCGAGCGCGGCGTAGCCGGACATCAGGGGGTTCTGCAGCAGCCAGCTACCGGAGATGACCATCCCGAGGCCGTAGGTGTAGATGTCGTTCAACTCATCACAGGTGGGGCAGCCCGGCTGTTTGTGGGTCTTGCCACGAAGGTCGGTGGAGATCATCTTCTTGTAGGAGTCGGTCGTCAGTAGTTTGCCCGAACCGATGCCGACCGCTGTCGCCTCCATGTCGTAGACGTTGGTCGTTTGGATCGCGCCGTGGGTGATGGTCCACGACGGGTCCCAGAACGTCGATTCTTCGTAAAACGTTGTGTCCGACGGGATCTTGAGGAATTCCCGGCGCTCAGAGGTGAACGCGTGCAGGACGGGCGACGGGATCTCCGGGGTTAGCGAGTTGACGGTATTGGTGAGCCCAAGGGGCCGCAGCACCTTGTCCGACAACAGCTTCGACATCTCCACGCCGGTGGCCTTCTCCAGTGCCAGGCCGAGCAGCACGTAGTTGGTATGGGCGTAGTTCCAGTTGGTGCCGGGCTCGTAGAGCAGCGGCTGGGAGGTGGCGTAGCTCAGGATGTCGTGGACGGTCCAGCGCCGGAACGGGTTTGCATAGAGAGCGTCGTTCATCGCTGTGTTGCCGATGACGTAGTCGACGTAGCCCGACGTCATCTGGGCCAGCTGGCCCAGTGTGACCCGGTCGGCGTGCGGTATCTCGGGCAGCCACTTCGACAGTTTGTCGTCGAGGCTCACCTTCTGCTCGTCGACGAGCTTGAGCAGCAGTGTGGAGACATAGGAGATCGCGACGGCGCCGTTGCGGAAGTGCATGGCGGGGGTTGCGGGGACTCCCGTCATCGATTCACCGACGGCCTGGGTGACGACCTCCTTGCCGTCGACTGTCACCCGCACGATGACGGCCTTCAGGTGCGCCTGCGCCATGGTGTCGCGGACGATCCGCATCACGGCGTCCGCCTTAGCGTTGGCGGTGGTTGAGGTCTGCGTCTGCGTGGGCAGTGCGCCGGGCGCGCAACTGGTTAGCGCGAGGGCGCAGATCACCGCCAGGGCGCGCCGGATGACGGGCATGCCCTGGATCTTGGCAGAGCGGCCGCGCGGGATTGCGTATTTCGGCCTTCGATCGGGCATCCCATAGAGCGTGTCGGATCGCACCGATTGGTTTCTCACTACGGAGGAACGCGGTAACCCCGCCACCCGGGTGCCTGCGTGGTGCGACGGAAACCGGGTGGAGCCGTTGGTTCACGGCGCGACGTACTTCGACCGTCTGGCGACCGAAGTCGAGGCGCTGCGCTCGGGTGACCACCTGTTCTTCACCGACTGGCGGGGTGACCCGGACGAGAAGCTGCGCGACGGCGGACCGACCATCGCCGGGTTGTTCAGCGCGGCCGCCAAGCGCGGCGTCGTGGTGAAGGGCCTGGTGTGGCGCTCCCACCTGGATCGGTTCCAATACAGCGAGGAGGAGAACCAGCACCTCGGCGAGGTCATCGAGCGTGCGGGCGGCGAGGTGCTGCTGGACCAACGGGTCCGGTTCGGTGGCTCGCATCATCAGAAACTCGTGGTGCTCCGTCATCCGGGGATGCCGTCGCGGGACGTCGCGTTCGCCGGCGGTATCGACCTGTGCCATTCTCGCCGCGACGACTCGTCGCATCGTGGTGACCCTCAAGCGGTGCGGATGTCGACACGCTATGGCGACCGTCCGCCCTGGCACGACGCGCAGCTGCGGTTGCAGGGACCCGTCGTTGGCGCCCTCGACATGACGTTCCGGGAACGCTGGAACGACCCCGCGCCGCTCGACATGCTGTCGCCTATTGCGTGGATCGCAGACAAGGTGCGCGGGGCAGACCTGAAGCCGGGCAGGCTTCCGGAGCAGGTGCCGGATCCGCCGCAGTGCGGGCCGCACGCCGTGCAGCTGCTCCGCACTTATCCCGACGCGCATTTCGAATACGACTTCGCGCCCCGCGGTGAACGCAGTGTCGCGCACGGTTACAGCAAGGCGGTCAGCCACGCCCGGCGGCTAATCTACCTCGAAGACCAGTACCTGTGGTCGAAGCGAGTCGCGCAGCTGTTCGCCCGTGCGCTGAAGGACAACCCCGACCTGCATCTGGTCGCGGTAGTGCCGCGGTTCCCCGACGTCGACGGGCGTCTGGCGTTGCCACCCAACATGATTGGCCGCCGCCAGGCGATCGATGCGTGTAAGGAGGCCAGCCCGCAGCGGGTTCACGTCTTCGACGTCGAGAACGACCAGGGCACCCCTGTGTATGTACATGCGAAGGTCTGTGTCGTCGACGACGTTTGGGCGTGCGTCGGAAGCGACAACTTCAACCGCCGGTCGTGGACGCACGACAGCGAATTATCTTGTGCGGTACTGGACGACACCGGAGACTTCGCTCGCGACCTGCGGCTGCAGCTGATGCGTGAACACTTGGATCGTGCGGCCGACGGCAGCGAGGACGGTGGTCTGGTCGATCCTCATGCGGCCGTGCAGGAGATCGTTGCTACGGCAGAGGCTTTGGATGCATGGCATGCATTCGGTCGCAGCGGGCCGCGGCCACCGGGCCGGCTGCGGCCGCACAAGCCGGAGCGGCTGGGTCTGCTGACCCGGTTGTGGGCCGAACCCGCGTATCGGATGATCTACGACCCCGACGGCCGGTCGTATCGCGATCGGCTGAAGGGCAGGTTGTAAGCGTTCAGTACCCGCAGTCGAATTCGACCGGCAGGCCGATCGGACCGGTGATGCCCGTCAACGGCTTCCACGGAGCTGGCCCGGTGCACCGTATGTTGGGCATCCGACGGGCCATGGTCGTGAGGGCCTCTGCGAGCTCGATTCTCGCCAGGTGCGCACCGAGGCAGTAGTGGATGCCGCCGCCGAAGGTGAGCATCGCCGGCGCCCCTTCACGGGTGATATCGAACCGGTGTGGCTCGTCATAGACCGCCGGGTCATGGTTGGCCGCAGCGGTATTGGCGATCACGAGTGTGCCGGCCGGGATGGTTACGTCGCCGAGTTCGACGTCGTCAACGGCTATGCGCATCGTCATGAAGATGGCCGGTGAAAACCGCATCGCCTCTTCCACCGCTTGGGGCGCCAGCTCGGGATGCTCGGCAAGCAGCAGCCATTGGTCGGGGTGCTTGCAGAAGACCTGCACCGCAGCGGCCAACTGGTTGCGCGTGGTGTCGGTACCCGCCATCAGCAGGGTGGCAGCGAGGGTGAGCAGTTCGTCATGGCTGAGCCGGTCGCCGTCGACCTCTGCGCGCATCATGTCGGAGAGCAGGTCGTCTGTCAGCGCGTCACGCCTCTGGGCGACCATCTCGTCGAGGTAGGCCTCGAGTTCGTTCCATGCCCGCACGATGTCGGGTGCGTCGTTGACGACGTTCCAGTCGAAGACCTTGAAGATGTCGTCGGCCCAGGTCGAGAACAAATGCCAGTCCTCGCGAGGGGTACCGAGCAGGGCGCAGATGATGGGAATCGGGTATTGCCTGGCAATGTCGGCAACGGCGTCGCATCGGCCCGCACCGGCATGTTGGTACACGAGCTCGGCGATAATGTCAGCGCATGTTGTGCGAAGCTGGCCAGCGGCCCTGGGGGTGAACGCCTTTGACACCAGCCGGCGCTGCCGGTGGTGTGCGGCACCGTCGAGACTCAGCAGCCCCTTGACGACGATGTCCCACAGCTCGCCGGAGGTAATGCCCTGTGCCGCTAGGGCGCCCCCCTTTGGCATGGCGAACCGGTCGTCACGCAATACCGTTCTGACAAGGTCGTAGGCCAGCACCTCCGGCCCGTGTGGTCCCATGGCGATCGGGCCGTGTCGTCGTGCGTTCCGGATCAGCTCGTGGGCCTCGTCGGCACTCTGAGCATGCTCGTAGGCGATGGCGGGTAGCTCGGCCTCGAAGACATTCGGGGCGTTGGTGCCGATCACGTCGATGGTCATGGTGTTCCCTCCGAAGGTCGTTGTTGACAAGCCTGAGGCCCACGTCCAGACAGGGAACGCGTACCGGGTTACCTGTCTTTTGGCCTCAGTGGACGCACTACTCGACTATCTGGTTTCGGGTGCACACCGGCGAGACTCACTTGGGCGACGAGGCTGAACTTGTCAGTGGACGCAGCTATGGTCGCATGTATGTACTGCTTATCTGCTTGAGTGGACTAGCAGTCTAGAATTCTCCAAATGTGTTGCTAGGCAAAGATTCTAAGCTGGTTTCTTCGTCCAGTTCTTCGTCGCAGGGGTTCACTGCGGTGCCCCCGATGAGGTCGGCCAGTGGGTGGGGATCGTCGTGTTGACGCTCTGCTGCAGCAGCCGGTAGAAGAGCAGTCCGCGGGCCCGTGACCTGCGCCGATTGAACCGGAAGGCGAACTCGTCGAGGTAATACTGCAGGTGCTCGCGTTCCACGCGGTAGTGATGGGTGCCGGCGTTGCAGCGTTTGAGCAGCGAGGCCACCCGGTGGGGCCCCGGCAAGGTGACATGCCCCGGTTCGGGCGAGCCGTACCCGGACACGTACTGGTGGGTGTAGCCCTCCTGGGCCAAGACGCGGAACATTCGCGCGCCGTCGGTGCGGATCAGCGAGCCCGACGCGACGGTGGTTCGGGCGAACTCGACGAGCTGTCTGGACCCCGGCGCATCGGCCACCCCCAGACGCACACGACCCAGCCGAAGCTTCCTATTCACCTGTGCTCCACCGTTTTCCACCGCAATCATGACGGGCACCTTGTCGGTTGAAGCGCCCCGCCGGCCGTCGCGCGGCCGCCGACAAACGCCTCGTCGACCTCGACCACACCCGAGAGCAGCTCACGGTCGGGACGCACCATCGCCCGGCGCAGCTTGTGCAGCCAGGCCCAGGCGGTCTCATAGGACCCCAACCCCAGCATGTCGTGCAGATTCTGCCACGATCCGCGATCGATCTCGAGGAGTTGGCGGCCGTGGATCCGCATGCCGATGAAGCGACGTTGATCGAGCAGATTGCCTGGTTGGAGCGGGTGAAATCCGCTGCGGCGGCCGGACAGGCGCGCGCGGCCGCGGCACTGGATGAGAAGCGTCGAGCGGATGAGGCTGCCGCCGGTGTGCCGAAGGCGAAGCAGGGCCGAGGGGTGGCCAGCGAGGTGGCGCTGGCGCGGCGGGATTCCTCGGCGCGCGGCGGTCGGCACCTTGGCCTCGCCAAAGCCTTGGTGCACGAGATGCCGCACACTCTCGCGGCCCTGGAGTGCGGCGCCTTGTCGGAGTGGCGTGCGACGTTGATCGCGCGCGAATCGGCCTGCCTGGACGTCGAGGACAGACGCGTCTTGGACGCCGAACTGTGCGCCGACGTCGGCAAGCTCGATGGCATGGGGGATGCGCGGATCGTCGCGGCGGCCAAGGAGATTGCCGCCCGACTGGATGCGCAGGCGGTGGTGGACCGGGCGGCGAAGGCCGAGGCGGACCGCACCGTGACCATCCGGCCGGCACCCGACTGCATGACTTATGTGACCGCGCTGTTGCCAGTGGCCCAGGGTGTCGGAGTTTATGCGGCGTTGAAGCGTGCCGCCGATTCGACTTTTGATGAGCGCTCTCGTGGGCAGGTGATGGCCGACACGCTGGTGGAGCGGGTCACGGGCCGGCCTGCCGAGGTGCCCGAGTCGGTCGCGCTGAACTTGGTGATGTCGGATCAGGCGCTGTGGGGACAGGACAATGCGCCTGCGGTGCTCGACGGCTATGGGCCGATTCCGGCGTCTCTGGCGCAGCGACTGGTGCAGGGCGCAGTGGTCGATGAGCGGTCGTTGGCGACGTTGCGACGGCTGTATCGGCACCCGAAGAGTGGATCGTTGGTGGCGATGGAGTCGCGGTCGCGGTTGTTCCCCAAGGGGCTGGCGGGATTCATCGGCGTGCGGGACCGAACGTGTCGCACACCGTACTGTGATGCGCCGATTCGGCATCGTGATCACGCCACACCGCGCAACCGCGGCGGGCCGACGAGTGCCAGCAATGGGTTGGGTGAGTGTGAACGCTGTAACTACGCCAAGGAAGCGCCGGGCTGGCGCGTCACCACGACCGACGAAAACAGTGTGCACACAGCCGAATTCGTCACACCGACGGGTGCGCGGTATCGCTCGACGGCGCCACCGTTGCCGGGGGCACCATTGATCGCGGTCAGTGAAGTGGAAGTCAGGATAGGTGTTGCGCTCGCCGACCTGCACGCTGCTTAGGTGCGAGCCGAGCGGTAGCGCCGCTCTGGCCGGCCGACGCCGTACTGCAGCCGAAGCTCCAGCGCGCCGGTGCTGAGGTAATGCTCGAGATAACGGCGTGCGCTGACGCGCGAAATACCGACAAGGTCAGCGCATTCGGCCGCCGAGACCTCACCGGCATCCCGAACCGCGTCCAACACCAACCGGCCCGTCTCGGCGCCCAGCCCCTTCGGCAGCACCTCCTGCGGCGACGCGGCGGCGGGACCGCCGAACAACGAGTCGATCAACGACTGATCGACGCCGCCCGCGGACTCCAGTGCGTCGGCGCGGGCAGCGAACGCCTCTAATTTCGCCTTCAATTGGCCGAACTCGAACGGCTTGATCAAGTAGTCCGCCGCACCACCGTCCAGGGCGCCCTTGACCGTGTCCAGTTCGCGAGCCGCCGTGATCATGATGACGCCCACCCGATCGCCATCGGATCGCAGGCTCTGCAGCACCTCCAGGCCGGTCATGTCCGGGAGATACACGTCGAGCAGGATCAGCTGCGGCCGCAGTTCGCGGGCAGCCGACAGCGCCTCGGTGCCGGTGCGCGCGACGCCCACTGCCCGAAAGCCGTCGACCTGCTCGACGAACCGGCGGTGGATCTCGGCGACCATGAAATCATCGTCGACCACTAGCACGTCACGCATGCGCGGCCCTCTCCACCGAAACCGCGGCCGTCCCGACGGGCAGCCGGACCACGAACAACGCGCCACCCGTAGGCCCGTCGCTGACCTGCGCCGCCCCGCCGTGCTGTGCGGTGACCAGCCGCACCAACGCCAGGCCGATACCCCGCCCGCCCGCAACATCGGGTTTCGAGGTGACGCCGCGGGCGAATATCGCTTCCCGAAGATGTTCGGGCACACCAGGTCCGGAGTCAGCCACCGATATCATCAGGCCGTCGCGATCCTCAATGCGAACCGTCACCTTCGCCGGATTGGCGCCCACCGACACGTCCACAGCATTGTCGATCAGATTGCCCAGCAAGGTAATCACGTCAGTGGCGAGCGCCGGGTCTAAGGCCCCGAGGTGCGACTCGGACGCGATCTCCAGCGACACCCCGCTTTCCGCGGCCAGCGTCGTCTTCGCGATCAACAACGCCGCGACGGCCGGATCGGAAATCCGTTGCGTCACCGCGTCACTGATCTCCGCCCGCCGCCGCGACAGCGTTCCCACCAGGTCGCGCACCGAGTCGTACTCGCCCAGTTGCACCAGGCCCGAGATCGTGTGCAGCTGGTTGGCGAACTCGTGGGTCTGCGCGCGCAGCGTGTCGGTCACACTCTTGTGTGACGACAGCTGTCCCTGCAGCGCAGCCAGTTCGGTGCTGTCGCGCATGGTCGTCACGGTCCCGATCCGCTGCCCCTGGCTGGTCGCGGCCCGTCGGTTCAACGCCAAAACGCGTGTCCGGGTGGCGATCACGACATCGCGTTCGTCCTCGCCGGACAACAGAAATTCGACCACTGTGGGTTCCAGGCCGACACTGTTGACGCGGCGACCCACGGCCGCCGCCGCCGCCACGCCGAGCAGCTCCTGCGCGCTGTCGTTGAGCAGTGTGATGTCGCCCTCGTTGTTCACCGCGACCACACCCTCACGGATGCTGTGTAGCAACGCTTCCCGATGTTCGGCCAGGCCGGCGATCTCGGCGATCTCCAGTCCACGGGTGTGCCGTTTGATCCGCCGCGACAACAGCCACGACGCCACCAGGCCCAACGCCGCGCCCAGACCGAGATAGATCAGTAGCCGCTCTCCGGCGCCGCTGAGCAATTCCCACACCGACGGGTACCCCTCGCTGACCGACGCGACGGCTAACACGTCGCCATCGATGGACAGGAGCGGCACCTGACCGACCAGGCTGTGCACCCCGCCGATGTTGTCGTCGCCAAACCAGGCCCGGCCTTCGTCGGCCCGGCTTGGCCCAAGGTCCATCCGCTGGCCGAGGCGCGACGGGTCCGACGACACCCGCACGGTTCCGTCCGGGTCGAGGATCTCGGCCAGGCCTGCGCCCGACAACGCCACAGCGCGGTCCACCTCTGGCGCAAGCACGCGCCCGGCGAACGGGTCGGCATATCGGTCGCGCACGATCGGTGTTGAAGCCATGTTCTCGGCGACCGCGATCATCCGCTGGCCACGCACCTCGCGGAACTCACGCGTCGACTGCGCCACCGACACCGCCGCCACGGCGACCAGCACGACGGCGACCACCAGCAACTGGAACACCAGAAACTGGCCCGCCAGGCTGCGGAAGCTACGACTGAACGGTGCCTTCATTGTTCAAAACGACCAATACTTCCTTTGCGTACTTATCAGTGACGTAGGTCACTGTCGGGTCCAGTATTGCTGAGCATCACAAATCAGTGATTGGGGACAACCATGTTGCGACGGCAACAAATGATCACCGGGTTGGTGATCGCCGCGATCGCGGCGCTGCTGCTTACAGCCTGCGGCGTGACGAAGGGCGATGAGGCAAGCGGATTGCACCGGCTTCGCATGATGGTGCCGAACAGTCCGGGCGGCGGCTATGACCTGACGGCGCGCACCGCCGTGAAAATCATGGAAGACGACGACATCACCGGTCGTGTCGAAGTCTTCAACGTCATCGGCGCCGGCGGGACCGTCGCGATGGCCCGCCTGATGAACGAAAAGGGCAACGGCGACCTCATGATGACGATGGGGCTCGGTGTTGTCGGCGCCACCTACACCAACGGGTCCAAGGCGCGCGCATCGGACGCGACTGCGCTGGCGAAGTTGATCGAGGATCCGGGTGCCGTTTTTGTCCCGGCCGATTCGCCGTTCAAGACGGTGCAGGATTTCGTCGCGGCGTGGAAGGCCGATCCGTCGAAAGTCACCATCGGCGGCGGTTCGTCACCCGGCGGACCCGACCACCTTTTTCCGATGGAGCTGGCCAAAGCCGTCGGTGTCGAGCCGAAGTCCGTCAACTTCGTCTCCTACGACGGCGGCGGTGATCTGCTGACCGCGCTCCTCGGCAAGAAGATCACGGTCGGCACGTCGAGTCCCGGCGAGCTCATCGACCAGATCGAGGCCGGGGAGTTGCGGGTGCTCGCGGTGTCCAGCGACGAGCGGGTCGAGGGCATCGATGCCCCGACACTCAAAGAGGCGGGAATCGACATGACATTCGCCAACTGGCGCGGAGTCCTTGCGCCGCCGGGCATTACCGACGATGCCAAGCAGGCGATGGTGAACGTGCTCGAGGAGTTGCACGGCACCGAGCAATGGAAGGAGGCGCTGGTGAAGAACGGCTGGACCGACGCGTTTCAGACCGGTGCGGAGTTCGAGCAGTTCCTCAAGGACCAGGACAACCGGGTCTCGTCGACCCTGACCGATTTGGGGCTGCTATGACCACCACTAACGAGCCGCAGGAACATGCGGTCGAGAAGACGGTAGACAAGGCGCAATACCTGGTCTGCGCGGTGCTGGTCGCGGTCGGCGCATTCCTGATCTACGACGCGTTGTCCCTGGAGGCGGGTTTCGCGAAGGTGGATCCGGTGGGCCCGCGCATGTTCCCGATCGTCGTCGGCATCGGCTTGATCGCGTTGGCGATCATCTTGGCCATCGCGATTCCGCGCGGCTCGACCGGTGAGGAGGAAGGGGGCGAGGACATCGACACGAGCACGCCGGCTGACTGGCGCACTGTGGGAATGCTCGTCGGGTTGTTCGTGGCGGTGATCGTGTTGGTGGTGCCGCTGGGTTGGGCGATCACCGGGACCCTGTTGTTCGCCGGGGCCGCAACGATTCTCGGCAGCAAGCGATACGTTCTCAATGTCATTATCGGCGTGGTGCTGGCGGTCGGCAGTTTCTACGCGTTTTATTCCGGGCTCGGAATCCCGCTGCCCGCAGGCATTCTGGACGGGATTCTCTGACATGGACAATTTCAACTGGCTGCTGCAGGGCTTCGCCGAGGCCGCGACGCCGATGAACCTGCTGTACGCCGTGATCGGTGTGCTACTGGGTACTGCCGTCGGTGTGCTGCCCGGTATCGGCCCGGCGATGACGGTGGCGCTGCTGTTGCCGATCACCTACAACGTCCCCCCGAGTGCGGCGTTCATCATGTTCGCCGGCATCTTCTACGGCGGCATGTACGGCGGGTCGACCACCTCGATCCTGTTGAATACGCCGGGTGAGTCGTCGTCGGTCGTCACGGCCATCGAGGGCAACAAGATGGCCAAGGCGGGCCGCGCGGCCCAGGCGTTGGCGACCGCGGCGATCGGATCGTTCGTCGCGGGCGCCATCGGCACCACCCTGTTGGCGGCGTTCGCGCCGTCGATATCGCGGTTCGCGGTGACGCTGGGCGCCCCATCCTACCTGGCCATCATGCTGTTGGCGCTGGTGATGGTGACCGCGGTGCTGGGCTCATCCAGGCTGCGTGGCGCGATCGCGCTGCTGCTGGGGCTGGCGATCGGCATCGTCGGCATCGACTCGCTCACCGGCCAGCCGCGCGCCACGTTCGGGCTGCCGCTACTGTCCGACGGCATCGACATCGTGGTGATCGCGGTGGCGATCTTCGCCGTCGGCGAGGCGCTGTGGGTGGCGGCGCATCTGCGGCGTCGGCCCGCCGAGATCATTCCGGTCGGCCGGCCGTGGATGAGCCGGCAGGACTTCGGTCGCTCGTGGAAGCCGTGGCTGCGCGGCACCGCGTTCGGGTTCCCGTTCGGCGCGCTGCCGGCCGGTGGCGCCGAGCTGCCGACGTTTTTGTCCTACGTCACCGAGAAGAAGCTGTCCAAGCACCCCGAGGAGTTCGGCCATGGCGCGATCGAGGGTGTGGCCGGGCCGGAGGCGGCCAACAACGCCTCGGCGGCGGGCACGCTGGTGCCGATGCTGTCGCTGGGGTTGCCGACCAACGCCACCGCGGCGGTGATCCTGGCCGCGTTCGTGTCGTACGGGATTCAGCCCGGCCCCACCCTGTTCGAGAAGGAGCCGCTGCTGATCTGGACGCTGATCGCCAGCCTGTTCATCGGCAACTTCCTGTTGCTGGTGCTCAACCTGCCGCTGGCGCCGCTGTGGGCCAAGCTGTTGCGTACCCCACGGCCCTACCTGTACGCGGGCATCCTGTTCTTCGCCACGCTCGGCGCGCTCGCGGTCAACGTGCAGGCGCTGGACCTGGCGCTGCTGCTGGTGTTCGGCCTGCTCGGGCTGATGATGCGCCGCTTCGGGCTGCCTGTGTTGCCGCTGATCATCGGCGTCATCCTGGGCCCGCGGATCGAGCGTCAGCTGCGCCAGAGCCTGCAGCTCGGCGGCGGGGACTGGACCAGCCTGTTCACCGAGCCCGTCGCGATCGTGGTCTACATCCTGATCGTCGCGCTGCTCCTCGCCCCGCTCATCCTGCGGCTGGTGCACCGTCCCGAGCCGGATCTCGTCCACGCCAGTGCTCTCGAGGAGCATGAAGAAGCGAAGCGCCCAGAAAAGGCGGGAGCATGATCGTCGTCGGATACTCCGCAGACCGATACGGCACGGCGGCCCTGGAACACGGGATCACCGAGGCGAAACGACGGAACACGAATCTGCTGGTAATCAACGCCACCCGCGGTGATGCGTTGGCCGACCCCCGCTTCGCGCAGTCCGACGAGGTGCACGACGTCGAGGAGCGGCTCAACCGGTGTGGGGTCGAGTTCGAGCTCGCCCAGCCCGTCGGGGTCGACGCCGCCGATGAGCTGCTGAAGGCGATGGAAAATGACGACTCCGAACTTCTTGTGGTCGGTATCCGCCATCGAAGCCCGGTGGGCAAGCTGTTGCTCGGCAGCGTTGCGCAGCAGGTGCTGCTGGAATGCCCGAAGCCGGTGCTGGCCGTGAAGCCGAACGAACCGTAAGACGGGGCCGAGATGTCCACAACTGAGACTTCTCAAGCCCCCACCAAACGCAGGAGGCCGTTTCTACTGACTGGGGAGGGCTGGCCCTACCTGCTCGTGCCGTTGATCCCGGTCGCGATCGTCCTGGAGTTCCTCCACGCCGACGCGGTGGCGGTGTTCGCCGCGTCGGCGCTCGGAGTGATCCCGACGGCGGCGCTGATGGGCCGGGCGACCGAGGAGCTGGCCGCCCGGTCGGGTCCGGGCATTGGTGGTCTGCTCAACGTCACGTTCGGTAACGCACCGGAGTTGATCATCGCACTGTTCGCGCTGGGCGCCGGGCTGCACGAGGTGGTCAAGGCCTCGCTCGTCGGGTCGATCCTCGGCAACATTTTGCTGGTCCTCGGGGTGTCGATGCTGGTGGGCGGGAGAAAACGGGACCGGCAGCGCTTCGAGCTGCGGGCGGCCACCGCCCAGTCGCTCATGCTGCTGCTCGCGACGGTGGCGCTGGTGATGCCGGCGATATTTCAGCTGGTGGCGGGCGGCGGGCTGCCCGATCCGGCGGCCAAGGCGGTGGCATTCCCCAGCGACCTGCAGGCGCTGTCGGTCGGGGTGGCCATCGTGCTGCTGGCCTCCTACGCGGCCGGGTTGGTGTTCTCCCTGAAGACCCACGCGCACCTGTTCAACCCCTCCCATGACGAAGACGAGCACGGCGGCGAGCCGTGGTCGGTCCGCAAGAGCGTGCTCATGCTGGCCGGTGCGGGCGCCGCGGTGGGCTGGATGTCCGAGATCCTGGTCCACTCGATAACCGAGGCGTCGGCGGCCATCGGGCTGTCCCCGTTCTTTGTCGGCGTTATCGTCGTGGCGATCGTGGGCAACGCCGCCGAGCACTGGGTCGCGGTGTATTTCGCCTCCCGCGACAAGATGGACATTTCCGTCAACATCGCGGTGGGATCGGCCGCCCAGATCGCCCTGTTCGTCGCTCCGGTGCTGGTGCTCGCGTCGTTCGTGATCGGCCCATTCCCAATGGCCTTGGTGTTCAACGGATTCGAGGTCGGCGCGATCTTCTTGGCAATCGTCATCGCCAACGAAGTCACCCAACGCGGCGAGTCCACTTGGTATGAAGGCCTGCAGCTACTCGCCATCTACGCCGTGCTCGGGCTCACTTTTTACTTCGTGTGACAACGAACGTGAAGCCATTGCGCCACCTGAAAGCACGCCTGCTGTCCGAGGGGAAATTGCGCTGCCAATACGCTGTCGGAGTGCGCCGAGTGGCCG
>CAVYPI010000130.1:0-38394 GCA_963770125.1 uncultured Actinomycetota bacterium | reverse complement strand
CCGCCCACGGGAGGAACCGAGCGGCCGCCGTAGCGATGACCCGCTGATACCCCGAGCCCGTGACGCGCGCCAACACATCGAGTGCCTTGGCCTCCCAGCCGATCACCACCCGGGCACGGCCCTTGCGCACCCCGTCGACGATCGTCTCCGCGGCCATCTCCGGCGAATGCAGTGCCAGCCGCTTATCGAAGAACGCCGCAACGCTGTGCGCATCCTGGCCGTCGCACACCGTTGCATTACGCGCGACCGCCGTCTTGATACCGCCCGGGTGCACGCACGTCACCTTCACCGGGTGACCGGAAACCAACATCTCCTGCCGCAGCGCCTCCGTGAACCCCCGCACCGCGAACTTCGCCGCGTTGTACGCGCTCTGGCCCGGCACCGCGATCAACCCGAACAAGCTCGAGATATTCACAATGTGCCCGTCTTCCGACGCGATCACATGCGGCAGAAACGCTTTCGTACCGTTGACTACACCCCAGAAGTCAACGTCCATGATCCGCTCGATGTCCTTGAACTCGGTCTTCTCGACGTCACCGTTGTGCGCGATCCCGGCGTTGTTGTACACCTGGTTCACTTGGCCGAAGTGTGCCGCGACATCTTCCGCGTAGGCCAACACCGCCTCCCGCTCCGCGACGTTGAGCCGGTCGGCCTTCACCTCCGCGCCCAGCCGCTCGGCCTGGCGCACCGTCTCCGCCAGACCTTCAGCGTCGATATCCGACAGCGCCAGCTTCGCTCCCTTCCGTGCGAGATTCAGCGCCAAGGCCCTGCCGATGCCAGACCCGGCACCGGTGATGACGGCAACTTTCCCTTCGAACGAACTCACTTTGTTGCAACCTTTCCTTCGGTCGTATGGGTGCGCAGCTTCGCACCGAGATCCGCAATCGCTACTTCCGCCTCCGCCAGCACGCCGGCCTGCAGGTGGAACACATGCCATAGGTTCTCGAACCGCCGATGGTCGAGCATCCCAGCGGCACAGAACTTTTCAATCTTGTCCGCGTCGATCGACAGCGGATCGTCGCCGGCGCTCTGCATGACGATCGGCGGCAGGCCCGCCATATCCCCGTACACCGGCGAGATTCCCGGCAGCCTCGGGTCGTGCTCGCCGACATACCGCGGCGCCCACTCGGACGCCATCGACGGCAGGATCAACGGATCCCGCCCAGCCGGGCGCACCCCGTCGATATCGATCGCCAGGTCCGCCCACGGGCAGATCAACCCAAGCGCGGCTGGGCCCTCGATTCCGCGGTCCCGCAGCGCCATCGCCAGCGCCAGTGACAGCCCGCCACCCGCCGAATCGCCGGCGATCACAATCGTTTTCGGGTCAAGCCCGTCCACCAGCAACCCCGTGTACACCGCGACCGCCTCCTCGAGGGCGACTGGATACCGTGCTTCCGGCGACCGCGAGTAGTCGGGCACCACCGCCGTCATCCCGGCCGCCGCGGCCAGCCGAGCGGCCAAGCCCCGATAGCCTGCAGCACTGCCCAGCGCATAGGCACCGCCGTGCAGGTAGATCAGCGTCGAGTCGGAGTCGACGCCCAAGGTCCGCTCAGCGGGAACGCCCGCGATCGTGACCCGCTCCCAGCGCGTGGCTATGGGCGGGCGAGCGACTCCAGTGAACAACTCGTACAACCTGCGCTTGCCGCCAACTGAAACCCGATGGGTTGCGAACAGCGGCCGACAGCCTCGCAGTCCGGCCCGCACGACGCCCGGGCTGATGCTCATGCCACCCGTACCGTCGCCCCGAACGACAGCGCATCGTCCACGACCGGCTCCTCGAGCAGCATCCGAGAGTCCTTCTCGTAGTGCATCAGCACCTTCCACGGCAGCTTGGACCCTTGCCGCGGCATGATGTCCTTGGCGCGCTGCACATAACCGGACTGCAGCGAATCCAGCATCCCGTCGTCCAGCGCGCAGTCCTCCACGTCGCGCGCGGTCGCCACCGCGTAGCCGTTGTCATCCATGTGCCTGAACAGCCGGCACAGATAGGCGCCGGCAAGGTCGGACTTCAGCGTCCACGGTGCATTGGTGTAGCCGAACATCCACGCCAGATTCGGGATGTCCTCCACCAGCACGCCCTTGTAGGTCATCTGGCCGTGCAGCTCGCGTGCCTCACCGTCCACCGACAGCTTCATGCCACCCAGCATCTGCAGGTTCAGACCGGTCGCCGTGACGATGATGTCCGCCTCGAGCTCCCGCCCCGACTTCAGCAAAATGCCATTCTCCGTGAAGGTTTCGATCCCATCGGTGACCACCGACGCCTCACCAGTCCTCAGCGCGTCGAACAGATCGCCGTCCGGCACCGCGCAGAGCCGCTCATCCCACGGCATGTAGTTCGGCGTGAAGTGGCTCATGTCGAACGACGGGCCGACGCGGCGCCGCACCTGCCGCAACAGGAACCGGCGCATCGGCTTCGGCCACCGACGGCACGCCTTGTACAACGAGCGCTGGATGACGATGTTGCGCTTGCGTCCCAACTCGTACACCCACTCGTGCGGCAGGAACCGCCCCAGGAACTCGGAGATCTTGTCGAACCCCGGCAGCGAGAACACGTACGACGGCGAGCGCTGCAGCATCGTCACGTGTGACGCGTCGCCGGCCATCGCCGGGACTAGCGTGACCGCCGTGGCGCCGCTGCCGATCACGACGACCTTTTTGCCCGTGTAGTCCATCTCCTCCGGCCAGTGCTGCGGATGCACGCACTGGCCCGTGAACCGCTCCACACCGGGGAAGGTCGGCAGGTATCCGGCGTCGTAGTTGTAGTAGCCCGTGCAGCTGATCAGGTAGCCGCAGGTGTAGTGGCGGGTCTCGCCGGTCGCCTCGTGCAGGGCGGTGACCGTCCAGCGGCTCTCGGCGCTGGACCAGTCCGCGCCGACGATCTTCAGGCCGTAGTGGACCTTCTCGTCGACGCCGTACGCCGCGGCAGTGTCGGCGATGTACTGGCGAATCGATGGACCGTCGGCGAGCACCTTCAGCTCGCGCCACGGACGCCACTTGTAGCCGAACGTGAGCATGTCGGAGTCGGACCGGATGCCGGGGTAGCGGAACAGGTCCCACGTGCCGCCCATCCGCTCGCGTCGCTCCAACACGGCGATGGTCTTGTGCGGAAACTCGGCCGTCACCTGGCAGGCCGTGCCGATGCCGGACAGGCCGGCGCCGATGATGAGGATGTCGAAATGCTGCATGGCATCGAGCATGGCCGCCGACGGGACGTCGGGTCTTGACAGAACCCGACAAGATTTTATCATTTCCCGACACGGGAGTTGATCAATGGGCAGCCTGATCCGCGCGACCGCGATGTGGGGTTACCCCGAGCTGGTCCGCGAGCTCGGTGGTGACCCCGCGGCGTTCCTGGCGCGCTTCCACATCCCCGTCGGTGCCGAACACCAAGACGACGCGTTCGTCTCCTTCGCGTCGCTGACCCGCATGCTGGAGGCCAGCGCCGAGGAGCTGCGGTGCCCGGACTTCGGGCTTCGCCTCTCGGGCTGGCAGGGCCTGCACATTCTCGGGCCCATCGCGGTGATCGCCCGCAACGCTCAGACCGTCCTGGGCGGGGTGGAGGCGATCGCGCACTACCTCTACATCCACTCCCCTGCCTTGAGGCTGGCGGCCCGGCTGCGGACCGAGGCCAGCATCGAGTTCACCTACGAGATGACCGAACCGGGTGTCCCCTACATTCAGGGATACGAGCTGAGCATGGGCATCGCGGTGCGCATTCTTCGCCTGCTCGGCGGACCGCAGGCACGGTACCAAGCGGTCTCCTTCACGCATCAGCAGCAGGGCTCGGACGCCGCCTACCGCGACGCGCTGGGTTGCCCGGTGCGCTTCGGTCAGGCGTGGTGCGGGTTCGAGCTGCCGTCGCATCTGGCCGACCAGCGCATCAAGAACGCGGACCCGGAGACCCGGCGCATTGCCACCAAATACCTGGAATCCACGTACCTTCCGAACAGCGCGCCGCTGTCCGACCGGGTGGCCGAACTGACCCGCCGGCTGCTGCCCACCGGCCAATGTAGCGCCGAGGCCATCGCTGACGAACTCGCGATGCATCCGCGGACGCTGCAACGGCGCCTGGCCACCGAGGGTGTGCGCTGCCAAGACGTCATCGACCGCGAACGCCGCGCCCAGGCCGCGCGCTACCTCGCCGAGCCGGGGCTGCACCTCAGCCAGATCGCGGGCCTGCTCGGCTATGCCGAACAAAGCGCGCTCAACCGGTCGTGCCGACGCTGGTTCGGAAAGACACCCCGCCAGTACCGGGCCGAGCCAACATGACGCTCCCACATCCGCCCGACCGACAGGATTCGGTTGTGCCCGCTCGGCGTTGACCCGCTTGAGGATCAGCGGCCAGGCCTGGTTGCGCCCGCTCTCGGCGTGGTCGTCAGCGGCATAGTCAGCGAGGCACTTCGGGTCCTCGATCGCCATCACCGCGCCCGAAGTCAGATATTCGCCGGTCACCCGATTGGCTGAGAAATCCACGCAGTCAACAAGATTGGCGGTATCGCACCGTGGCGACGCCCGCACCCTTTGGATTAGATGCAGGCGCGTTTGACCGTCGTTGGGTGCAGGGTCTCCCCATTATGGGGTGGGTGCCCGACGTGTGTGCGGATCGGGTCTCAGCAGGTGACGTCGACGTAGACGGTCTTGTTGGTCACCGTGGTGACCAGGTCGTCCTGGGCTCCAGGCACACCGGAGTCGGTGTGCGAGAACGTCTGGCCGGGGCGAACCGCGTTGAGCGTGCACTGGTCCACCGCAGCGCTGTCGACGCGGCTCACGATGACGTTGAAGCCCTGCGCCTGCAGTTGGCTGATGGTGGCATCGACGGGCGATGGGCCCGACGGGGCGGCGGACGCGGTTCCGGCCAGTGCGAGCGCGGCCGATGCCAACGCGCCGGTTGCGAGGGAGGTGAACAGGATGCTCTTCATGGTGGTGCCTTTCTGGTGTCCGACTGATGACGGACATTTGCTACTTACGTTCTTCTGTCCTTGGTTACCGAGGCGTTTCGCGATGCCTGCGCCGATCCGCCCTTTCGGGGCATTCGTTGCTCTTCCCGCGGATTTGGTTGTCTCCGAGCGCGCAACAGTCAAGCCGAAGAAACCGTCGGCTCGGGATCGGTGATTATGTGGTTGACCGCGCCGCCCCTCGCGCCTGCGGCGCTGGGTTTGCTGTCGGGCTATCCTGTTGTAGTGCCCCTGGTCGGGCGATTCAGTTATGCGGCGCTGCTGTCGAGTTCAACGGTCTGGCGGACGATCTGGTTCACCATGTTTGGCGCCGCCTCATATTTCGATGCCGGCCGGATGCCGGACGGGCATCGTCGTTGACTCGTCAAAACTATGCGGTGGCCGTCATGTGCTCATGAGTAGACGACTACCTGAATTTGATGTCGCCCGACAGCAAATATCGAGTAGTGACTTCCTCGCGCAACGAACATTGACTTGTCCTACGGCCGCGCGCAAGCAGCTGATGGTGCTGACCGTCAGCGGGCGAAAGTCTGGCGGCCCCATTCAATTCCGTTGAGCGCCCGACGGATTGACGACCATCTCTATGCCGTGACCCGCCCACGCTGGACGCCGAACTTTCGCGACGGCGTTTCCGCCCAGGCCTTCCACGACTGCGACACGACGAGGGGCCGAATCGCGGTCACGCGATCCCCGGGGCTCCACCGCACGAGCTCACCGCGCGTCAGAGTTGGTGTCGGAGCCCTTCAACGAAGCTGACCAACCTTGCGCGGTGTGACCCGGGCCAGTAGATCCGCGCGCACTCCGTGCAGCGGCTGAAATCGTCGTAGTACCGGCGGGTCAACGGCTCGAGGTGGTCGATCACCTCGTCCTTGGTAACGGCGACCAGCCTGCCGTTGCACCGCACGCACCGCGTGAACGGCGCCAGCCGTTGCCGCAGATCCAGTCGCCGTATCACCTCGAGCGTCTGTTCGTCGGGGTAATCGGAGCGGACGAACAGGCCATGCGTGATGGCGCGACGCTTCAACAGGGCACGGTCTCGGGTCAGCAGGATCCGCTGCTGGCCCAGGCTGACATCGGCCAGGGTCTGATCGTCGGCGTCACTCGACCACCACACGTCGAACCCGAGCACGCGAAGCAGCCGCGCCAGCCGACCGAGGTTGACGTCGACAACAAAGCGCGGATCACGTAGCGGCACCGGGCGCAGCCGGGCCGTGGACCCGATGTCGAGCGCCTCGAACACCGGGTACGCGGCGATGCGGTCGCCGGAAGTCGGCCGATGAGCAAAATCCTCCGCATTCCCGTTAACCAGGATGAGGTCGACCTCGGTATGCGGAATGCCCATCGCCTCCAGAACGTCCTTCACCGTCTGGTGGCTCCGAAACGGCCGTCGCACGGTTACACCGCGCGACTCGGGTCCCAAGAAGTCGTTGAGTTCGGCATAGGCCCGGACGTTTACGTAGCCAACCATTCCTCATGCTCTTCGGCGGGATGGCCGGGCGCAATCCTGTCGCTTGCGGATCCCCGAGCGCTCAGAAGCTACGCGACTTGGCGAGCTCGGTTGCCCGCCCACGGCAGGAACCGCGCTGCCGCCGTGGCGATGACCCGGCTGATACGCCCCTGGCGGCTTCGGGGACGATCGTGGTCCATGCCTGCGACTGCACGAACATGGCTGATGACACTCAGCTCGCGAGGAGCTCTTTGAGGACGTCGTCGATGAACTTGATGTCGTCGGGGTTCGCGCCGCCGCCCGCGAAGTGGCCGTAGACGCCCGGAATGACGCGCAATTCGGCGTTCGGGATGTGGCTGACCGCGAACTCCTCGTCCTCGGGAGGGAAGTAGAGGTCCTTGAGCGCTGGCAGCACGATCATCTTGGCCTTGATGGTCCTCAGGGCCGCGACCTGGTCGCCGTCGAACCCGCGGCCGGGCGTCGCGCCGATGTTGCCGTTCTGCCAGGTCCACAGCATCGTCAACAGGTTGTTCGGGTCGCGGCGGTCGAGGAAGAAGCCCTCCCAGAAGCCGACGAGGAAGTCCTCGAGCGAGGAGTAGCCCATCGTCTTGTACTCCTGCTGCCAGTAGAAGGCCTGCGAGAAGCCCCAGCCGGCGTACACGCGGGCGGCCGCACGCAGGCCTTTGGTCGGCTTCTCGGTGTACCAGCCCTCCTTGAACGCGGCGTCCGCCGTCAGCGCGGACTTGACGCCCTCGAGGAACACAACGTTGTGCTCGCTCGTTTTGGACGAGCCGCAGAACGGGCACGCCCGCTGGACCATGTCCGGGTGGCTGACGGCCCACTGGTAGGTCTGCCCGGCGCCCATCGACCAGCCGGTCACGAGCGGGAGCGTCTCGATCCCGAACGAGGTCACGAGCTTGTGCTGCTGCTCGACCTGGTCGTAGAAGGTGACGTCCGGGAAGCTCGCGGCGTTGTAAGGCGGCGGCGTATTGGACGGCGAGCTCGAGAGCCCGTTGCCGAGCATGTTCGGGACGATGATGAAGTACTTGGCCGGGTCCAGGGCCATGCCGTCTCCGATCAGCCACTCGTTGTCCCAGTGGCGCCCCGAGTACCAGGTCGGGTACACGATCGCGTTGCTCTTGTCGGCGTTCAGCTCGCCGTATGTCTTGTACGCGAGCTTGGCGTCGCGCAGCGTCGCGCCGTGCTGCAGTGTCACATCGCCGAGATCGAAGACCTCGTAGTCCCGCGG
Organism: uncultured Actinomycetota bacterium; assembly: GCA_963770125.1. Taxonomy (GTDB): domain Bacteria; phylum Actinomycetota; class Actinomycetes; order Mycobacteriales; family Mycobacteriaceae; genus Mycobacterium. The sequence goes on along the minus strand of CAVYPI010000130.1, from coordinate 30,743 downwards.
GAACTCATCCATCGGAATGGCACCTCCTCCTCGTGGAAAGCACCTGCTCGCATCATTGCCGCGTCCGGTAGCAGATGGATTATCGGTAACTCCGGTGTATCCGAAATACCTTGATGCGTCTGATGATAACGAACATGGATGAGTTTTGTTGATAACCCGCAGTATTCGATCCCGTCGTATTCGCCGGCAGAGGAGTGGGGCTTTGCGCGTTCCCGGGAGGGTGGCCGCGCGGGTCAGCTCGGCAACGAGGCCAGCTGTGCGGGTGAGCGCGGCCGCGCAAACTCGGAAATGGTCGTGGAAGGACTCGGCGGTTCCCGGAAGGCCCTGCCAAGCCACGGCGTCGGTGACGTTCTGCTGAACGACCGGTTCACGCCCGCCAGATACGTGTCCGTCGACTGCAGCCCCAACCGCTGCCGAGCCTTCCACCGGCGCCGACATGGCGGGCACGATCACCACGGTGCTCGAGCGGTCGACGTCGCCGTGGGCCAGCCACCTCGACGCTGCCCGGCAGGCGCGCTTAGCGGCCGAGGCCGACCAAGCCTAGATAGAGAGCGTTGGCACTGCCCACGCCGGTGCGCCGCCCAACGGGTTGGTTGCCTCTGCGCCCAGGCCTGGTCTGAACGGTCGACCCGTTCACGAGCGACTTCAAGACGAACGGGAACACACCTCATCGACCGTGCTGGATCAGCCGAAAGACATTGCTGTACAACAGCATAACGAACACAGTGTAATAGGACCGTCTGTGGGTGCTCCGACAGTTCGGTTACGAGAAGGGCGGCAACCTACCTCGTGCCGTGGGCGTGAGCCCGGCTCAACGCCACTTGATGCCGCATCCGATCGACGGCCGCTGGTCGGGTTCGACCGGCCGCCCGGCGAGCACGGCGTCGACCGCCGCTCGGACGTCAGCGGCCGTCACCGGTAGGTCGTTCCGGGGGCGGGAGTCGTCGAGCTGGCCGTGGTAGACGAGTCGACGCGCGCCGTCGAAGACGAACGTGTCAGGCGTGCAGGCCGCGGAGAAGGCGCGGGCGACGTCCTGGGTCTGGTCGTAGAGGTACGGAAACGTCCAGCCGTGGCGGCGAGCCTCGGCGACCATCTGATCGGGTCCGTCCTGCGGGTAGGTAACGGCGTCATTGCTGGAGATGCCGACCATCGCGACGCCCCGATCGCTGAGGTCCCGACCGAGCGCGGCGAGCCCGGCGGCGACGTGCTGGACATACGGGCAGTGGTTACAGATGAAGGTGACGACAAGCGCGGGACCCGTCAGCTCTTTGAGGCTGACCGTGGCGCCGGTGGCGGGCTCGGGCAGCGAAAACGGCGGCGCGGGAGTGCCGAGGGCGAGCAAAGTGGACTCAGTGGCCATGCCAGCCAGAGTAGGTCCACAACGCGTCGGCCGGCCATGATCGCCGAGTGCGGTGCCAGGCCAACGAGGTTGGATGGCCTGCACGAAGACCACGTCACGTTCGTTGGTGTTCGCATTAGTGCGGCCGGACGGCAAGATCGGTGTGATCACCCATCGTCTTAGCTATTCACTTCAAATCCCTGCTCAGTTGGGCGGTTTGGGTGCGCGTCAGGATGTCGACTAACAACCATTCGAACCCGCGCTTCTAGCCAATCCCTTCTCCGATGCGGAGAATCCTGCGATACTGCACATATGGCGATGTACCGGTATCGGTGCGTCGTGGACGGCATCTTCGACGTGCGCCGGCCGATCGGAACGGCCGGGTCTCGGGCGCAATGTCCGGTCTGCAACAGCGAGGCAGTGCGTGTTTTCTCAGCGCCGATGCTTTCGCTGGCACCACGTGCGATCGTGGCCGCGATCGACAACACCGAGAAGACCCGCGACGAGCCGGAGGTGGTGTCGGCTCTACCGCCACACCGCGCCCGCACGCGAAGGCCAGCGGCCGCACTGAACCCAGCTCTGCAGCGCCTGCCGAGGCCCTAAAAATGCGCATCAGCCCGGCAAGTGTGTTTCCCGGGCGACAGCCTGCTCGGGCCGTTAACGACACTCCGGCCGCAGCCGTTCTGCTTCGCACACTCCGGCATAGCGAGTGCGGCGGTGTGCACACGCCAGGTTGCTGACCGGGCGAACCCAACTAAACAGTCAGGAGATCCGATGCCGAAAGTAGTGTTCACCCTCGATTCCTCGAAGAAGTTCACCGATCAGCAGATCGTCGGCCACAACCGGTGGCATCCGGACATCCCGGCCCAGGTCCAGGTCAAGCCAGGCGATACCTTCCGCGTGCACTGCCGCGAGTGGTTCGACGGTGCCATTCACAACGACGACTCCGCCGAGGATGTTCTCAACGCGCCGCTTCCTGGCGTGCACGTGCTCAGCGGGCCGATTGCCGTTCAGGGCGCCAAGCCTGGCGACCTGCTCATCGTCGACATCCTCGACGTCGGCCCGATCCCGCAAGAGGACTCGGGGCCGCTGGCCGGCCAGGGCTGGGGCTACACCGGCGTGTTCGCCACCAAGAACGGTGGCGGGTTCCTCACCGAGCAATTTCCCGACGCCTACAAGGTGATTTGGGACTTCAAGGGCGGGGTCGCGACCTCGCGGCATGTGCCCGGCGTCTCCTACGTCGGCATCGTGCACCCGGGGCTGATGGGGACCGCACCCTCGGCCGCGCTGCTCGCGAAGTGGAACGCCCGCGAGCAGGCCCTGATAGACACCGACCCGGACCGGGTGCCGCCGCTGGCGCTGCCGCCTCTGCCGGATTCCGCGATCCTCGGCAGCCTCTCCGGCGCGAAATTCGACAAGGCTGCCGCCGAGGCCGCCCGCACAGCCCCACCTCGCGAGAACGGCGGCAACCAGGACATCAAAAATTTCACCAAGGGGACGAGGGTGTTCTACCCGGTTTTCGTCGACGGCGCGAACCTCTCAATGGGTGATCTGCACTTCTCCCAGGGAGACGGAGAGATCACCTTCTGCGGCGCCATCGAGATGGGTGGGTTCATCGACCTGCACGTCGACCTGATCAAGGGCGGGATGGAGACCTACGGCGTCAGCGAGAACGCGATCTTCATGCCGGGCACGACCGACCCGCAGTTCAGCCGATGGCTCGCATTTTCCGGGACCTCGGTGACGCTCGACGGTGTCCAGCACTATCTGGACTCGCACCTGTCCTACCAACGGGCCTGTCTACACGCCATCGACTACCTGACCAAGTTCGGCTACAGCGACATCCAGGCGTACATGATCCTGGGTTCGGCGCCGATCGAGGGCAGGCTGTCCGGCGTCGTGGACATCCCAAACTCGTGTTCGACGGTGTACATCCCCACGGAGATCTTCGACATCGACGTCCGTCCCTCGGCCGCCGGTCCGGCGCAGGTCACTCGCGGCATGGATGTGCCGAAGGCCAGTTTCTGACGCCCCATCCGGCGTCGGTACCCGCTCCACCGCCGGCGCCCGTGGGATCCTCGAGTGTTATTTCTCCGGTCGACGGATCCGAAACGAGTACCTGATCGTTGAAGGCGGCAAGCTGGCCGGGACCGACGGCTGCCCGACCGACGACCTGGGGCGGCCATGACCTCTGAAAGTGGTTCCGAACGATCGTCTGACAGCGAACGAGGGGACGGTCAGGCACCGGTCGATCCGGATGTCGATCTTCACATCCGTTCAGACCGCATCGAGACGCGCGCCCGGCGGTGGGACGTGCTGTTAGCGATCGCGATCGGCGGGGTGCTCGGGAGCGAAGCCCGCTACGGCATCAGCGTCGCACTGCCGCACCCCGCCGACGCGATGCCGTGGGCCACATTCCTGATCAACGTATCCGGGTGCGCCTTGATGGGCGTGCTGATGGTGACGATCACCGAGCTGACAAGCCCACATCGACTGGTCCGCCCGCTGCTCGGAGTGGGCGTCCTCGGCGGTTACACCACCTTCTCCACCTACAGTCTGGAGATCAACCAGATGCTGGCCGTGGGTCGGCCGGGGCTGGCCCTGACCTACGTGGTCATCACCCCGCTCGCCGCGCTGGCCGCGGTCTGGCTCGGCGCAAACACCACACGGCTGTTGGCGAGTCCCCTTCTCGACCGCAGGGAGAGCAGCCATGACAGTTCATGACGGATGTGGCACCTGGTGCCCGCTGCTCGCCAGGCTGCAAGGCGGCATACGATGACAATCTTGCTGATCGCGCTCGGCGCCGCGGTCGGGGCCCCGGCCCGCTACCTCACCGACCGGGCCATCCAGTCCCGCCACGCCACCGTCTTCCCGTGGGGCACCTTCACTGTCAACGTATTCGGTTCGTTCATTCTCGGGGTCCTCGCGGCAAGCACCCACCGGCTCGACCCAGCGCTGGCCGCCGGCCTCGGCACCGGGTTCTGCGGAGCCTTGACCACCTACAGCACGTTCAGCTACGAGACGCTGCGCCTCCTGGAGGGACGAGACAGCTTCTATGCGGCGGCGAACATCGTCGCCAGCGTCGCCGCAGGCGTCGGCGCCGCGGCGATCGGTCTGGCCGTCGGAACCGCCATGGGGTGACAGAGCGATGGGTAGCGGGTGCTGCCGGTGCGGACAGCACTTGGCCGCGATCCGTCGGGCGGCCAAAGTGAGATTGCGCCTAGAAGGCGATCTGGTTCTCGAGCAGCAGGATCCCGAACACCCACGCGGTCCCGATGCCCTCGAGGATCGCCACCGCGCCGGCAAGCCTGCCGACCGGCCGGTCGAGCGCAAGCAGCAAGAAGAACAGGAACCACAGCACGGCCCAGGCAAACCAGCAGACGCCGAGGTAGATCGACGCGGCGTTGCCTTGCGCGGTCGCGAACGTCCAGATCCCGGCCGGGATCGCGGTGATCGCCACGAACAGGCAATACCACCCGAACGCGCGGCCGCCCGCGTTGAGGAAGTTGTTCGCCGCGACCCACAGATAGGTAAAGGCGAACAGCAGGGTGAATCCCGCGCCGCGGACCTGGCCGAGATCCCCCTGGCTGTTGCCTTGGACCATCTGCGTCACAGCCGCGACGACGCCGACGAAACCGGTGAACAGATTCAGGACCGCGACCTCGCGGTTCTGGATGAACGTCGGGTGTGCTTCGGCCGCCTCGGCGCCCGCCTCGCCCACGGCCGCCACACGCGCCTGTCCGATCAACCAGATCCCGTTCACGATGAGGACCACGCCGACGTACAGCAAAACCACCCCTAGCAGCATCCAGCCCTCCTCACTTCGTCAATGCGACAGCACCCACGGCGGCGTCTGCCGGCGCCGGTGCGGCAGTGGTCGTCCTTGCTTGGTCGCCGCCACGGCGGGCTCGTGCGCGCTCCGCTCCTCGAGATCGAGCGCTCGGCGCACGGGCCGCGCCAGCAGCGGCACGCTCGGCGCGGTAAACACGCGCCGCGCCGAGGCGCCGCACGCGGGGCACGTGACGGGCATGCCCGCCTCGGCCATCGGCCGCACGAGGCCGAACGGCCCGCACCCCGCGCACTCGAATGTGTACCCCGGCACTAGCTGGTCCTCGCCGCCGTCCCGCGCTCGCCCACCGTCGGCCCGTCCTTGTTCGGCCGCACGTCGAAGTCGAAGATCGCTGTCGGCAGGTATAGCGTGCAGCACGCGTTCGGTATGTCGACGACGCCCGAGATCCGGCCCTCGATGGGCGCCGAGCCGAGCAGTAGGTACGCCTGCTCACCCGAGTAGCCGAACTTCTTCAGGTACTCGATGGCGTTTAGGCACGCGCGCCGGTACGCGACCGTGGCGTCCAAGTAGTAGTTCTCGCCGGTGCTCTCGTCCACCGAGACGCCGATGAACGTCAGGAACTCGCTGTAGCGCGGCTCGACGCGACCGGGGATCAGGACCGGGTTGGTCGTCACCCCGTACTTGTTCATCCCGTCCTTGATCAGGTCGACGCCGAAGTCGATGAATCCGCCCATCTCGATCGCGCCGCAGAAGGTGATCTCGCCGTCGCCCTGCGAGAAGTGCAGGTCGCCCCCGGAGAACTTCGCGCCGGGCACGTGCACCGGGTAGTACACGCGGCTGCCGCGGGTGAAGTTCTTGATGTCATGGTTGCCGCCGTTCTCGCGCGCCGGAACCGTACGAGCTCCCTCGCGGCCCACGCGCTGTAACTCCGCGCCGGACAGTGTCCCGGCGAGCGTGCCCTCCTCGAGCGGCGGCAGGGCGAACGGCGGCACGCGGTCGGGTTCGCGGTCGATCAGCGCCTGCTCGCGGCGGTTCCACTCCGCCAGCAGATCGGCCGAGGGCGCGGTGCCGAACAGGCCCGGGTGTGTGATCCCGGTGTACCGGACGCCGGGGACGTGGCGCGATGTGGCGTCCTGCCCGTGAAAGTCCCAGATCGCCTTGTACGCATCCGGGAAGTGGTCGGTGAGGAAGCCGCCGCCGTTGATCTTGGCGAATACGCCGGTGTAGCCCCAGCCCTGCCCGGGAGCGTCCCCGCGCTCCTGCGGCGGCTGGACGGGGCCGAGGTCCAGGATGTCGACGACCAGCAGGTCGCCGGGCTCTGCGCCCTGGATCTCGATCGGCCCGCTCAGCATGTGGCAGACGCTCAGGTTCACGTCCCGCACGTCGTTGGCCGAGTCGTTGTTGCCCAGCTGCGCATCGGTCCACTCGCGGCACTCGACGCGGAACTCGCTGCCAGGCGCAACGGATGCGGCGGGCGGGATGTCGGGGTGCCAGCGGTTGTGGCCGGGCACCGCCTGGTCGCGCATCGGCTTCGACTGGTCGACGCTGAACACAACCTCAGGCATGGGTGCTCCCTTCTCCAGTGAGGTCACAGGTGGTTCCAAGCAGATGTTTCTATGGTCGGTCTACGGCCCGCACGGGGGTCCGGTCAAACGAGATTGTGCGCGGCGCATCCGATTACGGCCCACCGCCGCGCTGAACCGGTTCGTGGTGCACACGGAAGTGAGTTACGCTCGGGGCGAGGTGGAGGAGCTCCCGCCCGGCGTGTCGTCACTGGTGAACGCCGCCCTCCGAGGTGACGATTCGGGTCATCTGATGGCTGCGGCCGGGCGCGAGCTGCGGACGCCACTCGGGCTGGTGTCGCGGTCCGGGTACGCGCTCGGCTGGGCGCCGCGCGACGGAGACGGGCAGCGGGCGCTGGCGGTGGCCGAGGCGGCGGCCCGCAGCGGCCTGGTCGCCCCACCCGGATGGCAGATCGTGCCCCTATCTTGCGGCGCGTCGGCGCTCGGGTTCCTCGCGGTCGGTGGGCAGCCGGCGTGGCTCGACCTCGTGGTCGCGTTGCTCGCCGAGCAGCTCTACCGCGCCGAGCTGGTCCGGGCCCGCGTCGCCGAGCTCGTTCGCCGCCTGGTCGGCGAGCCCGAGGCTGGCCTACCCGCCGTGCGCCGCCAGGCAGCCGAGCTCGGCCTGCAGCTTGCCGACGCGTACTGGGCCGCGGTGATGACATGGCGCCACATGGCGCCCCGGCAGGATGTCCTGGAGGCGATCGAGCGGGAGTCGGTGCAGGCAGGGGCATTCGCCGTGCCGCGGGGACGCGGCATGGTGCTCCTGTACCCGGGGACCGACGCGACGGCGTGGTTCGAGCGGATTGTGGCATGCGCGCGGCGGCTCGCGCCGGCGGCCGGGGTGCAGGCCATCGCGGCCGACGCCCCCGTCGAGCTGCCCGCGCTCAGCGCCCGGGTGGCCGAACTGGAGGCGCTCTCCCGGCTGGGGCCGCGTGCCGAGGACCAACCGGTGCTGAGTGCCCGCCAGTACGGGCTCGACCGGTTGCTGCTGCACGGGGTGACGCACCACGAGGCGCAGGCCTTTGTGCTCGACCAGATCGGGGCCCTTCTCGCCTGGGACGGCGAGCACCATGGCGACTTGCTGACCGTGGTCGAGGCGGCCCTCGACTACCCGCGCCACGAGCAGGCCGCGCACCGCTGCTACATGCACCGCAACACGTTCCGGCAGCGGCTCCGGATGGCGACCCAGGTCCTAGGCCACGACCTCGAGGATCCAGACGTGCGTCTGGCGACGCACGTCGCGCTGAAGCTGCGCCGGATCATCGGGTGCCCCTAGCCTCCATTCGCCCCAGGCGCGGGCGCCATCTCGCGGGCCGGCACAGCGTCGACGATCCGGAGCCGAAATACGGGTTGGCGGTCATCCTCAACAGGCGCGCATGTCGACCTGACGGGCGTCAGCGAGGACGAGGCACTCCTGCTCGCCGACGCGCCAACAATGGCGCGATGCACTTCAATCCGATTCGCATCCTGCAACGCCGGTAGGCGGTGTGTGTCCCGCATCACCCTTCGGCGGAAAGGCATGGGCGTGTTCATATTTGGAGCTTGACAAGCCAAGAAGACGGTGGCGACAAACGGCCGAATACGTATGCCGCCTCACGCGCGCGCCGGACCCGCGCACTCAAGCAACTCCTCGAGCGCAACATCGAAGTCGTCGGCCAACCGCCACAGGTCGGGCAGCAGGTCCGGGCAGGAGATGACGCCGATGTTCAGCTTGCCGTTCAGCGACATCACCGTGACATTAAGCCCGCAGCCGTGGAACAGCGGACCCAGCGGATACATCGCCTCGACTTGGCAGCCCAAGAAGTACAGCGTCGCCTGTGGACCCGGCACATTCGAAATGATCAGGTTATGGACGGGGTTTCCGATCAGCGGCGAGTCGGCGACAATCCGAAAGACGGAGCCGAACACCGCCCGGGCGGCGAGTTGCGCCCAGTCCTGCAGCAGTGTGGGACTGATGGCCGAGCTGTGATTCTTAGCAGCGACATTCGCCCGGGCGATCGCCCGTAGTCGCTCCGCGGGGTCGCCAATGTGCGTCTCGAGTTTGCAGAACATCCCCGACAGCTGGTTGTGGCCTCGACGGTCGGACTTTTCATGCACCGACACCGGAACCATCGCCACCAGCGGCCGGGCGGGCAGCTCGTCGTAATCGCCCAAGTACCACCGCAGCACCGCCGCGCACAAGGCCATCACCACGTCGTTGACCGTGACCTTGAAGCGGTCCTTGACCGTCTTGACGTCCTCGAGGTCCAGCTGGGCCAACGCGACGTTGCGGTCGGCGGTTACCGATGCGTTGAACCGGGTGGCCGGGGCGGCGAACGGCGCCGCCATGGTCAGGCCACCTCGCGCGCGGCGCAGCGTCTTCACGATCGTTGCGACGGTCGTCGGCATCAGATTGGCCAGCTGCAACGGGCGCGAGGCGAACCTCACCAGGCCACTCGCCGCGATCTGAAGCGGGTGGGCGCTCCCGGGGCCCTCCACCGGTTGCGGCGGCGGCTCGTCGGGTTCGACGCTGCACAGCTGCGACAGCAGGTTGGTGCCGGTCACCCCGTCCACCGCGGCGTGATGGACCTTCGTCATCACCGCCACCAGGCCGCCCGCGCGCGGGTCAGTGTCGGCAACGCCTTCGATCACCCACATCTCCCACAACGGCCTGCTGCGATCCAGCGGCGTGGTTGCGATGTGTCCACAGATCTCGGCCAATTCCCGGCGCCCTCCCGGCGACGGCAGGCCGATGCGGAGCAGATGACGATCGAGCTCGAACGCATCGTCGTCGACCCACACCGGATAGTCCAGATTGAGCTGGCTGTCGGCCAGCTTTGCCCGGAACTCGGGTATGGCCGCGATCCTGACCGCCAGCTCGTCGTGAAGCCGATCGAAGGTATAGCCACCAGGCATCGTCGAGGTGTCCAGCTCAAGGATCGAGCACACGTGCAGTGGCTGGGTAAGGCTCTCGATGTAGAGGAAACTCGCGTCAAGTCCGCTGAGCCGCTCCATGTGCCGATGCTAGGCGCGATGACCTCGCGCTCAAACCCAATTGGGTCGAACTGCAACAAATTCCGTGAAATTCTGTTCGCGCATGTCGAGCTCGCCCCGGGAGGTCCAGCCCGTGCCCGGGTCAACGCCATGCGCCACGTGCTCAACAAGTTCGACTACGACGGCAAGGATCACGAGCTCGCCGGCGAACCCGATCCACTGATCGTTGGCCGCGCGCTGGCCGATTGAGCCGAATCCGACGAGGCAAGCGGCCGTTCACCTACTTCTTGAAGGCGTCCTTGACCTTCTCGCCGGCGTCTTTGAGGTTGGACTTCGCCTGATCGCCCCTGCCCTTGTCGCGGGTGCGCGCGTCGCCGGTGAGGTTGCCGACCGCTTCCTTCGCCTTACCGCCGAGTTCCTGGGCCTTGTTCTTTGCCTTGTCCGTCGCGCTCACGGTGTCATCTCCTACCTTGCGGCGGACGCCCTGAGTGACCGGCCTACCGACCAGCGGAGTACCTCACTAGCCCCTCACGGAAACGTCCGGCCCTGCGCGAGAAGCATCCCGTGGGTCCGCCGCCGCCCGAGCGATGGCCCAAGCCCTCTACCAGCACGCCAACCAAACCAACAATCGGTCAAAACAACTGTCGGATTCTGATCAAATGCAGCAACCAAGGTGACCAACCGACAGATGATGACCAAGGACACAGGACCCGATCTGCGGCTGTAGTACCAGGGTGCGCTATGCTCGTAGCAACGTTGGCTGCTCAATTCAGCGGCCAATACGTCGTGAAACGCTTCTTCATCCTTCCGGCGCCCGCCCTGACCAGTGGCTGACGCACTGAGCGCAGTTCGTATCGCGGCGATCGATTTTGCCCACCGGCAATCTCGCCACCTTGTGCTGATCGACCGCGCGCTACGTTGCCGCAACTCAGCACAACCGATGCTGAAAGACATCAAAAAATTACTACAGACAAGACCTTTGCCGATCTCGGCGTGGGTAAACCATTGATCAATGTGCTCGCTGCGCGGGCCATAACCGAACCGTTCCCCATTCAAATCCAAACCCTCCCCGACACCCTCGCTGGCCGAGACGTGCTCGGCCGCGGCAAGACGGGCAGCGGAAAGACGCTCGCATTCGCGATTCCGTTGGTCAGCAGGCTCGCCGGGCACCAGCGGCGCCCGTCACGGCCGTCGGGTCTGGTGTTGGCTCCCACGCGTGAGCTGGTCACCCAGATCACCGCGACTCTCGAACCGCTGGCGGCCGCCTCGAACCTGCGCGTGACCACCATCTTCGGCGGCGTACCACAAGGCCGGCAGGTGGCCGCGCTGAAGTCGGGCGTCGACATCGTGGTGGCCTGCCCGGGTCGACTCGAGGACTTGATGAAGCAACGCTTGGTCAGCCTCGACTCGGTCCAGATCACCGTCATCGACGAAGCCGATCACATGGCCGATCTCGGCTTCCTTCCCGCCGTCACCCGCATTCTGGCCGCGACACCGGCCGGCGGTCAGCGGCTGCTGTTCTCCGCGACCCTCGACAACGACGTCGACAAACTCGTCAACCGATTCCTGCGCAACGAGGTGCTGCACTCGGTCGATGCAGCCAACTCCCCGGTCCCTGCGATGACGCATCACGTCTTCCACGTGTCCGGTGTGCAAGCCAAGAAGGAGCTGGTGCACCGGCTCGCATCGGGCGACGGACGGCGAATCCTGTTCATGCGCACCAAACATCAAGCGCGCAAGCTCGCCAAACAGCTGACGGAGTCCGGTGTGCCGGCAGTTGACTTGCACGGCAATCTGTCTCAGCCCGCGCGTGACCGAAACCTCGCCGCGTTCAGTGCGGGCGAGGCTCGGGTGTTGGTGGCCACCGACATCGCGGCGCGCGGCGTGCACGTCGACGGAATCGAGTTGGTGGTGCACATCGATCCGCCAGCCGAACACAAGGCCTACCTTCACCGGTCCGGACGAACCGCGCGGGCCGGAAATGCGGGCGACGTCGTTACCGTAGTCCTGCCTGAGCAACGCAAAGACACCCAGGCCTTGATGCGCCGCGCCGGAATCAGCGTCACTCCACAGCAGGTGACGGCGGACTCCGCCGCCGTGCACGCGGTGGCCGGTGCGATCGCCCCCTATCGGGCTCCCGCACCAAAGACCACCGCCCAGCCCCACCCGTCGCAGTCTCGACGGTCGGGGGCCGCTCGCCGCCGAGGTGGTCGCGCCCCTGGCCGCATGCAGCGCAATGATCGCTGAGTTGTCAACTGCGACAACGCTTTCGGTAACAGAGTTGACTCGTGCTACTCTGAGCGCGGATGTTTTTGGTACATCCGCATTGAAATGAGAGAAGTAAGTAAATGGCACAGGGAACTGTGAAATGGTTCAACGGCGACAAGGGCTTCGGCTTCATCACCCCTGACGACGGCGCGAAGGATGTCTTCGTCCACTTTTCCGAGATCCAGGGCGGCGGATTCCGCTCGCTCGAGGAGAACCAGCGCGTCCAATTCGAGGTCGAGCAGGGACCCAAGGGACCCCAGGCGGTAAGAGTCACTGCCGTCTAAGAGACCCAATACATAACAGTGGGCTGGTGCGCGAATTTCCCGCACCAGCCCATTGGTGTTTCTACACCTGCGGAGACGGCCCCGCGGTGACTGCCATGCCACGCATATGACTTGTCCACGAGGCACTTTCGGTTAGTGCGGCCCGCATGACACACTCGGCGATCTCGAACGATTTGGTGTTTCGGTCTGAGCCGGAAACCGACCTGGCCGCCGCGCAGCGCATCATCATGACGCCAAGCGCTTGCGATGTCATGTGAGGCACGACGAGGAGCGTTGCGCTTCCCAGACGGCCGTCAATCGCCATCAGACGTTGACGGCTGCGCTGCCCACCGCCCACCGACTGCGCAATGGCAGCGATCTCGTAGAGCTCGAGCGGCCCCTCCGTCGCAGACCAATTGATGCTGATATCGACGATTTCGCCCAGCGGTCCGTGCAAAGCCTCAATGAGCCCAGGTAGTTCGTGCGCCACAGACCCCGTGTAAGGCCACCACGCCCCATCGACGTCGGCGCCTAACTGCTGTGCAAGCGCGAGCCTGACGGGCCGGGCCAATCGCCGCGTCCCGGTCATGCCGTTCACGAGGACGGGGGCGTATCAGCAGTCGAATCGTTTCGCGGTCGGTCGGAGAAAGCAGGAGGTTGCACCGGTTCGGCGGGACGCTCTCTCTTCGGGACGAATTCGGGTTCATCCGGATGTGAAAACAAGTCGGAAGATGTCATGTCGCAAATCCTTAACCAAATGTGCGTTCAGCCCGGAGGTTGGATGGTCGGGCGAACGGCGATCGATTCGAGGGCTGATCGTCTTCACGTAGAGGTTCTACGGTTGGCACTGCAAATACGAAACGGCCTAGTAGCCAATTTACACCCGTGTGTCAGAGAGCCGCTGCTCGCCCGGCCGTCGTGCTCCGAAGCTGCATTAACCGGCAGGGCGTCGCACGTCCAGCCACGCGCACGACTCGGGCCGGTCGCGGCCACGAACGCGCTCTTCGATCTCTACGCGAGGGGCGGCCGTCCGCTGGTCGTGGCTAACTTGCTTGGTTGGCGGCGGGACGTGCCGCCGCGGGCTTCGTCGCGGCTGAAGCACTGCTGGTACTCCAGCTGCAGAAGGTTGCGCCAGACCATGCGATCGGTCGCGCTGGCGTCGGTTCGGACACTGGCCGGTGGTAGTGCGGACCGGCCAGTCGAACACGCGGTAGTGAGCACCCACTACCGGGTAGCAAGCAGTGCGGCCGTCTTGCCAGCCGCAACCCCGAATGGTTGCCAGCGCTGATGACGCGGCGACGGGCGGGCACGAAGGTATTAGGCAGCGCAACATCGGCATCGACGCCAGTGCAGTAGGCGGGGCCGGCGGATGAATTAGTCAGTGGGCCAACCTAATCGACCACCGGAAACAGGGGGACACAATGTCGCACCACGTCGACTCACCGATCGCCCGCCAGGATGTCCGGCCGCCGGCACCATGATCGTCTCGACCGCGCAAAGTCCTATCACGGCCGCGCCGGGGGTGCGCGCCGTCCTCGCGGTCCCCAACTATCGCCGCTTTGTGTCGGGCCAGTCGATCAGCCTGATCGGATCTTGGACCGAGACCATCGCCCTGGCGCTGCTGGTCCTCGACCTCAGCCACTCGCCCCTGATGCTCGGCCTCGTCATCGCCACCCGGTATCTACCCGTCCTCCTCGGCACCCCCTACGCCGGGCTGGTCGTCGACCGCTGCGAGAAGCGGCACATTCTGATGATCACCAACACCACGCTGGGTGTCGTCTCGCTGACCATCGGCGCCGCAGTGCTGACCCACACCATCGCACTGTGGCAGATATTCGCCGGTGCCGCGGTTTTCGGCGTGATGACCTGCCTGGACAACCCCGCGCGGATGGCCTTCGTCCCCGAACTCGTCGACACCGAGCTCATCCGGCCCGCCGTCACCACCAACAGCATCATGGCCAATGTCGGCCGCACGCTTGGACCGGCCGTCGCCGCCGCGCTCGTGCACTTCTACGGCGTCGGCTGGTGCTTCGTGTTCAACGCGTTCAGCTTCGCGCTCGTCGTGGCGGCCCTGCTTACCCTGAACACCGCGACGCTGAAGCCGGCAGGGGTCGTCGCTCGATCGACCGGGCAGCTACGAGACGGTCTCGTCGTCGCCCGCGGCAACCGCGAGATCGCCGGCCCGCTGGCGATGATGGCCTTCGTCGGCATGTTGACCTACGAGTTCGAAACCAGCCTGCCGATCTTCGCCGAGCAGACCCTTCACGCCGGCGTCACCGGGTATAGCTGGCTGACAACGGCTTTCGGCGCCGGAGCGGTCGCGGCGGGCTTGGCCCTGACGCGCCACCCGGTGACCGGGCTCACCCACATGATCTGGGTGACCGTGCACTACGGAACTGCGATGGCCCTGCTCGCCATCAGCCCCACACTGGACGTCGCGGTCGTCGCGGCCGTGCTGGTCGGCGCGGCCAGCATTGCGTTCCTGACCACCGGCAACAGCACCATCCAGCTCGCCGCGCCGCCGCGAATGCGCGGCCGCACAACCGGCTTGTGGACCACCGCGTTCATTGGATCGACCCCCATCGGGGCGGTACTCATCGGCGCCATAGCGCACTGGTTCGGCGGCCGCGCCACCCTGGCCACGGGCGCCGTCGGCTGCGCCGCCGCCGTCATCGTCGGACTGTTCATCCTTCGCAACAACCCAAAGGAGATTAAGAAATGACACTGTCCCTGAACCGCAGCACGCATGCCGCCTCGCTGTGGGATGGCGAGATCGTCGAGCAGTCGGATCTCGGCTCCATCCAGAGGCTCACCGCCGACAACTTCCCGATCCTGAAGGGGCTCTCGATCAAGCGCCTGGTGATCAACCCCGGCGCAATGCGCACCCCGCACTGGCACGCCAACGCGAACGAGCTGACCTACTGTGTCAAAGGCAGTGCACTCGTCTCGGTGCTCGACAACGGCAGCAAGTTCGCGTCGTTCACTGTCAGCGCCGGCGAGATGTTCCACATCGACTCCGGCTCGCTGCACCACATCGAGAACATCGGCACCGAACCCGCCGAGTTCATCATCACGTTCCGCCACGAGCGGCCCGAGGACTTCGGCCTGGCCGGGGCGTTCGGCGCGATGACCGACGCGGTGCTGGGGAACACCTACGACTTGGACGCCGCCGACTTCGCCGCGATCCGCCGCAACCTGGGTGACTCTTCGATCGCCGCCCGGGCCGGTGACCCGGTGGTGCCGTCGACCGCCCACTTCGACGACCCGCACAAGTTCGGCGTGGAGGCGATGAGCCCGCCGGTGGGCGTCGCCGTCGGGTCGGCGCGCACCGCGCGCCTGCAGTTCTGGCCCGCCCTGAAGGACCTGTCGATGTATTCGCTGCGTGTCCGCGAGGACGGCATGCGCGAGCCGCATTGGCATCCCGTCACCGCCGAGATGGGTTACGTCCAAAGCGGTTCGGCGCGCATGACGGTGATGGACCCCGACGGCACCGTGGACACCTGGCGCCTCAATCAGGGCGACGTCTACTTCATACCGCGCGCGTATCCGCACCACATCGAGGTTGTCGATGCGCCCGATCTGCACTTCCTGATCTTCTTCGACCAGCCGATGCCTGCCGACATCGGGTACCGCGCCTCGATCAGCGCCTACTCACGCGAGGTGCTGGCCGCGACGTTCAACACCCACATCGACGACCTGCCCGACTTCCCCTTCACCAAGGAGGACCCGTTGATCGTCAACCGCCACAACCCGCTGGACCGCTGAAAGCCGTTACTCGAGAAGGGAATCGTCATGGGGGTAGATCACCGTCGGCACGCGTAGTGGCGAACGACGCGTAGGCGAAGGCGGCTCAACAGCCGCGAATCGACGGCGTTGACCGTTTCGTGAACTAAGAGCGTGACGGACTGTCCGTCATCTAATCGCGCCGTTGATCACCGGCTTGTCGATCATGCCCTTCTCGACACCCCACATGGTGGCGATGGTCTTGTACTCCCCCGTCTGCATCAGATGCTCCAGCGCCTGCCGCAGCGACTCCGCCAGCCCCGAGCCCTTCGCAACCGGCCAGCCGTACGGCGCGGTGTCGAAGATCTCCCCCGCCGGCGCCAGCTGTCCGCCGCTGAGCTTTACCGCGAACCCCGTCACCGGAGAATCGGCCGCCATCGCCTCGACCTCGCCCGCGATCAATGCCGCCGTCAGATCGTCCTGCCGTGTGTAGACCACCTTGTCGATCGGCGAAACACCCGCCGCCACACACTGATCGCTTTTGGCCGGAACCTCTTCCGTCTCCTGGATGGACGCGTACGTCACGCCAATCTTCAACCCGCACGCCGCATCCGGGTCCACCGACGACCCCGACCGCTGCGCCCACAGCGTGCCGGCTCGGAAGTAAGTCACGAAGTCGACGTTGGCCTCGCGCGCCTTCGTATCGGTGAACGACGACATCCCAACATTGAAGCTGCCACCCGACACCGACGGCATGATGCTCTCGAACGCCGTCTCCCGGTAGTCCGGCGTCAGCCCCAGTGTTTTCGCCACCGCATTCATCAGGTCCACATCGAAGCCGACGATCTCACCGGACGAGTTCTTGAATTCGTTTGGCGCGTAAGGCACATTGACGCCGATCACCATCCGGCCCGTCTTCCTGATGTCCTCGGGCACCGTCGCCGCGATCTCCGGCACCGCCCCCGGGACGGCCACCGGCGTCGCCGTCGATGAACTCTCCGCGACGCTCGCCGGTCGTGCATCCCCACCGCCCGATCGGCCCCGCCACTGCCACACCCCGAACGTGCCGAGGCCGGCCACCAACACCACTGCGCCCGCAATCGCCAGAGCCCGCCGCGACACTCCCCGGGTCCGCTGCCTCGAATGCTTCCCGGAGCGACCCGTCGTGCGCACCGGCGTCTCCAGCGCACGCCGCGCCGCGGCCGCCAACTCGCCGGCCGTCTGATATCGCTTCGCGGGCTTCTTCGCCATGCCCTTGGCGATGACGCCGTCGAACGCCGCCAGCTTCGGGTCGATCGCCGACGGGCGGGGCGGCGGCGACACCATGTGTCCCTTGATCTGCTGTTCGTAGCTCTCCGCCGGATAGGGCCGAGAACCGGTGATGCACTCGTAGAGCACACACGTCAACGCGTAGATGTCCGCACGCGGATCGATCTGCGCACCCTCGAAACGCTCCGGTGCCATGTACGCCAAGGTGCCCAAGGTGTTGCCCGCCGTGGTCAAGCCCTTCTCACCGGCCGTCCGGGCGAGGCCGAAGTCGATCAGGTACACGAACTCCCGATCGGTGATCAGGATGTTCGACGGCTTGACGTCCCGGTGGATCAGTCCCGCTTCGTGAGCGGCATCCAACGCCGCCGCGACCTGCTCGACCACGTTGACCGCGAACGCCGCTCCGAGAGGCTTGTCGCTGTCCTCCAGCATGGTGCCGAGGTTGCGGCCCTCGATCAGCCGCATGTCCAGGTAGAGCAGGCCATCGATTTCGCCGTAGCCGTGGATCGGCACCACATGAGGGTCGTTGAGCCCGGCCGCGGCCTGTGATTCACGCCGGAACCGCTGCTGGAACGTGGCGTCCTCGGCGAGGTGGTGTGGAAGCACCTTGAGCGCGACGATGCGGTCGGTTTTGGTGTCGTAAGCCCGGTAGACCTCGCCCATACCGCCCCGGCCGATCAGCTTCTGCAGCTGATAGTGCCCGAATGGTGTCGCATCCACCGTTTACTCCTCAGCAGCGGCTGTCCCCGCCGTGTCGTTGAAGCTACATCACGTTTGCCAGCGATGTCGCGGCGCACGTCAATATCACGGGCCCGAACTCGACCCGCGAGGCATCGGGGAATTAGGCCAGGCTAAGATGCAATTGTCCATGCCTCGCAGCAGCGGCGAGGGCAGCGTCCGGGGATGACCGCCGCACTTGAACAATTGCGGCAATTTGCGTTCGATCTGGCGAGGCGAAGCGGCCCGTCGTGTTTGACTTTTCCCTACTGGTCTATCCACACCTCGGTGCGCGACCGACCAAGGAGGGTGCCATGCAGTGGCTCACGGTTGCCTGGTGGCGCTGGCGCCTGGCCCAAGCGCGTGGGCGCAATGCGCTGGTGCGGACGAGCGACCGCATCGAGGTCGCCGTCATGGCGCTGGCCGTCGCGGTGTCGCTGGCCGTCATACCCGTCGCCGGTGCGATCGGGACCGCAGTCCACGAAGAACACGCCCTGGCCTACGCCGCAGAACGACACGACCGCCAGCGCGTGGTGGCGAAAGCACCCGCGGACAGTGCGGCGAGCCCGAGAGGGGTGGTTGCCGTCGTTCCGCCCCGATGGCAGGCCGGCGATGTCGAGAACGCCGGTGCCTTCACCTGGGACTCTGCGGTGAAAGACGGCTCGAGCATTGACATTTGGGTGGACCGGCACGGACGCCAGGTCGGCCCGCCCACCCCGTCCTGGCAAGCAGGTGTCGACGCCGTCATCGCTGCAATGGTGATGTGGCTGTCGGTAACCGCCGCGACCGCCCTCCTCGTCGCTCTCGTTCGACAATGCCTCAAACACGCCCGCTACACAGGATGGAATCGTGACATCGCCGGCCTTGCCCACGACGATGGGGGCAGAACAAACCGCCACCGGTGAGCGTAGCCCTTTCTGGCCCAGTGACAGCCATCTAGTCCTAACGTGGGCTCATGGCAGAACAGTCACCTGCGGTCACGATCTCCCACCCGCCGGAGGCGCTCCTCCGTTTCATCAACCCGGTCCTGCGATTCCTGCTCGGTACTCCGCTCGCGGGTCCCGCACGCAAGCAGATGATGGTGGTGAGTGTCAAGGGGCGCAAAACGGGGCGGCTGTACTCAATCCCGTTGAGCGCCCATGTGGTTGATAATCAGCTCTATGCCCTGACGAGCGCGCCCTGGAAGAACAACTTCCGCGACGGCGCCGACGCCGAGGTCCTCCACAACGGAACGAGGACGCCGATGCGTGGCGAACTCATCACGGACCCCGCGGTCGTCGCCGATCTCGCCCATCGCCTCGCCGAGTCCTACGGCGTCAAACGCGCCCAGCAGATGATGGGACTTGGTTTCCGTGATCAGCGGATACCCACGCTCGAGGAGTTCACCGAGGCGGCGCGACGAGAGCACATGGCCGCCGTCAAGCTGACCCCGACCGGCTAGCGGACGAATGCCCGACCGCAATGTGCTTGGTGGACCGCTGGAATCGTGCGGCACCGAACCGCTCACCGGCTTCTACCGCGACGGCTGCTGCGCGACGGGCCCCGAGGATATTGGGCTGCACACCATATGCGCCGTCGTGACCGCCGAGTTCCTCGAGCATCAGCGCTCCATCGGAAACGACCTGTCGACGCCGCGACCCGAGTTCCGGTTCCCGGGACTGATGCCGGGTGACCGGTGGTGCGTCACCGCGGCCAACTGGTTTCGGGCCTACCAGGATGGCTGCGCCGCTCCGGTCGTGCTCGCCTCCACCCACGAGCGCACGCTCGATCTGGTGCCGTTGGATGCGCTTAAAGAGCACGCCGTCGACGTGCCCGACGACCTTGGCGACCTCTAGCGCGGCGTCCTTTTATCCACCGGCGACGATGTCGAGCAGCCGCTCGAGCGTCGCCAGCTGGTGCGGGTAGTCGCCCTCCAATTTGGTCAGCAGCGTCGTTATCCCCGCGGCACGGTACTTGCGCACCCGCTCAGCGATGCCGTCATGTGTGCCGACGAGATTGGTGAGGCGGCCGAGGTCGAGCGGAACTGCCTGGCGGGCCTCGTCTTGTTTCCCGCGCTGCCACAGTTCGGCGACAATGCCGACTTGTTCGCCGTAGCCCAGCCTGGTGAACGCGTCGTTGTAGAAATTGCGACCATTAGCGCCCATCGCGCCGATGGTGAACGCATACCCGTCGGCGTGCCGGCGTGCTGCGTCCTCGGCGGACGCTTCGTCGTCGTGGAATTCGACCGCGACCGGCGCCACGAGATCGAGATCCGCCAACGTGCGTCCAGCGCGCTCGGTGCCTTCGCGCAACGGACCCAGAAACACTTCGGCAGCTTCGGGAATGAACGCGTTGCCGAGCCATCCGTCAGCCATCTCGCCGGTGAGTCGCAGGTTTCGGGGACCCATCGCCGCCACATAGACCGGCACGTGCCGTGGTCGTACCTGAGGTCTCAGCGCAGCGCCACTGCTGTCCGCCAACGGAAGGGGATAGATCTCGCCGTGATGTTCGAGCCGGTCTCCTCGGCTGACGATCCGTACGATCTCGATGGTCTCCCTGGTTGTCTGTACCGGCTTGCGGAACCGAACACCGTGCCAGCCCTCCATCACCCCCGGCCCAGACGTGCCGACACCCAACAGGAATCTGCCGTCCGACAGCTCTTGCAGGCTCAGCGCGGAGGTTGCCAGCAGAGCGGGACTGCGCGAACCCAGTTGCACCACAAACGTTCCGAGCTTGATCGCCGACGTCTTGGCCGCGAGGTACGCCAGGCCGGTCAGTGCGTCGTAGCCCCATACCTCCGGCGACCACAACGAATCGACACCGAGCCGCTCTGCGGCTGCCGCGAACTCCACTGCGCCCGGCAACCTGGGCTCTATCATGGTGCCGACCCTCACCGGTTCCCCCGCTTTCCTGTCGTTTCCGGCCGTTCCCTCGCGCATCCTTGGCATGCTGCAACGGTGCGCTACCGCGATCAACCAACGATAGAAGTGTCAGAGCGCGTTCGCTGCAATGTCGCCAGAGCGTGGGAATACGTCACCGACATCACCCTGCCCGCGCGGTGCTCGGCGGAGGTGCAGTCCATCGAATGGCTTGACGATGCCGACCGCGTCCAGGTCGGCGCCCGCTTCCGCGGCCGCAGCCAACACGACGCGTTCGGAAACTGGGAGACGGTGTGCGAGGTCGTCGAGGTCGACGATCAGCGCCGCTGGGTCTGGAACGTCATCGGCCCGGATGGTGTCAGCGCCACCTGGGGGTTCGAGGTGGAACCGGCCAGCGACGGCACGCTGATCCGGCAATGGGGCCGGATGGGACCCGGACCGTCGGGGCTCAGCGTCGGGATCGCCGCGCAACCGGATAAAGAGGCAAGGATCATCTCACGGCGGCTGTCCGAGTGGCAGCAGAACATGAAAGCCAACCTCGAATGGATCCGCTCGCAGGTCGAGGGCTGACCGCTATGCCGCGCTGGCGATCTCCGCGGCCGACGGCGTCGAGATCTTCGCCGCATCCGCCGTCGGCAGCGAGGGCTGCATGCTCGACGCCCAACGACGTGATCGTCCCGTAGGGGAGCGTAGACGCGGAAACGCGGGCCCGTCCGCAGCCCGGCCGAATCGGCTGCCATTGAGTCGCGTGGGTAAATTCCGACGGTGACCAACCTCGCCAGCGTCACGCAGAGCCAGCTCGACCAGTGGGAGCTCCGCCGCGACGGGGAACCGAGCCACGGGTCCGGCTCGATGGTGTTGCCGGTGCGGATGTCCGACGGAACGCCGGCCGTACTGAAGATCAGCCTTCCCGACACGGCCTCCGAGCATGAGCACCTTGTGCTGCGGCGGTGGGGCGGCAACGGTGCGGTCCGGCTGCTCAGTGCCGACCCGCCCCGCCGCGCCATCCTTCTCGAGCGGCTGCACGCGCAGAGCCTTTCCACACTGTCGGACGTCGACGCCTGCGAGGTGGTCGCCGACCTCTACGGTCGCCTCCACGTTCCTGCGCTCCCTCAATTACGCACGCTCACTTCGCATCTCGAGCAGTGGGCGAGTGTATTCGAGGCGCTTCCGCGCAGCGCGCCGATCCCGCACCGGCTCGTGGAACAGGCTATGGCGCTGAGCCGCGACCTCGCCGCCGACGCTGCCACCACCGGGCGCGTCGTTCACGGCAACCTCCACTACGAGAACGTGCTCGCGGCCGACCGCGAACCGTGGCTCGCGATCGCTCCCAGGCCCGTGAACGGCGATCCGCACTACGAGCTCGCACCGATGTTGTGGAACCGGTGGGACGAGCTCAGCGGCCAGATCCGCGGCGGCGCGCAGCGTCGCTTCTATGCGCTCGTCGACGCTGCAGGCTTCGACGAGGAGCGCGCCCGCGCATGGGTCATCGTCCGGGTTATTCACGAAGCCACCCGCGAACTGGCCAACGCCACGAGGCTGACCAAGTACGTCGCGCTGGCCAAGGCCGTCCAGGACTAATGCGCAGAGGCTATAACGGCTGGTTTGCTACGGCGCCGTCCCTCGTGTCGCAACGACGTCGGCAGGGACAAGCATCAGAGGCGGACGGACCATTCCGGTGCGGTACCGGCTGGCGTAATGTGTCGGCACAAGTGTTGAAGCAGCCGACACATTGAACCAAATCACCCCTATTCGATTGTCAACAGGGATGCACAGTGGCAGATACCTCAAACGAAACGCAGACCCGACCAGCACCAGCGGCTCAGTCCAAGTGGCTGTCCAAGTCCGCGGCGAAAATCGAAGGATCGGACGCCGCCGAGGTGCGGTCGCACTACGACATCTCGAATGATTTCTTCAAGCTGTGGCAGGACCCGAACCAGGTATACAGCTGCGCCTACTTCGAGCGCGACGACATGTCGCTCGAAGAAGCGCAAATGGCCAAGATCGACCTCGCCCTCGGCAAGTTGGGCCTGCAGCCGGGGATGACGCTGGTCGACATCGGCTGCGGGTGGGGCGCCACGATGATGCGAGCGGTCGAGAAATACGACGTCAACGTCATCGGACTGACCCTCTCCGAGAACCAGAGGCGGCACATCGAGGACCACTGGTTCGCGAATTCGGACAGCCCGCGCCGCAAGGAGGTGCGACTTCAGCCGTGGGAAGAGTTCGACGAGCCGGTCGATCGGGTGGTGTCGATCGGCGCGTTCGAGCACTTCGGCTTCGGTAAGTACGACGATTACTTCAAGAAGACGTACAACTTGATGCCCGCCGGATGGCGTGATGTTGCTGCACACCATCGTCATCCCGAGCGATGAGGAGGTCCGCGAACGCAAGTTGCCGCTGAAGATGTCGACGGTGCGTTTCATCAAGTTCATCCTCGACGAGATATATCCCGGTGGTCGCCTGCCGCTCGTCGCGCAGATCGAGGAGCACGCCGCCAAGGCCGGGTTCAAGGTGACCCGCGTTCAGCCGCTGCGACCCCACTACACCCGCACACTGGACACCTGGGCAGCGAATCTCGAGTCCAAGAAGGACGAGGCCATCGCGATCACCTCCGAAGAGGTCTACGAGCGGTTCATGAAGTATCTGACAGGATGCGCCGACTTGTTCCGCAACGGCTACACCGATGTTTGCCAGTTCACTTGCGAAAAGGGCTGATTCAGCAGCAGGACGTGACGTGATGAAAAAAGGTGGTCAGTTCGTCGGGATCGCAACGCAATCTTTCGCGAGGAGGTCGATCAGACATGGGTGAACGCAGAGCGGGCGTGACGAGAATGCGGCCGCACTTCGAGGAAATCCAGGCCCACTACGACCTCTCCGACGATTTCTTCGGGACGTTTCAGGACCCGTCGCGGACCTACAGTTGCGCCTTCTTCGAGCGCGACGACATGTCCCTCGAAGAAGCGCAGATCGCCAAGATCGACCTGGCGCTCAACAAGCTGGATTTGCATCCCGGCATGACGCTTCTCGACGTCGGTTGCGGCTGGGGCTCGTTGATGAAACGCGCGGTGGAAAGACACGACGTCAATGTGGTCGGGCTGACGCTGAGCAAGAACCAGAGCGTCTACTGCCGCCACCTTCTGGAGGATCTCGACTCCGATCGCTCGCGCCAGGTGTTCCTGCGCGGCTGGGAGGAGTTCGACGAGCCGGTCGACCGCATCGTCAGCATCGAGGCGTTCGAGGCGTTCCCGAAGGAGCGCTACGCGGCGTTCTTCGAGACGTGCCACCGCATCCTGCCGGCCGGTGGCCGGATGGTGCTGCAGACGATCATGGGCCACCCGCTGAAGCGCTGGCCCGACATGGGCATTCCGATCACCATGACCGACCTGAAGTTCATGCGATTCATCGCCAAGGAGATCTTCCCGGGCGGCGCAATCCCCTGCGACGAGGACATTGCTGAATACTCCGGCGCCGCAGGGTTTTCGCTGGAACAGACGCAGTACCTGAACGAGCACTACGTCCGGACGCTTGATACCTGGGCGACGAATCTGGAAGCCGCTCGCGACGAAGCCATCGCTGCAACCTCCGACGAGGTCTACGAGCGCTATATGCGCTACCTGACCGGATGCGCTGACTTCTTCCGGCGCGGCATCAGCGAACTGGGACAGTTCACCCTCACCAAGGGATAGTCGCCCGTCAGTAGGCGCCGAAGACCACCGCGACGTTGGTTCCGCCCATACCGAAGGAATTGGTGACGGCGTAGCGGTAGTCGGCGCGGCGGGGACCGCCGGCGACGACGTCCAGCTCGATATCGGGATCGAGGTCTTTGAGGTTGAGGGTGGGCGGCACGACGCCGTCGCGGAGGGCTTGCACGGTCAGCACGGCCTCAACCGCTCCGGCCGCGCCCAACGGATGCCCCAGCGCCGCTTTGGGCGCGTATACCGCAGGTTTGTGGTCGCCGAGCGCGTGGCCGATGGCGCGAGCCTCGGCCAGGTCACCCGAGGTGGTTCCGGTGGCGTGTGCGTTGATGTGGTCGATGTCGGTTGGCGCCAGGCCGGCCAGCTCGATTGCGCGGACGATGGCGTCGCCGGCGGCCTGGCCGCTGGGGTCGGGCTCGACGGGGTCGTACCCGTCAGACGTCATGGCCGCGCCCATCACCCGCGCCAAGATCGGAGCGCCCCGCGCCTTGGCGTGTTCCTCGCTTTCGATGAGCATCAGCGCGCCGGCTTCACCGAGCACCATGCCGTCACGATCCTTGTCGAACGGGCGGCAGGCGCCGGCCGGGTCGTCGTTGTCCGTCGACAACAGCCCCAACTGCCAGAACGCCGCGACGGGCACCGCCTCGATGTGCGTCTCGACGCCGCCACAGATCGCCACGTCGGCCTCACCGAGCACGATCTGCCGCCAGGCCTGCGAGATGGCCGCGGCGCCCGAGGCGTCCGCCATGACCGGCGAGATGATCCCCGCCTTGGCCGCATGATCCAACCCGACCGCCGCCGCGGGCGCATTGGGCATGTACATCTGCACCGCTAGTGGGGACACCGCGCGCAGGCCCTTCTCCCTCCAGGCGTCGTACTGCGCAGGAATTTCCTCGGTACTGCCCAGCGCAAGCCCGATCGAGACCATGAGCCGCGTGGTGTCGACTTCGGGTGCGCCGGCGTTCTCCCAGAGCCTCCGCCCCAGCACCAGAGACATCTTCTGCATGTACCCCAGCCGACGCAGCTCCACCCGGCTCAGATGTTCGTCGAAACTCTCCTGCAGCGGGCCGCCGATGCGCACCGGCGATTTGAACTCTGAAACGAACGGCTTATCCAATTCGCGAATGCCGCTTCGGCCTTCCAGCAAGAACTGCCACGTCTTTTCCGCGTCGGGCGCTAGAGAAGTGGTCGATTCGACCGCGGTGACGACGACGTTGGCGAAACCGTCGCCGGTTCTCAACGGTGCCATACTGCCGGATCCTTCTTGCTAACTGACCGTGTTGAGGCGCCTGACACCAGGTTATTAGTTTCTCCTCGGCACCGACAGCCTTTCCTCGCCGCCGAAAGCCATCGGCGGAAAGGAATTACCCACAATCCACCCACAATCCGCCGAGGGAAACCATTCCGAAGGCAACCCCTTGACGAGGTCTCGATTAATGTCGATAGGCCGATACCCACTCGAGAAGCGCTCGATACTCGGCGAGCGACGCAAGCGTAATCGATTCCGGAGGATATTACATGTGCTATCGCTTTCGGAGAGCGTCGCATGCTTCTCGAAGCCGGGCCCCAACGCGTATGGAAGACAGATGATCTGTCCAGGATGCGGTGGGTTGGTGACGTCCGGTCGAGTGGGCGCGAGAGTGCTAGCGTGAGCAGATGCTGTCGAGGACGAAAGTGGTTGTCACCGCTGCTGGTCTGGCGTTGTCGCTGAGCACCGGAGCCGGGATCGCCTCTGCAGAACCCGATGTGAGCGCGATCGTCAATTCAACGTGCACCTATCCGCAGGTGATGGCGGCGCTCAACGACCAATCACCCGCGGTTGCCAACGAGCTCAACGCAAACCCGTTAGCGGTTGGCTGGCTGCAAGGGCTCGTCGCCGCGCCGCCGGATGAGCGTCGGCAGATGGTCCAGCAAGTGCAGGACGACCCCGCGATTCAGCCATACACCGGTGTGATCGTCCAGGTCGCCAACACCTGCAATAACTACTGAAGGCGCGCTCCCCCAGCGACATTGTCGCTGATAGCCCGGCACTTCGCACCCATTGGCCGCAGCCTCGATCCCTAACCCGCCCCGTATTCCAACGCCGGCTCCGCGGAATCCACGTGACCATTGCTGTAGATCGTCAGATGATCGGGCCGCACTTCGTAGCGAGCGCCGTCGGCAGGGTTGGTGACATCGAATCCACCCCCGGTGGGGACGGCGTTGGCCAATTGGACGTTGGCGCCATCGCCGAGTCGTTCGCCGTGGTAGTAGTAACTCCCCGGAGCGTTCTCGCACACCACCGCCAGTGACTTAGCGGTTCTGATCGCAGCGGCCAGAGAGCTCCCGACGTCGCAGCGTGCCGAATGGCCGACGAAACCCTGCGCATCGGTTCCTGACACGCCGGGCAGGGGTGTCCCGCTTGTCGACGGTGACGTCGTGGTGGGTGTAGTGGTCGATGTCGTGGATGGCGTCGACGTCGACGGCACGACCGTTTCGGTCTGCGTGCTCACCGACGGCGGCACGGCCACCGTGGTCTGCGGCGGGGCGTCATTGTTCCGATTGCCCGACATCAGCTGCAGCGCGAGAAGCACGGCCGCGCCGAACAGCACGATCGTCGCCACGACCAGCGCCACCTGGGTCGGGCCGAATCGCGATTTGCGCGCCGGCGTCTCGGGTGGAACCTGGGGCGGCGGGTACGGCGTGTAGCCCGTGCCTGCCGGAGCCGGGTACACGGCCGAGAACTGCCTTGTGGATGCCGGCGGGCTCGGCGGAGCAGCAGGTGAGGGCGGTACCGGGTCCCCCAACGCGGCGGCCGTGGCTGCCTTGGTCAGTTCGCCCGCGGAGGCGAACCGCTCCCCCGGCGCCTTGGCCATGCCTTTGGCGATGACATCGTCGAACGAGCGATTGATTCCGCGACGCATGATGCTCGGCCGCGGCGGCGGCGAGAACATGTGCGCGGTCATCAGCTGCCTGAGATCTCCCGTCTCAAACGGCGGCCGACCAGTGAGGCTTTCGTAGAGCAGGCACGTCAACGAGTACACGTCCGCAGGCGGCCCGACCTGTCCGCCGCTGAACCGTTCCGCGGACATGTACGCGCACGATCCGATGATCAACCCCGTCATCGTCATGCTCGCGTCGCCGTCGCCATGGGCGATCCCGAAGTCGACCAAATAGGCGAAGTCGTCCGGTGTGAGCAGCACATTCTCCGGCTTGATGTCGCGGTGCACCAGGCCGTCCGAGTGCGCGGCGTCCAGTGCGGCGGCCACCTGCGCGATGATCGACACGGCCCGGCCCGGGTCGAGTGGGCCGTTCGCCCGCAACTCGTCCTTCAGGCTGCCACCCTCGACCAGGCGCATGTCGATGTACAGGACTCCGTCGATGTCTCCGAAGTCGTGCACAGGAATGACGTGCGGTTCCTGCAATCGTGCCGCCACCCGCGACTCGCGCCTGAAACGCTCCTGGTAGTTGGGGTCCGCGGCCATCTCCGCGCGCAGCACCTTGACCGCCACCATCCGGTCCTTGATGGTGTCGTAAGCGCGGTAGACCTCGCCCATCCCACCGACACCGATCAGAGAATTCAGCTCGTAGGGGCCGAAACGGGTGCCCAGGCGCGAGCTACCGTATGGGGAGGCCATGCCAATCCTTTCCGTCCGACCCGGACGCCGTGCGAGCCACCGTCCGTCTCGAGCCGCGGCGATACACCGTGTTCCCAAATTGGCCGCACGCTTAACGCGTCCACCGGGCAACCGAACCCGAAGCTGATGCGCAGCAAAGTAACTGGGTCCGACGCCAACTCCACCGATGACGACACGCAAATACCACCGTACGACGAGCCGACCCGTACCGCATGTCCGACAGATTGAACGACTAACCGATGTTGTTCGTTTCCAGTTCAGAGGGAGCCTAGCGGACGGAGGACAGACGCTGCTGTATCGGATCGCCCAGCTGGCCATCTCCGCACCGCGACGGGTTATCGCTTTCGCGGTGTTGTTGACTGTCGCGCTGGGGATATTCGGAGTTCCCGTAGCGAAGAGCCTGTCTGCCAGTGGATTCGGTGATCCGACGTCCGAATCAGCCAGAGCGAGCCAAGTCCTGACCGAGAAGTTCCATCAAGGCGACGTGCAACTGCTGATCGTCGTGTCGACACCCGACGGCGTCGACAGCGCTCCTGCTCGCGCGGCCGGCAACGACATCGTCGACCAACTGCGCAGTTCGCCACACGTCGCGCAGGTGACGTCGCCATGGACCGCGCCGCCGCCTGCCGCCGCGGATCTCGTCAGCCGCGACCGCACATCGGGAGTCATCGTGGCGGGCATCACAGGCGACGAGAACCAGCAGCAGGGGTACGCCAAGGAGTTGTCCGACCAGGTGGCGGTCGACCACGACGGGGTCACCGTCCGGACGGGTGGAACCGCTATGGTCAACGTCCAGATCACCGAACAGTCGCAGCGCGATCTGCTGGTGATGGAGTCGTTGGCGATCCCGCTGAGTTTTCTCGTGCTGGTCTGGGCGTTCGGTGGATTAGTGGCCGCCGCGCTGCCGGTGGCCGTTGGTGTAATGGCGATCCTGGGCGCGCTCGCGGTTCTGCGGTTGATCTCGTTTGCCACCGACGTGTCGATCTTCGCGCTCAACCTCACCACCGCGATGGGCCTGGCGCTGGCGATCGATTACACCCTGCTGATGATCAGCCGGTTCCGCGACGAGTTGGCCGAGGGCGCGAGCCGCGAGGACGCCCTCGTGCGAACGATGACGTCGGCGGGCCGCACCGTGGCGTTCTCCGCCACGACGGTCGCCCTGTCGATGGCGGTGATGGTGCTGTTCCCGATGCACTTCCTGAAGTCGTTCGCCTACGCCGGCGTCGCGACGGTGACGTTGCGCCGCTGCAGCCGCGATCGTGGTGACGCCCCGCCGCACTGGTTCTGCTCGGCGACCGCCTGGATTCGCTCGACATCACCAGCTAGCCCGTCGCGTGCTCGGCCACGGAGACCGCAACCGGTACCCGTCGAGCGGAGGTTTTGGTACCGCTTTGCAAGTGGCGTTATGCGCAAAGCCGTCCCGCTCGGCTTGGCGGGTGTCGCGCTGCTGTTGCTGCTCGGCACGCCGTTCCTGAGTGTCCGCTGGGGATTCCCAGACGATCGCGTGCTGCCGGATTCGGCGTCCGCTCACCAAGTCGGCGACCAGTTGCGGCGCGACTTCGTCCACAACTCCGACGCCGCGGTGACGGTCGTCGTTCCAGACACCGACGGCGTCGGCGCATCCGACATCGACAGGTACGCGACCGACCTGTCCCGCGTGTCCGACGTGTCCGCGGTCTCGGCCCCGACAGGAACATTCGTCGACGGCAACCGGGTGGGCCCGCCGTCGGCGCCCGCCGGACAGATTCCCGGCAGCGCGTTCCTCACCGTCGACAGCTCGGCGCCGCTGTTCTCCGATCAGTCGGAAGCTCAGCTCGATCGACTGCACGCCGTACCCGGCCCGGCGGGCGAACACGTCGACATGACCGGAATCGCGCAGACCAACCGCGACAGCGTCGACGCCATCACCAAGCGGCTGCCGGTGGTGCTGGGGCTCATCGCCGTCATCATGTTCGTGCTGCTGTTCCTGCTGACAGGCAGCATCGTCTTGCCACTGACAGCGTTGGTGCTCAACATCCTTTCGCTGACCGCCGCGTTCGGTGCGATGGTGTGGATCTTCCAGGACGGCCACCTCGGTGCGCTCGGCACCACGCCGACCGGGACATTGGTGGCCAACATTCCGGTGCTGTTGTTCTGCGTCGCCTTTGGCCTGTCAATGGACTACGAGGTGTTCCTGGTCTCGCGGATCCGGGAGTTCTGGCTGTCCTCGGACAGGACCCGGGCCGCCGACGAGACTTTTCGAGTGTGGCCCGTGGCATCGCCCACACCGGGCGGATCATCACCGCCGCGGCGCTTATCATGTCGATCTCTTTCGCCGCGCTGATCGCCGCCCACGTGGCGGTCATGAAATTGTTCGGCCTTGGCCTCACGCTGGCGGTCCTGGTCGACGCCACGCTGGTGCGGATGGTGCTGGTGCCGGCCTTCATGCGCGTTATGGGCCAATGGAATTGGTGGGCTCCGCGGTGGTTGGTCTCGGTGCACCGACGTCTCGGTTTGAGCGACGGCCACCAGCGTGCGACACCGGAACCGACGACGGACCCGACCGAGATCGCACCGACCGGCCCGGGGCCCCGTGTCTAGTAAGTGAGTGTAATCGCAGGCGTAAATGGAGTGGTTCCGCCGAACCGGTACAGCCAGGATGAGATCGCGGACACGTTCGTCGCGGT
>CAVYPI010000129.1:0-18376 GCA_963770125.1 uncultured Actinomycetota bacterium | reverse complement strand
ACTGTATGTGAGCCAGCCGACACCTCGGCTTCAAGCCCAAACTCACGTCTGGGCGGAAAAGTGCGAGTAGATGGCGCCATTTCGTCGATCTCGGCGTGGCGGGACGTCTCCTCAGCCGGGCGTGTTGCCGATCAGCTCGACACCGTTGCCGTTCCACCGGAACCTCACCACGCTGTCGAGGCCCTCGACACTGCCGGAGTACCGAAGCGCGATGGTGTCGCCGGTGGCCGACTCGTCGATGCCGTTGAACCCGAAGGTGTCCGGCACGCCTGTGGGGATGAATTTGCCGAGGTGAACAGCACGGCGCGGGTGTTCGGATTGTCCGAATTGGTGTTGGCCTTGACGATCACCGCCGACAATTGCGCACATTCGTTGTAGTTGCCTGCCAGCGGCTCGGGGGTTCCAGGGCTGATTGCTCCGCGGGTCGCGGGGCAACTCGGAGACGGCCTTGACGATCTCAGGCGCGGCCAGATTGACCGCACACGGGTCGATCGCCGTCGTGGTGGGTGCGTTTAGGGCTGGGGGCGGCGGCGGTGCCAATAACGGCGGAGCGGTCGTCCGGGCCGCCGGGGGACCGTCGGCTCCGGCGTTTTGGACACTGTTGAGTCGCTCGAACCGCATCCGGCGACAGTGACCGTCGCTGCCACAACGAGGACGCCCCATTTCACAACTCGGCACCGTACCGCCAACCTCACAAGCCGTCAGACAGGCGCGGCGGGAAATCGCACTCTCAACCACTAGACTTCCCCCGAGATGACGTCCTCCGAATCGGACCCGACCAGCTCCGATCTGACCTTCGCTGACCTGCAGATCGACCCGTTGGTGCCGCAGGCCGTCGTCGACGTCGGATACGAGTCGCCGTCTGCCATCCAGGCGGCGACGATTCCCGCCATGATGGCCGGCTCCGATGTCGTGGGGCTGGCCCAGACCGGCACCGGCAAGACCGCTGCATTCGCCATCCCGATCCTGTCCAAGATCGACCCCAGCAGCAGGACCACCCAGGCGCTGGTGCTCGCCCCGACCCGCGAGCTGGCACTGCAGGTGTCTGAGGCGTTCGGCCGCTACGGCGCTCACCTGCCGGGGGTCAACGTGCTGCCGATCTACGGCGGGTCGCCCTACGGCGTGCAGCTCTGGCCGGCCTCAAGCGTGGTGCGCACGTCGTCGTCGGCACTCCCGGTCGGGTCATCGATCACCTCGAGCGCGGCACCTGCTCGACGTGTCCCGGCTGGACTACCTAGTGCTCGACGAGGCGGACGAGATGCTGCAGATGGGTTTCGCCGAGGATGTCGAACGCATCCTCGCCGACACCCCCGAGTACAAGCAGGTGGCGCTGTTCTCGGCGACCATGCCGCCGGCCATCCGCAAAATCACCAAGAAGTATCTGCACGACGCCGTTGAGGTGGCGGTCACGGCGAAAACCACCACGGCGGAGAACATTACGCAGCGCTACATCCAGGTGGCGGGGCCACGCAAGATGGACGCGCTGACCCGGGTGCTCGAGGTCGAGCCGTACGAGGCGATGATCGTGTTCGTCCGCACCAAGCAGGCCACCGAGGAGGTCGCCGAGAGGCTCAAGGCCCGAGGCTTTTCCGCGGCGGCTATTAACGGCGACATCCCACAGGCGCAGCGCGAGCGCACCATTGCCGCGCTCAAGAACGGTAGCGTCGATATCCTGGTCGCCCAGCAGACTGGCGGCTCGCGGCCTGGACGTCGAGCGCATCTCGCATGTGCTCAATTACGACATCCCGCACGACACCGAGTCCTACGTGCACCGCATCGGGCGCACCGGCCGGGCGGGACGCTCGGGGCAGGCGCTTTTGTTCGTGTCGCCACGCGAGCGCCACATGCTCAGTCGATCGAGAAGGCGACCCGGCAGAAGCTCACCGAGGCGGAACTGCCGAGCGTCGACGACGTCAATGCGCAGCGCGTCGCGAAGTTCCGCGACTCGATCACCGACGAGCTGGGCGCTCCGGGCTTCGAGCTGTTCCGCCGAATGATCGAGGACTACGAACGGGAAAACGATGTCCCGTTGGTTGATATCGCCGCGGCGCTGGCCGCGCAATCGCGCGACGGCGAGCAGTTCCTGATGGTCGGAACCGCCACCGGAGAAACGTCGCCGCGATGACCGGCCCGAGCGCTCCGACCGCCTGGAGAAGCACGCGCGTAAACCGGGCCAGGGCTTCGCGACCTATCGCATAGCGGTGGGCAAGCGGCACAAGGTGAGTCCGGGCGCGATTGTGGGCGCGATCGCGAATGAGGGCGGTCTGCATCGCAGCGACTTCGGGCACATCTCCATCCGGCCAGATCACTCGTTCGTGGAGTTGCCCGCCAAGCTGTCTCGCGAGACCGTGAAAGCGTTGGAGCGCACCCGAATTCAGGGTATCCTGATCAATCTGCAACCCGACCGGCCGCCACGCAAGGCTCAGAAGAACAACCGCAAACCGACATGACCCTGTCGAAGGACCAAGCCGCGCAGGGCGGCCTGGAGTCGGTCAGCGAAGGCCGAGCGTGTTGCGTCGCTCACTGGTATCCGCGCGGTTGCCGCGCTTCTGGTCATGCTCACGCATGCCGCCTACACCACGGGCAAGTACACGCATGGCTACGTCGGGTTGGTGTACTCACGAACGGAGATCGGCGTGGCGATCTTCTTTGTGCTCTCGGGTTTCGTTGTTCGGCCCGTGGGTCAAGGCCGCCGCCTCGGGCGGCGCTCCACCGTCGGTGCGCCGCTACGCCTGGCACCGGGTGCGCCGCATCATGCCGGCCTACATCGTCACCGTGCTCGTGGCGTATGCCGTCTACCACTTCCGCACCGCCGGACCGAACCCCGGTCACACCTGGATGGGGTTGTTCCGCAACCTGACGCTGTCGCAGATGTACACCGACAACTACCTGTATTCGTATCTGCACCAAGGCCTCACACGTGGAGTCTGGCGGTGGAGGTCGCGTTCTATGTGGTGCTGCCACTGCTGGCCTATCTGCTGTTGGTGGTGTTGTGCCGTCGGCGCTGGCGGCCGGTGCTACTGCTGACGGGCCTGTCAGGGCTGGCGTTGATCACGCCGGCTTGGCTGATCCTGGTGCACACCACCGACTTCCTGCCCGACGGTGCAGGGCTGTGGTCGCCGACCTATCTCTCGTGGTTTATCGGCGGCATGATGCTGGCGGTCCTGCAGCCGATGGGAGTGCGCGCCTACGCGATGGCATGCGTGCCATTGGTGGTGGCGTGTGTTGCATCGTCTCGACGCCGATTGCGGGCGACCCGACGACGTCACCGGCCGAACTGCGTGAGGCGCTGTCCAAGGTGGCGTTCTATGCAGCGATCGCCACGCTGATGGTCGCGCCGCTGGCCCTGGCGACCATGGCCTGTACGCGAAATTCCTCGCCACCCGACCGATGGTCTTCCTGGGCGAGATCTCCGACGAGACTTCCTGACCCACCTTGTGACGATCGAGCCGGTGAGGGTCGAGCTCGTCCGCTATCCCACGTACGCCGGCAGTCGGCCTCTTGTTCGTGGCCACGTTCGTGGTGACAGTTCCGGTGGCCTGGGTGCTGCACCGGTTCACCCGGCGTCCGCTCGGACTAGCTCTCCGCCGAAACTGCTGGGAGATCGCGAAATCGTCGGCGGGAATTGGCGATCTGCGCAATCTCGGCGGTGCCCGACTGAGGGACCGACAGCCCTGGAGCGAACTTAGGTTACGAAGGGGTGGCCTCGCGGTGGGCCCAAGACGCGCGGCCCGGCGACACCATCGAGGTGACGGTGCTTGGTAGCAACTTCACGCTGTCCGAGCCGGCCCCAATGGCTACGTCATCGTCGGCGACACCGCCTCGCTGCCCGCGATCAACTCACTGCTGACCGCGATCGGAAACGCGCCGGCCCGGGTGTTCCTGGCGGCCGGGCATGACGACGACAAGCAACTGCCGCTGGCGCGTAGCGCGGACGTGGCTTGGGTAGACTGCAAGAACGGCGGCGAGGCACTCGTACAGGCGGTCAGCTCATCGGCGTTCGACGCCGCGGACCACTTCGGCTGGGTGGCCCGCGACAACCGAACCACCCGCGCGGTCGCGAAGTGTTCCGCGAGAACTATGCCATCCCGCGCAAGTCGATTAAGGCGCAAGCCTATTGGGTGGCTTGACGGCTCGGCAGTACGATCGGCACGACGAACTCCTCGAGCATTGCCCGCTCGTCGTCATCGTCGTGTCCGGGGAACAAGAACAGCGACGTCATCACCCGCACCAGCCAGCGGGCCCGGTGCGCAACCAATCCGGGGTCGTCGGGTCCCAGAGAGATGACGAACGCCTCCGTCAGCGCCTTGATCACTTCGGACTGTTCGGCCATCTCCGCACCGATCGGCCGCTGAGTGGTGGCGAACCACGATGCCAGAGCAGGGCTTTCGCGGACATTGCGCAACGACGCGACGATGTCCTCGATGAGGCGCTCACGCGGGTCCACCACCGAATTGATCTGCTCGGTCATCTCGCGGTAGAGCCGGTAGCTCTCACGGTGCACGTAGGCGGTGTACAAGGCGTCCCGGTTCTCGAAGTGCAGTACAGCGTGGCGCGGGAACAGCCCGCGGCCGAGGCGATTTCGTGCATGCCGACAGTCGCCGCCTCCTGCCGGGCGAAAGCTCGCCCGCCGCGTCCAGGATTCGGTCGGCGGCCACCTCGGTGCGCCTGGCGCCGCCAGCCGGTGAGTCCCCGGGCATCAGGAGCTCACCCGGAACGGCACCGACAGCGGCCATCGTACGTAACTGCCACCGGCCCATACGATTCCGGACTCGTCGACCTCGAAGTCAGGGCAGCGCGCCAGCAGCTCAGTCAATGCGACGCGGGACTGCATGCGGGCCGCGGCAGCGCCAAGGCAGAAGTGCGCGCCGTGGCTAAACGTCATGATGTTGCGTGGCCGCCGCTGGACGTCGAGTTCCGCGGCGTCCTGGCCGAATTCACGCTCGTCGCGGTTGGCCGACCCGTAGAGCAACAGCACCCTGCGGTCTGCAGGAATCGTGGTGTCGCCGATCCTGACGTCGCGGGTGGTGGTGCGGGCCAAACCCTGCACCGGCGACGTCAGGCGCAGGAATTCGTCGATCGCGTCGGGGATCAGGTCGGGGTTCTTGACCAGCAGCCGCCGCTGGTCGGGCCGCTGATGAAGCAATTGCGCAGTGCCGCCGAGCATTCCGGTCGTGGTGTCGTTGCCGCCGGTGACCATGGTGAACGTGAACGCCAGCACCGACAGCGTCCCTGCGATGTCACCGTCCGCACCAATGCCGGCAGCAACGAGATGCGAAATTGTATCGTCCTCTGGTTCGCAGCGACGCCTTTCGATCAACGCGGTGAAGTAGTCCATCATCTCGCCGAGTGCGTCGCCGAGACCGCCCAGCGCTCCCGCGACGCCACCAGAAGTGGTGTTGGCCGCGACGATCGCCTCGGTCCATCCGTCGAACTGATTGCGGTCGTCCTCCGGGACCCCGAGATAGTGAGCGACGACCATCGACGGAAGCGGCTTGAACAACTCGGCGACGATGTCGCCGCCGCCGTTGGCGCGGACGCGCTCGATGCGCTCGACCACGAATTCGCGAACGTTCGGCTCGACGGCCTCGACCTGCCGGGGAGTGAAG
The DNA here is from genome assembly GCA_963770125.1 of uncultured Actinomycetota bacterium. GTDB lineage: Bacteria > Actinomycetota > Actinomycetes > Mycobacteriales > Mycobacteriaceae > Mycobacterium. Next base: position 12,767 of record CAVYPI010000129.1, on the reverse strand, counting down.
CCTCGCGACACCAACTTGCGAAACTCGGTGTGCACGGGCGGGTCCTGCATCACGAAGGGTGGATTGTCCTGCAGGCCGATCAGTTCGAGCTCGCCGTAGTTGACGGTCAGGCCCTGCGCCGACGAGAACGTCTCGTTGTCACGGGCGCCCAGCCAAACGTCGGCGTGGCGGGACAACACCCAGTAGTCGTGCGCGGGCTTGCCCGGCGGGATGACGTGATGCACCGGGTCGTGGTCGCGCAGCGCCGAGTACATCGGCCATGGGTTCCGCCAGGTGTCGGCGTCAGCGAGCTGGAAGCGGACCGGTGAACCGTGAGACAGAGTGGCTGTCATGTCTCATTGGTACGACAGGTCACCGCAACCTGTCAATAGCGACGCTCAGATTGCCGCGCCGGGGTTGAGGATGCCGTCGGGGTCGAGCGCCCGCTTGATCCGCTGGTTGAGCTCCATCGCCTCGGGCCCGAGTTGGCCTGCCAGCCAGGGCCGTTTCAGCCGGCCGACGCCGTGTTCGCCGGTGATGGTGCCGCCGAGCCGGACCGCCAGATCCATGATGTCGCCGAACGCCTTCTGGGCACGCTGCGCCATCGCGGTGTCGGCAGGGTTGTAGACGATCAGCGGATGGGTGTTGCCGTCGCCGGCGTGGGCGATCACCGAGATCATCACGTCGTGGTTGGCGGCGATCTTCGCGACCCCGCCGACCAGATCGGCAAGAGCGGGCAGCGGAACGCCGACGTCCTCCAGCAGCAGTGAACCCTTGGCCTCCACCGCGGGGATCGCGAACCGGCGCGCGGCCACGAACGCCTCGCCCTCTTCCGGATCAGACGTCGAAAACACTTCTTTCGCACCGTGTTCGGTGAACACCTTGGCCATGAACTCAGCGTCCTCGACCCGGAGGGTCCGCGGTCGTCGGTGGCGGCCACCATCATCGCGGCGGCGTTGCGGTCCAGGCCCATCCGCAGCTTGTCCTCGACCGCATTGATCGCCGCCGAGTCCATGAACTCCAGCATCGACGGCCGGATCTTGCCGGTGATCGTGACGACGGCGTTGGCGGCGGCCTCCACCGAGTCGAACGTCGCCACCACCGTGCTCGCGACGTGCTGCGGCGGGAGCAGCCGCAGCGTCACCTCGGTGATGACCCCGAGCGTGCCCTCGCTGCCGACGAACAGCTTGGTCAGCGACAGCCCGGCAACATCCTTCAGGCGTGGGCCGCCGAGGCGCACCACGGTCCCGTCGGCCAGCACCACCTGAAGGCCCAGCACGTAGTCGGTGGTGACGCCGTACTTCACACAACACAACCCGCCTGCGTTGGTGGCGATGTTGCCGCCGATGCTGCAGATCTCGAACGACGACGGATCCGGCGGATACCACAACCCGTACTCGGCGACGGTCTTCTTCACCTCGGCGTTGAGCAGTCCGGGCTGGGCGACGGCGGTGCGCGTCACCGGGTCCACGGTGATGTCCCGCATCTTCTCGGTGCTCAGCACGATCCCGCCGTTCAGCGCGGTCGCCCCGCCTGACAGCCCGGTGCCCATGCCCCGAGGCACGACGGCGATCTTGTTGGCGGTCGCCCAGCGCATCACCGTTTGCACCTCTTCGGTGCGTCGCGGCCGCACAACGGCCAGCGCCGTGCCCGCACTCGGGTCGAAGGCGCGGTCCTGCCGGTAGGACGCGACGATGTCAGGGTCGGTGACCACGACGCCGTCGGGCAACTCGGCAATCAGGGTCGCCAAAGCCTCCGTGCTCATAACTCGATGTTACGAGGCGCTAAGACGGTATCGGGCGGCGATAGCAGGCGGATGAGTTCTTCGCGGGTGGTCGTTGCGGTCTTGGTCATGGCCCGGTACACATGACCTTCGACAGTGCGCGCCGACAGGTAGAGTCGCTCGGCGACCTCGCGAGTGTTGAGCCCCGACGCGAGGAGCCGCACGATCTCGCGCTCTCGCGGGGTCAGTGGTAACGGTTCGCTGACCTCTCGCAGCGCCGGCGTGTTGATGCCGCCGCACCGCTGCGCCAGCGCCTCGGCGCGCGCCGAACATCCCAGGGCAGATCCCCGCAGATCGCCGTGACGGTAGGCGCTACAGGCGTGGGCCGCGGCATCCACCGCCGCGACGAGATCGCCCAACCGCTCGAATTCCTCAGATATCGCCGTCAATTCAGGACCGTCAGAATTGCTCAGGGCCGTCGCGAATCGGGCGGCTAGCTTCGCGCGTGGCCCCTCGACCATCGATTCGAGTTCGCTCAGCCGAGACGCGCCTGAGTAATCCCCGAACTGGACGGCGGTCTGCAGGCATACCACCTCGGCCGCGAATTGTGCTTTGGCCGCAGCGGTTTTCGCTGCTGACAACATCGTGGTGATCGCCTCGGTGACGGCGCCCTGCCCGGCCGCGAGCCATGCGCGGGCCAGGGCACGCTCGTAATCGAGCATGCGAAATGGACGTCGGATGTCATCCAGCGCAGCGAGCACTGCCGCAGCCTCGTCAGTCTTGCCCCGCATCGCGAGCGCGGTGGCGTATGGGATGTGATACCGGTATCCCCAGCCGATGGCATGCCCCGACGCCGACAATGCGGGCGCTGCCTTTCCCAACAAGGCACACGCCGAGTCAAGACGTCCGGCCCAGAGCGCCGCTCGACCCGCGATTGCGGTGCCGAGCAATTGAGCTGCTCCCGGCATCTCGGCGCCCTGCTCGTACACGCGTTGTGCCACCGCGAGCCCATCCGCGATCTGGCCCGCCAGCAGCAGTGCGCCGACGTGCGCGTCGCCGATGTTGAAGCGCATGTGCGGGGAGTCGAAGAACCGAGACGCAACGGCGTATCCCGTGTTGGCGACGGCCACCGCTTTGGCGGTCTGTCCTGCGTCCGCGGACATCACGGCAAGCGCCCACGCAGTCTCGGCGCCTGCGACGGCCGGCAGGTCTTCCAGCACAAGGCTTTTTGACGCCTGCAACGCTTCTTGCGGCTGGTCCACCGCAAACCAGTACGCGGTGAGGAAGGCGTCGATCCAGATGCGAGCCGGCGGCGGAGTGCTACGCGCGGCATCATCGATGAATTCTTTCGCGCGCGGGGCGTCACAGAGAGCCCACAGCATGTTGCTGGCCCGTAGGTACGCGAGCAGACCGCGGTCGTCGTCGTTGAGCTCTGAAACAGACAACTCGGCCAGCACGGCGTCGGCCTCCTGACCCGCAAAGAGCCACGACAATGCATGCGCCCGAAGGAAATACGCGCGCGGCGTGGCGCCGGCGCGGATCGCCACCTTCGCGAGCCGATCGGCCAGTCGCAGATCTCCCAGCCAGACGGCGCCACTTGCTGCCGTCAGGAGCAAATCGGTGTCGGGTGGCAGGTCGGAGTCGAGACTCAACGTTGCGCGGCGCACCACGTTGCGCAAGTCGTCGCTGCCTGTGGCCGACGCCAGTTCGGCGGCGACCTGCCCGCGCAGCCGTCGCAACCTGGTTTCGGGTGATCGACACCGTCGTACCTCGCCGTAGAGCGGATGGGCCAGTCGCACCTCGATGCCGTCGTCGGCCTCGTCGACGGATATCAGACCGCGCACATGGGCTTCCTCGATCGCGTCGGGATCCGCGATCCGCCGCAACGTCGTCATGTCGAGTGGCTCTCCGACGGCAAGTGCGTCGATCACCTCGCCGACGGGTTGCGACAGCGCACCGAAACGGGCTTCGATCAGTTCGACCAATCCCTTCGGCATGATCGGTTCGCCGATCCACTGCCAGTAGCCGTACTGTTGCTGAATACGGCCGTCCGCGATCTCCTGCTCGACGATGTTGCGAAGATACAAAGCGTTCCCGCGCGTCAGCTTCCACAGCCGGGCGGCGGCGTCGGGATCCACCGGCCCGCCCAACGTGGCTGACAACAACTCGGCGACCTCGCCGGCCGAAAGCGGTTGCAGGTCCAGTCGGTCGAACTGGCCGTCCCTCCATATCTCGTAAATCTCGGCTGGAACGCGTTCGCCTTCACGGACGGTGAGCACGACCTTGGCGGCTTCGCGCTGCACGATTTGGTGCAGGACGAACACCGACAGTTCGTCTAGCAGATGCACATCGTCGACGCCCAACACCACCGTGGTACCGGGCGGGGCGGATGTCACCGAGTCGATGACGCCGCGCACCAGTTGAAGACGGTCAGTGCCGCCAGAGCCGGCCCATGGCGCGAACGCACCGAGGGGAAGTTTGCGCGCAGACGTCGTGCCGACCGCCCAGCGCGGTTCAAAGCCCTTCGATGCGACCGACGACAGCCCCTCACGCGCTATCCGGCTCTTCCCGACGCCGGCAGGTCCGCTGACCAGGATCCCCGCGACACCCGGATCCGATATCGCGGCCACGATGGTCCGCATCTCCTCTGAGCGACCGATCAATGGCCACGTCAACCCCACATCGGAAGCCTAGAACGCTGACACGGACTGGCAGGGCATTCGCCCAGATTGCGCACAGCGGGCCCGCAGAGTAGCCGATCGGCTACTCTGCCTGGGTGGCCTCAGCTGAGATCGGACGGCTCGGCTCGATTCCGCGCACCGCCGCGCCACCACCGGAACATTCCCGCTGATCGTCTTGAACCCGGTCCCAGATTCTGCGCGCCCAACACCACACGGCTGCGGGCAGCGTGAGAGCAGACCGCTAATTGCGCTCGCAGCGATGCGCGCTGACTAGTGACCCCTTTGCCGAGCCGTGCGCCGACCTTTGGCGCCGGCGTTTACCCGAAACAACTATCTCTGAGGAGGTCCGCGAATGTCCGCCACCGACTCTCCCTGATTGAATTATCCCGCACCGAGCCCATCGAAGAGCGGTGCTGGCCGACTGGACCTCGCGCGGGATGAAGTGACGAAAGGCTGCGACCGTGGAACTGACCGACCTTCTGATCCGGGGCTCGAGCCTCGCCGTCGTCGTCTTCGTCGTGTCGAGCACGCTGGGTGTCGGCCTGAGCCTGACCGTCGGCCAGATCCTGGCCCCGCTCAAGAACGCCCGGCTGGTCGTGCTCTCTCTCGCGGCGAACTTCGTCCTGGCGCCCTTGGCAGCGCTCGGGCTCTGGCGGGCGCTCGGTCTCGATGAGCCGCTCGGGATCGGCCTGCTGCTGTGCGGGCTGGCGGCGGGGGCGCCCTTTCTCATCAAGCTCGCGGAGTTCGCCAAGGCCGACCTGGCCTTCGCCGTGGGCCTGATGGTGCTGCTGATGGTCGTCACCGTGGTCTACCTGCCCCTCGCCCTGCCGCTCCTGCTCGAGGGAATCACGGTGAACCCGGTGAAGATCGCGCAGTCGCTCGTCGTACTGATGCTCATCCCGCTGGCCGTGGGTCTCCTGCTCCGGGCCCGCCGCCCGGGCGCGGCAGGCCGCATCCGACCCGCGGTTGGGTGGCTGTCCAACGTCAGCATGATCCTCGTGGTGTTGTTGACCATGGCCGGCCACTTCAGGAGTGTCCTGTCGGTGTTCGGTACCTTCGGCGTCCTGGCCGCCGTCGTGTACACGGTGGTCTGCGTCGGTATCGGGTGGCTCCTTGGAGGACCCGGAAGGAGCACCCGGGGGGTGCTGGCCCTGGGGACGGCGCAGAGAAACGCCGCTGCGGCATTCGTGGTCGCCGGGCAGAACTTCGATGACGCGAAGGTCATCGTGATGATCACCGTCGTCTTGATCGTCGACTTCCTGATGCTGCTGCCATTCGCTCGCATGCTCGCGAGGGGGCGCGCCTCGGCGGGGGCTGCCGATCCAAAAACGGAGGAACAACAGTGACCTCGACCCAAGCTTCGTGCGGCGCGAAAGCTGTTCTCTTGCAATCCACTACGCAACGATTGGCCTCGCTATCTCGCCGATAACGTTAGCTGAGCAATCATGTTCAGTGGTTGGGTGTGCATTGCGAGGCATGATCAACCATCCGGGTGGTCGTGTCCCCTCAACCGCAGCTACGCCGTCGTGAAATAAGCTCGTCCGGGCGGTTCGAACTCGACCTGCTTCCCCGCCCTTGGCGGCGAGGGTCCGAACAACGCGGGAGCAGCCGTGATCACCAGGGACGACGTCCTCGCCGCCCATTCCCGCATCCGCGACCACATCCGGCGCACGCCGGTGGTCCAGGTCGCCGCACCCTCTACTCCGCTGTGGATCAAGTGCGAATTCATGCAGTACACAGGATGTTTCAAGGCTCGGGGAGCGCTCAATCGGGTGATGGCTGCCCAGGAACGCGGTGAGCTCGACCGGCAGGTCGGTGTTGTCGCGGCCTCGGGCGGGAACGCGGGATTGGCGAACGCCTACGCCGCAGCAAGAGTCGGCGTGCCTGCCACCGTTTTCGTTCCGGAAACAGCACCACCGGTGAAGGTGGCCAGGATCCTTGCCTATGGCGCAGAGGTACGGCATGTGGGCACCGAGTACGCCGAGGCTTACACCGCCGCAATTGATTTCGCCGAGCAATCCGGCGCGGTTTTCTGCCACGCCTATGACCAAGTTGAGGTCGCGGCTGGGGCGGGGACGCTCGTCGACGAGATGATCGACGATGAACCGTCGATCGAAACGGTGATAGTCGCCGTCGGGGGCGGCGGCTTGCTTGCCGGTGTTCTCGCTGGCCTCGATGGCCGTGCGCGGGTGGTGGCGGTCGAGCCTACGGCGGCCCCGACACTGAATGCGGCCCTGAGGGCGGGGACACCGGTCGACGTGTCGGTTTCGGGTATAGCAGCTGACTCTCTCGGTGCTCGCCGCGTTGGCCAGATAGCCTTCGACGTCGCGCGCCGGTTCGGCGTCGAGAGCGTGCTGGTGGATGACTCCGCCATCATCTCTGCGCGTGAACAACTTTGGAATGATTACCGCATCGCGGCCGAACATGGCGCAGCCGCCGCCTACGCGGCGCTCAGTTCGGGCGTTTACGCGCCGTCACACAAGGAACGGGTTGCGGTGCTCATTTCCGGTGCCAACACTGCGCCCGCCACCCTGGCGACGGGAGGAAGCTGACCCGGACGCGCCTGCGCCCTGCAATTTTCCGGAGAATGCTGGCGTGTCAGTTCCGCCTAGTTTGGGCACCAATGGCTCCGGTGCATCCGAGCTTCGTCCAGAACCATCAATGTGTAGAGGCCGGACGGTCGAGGTCGCGCAGCGCCGGCAAGAACAACGCGACGATGCCCAGCAGCAGCATCGGCAGCGACAACGCCAAGAACGTCGCATGCAGCCCGGCCGCGTCGGCAAGCGGGCCGGCCACTATCAATCCGAGCGGACCCGCGGCATAGGCCAGCGACCCCATCACCCCGACGACCCGGCCGCGCAGACGTTGTGGCGCGCGCGTCTGCATCACGTAGTTGTAAATCGGCGCGATCGGTCCGTACACCAACCCGACGACGGCGCACAGCACGAGGATCACGGGGAGCGGGGGCAGGAACGCGATGACCGTCATCGCCACGCCCAGTGTCAGCACCGCGGTCAGCATGGTTGCCCGCCGGCTCGTGTATTTCGACAGAACCGCATAGCCCAGTGCTCCGATGAGGCCACCGACGCTCAAAGCCATCAGCACCCAGCCCAGCTGCGCCGGTTCGTTGCGATCGGTGAAGTATTTGGGGAATAGCACGCTTTCCATCGGCATGTACAAGCCGGTCGCCGCGAGGTCGACGAACGCCAGCGTCCGTAGCACCTTGCTGTGCCAGACGAAACGCAGGCCTTCGAGGATTCCCGCCCACGCCCCTTCGGGCAGAGCAGCGCGGTCGGGCTTGCCCGCCCCCTCCAGCCGCAGCACTCCAATGGCGACGATCGACAACCCGAAGGCGGATGCGGTCACCCACATCGTGTTGACCCCGCCCAGGGTGGCGATCAGTAGGCCGCCGATGCCCGGCCCGACGATGTAGGCCAGGTTGAAGACCGCCTCGTAGACGCTGTTTGCGTGATCCAGACTCCAGCCGGCGCGGGCGGCCGCCTCCGGGAGCATCGTCTCGCGCGCCGTCATGCCGGCCGGGTCGAAGAATGCGCCCAAGGCGGCCAACCCTGCGAGCACCGCAACGTTGATGACGTGCACCCCGAACGCGAGCGCCAGGAGTGGGACGGCCGCCACCGACAACGCGGACAGCGCGTCGGAGATCATCGAGACGCGCCTGCGGCCGAGATAGTCCACGGCGGTGCCCGCGATCAGGGTGGCGGCTAGCAATGGCAGCGTGCCCGCCATCGCCACGATCGAGGCGTCCAGCGCAGAGCCGTTGCGCTGCAACACAAGCCAGGGAAACGCGACGATCGAGATGCCGTTTCCCGCGCCGGCCATGAGCGCGCCGAACAGGATCCGGAAGAGCGGACCGCGCTTGCCGTTCGTCATGAGTTATCGCGCCGAATCTAACAGCGGCCGGGGTCGCTCGGCATGCGATTTTGCTGCGCATGCACAGTGGTCCTGTGAAGCTGGCCCATCCGCGCACCGGCGTGATGTTCGATTCGCCCGTACCGCCCGGCTCCGGCTGGCCGGGCGATCCGGCCACGCCCCGGACGGCGGTGGCTGAGACACCGGCCCACGTCGCGTCGATGGCGGCGGCGGTCACGACCGTCGACGAGCTTGACGCGGAGGTTTCGGTGTGCCGCGCGTGCCCGCGGCTGGTCGAGTGGCGCGAAGAGGTCGCCGTCGTGAAGCGCAAGTCGTTCGCCGACCAGCCGTACTGGGGTCGGCCGATTCCAGGTTGGGGCCCGGTGCGGCCGCGAGTGGTGATCGTTGGGTTGGCGCCCGCCGCGCACGGCGGCAACCGCACTGGCCGCGTGTTCACCGGTGACCGTTCGGGCGACTTCCTGTTCGCGGCGTTGCATCGCGCGGGACTGGCCAATCAGGCGGCGTGCGTTGATGCCGCAGATGGGTTGGCGCTCAACGACACTCGAGTGGCCGCAGCAGTGCGTTGTGCCCCGCCGGGCAATGCGCCGACACCGGCCGAGCGCGCGACATGCGCACCGTGGCTGGACGCCGAGTGGCGGCTGATCGGTTCCGAGGTGCGGGTGATCGTGGTGCTCGGGGCGTTCGCGTGGCGCGCGGCGCTGCAGATGATCAGGAACGGGGGAGGCACGGTCCCGACGCCGGCACCGCAATTCGGCCACGGTGCGACGGCGACTCTCGGTGACCTGACACTGATCGGCTGCTATCACCCCAGCCAGCAGAACACGTTCACCGGCAAGCTCACGACACAGATGCTCGACGACATCTTCCGGCAGGCCCGGGAACGTTCGCAGAGATGATTGCGTTGACTAAGCAATGCGTCTTTCCGTTCTAGACCTCGTTCCGGTGCGCACCGATCAGTCCACGTCCGATGCGCTGGCGGCGACGACGCACCTCGCTCAGACGGCCGACCGGCTCGGCTACACCCGCTATTGGTTGGCCGAACACCACAACATGCCCGCCGTGGCAGCCACCAGCCCGCCGGTGCTGATCGCGCATCTGGCCGCGCAGACATCGCAGCTGCGGCTGGGTTCGGGCGGGGTGATGCTGCCCAACCATGCGCCGTTGGCCGTCGCCGAGCAGTTCGCGCTGCTGGAGGCCGCGCACCCCGGCCGCATCGACCTCGGCATCGGTCGTGCCCCCGGGTCGGATCCGGTCACTTCGCTGGCGTTGCGCGGAGCGGCGGGCCGCGACGACCGCGACATCGAGGCGTTCCCGGAGTATCTCGACGACGTGGTGGCGCTGATGGGTGCGCGGGGCGTGCGGGTGCCGCTGCCGCGGGATCTGATGCGGGAGAACTACATCCTCAAGGCCACGCCGGCGGCGGTGACGGAGCCGACGCTGTGGCTGCTGGGATCGTCGATGTATTCCGCTCATCTGGCCGCCGCCAAGGGCCTGCCGTACGTGTTCGCACACCACTTCTCGGGGCAGGGCACCGCCGAGGCGCTTGAGGTGTATCGCTCAGAGTTCCGGCCGAGTGACCTGGCATCCGAACCGGTGACGTTCTTGACGGTCAACGCGGTGGTGGCCGAAACACGTGATGAGGCAATGGCTTTGCTGCTGCCGAATTTGCAGATGATGGGTCGGCTGCGGACGGGTCAGCCGCTGGCTGCGCTCGATCTCGTCGAGGATGCCGAGCTACAGGAACTGAGCCCGCAGGCGCAGCGGGTCGTTGAGGGAGCTCTGCGACGCGCCGTTGTCGGCACCCCGACCGAGGCCGCGGATCAGGTGCGTACGCTGGCCGACGAGTTCGGCATCGACGAGGTGATGGTCAACCCGGTTGCATCGGCGCGCCGTGGTACGGATCCCGCGACCGCGCCGGCGCGCGACACGACGCTGGAACTGCTCGCCAAAGAGCTGTTCTAGGGCGTCAAACTGCGTCGCCGCCCACATCAGACACGGTATCTAGACATCCTCATAACAGGTATCCATCGTTTATTCATCGCTTATGATGCGGATCAAACAGCTCAGCCACCACAGCGTGGACGGGCCCCGGCGCATGTAGCGGTCCTGCGTCATCGACACCTTGGCGTGCCCGAGCTGCTCGGCGCCGATCCGGGCCGATAGCCCCTCATCGTCGATCAGCGTTGCCACCGTCTTACGGAACGAGTGTGACGTCACCTCGGGCGGGCCGAGATCCTCCCGCACCCCGCGCCAAAGGCGGCTGAGGTCGCCAGGGTCCCGCAGCCTGCCCAGCATTGACGGGAAGATCATCGGTTGCTCGCCGAGGAATGGCAGTCTTCGGCGCTCGACCAACGCGGAAATCGCGAAACGCGGCAAGGGGATGGTCCGCTTGCCGGCCTCGCTCTTGGTGTCGTCAAACCGAACCAGGCCCTTCCCCTTTACGCGAACGACCTTCCCGCACACCGTGATCATGCCCGTGTTTTCATCGAAGTCTGACCACCGCAATGCCAGCAGCTCCGAGAGCCGCACCCCGGTCGCGATGAACAACGTGATCGGGTCGATGACATCATGCTTCCGGCAGTACTTCGACGCCCGCACCCCGTACACCGTCTGATCGCATCTGCGACACATCCACGTGGCGCCGTGCCCGAGCCAGGCTTGATGACCCACGAGGACTTGTTTGTGCCCGAGGGCGTGGCCGAGTGTTATCTAGTCGACCCAAGCGGAACGTGGTCTATTGGCTCGTGGACTGTCCACGATTGTCAGTTGTTTATGGCCGGGGGTGTGGCCGCGGATCGACGAGTTGTCTCGCGGCGGCAAGAATCATCGAGTGCCCCCGTTGACTGGCATACACCACGTTGTTGTGCCGACCACCGATCCGCTGGCTTGCAGCGACTGGTATGTACGGATATTCGATTTCGCCGCTCTCTTGATCGAGGAAAGCGAATGCGAGGTAGTGGCCGTGCTGCTGCAGCATCCGTGCGGTGTCCGTCTGCTGTTGCGGCGCGCCGCCGCGCCGCTGGCCGCATTGCGCGAATTCCCGTTGTGCGGTCTGACTGTGCCGAGCTACACCGAGCTGGAGCACTGGGCAGAACACCTCACCACGTTCGATGTCGAACATAGCGCTGTGCACCAGGCGCATCGGGGCTGGGCGGTGACCGTTACCGGCCCGGACCTAGTCCGTATCCAGCTCCAAACGGACGAGGGACCCAGCGGCGAAGACGAGTAGGTGCTCAGCCGTGGCGGGACCCCAAGTTGGTGGAGCGGACGAGATCGCCGACCGTGGGAATGAACAAAGGCTGGCTAGTTTCCGTTGCAACAAATGGGGAGATCTAAAGGAGCACGACCATGCGAATCAAACTGACTTACATCGCACCGCTGTTGGCGGCGGGTGCTGCTGCGGTAGCGATCGCCGCTGCACCGACCGCTGCGGCGGCGATTGGGCAGACCTGCTCGGGAAATATCTGCCAGTCGCCCGGCAATGTTCAGATCAACAACGCCCCGGCCCCCGTTCAGTACCACCCCTACGGAGACATGCCGTTTCTGCTCGGCGGCCACGGCGGCCTTCGCGGCGGCTTGTTCTGACACCTAACGTAACCACGGCAGTCGGCCCGCCACCCAAGCAGGATGACATGCCTCGGCCACCAATCCATCGCTTATTCATCGCATTTGACCGAGAACTGTCGAGAATCGCCGAATGCCAGCAAGACTGGTCAGCACACGAATGCCGTTGCCCTGCAACAACAAGCGCGACCTTACGGCAATCGTTGAGATAGCCAGACTGCAAAAAAGCTGTTCTAGGGTGTCAGCCTGACCACCGGAATCGGCCGCGAGGTCCGCTTCTGGTATCCGATGTAGCGGTTTTTGTTGCCCCTCATGTTGTTGACGATCTGCCACACCCGCGCATAGTCGGGGTCGTCCGGCGTTACGGGTTTCGCCGTGACGCCGAATCGCTTTGGACCGATGTTGATCTCGACGTTCGGGTTGGCTTTGAGGTTGTGATACCAGCCCGGCGCCTTGGGGTCGCCGCTCTTCGACGCGACGACCAGGTAGTCGTCACCGTCCCGGGCGTAGCTGAGTGAGTTGGCGCGCTTTTGACCGGTTTTTGCGCCGGTGGTGTGGAGGATGAGTTGTGACGGGCCGCCCGGGATCGTGTGCCCGATCCGGCCGTTGGTGCCCTTGTAGATCCTGTCGTGAAACATTAGCAGCGGGGCTCCGACCCGTTGTTCGAGCCATCGGGAGATGTCCATGGCGTCAGTCTTGTTGAGCGGCGTCCAGTTGCGCCAGGGCATCGCGCAAGATGCGGCCGGTTTCGTCGCGGTCGGGATCTCGCCGCAGCAGCATGCCCTTGGCGAATGACAGCTTGTCTCCGTTCTGCCGCGGCAGAACGTGCAGGTGGATGTGCAAAACGGACTGGAAGGCGGCCTTGCCATCGTTGATGACGACGTTGTTGCCGTCGGCATGCAATCCCGACTGGCGAGCGGCCCGCGCGA
>CAVYPI010000128.1:0-12367 GCA_963770125.1 uncultured Actinomycetota bacterium | reverse complement strand
CACCGCGATGAGCACGCCGACGGTCGTCGCAACGGCTCCGGTCGCCTGCATTACCTGAAGCCATTGCGGCGATTGGCTTGCAGCCTGCGACGCGCACGGTGCGGTCATCGGACCCGCGAGGACTAGAGCGTGATTGATCATCGGTAAACCTCCGCCGACATCGCGGCCGGCGTTATGCGTCGATTGGCCGCTCGGCCGGGCGTGGGTAGTCGTCGTAGAAGCCCGCACCCGACTTGACACCCAACCGGCCTTGCTGAATGTAGGTACGCAACAGTCGGCGCGGCCCCTCGGGGTACTCAGGGTGCTCGGCGCAATAGTGCTCTTCGATATCCAGCACGACGTCCAGGCCGACCTGATCCATCATCCGGAAAGGGCCGGCGGAGCCGGTGTTGAGTTGGAACATCTCGTCGACTTCCTGGGGCGTGGACACGCCTTCGGCGACGACCTCTAGGCTCTCCCGTTTCACCGCTGCCCATACCCGGTTGAAGATGAAACCAGTGCTCTCCCTGCGTGCTTCGAACGGGTAAAGCCCGAACTGCGGCAACGTCGTCATCACGAAGTCGATGACGTTGCGGTCGGTCTTCCCACAGGACATCACATCGACGGCATTCTGTTTCGGCGGCATATAGAAGTGAATGTTCAGCACGCGTTCGGGGCGCTGGACCTTATCCAGGAACATCCGGCTGGCATATGACGACGAATTGCTGGCCAGGATGGCGTCAGCGCTCGCTAGCTCGTCGAGTTGGCCGAACACGTCCTTTTTCAGCTCCAGCCGCTCGGGGATCGCCTCTACGACCAGCCACGCGTCGTGCACCGCCTTGGCGAGGTCAGCCTCGGCCGAAACCTCGCCCGCCACTACACCAGTGAGCCGGTCCGCCAGCGCGGGAAGGTTCTGCGATACGTAGTCGACAGCAGCGTGGCGTTGCGCTTCGGCGAGGTCATAAATCTTTACCTCAGAACCATGTGCGGCGAACATCAGGGCGATACGCCGTCCGAGCGTACCGGCGCCGATGACGGCCACCGGCCGGCTTTGGAAGTCGGTTGGCACGTTGAAACTCATCTCTTGCTCCTAGTCGTGTTACGCGGCCTTGGCCGCTGAATGGGGTTGGATGGGCAGCTCCACGGACCGTCGAGCGCGGGCCTGCCGCTCGGTGATCGTGAGCTGGCCTCTGTTCATCGTGAGGAAAGTTGTTGTCCACGAAATGACAGTGGTCATCTTGCTTTTGAATCCGACGAGGTAGACCAGGTGCAACAGCAGCCATGCCATCCATGCGACGAAGCCGCCCAACTCCAGCGGACCGATCTTGGCGACAGCCGAGAAGCGCGAAACCGTGGCCATCGAGCCCTTGTCGGAATAGGAATGGTTCGCGCACGGCATGGTGGAACGGTTCGCGCACGGCCGGGGTGGCGGCCTTGAGCTCCGCCCTGATGGCCCGCGCTGCGTACTTCGCACCTTGGATGGCGCCCTGTGCCATGCCGGGAACCCCTGGGACCGAGGCCATGTCACCGATGACGAACACGTTCGGATGACCGGCAACGGTCAAATCGGGCAATACCTTCACGCGACCGGCGCGGTCGACCTCCGCCCCGGCTTGCTCGGCGATCTGGATGCCCAACGGGCTGGCGGATACTCCCGCAGACCACACCTTGCACGCGGATTCGATGCGGCGGGTGGCGCCATCGGAGTCCTTCACGGTGAGTCCGTCGATGTCGACATCGACGACCGTCGCTCCTTGCTGTATCTCGACACCCAGCATCTGCAGCCGTGCGTGCGCCTTCTTTCCGAGCTTGGCGCCCATTGGCGCCAGCACCGCCGGCCCTGCGTCGAGCAGGATCACCCGCGCCGCTGTCGAGTCAATATGGCGGAACCCACCTTTCAACGTTCGGTTGGCCAACTCGGCGATCTGGCCCGCCAACTCCACCCCGGTCGGACCCGCACCGATTACGCTGAATGTCAGCAGCTTCTCCCTGAGGATCGGATCGCTGGACCGTTCAGCCAGCTCGAAGGCGCCGAGGATGCGCCCGCGCACTTCGAGGGCATCGTCGATCGTCTTCATCCCCGGGGCGAACTCCGCGAAATGGTCGTTACCGAAATAGGATTGGCCGGCGCCGGCCGCGACGATCAGGCTGTCGTACGCCGTCTGGTAGCGCTGCCCGAGCAGCTCTGAAACCACGTAGCGTCCGGCCAGATTGATCTCCACGACATCACCGAGCAGCACCTCCGCGTTGCGCTGGTTGCGAAGGATCCGACGGGTGGCGGGAGCGATCTCGCCCTCGGACAAAATGCCCGTCGCGACTTGATACAGCAGCGGCTGGAACAGGTGGTGCTGGGTCCACGCGATCATCGTGACATCGACAGGCGCATTGTTGAGAGCTTTAGTCGCGGTTAGCCCGCCGAAACCCGAACCGATGACGACGACGCGATGTCGCCGGTCATCCCCGTCTTCGGTGTCGAGCATGGCGCTCATGATGGGCTCCCGTTGGGTACCTCGGCGTAGGCGATGCCAGTGAGATTGCCCTGCAGGGCGCGGATCGGCCGGTGGCCGCATCCGTCCAGGGCGGACACATAGATGTTGCCTCCCAGGTCGGTGACGAACATGCGGTTGTGGCCTGGATCCAGTGCGATCCCGATGCCTTCCATCAGGTGCGTCGCGACGATTTCGGGTTCGGCGTAGAAAATGCCGTCCAACGGGGCCCGGTTGACGGTGTTCCCGTTCGGCGGGTCGCCACGGTCGGTCCAGTACAGCATCCGTGTGCTGTGCTCGATTTCGAGGTCGATCGGTTCGGGCAAGTCCTTGAACATCACCTCGATGTCGCTACGGCGCGCCGCGTTATCGCCTGCGGGAACGTCGATTCCGGCTCGCATAATCCTGCCGAGGCCGGCATCGCTGGGGCCCTTCTGTGTCCAGTAGAGATGCCCACCGACATGGTCGACGGCGACGCCGACGCACCAGTTCGTCTCGTCGTGGCGGTCGTCGTCACCCTGCCCGGTTTGCACCAGGGTCTCGATGTTGGCGCCGTCAAGGTCGCACCGCATGACGCGCATGCCTTCGCGATCGCCCCAGTACAGCTTGCGACCGATGGTGTCGAAATGAAGCTGCTTGGGGGTGTATGTGCCGCCGCTGGGCACGATCGTGATGCGGTTGCGTCCGTCGAGGTCCACACGTTCGATCGAGCCGTCGTTGGTCGGGGGCTTCCCCATGTTGGTCCAGTAGATGTGGCCGGCCTCCACGTCGATTGCGATACCGTCGGGCACGGGGCATCCGGTGACGAGGTAGGTCTTGTCGGAGCCGTCGGGGTTGATGGAAAATAGCCGTCCGCCGCCGCTGGCTTCCAGCACGAACAACTTTCCGGTCGTCTGAGTCATCGTTGTGGTCCTTCGATCAAGTGTTGAATTTGGTCAGTGACGTGACACCAGCACGTAGCCTGATATGGCGAATGTTGCGGGCGTCATTGCCAGCACGCCATAGATCACGCTCAGCATCGCTTTCTCCTTATGGCACAGGGCCGCTCAAGCGTTCGACCCGCCCGATGGCCCAGACTTGGAGCGCACCGCGATCAGATCGAAAAGCATCTCGTCGCGCTGGGCGGCCAGCTCGTCGATCGATCGCCCATCCGCTTCTTCGAGGACGCCCTTGATGATCTGTTGCTGCAGCTCCGGGGTGAGTTCTGGGTTGCCCAGTCCCGGCCACCCGGCGGCCATGCGTGGCATCAGGGTGTCCATGAAATGCTGGATACCGCCCTGGCCGCCGCCGAGATGCCACAGCAGATTGGGACCCATGACCCCCCAGCGCAGCCCGGGACCCCACGACACCGCGTCGTCGGCGTCGGCGACGTCGAGCACGCCCTGGCCGATCAGGTAAACCACTTCCCGGTACAGCGCCGACTGGATGCGGTTGGCGACGTGGCCGGGCAGCTCCTTTTTCAGAAGAATGGGTTTCTTGCCGATCGAGGCGTAGAAGTCCATCGCGTCATAGATCGTCTCCGGATCGGTTTTCGTTCCTCCGACGACCTCCACGAGGGGGATGACGTGTGGGGGGTTGAAGGGGTGGCCGATGACGGTTCGCTCCGGATGCTGGCACTGGACCTGCATCTCGCTCATCGTGATGCCCGACGAGCTCGAGGCGATAATCGCCTCGGGCGGCGTGGCGTCGTCGATGTCGGCGAACAGCTTGATTTTCAGTTCCGGGCGCTCCGGTGCGTTCTCCTGAACAAAGTCGGCGTCGGCGAGGGCCGCTGACAGGTCCGACGTGAACTTCAGGCGATCCGGTGAGGCGCCGGGCGCAAGTCCCAACTGGGTTACCCCCTCCCACGCACCCTCGACGTAGGACCGCAGCGCTGCCTCGGCTCCCGGCGCCGGATCGGTGGCCGTGACATCAAAGCCGTGGGCGAGATAATGCGTCGCCCAACTCGCTCCGATGGTGCCGGTGCCGACGATGGCTATGTGGCGCACCGCATTTTGCGAAAACATCTGTTTCTCCCTTACTTTGGTTGGCTGTTAGCGTCCGCGCCAGACGGGTGCACGTTTTTCGGCGAAGGCCAAGGCTCCTTCATGCGCGTCCTCCGTGTTCAACAGGCTGGATGCGTCCTCGGCTTGCCGCGTGAACGCCTCGGTGTCATTGAGGCCCTGCGTTTCTTGCAGGACCTGTTTGACCTTCGCCAGTGCAAGCGGTGCGTTGCCGGCGATGCGCGCAGCAAGCTCCTGCGCCCCGGCCAATGCGGCCCCAGATGCGGTCAGCTCACTGACGAGGCCGTACTGCTTGGCATCGACGGCCGAAATCGGCTCGCCGGTGAGCAGCACCTTGAGGGCGACGTGGTAGGGGAGTCGCTTCGGCAACCGGATCACACCACCCTCACCGGCGATGAGTCCCCGCTTCACCTCGGGCAACCCGAATTTGGCGTCTTGCGCCGCGACGATCAGGTCGCAGGCCAGCACCATCTCGAAGCCGCCGCCAAGCGCCCATCCTTCGACGGCCGCGATCAGCGGCTTGCGCACCACTGCTTGGGTGAGCCCGCCGAATCCACGACCGGGAAGGATCGGGGTCTGCCCGTTCGCGAACGCCTTGAGGTCCATGCCGGCGCTGAACGTCCCGCCCGCGCCGGTGAGCACGCCCACCGACAACGTCGGGTCGGTGTCCAGCTGATCCAGGGCGGATGCCAGTTGGACGGCGACCTCGCGGCTGACGGCATTCTTTTGCGCCGGACGGTTGATGGTGATCGTCAGGACACCGTCGTGGCGCTCTGCAAGAACCAGATCCGTCGTTACTTCAGTTTTGGTCATTTCGTTGTCTCCTGTTCTGATGCAACGGGAATCACTTTCTGTTCCCGCAGCTGGTCGATGTCGTCCGCGCTGAATCCCAGTTGGGCGAGGACTTCGTCGTTGTGCTCGCCGTGCTCGGGTGCGCGCCGGGAAGGCACTCTGGCCAGCCCGCGAAGGGTGATCGGGTTGTTCACCGTGTACTCCAGGTCGGCGGCACCGTCGATCGGCACAACGATGTCGGCGGCGCGCAGCTGCGGATCCTCGGCCGCCTCCGCGGCCGTCTGGATGACGCCGTAGGGGATGCGGGCGGCGTCGAGAACCTCTTTCCAATGCGCCAAGGGCTGAGCACGGAATTCGGCGTCGAGCAGATCGGCCAACTCCGCGGCGTGCTGGCCGATAGCCTTGGCGTCGCTGAAGCGCGGGTCTGTCAACAGGTCAGATCGCCCGATGGCGTTGGCCACTGCCGGCCAGAATGATTGCCTGGCCGCCAGCATGAACCAACGGCCGTCCCCGCTTTGGTACTGATTGGTCATCGCGTTCACCGGCGCAGTGCGGTCATGCAGCTCGTACGGCTTGCCGCCCGCTAACGCGGCCGACACCAGTGTTCCGGTCGCCCATACCCCGGTGGCCAGCAGCGAGGTGCCGACATTGGCGCCCCGCCCGGTGCGTTCGCGGTGGTACAGCGCGGTCGTGATCGCGGCATAGATGGCAGTTGCGGAGGTGTAATCGCCACTGCCCCAGGGCGGAGAAGTTGGCGGTGCACCGGCGTCGCGGGTCGAGGCCAACAGCCCGCTGCGCGACCAGAAGGCGGTCAGGTCGAACCCTGGCAGCCCGGCATCCGGTCCGGCATCACCGAACCCGGTGATGTCGGCGTAGATGACCCGCGGGTTCCAGCCCGACACCTCCTCGTAGCCCAGGTGCAGGGCTTCGCGGGTGCCGTGCGGGAAGTTGGTGATCACGACGTCCGCCCATTGGACGAGACGCTTGAGGATCTCCGTGCCGCCCTCGGACTTGAGGTCGACGGACATGCCCCGCTTGTTGCGGTTGGCCAAGTGCCAGCTGTAGTTTCCCGGTGCTGCCGGGCTCGGCGGCACCGAGCTCAGCAGTCGCTGCGGGTCACCCAGCCCGGGTGGCTCGACCTTGATCACGTCGGCGCCGAAGTCCGACAGCATCGTCGCCGCGGCCGGAGCCGCGATGAAACTGGCTATCTCAACGACTTTGAGGCCGGAGAACACGGATTGCGTTGTCTGCGTTGTCATGGCCGTCACCTCACACGAACGCGCTCAGGCCGGTGACTGACTTCCCGACGATCAGCGTCTGCATCTCGCGGGTGCCCTCATAGGAGTAGAGAGCCTCGGAGTCGGCGACAAAGCGGCCGATGTTGTAGTCAAGAACAATGCCGTTGCCGCCCAGCAACTCCCGTGCCCAGTGAACCGTCTCGCGCATCCGCGCCGTGCAGTAGGCCTTCGCCAGCGCGGACTGCTCGTCGCGATACACCCCATCGTGCTGCAACTGGGCCAGGCGGGCCATCATCCCGGCGCATGCCGTGGCGTTGCCGAGCATCTTCACCAGCAGGTCCTGGACCATCTGGAACTTGCCGATCGGGCGACCGAACTGTGTCCGCTCCTTGGCGTACTGCAGTGCAATCTCGTAGGCGGCGAACTGGACTCCCACCGCCTGCCACGCCACACCGCTGCGGGTCCGGCGCAGAATCTCCGCGGTGTCCCTGAACGAGTTCGCGTTCTGCAGTCGGTTGGCCTCGGGAACCCGGCATTCGTCGAGCACGATGTCGGCGTTCTGCACGATCCGCAGCGCGAACTTGTTCTCGATCTTCGTCGCGGTGAAACCGGGGGTGCCCTTCTCCACCACGAAGCCAAGCACCCGATTCGTCTCGACGTCGCGAGCCCAGACAACCACCAGGTCGGCGAAGGTGGCGTTACCGATCCACCGTTTCGCCCCGTTGAGCACCCACTCATCGCCCTCGCGGCGCGCGGTAGTCTCCATGCCGCCCGCAACGTCGGAGCCGCCGTGCGGCTCGGTCAACGCGAACGCGCCGATCTTCTCGAAGCGGCTCATCGCAGGCAGCCACCGCCGCTTCTGCTCCTCGGAGCCGCAGGTGATGATGGTGCCCATCGCCAGTCCGGCATGCACACCGTAGAACACTGACAGCGACGGGTCGGCATGCGCCATTTCCATTGAGGTGATGCCGGTGAGGAGATTGCTCGGCGCGGGCTCCGACGAATCGGGGTCGGCCCAATCCAGCAGACCCAGCTTCGCGAATCCCTTGACGAGCTCGAAGGGGAACTCGGCCCGTGCCCAGTAGTCGTCGACGATCGGCGCGGCCTCGGTGCGGAAGAACTCGCGTATGCGATCGACCTTCTCGCGCTCCGTTTCTGACAGCAGCTCCTCGTAGGCGTAAAAATCGGCCGGCAGCAGCCCGGTTTCCAGATAGGGCTGGCCCGGCGTCGGCAGCGTCACTTTGACGGTCATGATGTCCTCTTCTTTCAGTGGTTCTTCAGTGGGTAAGTGCTCACCATTGCGGCCGCTGGCCGATTCGCCGGTCGGTCGATCTGCCAGGCCATGCATCCACTATCAGGGCACCGCGGATGAGGCGGGTATGCCGCATTGATCCCCGGTACTGGCAGGGAATAGGCTCCAGCAGTGGCGCCGAAACCCAACGCGCTGCGAAAGTCATGGCATCCTCTCTTGTCCGTGGTGCGCTCACAGGCGCGGTATGGCTTGGCGTCCAACGTGACTCGGGTGAGCACGTTGTTAGTGACAACTCCCACAGTCGCCCAGCGGGCAGCGCAATACCATCGCCCGAGGATTGATGTGTAGGGCAGTGTGGATGTAGTACTAACCGGGCCGGTGCTTGAAGTGCTGACCCACCAGATCAGCGCAGCAGCTGCGTCAGCTGGGCGCGTGAATTGATACCGAGTTTGGTAAATGCGTTGTGTACGTGTGTTTTAATTGCCGAGCTCGCTGCGTGGTGCAGGTACGGAGTGATATTGCGCATCGCGCGTGCTACGTAGTCTTCCTTTTCTCCGACCGGCCGCTAGCAGTTCCGCCTTCGAGTGTCTGTTCTCAGCGAGGGAGGAGCGTTCGGCGCAAGGTCACGACCGGTGGTTCCCCGTAGCGTGCGGCGTGCGTTTCAGCGAACCGGCCCAGATTCGTGAAGCCCCAGTCGTGGGCGATCGACGCCACGGTGGCCACGGACGGATCGGATTCCACCAGCGCGCGGTGTGCTCGACGCAACCGCACCTCGCGCACATACGTCATTGGCGTCATCTCCAGTTCGCGGCGAAATGCCTGCTGGAGGGAACGAACACTGCCATGGCTGCGCGCCGCGATTGAGGACACTGTCAGCGGCAGATGGGCTTCGGCATCGATGATCTCCACGGCGGTTTCGACTAGCCGGGACCGCACAGTTCCGACCGGTTTGACGACTGCGCTGCGGTACGGATGGTCGGCAACGACGAGCAGGCCGCGCACGAGGCTGTCGATAAACGGCAACCCAACCAGTGGCTCACGCAGAATACTGTCTGGTCGGGAGACCTGGTCATAGAGCATCATCACCATCTGCGCCCAGGCGCGGCCGCCGCCGCTGTGGATCTGCATGGTGTGCCCGAAGTTGATTTGAGTGGTCGCTGTATTCCCGACTGCATCTCTGAGAGCGTCATCGACGACGGAACGGTCGAACTTGATACACAGCAATCGTGTTTGCGCCGACCAGTACGGCAGCACTGTATGCACCTCGGGCTGGTAGACGGTCGCGCACTCCGAGTCCGCGGTGACGCGGATGCCTCGATGCTCCGATTCGATGTGACCTGTCATCGGGATGTTGACGTGGTAGCTGTTGTGCAGTTCGCCACATTCCAGCCGCACGTCCGCGCCGAATGCGATTTCGCCGACTGTGATTGGCCCGAGGTTGCCGATGCGCTGTTTGAGCGAAAATGACTCAGGATTCCTGAGGATCCTCAGCTCCTGCTGTGGATAAAGTGCCATACCGCAGAGGATTTCGGCATCTTTTACTGTTTCGGCGTGCATCCATGACGTCACTGATGTTGCTCCCGTTGGGCGTGAAACCTAAACTTGACGGCCCTTCACGAGAGTACCGAAATACTCCGGCCACGAGCCTGCGCGGCGATATATGCGCGATCTGGCCACAAGCGATGCGTTTCGTGGGTAGGGCGTCCCGATGGATGTTCCTAGCCTCTAGTGGTATGGACGTGGAGCCGGCCGACGATGCGAGCGCGCCGCGGCGACTGGCCGCGGAGGGAAGTAGATAATGTTTAGTGCTGCAGTGTGGTCGGACTATGACCCGTACACCGCCGCGGCGTTGCTCGATCCGTGGCCGGGATACAAGAAGTTGCGCGATGCGGGCCCGGCGGTGTGGCTGACCAGATACGAGATGTTCGCGCTGACCCGGTACGACTCGGTGCGCCGGGCGCTGCTGGATTGGGAGTCGTTCCCGTCGCACAACGGCGTGATGATGAACGATCAAATGAACCAAGTGCTGCGCGGCAACACCTTGTGCAGCGACGGCGCTGAGCATGACGCACTGCGCGATGTGCTGGTGCGTCCGCTGACCCCCAGGGCACTGCGGCCGGTCAAAGAGCAGATCACCTTAGAAGCGGAGATCCTGGTGGACAAGCTGGTCACCAAAGGCACGTTCGACGCCGCGACCGATCTGGCGAACCACCTGCCCGTGACCGTGGTGTCCAACCTGGTCGGACTGCCCGAAAGAGGCCGAGAACGCATGCTCGTCTGGGCCGCAGAGATGTTCAACTGCTTCGGGCCGCTCAACGACAGAACCATCGCGTCGTTCCCGGTTCTGCAGGAGATGATGGACTACGCCACGAACGAAGCGGTGCCAGGAAAGCTCAAGCCCGGCAGTTGGGCCGAAGGCATCCATGCCGCGGTAGCACGCGGCGAGGTCCCCGCGCAGGCGTGTCCGGCCATGATGGTCGACTATCTGGGACCCAGTCTGGACACCACGATCTTCGCGATCGGCACCGCGGTGTGGCTGTTCGCGAACAATCCCGACCAGTGGGACTTGGTACGCGAAGACCCGCTGCTGATGCCCAGCGCGGTCAACGAAGTGCTGCGCTACGACGCGCCAATCCAGGGCTTCTCCCGCTACATCGCCCAGAAAGTGGACCTCGACGGTGCGGTACTGCCCGAAGGTTCACGCGCCATCCTGTTCTACGGGGCCGCCAACCGTGACGAGCGCAAGTACGCCGACCCGGATCGCTTCGACGTACGCCGACGGCCGGGCGATCATCTCGGTTTCGGAGTCGGCCCACACGCTTGTGTCGGGATGAATCTCGCCCGCATCGAAATGTTGGCGTTGTTCACCGCGTTGGCAAAACGAATTCGTCGGTTCACAATCCTCGAGGAAGAACCAGTCCTCAACAACGTTCTGCGCGGTTTCAAGACGCTTCGCGTCTCTGTTGCCTGACGACAGACGCGATAGGAGCGATGATGGCCACCGAACCGTTCGAGCACGACCAGATCGAGGTCAATGGCATTGGGGTGCATACGGTATCGGCGGGCAAAGGCCCTCTGGTGGTTTTCTGCCATGGCTTCCCGGAGTCCTGGTATTCCTGGCGTCACCAGTTGCCGGCGGTCGCTGAAGCTGGTTTCAGGGCAATGGCTTTGGATATGCGAGGTTACGGCCGGACCGGTGCGCCCGCAGCGGTCCATGCGTACTCGATGAGCCATATCGTGGCCGATGTGGTGGGCGTGGTCGCAGCGGCGGGTGCGGAGCAGGCCGTAGTGGTGGGACACGACTGGGGCGCCGTGGCGGCCTGGTACAGCGCGCTCATGCGTCCCGACGTGTTCCGCGCGGTCGCCGCGTTGAGCGTGCCGTACATTCCGCCGATTCCCGCGCTTCCGGACGGAATGACGATCAACGACGTGATGCGGCAGGCCGCAGGCGAGCGGGAGTACTACCGCCTGTTCTTCCAGGAGCCCGGGGTGGCAGAGGCCGACCTGGAGGCCGACGTGGACCATTCGCTACGCGCCTTTCTGTACACCCTCAGTGGCGACATCGTGGCCGACGGTGTGCCATTCGAATGGCTGGGATGGTTATTTCCCGAAGGGGCACGGTTTTGTCGAGCAGCTCATCCGGCCCGACGTGCTGCCGTCGTGGCTCACCGAAGACGACCTGGCGTTCTATGTCTCCGAGTTCTCCCGCACCGGGTTCCGCGGCGGTCTCAACTGGTACCGCAACATCCAGGTGCTACCGACGATCCTGGGCCCGTTCGTCGGCGCGGCGATCAACCAACCCGCGCTGTACCTGGCCGGGGAATACGACCTGATCGCCGGGAAACACCCCGGAAGCGCTGGCCGACCTGCCCGCCCAGGTGCCGGGGCTGCGCGACATGAAGGTCTTCCCCGGTGCCGGCCACTGGCTGCAACAAGAACGCGCCCCCGAGGTCAACCAACAGCTGGTCGCCTTCCTGACGTCGCTGTGATCTGCGATCACGTCCGTATACGAGCATTGTCGGACACGTGAAGCGTTGCGGGGCAAGCATATTGGGTGTCCTGCGCCGAATTCGGCGTGGAGACGACACGAGTGGTGCGGTACTCGTCTCCGGTCGGTCGCTATCGATCGAAGTTCGCGAGCTCAGCTAAATGACGGGTGGCTCGGATACCACGACGATCGCGGCAATAGCGAGCACGGCGTGCTCACCGTGGAACCTACTGGAATAGCTTGGCCAGGCCATGGCCTTCTCCTTCCGGTTGCACAATTCGCACTGACAGTCGAATTTCTCACCCGCGGGATCGTTTCGCGCCCACGCGGTGCCTTGCCTATGTCGCGCTCCCGGAAAGCGGCAAAAACAGCGGACGTGATCACATGAAATGATGGCCCCGCCTTCGCAGCGCTGCCGTGCATTCCTTCAGCCTCGCCAGCTTCGACACATGATTGCCGTTGATGTCGGTGATGAAGTCGTTTCCAGACTTGGTAAACCCGCCCGGAATTCATACCCGCGAGAATGGTCCGATGAGGTTACCCGTCATGCCGCCGGTCTCGCCGATGTTGGCCAAGCCGGTTCGGTCGATTCCGCCCGGCGCCTCCTACGAGCCGAAGTGGGACGGGTT
>CAVYPI010000127.1:0-70640 GCA_963770125.1 uncultured Actinomycetota bacterium | reverse complement strand
GCGGTCTGGCGTTGTCGCTTACCGCTGGCGCCGGAGTCGCGTTCGCAGATCCCCTGGATTCCGCCATCAACACAACCTGCAGCTACTCGCAGGCGGTGGCGGCGCTCAATGCGCAATCGCCGGCAGTTGCCCAGCAGTTCAACGTGTCCCCGGCGGCGCAGGCCTGGTTGCGGACTTTCCTTGCCTCACCAGTGGATCAGCGCCAGCAGATGGCCCGGCAGGCGCAGAGCGTTCCAGGGGCTCAGCAGTACGTCGGAGTGGTCCTGCAGATCACCAACACCTGCAACAACTACTGAGCGGACCCAGGGCGTGTGCCCTTTGGAGCGGCCGACGGCAGCGTGCTGCGCGCTCGTTGAAATCGGTGCCTTGAAACGCGCGCACGAACTTAAGTCGGCAGTTGCGGGCCATAATCACACACAAATTCGTGTACGCGAGAATTATCAGGGAGACGCTCATGGGCGTTAGCACCGACGTCTATATACGCTGCCGAAACTCCAGGCCCGCTTACCTGTAATGCGGACGATTGCTGGGGGAGCGACGTTGACCACATGTATACGAGGAACGCAACAGCGTCTGAGTTGGTTCACATGTCCGCCATATGTCGGTCATTTCGAATTCATCCCAGTGGTGCCCGGATGGGCCGGGCGGGATTCATCCGCGGATCGTTGCCCGAACTCACGCCGAGCTTGAACACCGCGCCCTCGCCGCGCCGTGGTGCCTGCAGAGCCTCCAAGGCCATGTCGCCCCGCCCACAAAGAGCCCAGAAGTCAGCTGATATCTCGGTGGCCGATCACCTGGGCGATATTCGATTTTGCCGCAACCAGATTCGCCGACGACCCCGGCGTTGCGCCCCTCACGACCGCGAAGCTTACGCGGTCGACCGCACGAAAAACCCGCCCGCGAACGGATACTCGACGACGCGATTTTCTACCGAAGCAAGCTCATGCGGGAGCTTCCAGGTTGGTGTGGTCACTGAGCCGCGGCACGGCGTCTAGCAGCGCGTGTGGGTCGAGCACGCGCGGGGGTCGCCGTCGCAGGGCTCGTTAACGGGTGGTCGCGCTCAGCGCCGGTCTTCGCGCGCGTGCCGGCGCTCCTGGGCGATGAGTTCCGTCGCGTGGCGGCGATCCAAGTCAACACGGTCGCCGGCGTGCCGCACCGCCAGCCAGGCGAGTTGGGACGCGTGGCGGATCGCCATCCCCAGGTGCTGCCCGGCGTGCCGTCCGGACACGGCCACACGCCGTGCCACCACGGCGCTGGTTGCCCGTTCATGATCGGTGACGTGCCTGTCCGCCAGGCGCGTGCGCTCCTCGCGGTGCCGTGCGTAGAGACTCTCGTGCGCGGCCAGATGCCTGTTGTACAGCGCCCCATGCTCCTCGGCATGGCGGTGTTCGACAGTCGCGTGCTCCGCGACGTGCCCCGATCCGGATTCCGTTCTCTCCGTTGCCTCATTGGACATGTTGATCATTCCTCCTGTTACTACTACTACTGAAATCGCTGGGCTAACCGCTCGGGTTCGCGTATCAGCACGCTCTTGCCGTCGATCTGGATCCAGCCGCGGTTGGCAAAAGAGGCCAACGTCTTGTTGACGGTTTCTCGCGACGACCCGATCATTTGCGCGATCTCCTCCTGCGTCAGGTCAGGGGTTACCCGCAGCTCGCCGTCTTCGCATGTGCCGAACCGCTGCGCGAGCGCCAACAGCTGTCTGGCGACGCGGCCCGGCCCGTCCGTAGAGAGCAATTCCGTCAGGTCGGTGTCGTTGCGCCGCAGCTGGCGGGCCAGCAGCCGCAGCAGCTGTTCGGCACTCTCGGGGCACTCGGTGATCCAGGCGCGTATCGCGTCGCGGTCCATGGACGCCGCGCGTACAGCGGTGATGGTCGCGGCGCTGGCGGTGCGTGGTCCCGCGTCCAATGTCGATAGGGCACCGAACATGTCCGGCGGGCCGATGACAGTCAGCAGCCTGGCGCGCCCGTCGGGGGAGCGACGGGTGAGCTTTACCTTTCCCGAAACGACGATGTACAGCCGGTCACCGGGCTCTCCTTCGGCGTAAATGGTATGCCGGCGCGGAAATTCGACCACCGGCAACTGTTTGATCAGCGGAGCCACGGCGCCGGCTTCGACGCCCTGCGTGATTCCTGACTGCGGCAGTATGGCCTTGGGTTGCCGAGTTCTGCGGTCGAGCATTTGAGGGAATCCCGTGCGGATCGACTGTTCGCAGTTACATGTCCATGCCACCGTTGACGCTCCACACTTGTCCGGTGATGTAGGAAGAGGCGTCAGCGGCCAGGAAGTGGACGACCCGTGCGACTTCCTCGGGCCTGCCGGCGCGGCCGACGGGGATCTGGCTGGTGAGTTTCTCCATTACCTTGTCGGGTATTTCGGCGGTCATCTCCGTTGTGATCAGGCCGGGGGTCACCGTGTTGACGGTGATACCGATGCCGTCGTCGCTGCGCTTGCCCGACTTGGCGAGCATGTACGCGGCTTCCTTCGCCAGCGTCTTGGTCAAGCCGAACAGTCCTGACTTTGATGCCGCATAGTTTGCTTGGCCGATATTGCCGGTCTCACCGACGACCGAAGAAACGTTGACGATCCGCCCGGTTCCCCGGGAAACCATGTGCTCCAACGCTGCCTGCGACAAGAAGAAGGCGCCCGAAAGATTCACCGCGAGAACGTTGTACCAATCGTCTTCGGTCATCGCGGCCACGGTCTTGTCTATCGTGATACCGGCGTTGTTCACCAGGACGTCCAGCCTGCCGTGCGTGTCGATCACCTCGGCCACAGTGCGGCGACAATCGCCGGCGGAGCCGACGTTGCCCCGGTGGGCGGAGGCCGAGGCGCCATGGCGCCGTGTTGTTCCCAATAGGTCGGCGACGAATCTGTCGGCGCTGTCACGGTTTCGGCTGTAGCCCGACCGCTACCGTGGCGCCTTGATTGGCGAGGCTGCGCGCGATCGCGGCGCCGATGCCACGCGTGCCGCCGGTGACGAAGGCCACGCGGCCGGCCAGCTTCGGCGTCGCCGGTTCCGCCGAAGGGAGGGGTTCGGTTTCGAGGATATTTGTCATGATCTCCTGTCTCCACTTCAGCGTTGGTTGAGCTCATTGAGCGCAGTCTCGGCTGCGTTGGCGCCGCACATTCCGTGCGCACCCGGTCCCGGTGGTGTCGCCGCCGAGCAGATATACATCCCGGGCAATCCAATTCGATACGGCGACAAGGTGATCCGCGGTCCAAACACCAACTGGCGGATATCTTTCGAACCGGTCATGATGTCGCCGCCGACGTAATTCGGGTTGTAGAGGGACATTTGTTTGGTGGTTCGTACCGCCTGTCCGACGATGCGTTCGCGGAAGCCCGGCGCGAAGCGCTCGATCTGAGTGACGATCGCTGCTGTCGCGTCACCCGAATAGCCGTTGGGCACATGCGCATACGTCCACACCGGATGCACGTTGCCAACGGATCGCTGCGGGTCGGCCAGGTATTGTTGCCCGACCAGGACGAACGGCCGCTCGGGCATGCGGCCGGCATGGATATCCCGCTCCGATGAGGCCAGTTCGGCGAAGGTACCGACCACGTGTACGGTCCCGGCGCGCCGTGCCGCGACACTCGTCCACGGGACGCCGCCTTCCACCGCGAAGTCGACCTTGAATGCGCCGGGTCCCTGCCGAAACCGCCGGTACGCCCGCCGCACGCGACCCGGCAACCGATCTCCGAGGATGTCCGCAACCGCGACGGGCGCAAGGTCGAACATCACAACGTCGGACGGCGGCAGCTGTGATGCCGCTTCGATCCTGGTGCCCGTTTCGATCTTGCCGCCCAGGTCGGCCAGCACCGCCGCGAGCGCGTTGGTGATCGACTGAGAACCGCCCGCCGCGACAGGCCACCCGTGTCGATGGCCCGCGGTGAGAATGCCCAGCCCGATCGCCGACGTCATCGGGTAGTGCAGCGGCCGGAAGGCATGCGCGGCGACACCGCCGAACAGCGCCTGCGCTTCGGCGGTGCGAAACGCCCTGGCCAGCATTGACGCGGGCAGGGCGGTGGGTGCGCCGAACCGGGCCAACGTCAGTGGATGCCTCGGCACCCTCAGCAGCGGCCGCATGATGTCCTCGGAAAGGGCATCGAACCTCTCTGAGGTCCGGCCGAACAGCCTCCGCCAGCGGGCGTGGTCGGCGCCCAGCCCGTCCGCCGTGGCGTCCACCGAGCGGTAGAGGACCCCGGCGCGGCCGCCGTCGAGCGGGTGGACACAGTCGATTTCGGGCAGCCGCCACGACAGCCCGTAGTGATCCAGGCCGAGGCCTTCCAGGAACTGGGAGCCGACGGCCATCGGGTGGATCGCCGAGCAGTGGTCGTGTAGCAACCCGGGAAGGATCGCTTCGCTCGAGCGGGTGCCGCCGCCGATCTCATCGGCGGCTTCCAGGACGGTGACCTGCAGGCCGGCCTGGGCGAGCCGGACCGCGGCGGCCAGGCCGTTCGGCCCGGCCCCCACGACAACAGCTGTGCTCACGCCTCGCCTCCCGCTCGCTCCGTTCCTCGCTGCGATCCTCACTCGCGCTCGGCTTCGGGTGCTCACGCCAAGGCTCCGTGATCGTGGTCTTCCTCGTCGCGGATCACCGGCGGCTTCGTCCGTGACCTTGTGCCGGCGAGCGACCAGCTGACCTCGGTCGGGATCGGGCCGTTGGGCAGCCAGGGCTGCTCCTTGACGGCATCGCCGACTTTCCACGTGCCGCGCTCGATCACCCCGAGTGCGGCGTCGATGAGCTGGTAATGCTGGACGCCGCTGCCGAAGGCCTCCGACTCCACCCAGGCGATGACCAATTCGCCGGGCTCGAAGGCGGCCTCCTTTTGCACCGCAGCGATCAGGTCCTCGTTGTGCAGGTGACCGTCGCCGAAGTTGAACCCGATCAGCGAGTTGCAGACGAACTCGCCCTCCCGCACCGTGCGGGAGTCGATATCGGGCAGGTGCGTCAGCAGCAGCGAGAACAGGCCGCGGGCCTGACTGTGCATCGAGCGCCAGGCGATGGTTTTCTGCAGAGTGATCTCCGCCCACGGCGGCTCGTAACCGGCGCTCTCGAACTGGTCGATCTGGTTTCCCGCCGACCGGGTGACCCGGTTGAGCTTGGCCTCGGCACCGGGCGCGAACGCCCACACCGCCGACGCCCAGTTGCCCGCGTACTGGCGCATCGAGGGCAGGAACGACACCTTGTCCGGACGCAGGTTGCCCAGCACCGGGTAGAACAACAGCGCTGCGGCGATGATTGCGGCCAGCCAGGGCGGGGACATGTCCCACGGCGCGTAGCCGTTCCAGTTCGGGAAGCCGAGGAACAGGAAGACCGTGGCGTAGGCGAACACCAGGTTCCACTCCAGCGGCACCGCCAGCGGGAACGTCGAGATGATGAACAGGTGGAACACGACCATGAACACTGCCGCGGCGATCGTCAGCCACTTGTTGGTGGAGAAGAACAGCATCAGCGGGGCGACGATCTCCACGAAGGTGCCGTTGACGTGCGCCATCACGTCGGCCACCCGCGATGGCCGCATGTCGCGCGGGAAATCCCGGTAATGCGCCCGCTTGAGCCATTTCGACGGCAGCAACGGGCTGTTGCTGACCATCGGCGGCACGACGTTGGAGAAATGGCTGCCGAACTTGGAGAAGCCGGCGCCCACCCAGACGACCACGATCAGCATCTTCAGCGCGATGATCATGTTGGCGAACGGCAACACGGTGAAGAAGATCAAGGCCGGCAGATACTGCTCGCCGCGGGCGGCCAGGAAGATCGTCTTGTCCCGCAGGCCGTTCAGCACCAGCAGCACAATCGGCGCGATCAGCAGGGCCGGGTTGACCAGTCCGGAGGTGTTGTCCGGCACCGCCGCCGACAGCGAATCGCTGTGCACACCGGGCATCACCAGCGCGACGGTCAGGCTGGCCAGCAGCGCGAGATACAGGGCGATGTCCAACCAGCTGCGCCGGTCACCGCCCGTCAACGGGATCCACTTCCAGGGCCGTAGCCGGATGGTGCCCGGCCGGGCCCAGAACAGGATGCCGCCGGTCATCGGCTTGACCTTGCCTGCCAGCGGGCCCCATGACCCGGCGACGCCGATGGCCTCCAGCAGCACGGTCCACACGATGACCTTCTGGTACACGATCGGCTGGTTCCACCATTCCGACACATGCCAAAACGCCGGCAGGCCCGACGTCGCCGTCGCTACCGTGATCCCGCCGATCGCAAAGAACACGACCAGCTTCAGGATGTAGATGGTGTGCACCATTTTGGGTGAGCCGAAACCATTTTCGGCCCAGTCGGCGCCAAGGATGCGTATTCGC
This sequence comes from uncultured Actinomycetota bacterium, assembly GCA_963770125.1. GTDB lineage: Bacteria > Actinomycetota > Actinomycetes > Mycobacteriales > Mycobacteriaceae > Mycobacterium. The sequence continues at coordinate 64,327 of CAVYPI010000127.1, read as the reverse complement.
TCCATCAGCGGCTTCTGCAGAAATGTGTCCGGATCGACGTCGGGCAAGTCCGGCTTGGTGAATCCCATGATTCGCTCTCCTTCGTTGATTTGTGATGGGTCAGGGCTTGGTTGTTTCAGCGAGCGTCAGCAGTCGGCGCAACTCGGGCTTGGCGATCTTGCCGACCGCATTCTTGGGGAGATCGTCCATGATCGTGATCTCCACCGGCAGTTTGTATTTCGACAACGAGCCGCTGAGGTGCTCGCGGATCGCGGCGGTGTCAAGCGTCGCGTCCGGATGCAGCGACACGAACAGCACCGGCTCCTCGCCGTAGACCGGATGCGTGCGTCCGACAACGGCGGCCTCGGCGATCTGCGGTAGCCCATGGGCCACGGCCTCGATCTCACGCGGGTAGATATTCTCGCCGCCTCGGATGATCATGTCCTTGGCCCGGTCGACGAGTACCAGATAGCCGTCCTCGTCGAACCGCCCGACGTCACCCGTGTGCAGCCAGCCATCGACGATGGTCTTGGCGGTCTCCTCGGGCCGGTTCAGATAGCCCCGCATGACATTCGGGCCCTTGATCACGACCTCCCCGGCCTCGCCCTCGGGTACGGGGTTGCCCGCCGCATCGACCAACCGGATCGTCTGGCCGGGAAGAGGCAGGCCCACAGTTCCCGCCTTGCGCTTTCCCATCAGCGGGTTGACGGTGCTGGCGCACGACCCTTCGGACAGCCCGTATCCCTCGATTATCGGTATGCCGTAACGGGATTCGAACGCCTCGAGCAATTCGACGCTGGCCGGAGCTGCACCGCATACGGCGAAACGCACGGATGAGGTGTCGGGCTTCACGCTGGCGGGCAGCCCGCACAGCATCGTGTAAATCGTCGGCACTGCAGAGAAATACGTCGCCCGGGTCTGCTCGATCCGGTCGAAGAACGTGTCCACTTTGAACCGGCCCGCAACCGTCGCCCTGCCCCCGGTCAGCAGCGGCGAGAGTGTTCCAACCACGATTCCATTGACGTGGAACAGCGGCAGGATGAGCAGGCTGTGATCGTCCTGGGTCATCATGAAGCCGTCGATCACCGCGCCGCACATGGCATTCAGGTTCGCGTGATCGAGCATCACGCCCTTCGGCCGCCCCGTCGTCCCGCTCGTGTAGATGAGCAGCGCCAGTGCGCTGTCCGCGTGGCTCGGCGCGTCCTGAACCTCAGACGTGGGTTCCCCGCGGTCGAGCTCGTTGGTGGTCACAACGACTGGCGCTCCGGCGTCGAAGTCTGGGGCGTTCTGGGCGATCAGCACCTTGGCTGCGGCGTCGCCGACCTGATAGCTCACCTCGGCCGGGGTGAGGGAGGGATTGATCGGTGTTACTGCCGCGCCGAGGCGCCACGCCGCGAAGAGGGACACCACGAAACTGGCGGCGTTGGGCAGCATGATCGCCACGACATCGCCGGCCGCTACTCCGTGGCCGCGAAGCGCGACGGCGGCACGTTGCACCGCGCCGAGGAACTGGGTGTTGTTGAGGTCGATGTTGTCGTCGGCGACCGCGGGCCTCAATGGGTTGTCAGCCGCGCGGAGATCGGGCAGTGCGGCAAGGTTCATGCAGTTCACTCCTCGGGCGATGCGTTGTGGATTGGCGTCAAAAGTAGGAATCTGCCGCGTCGTGCCAACAGTCGTGAGGCGACGAAACTGCGTTCGGTCGTTGTCCCCGGGAAACAATTGGCTCGTCGGCCGCCGGTGTCGAGGGGTTCCGCCGGTCTCACCATCAGGCGCTGGGTGCCCACGCGGTGGCGGTCGCCCGCGGTCACCACGAGCGTACGGTCACCGCCGCCACCGACCCCGGTTTGTCCGTTGCCGCGATGTTGGGTGCTGACCTCGGCGGGTTCCGGGCTTGGGTGAACGAGATACTCGGTGATCTCGCGACCGACAGCGAGGCCGACGGGCGGCTGCGCGAGACGCTGCGGGTCTTCCTTGGCTGTGGCTCGAGCTACAAGCTGGCCGCCGAGGAACTGAACCTGCACTTCAACTCCGTGAAGTATCGCGTCGGTCGGGCGGTCGCCAGACGTGGTCGTGCCATCGACGGGGACCGCCTTGACGTCGAACTCGCCCTGCTTGTCTGCCACTGGTACGGTGCCGGAGTCCTGCAACAGGTCCCGGCAGTGTCCGAACGTCGCGATCTGTGAGATCACCCTCTGATGGTCAAGCTTTCGCAACTACCTAGTCATCGTCTGAGCAACAATGATCACGCCCGACTTCGTTCTCTGGACACAATGCGAGGGCGCCAGCGGTCTCTAACCTGCCCGGCATGGACAGTACCCAGGTGCAGCAGCAGGTTGCTGAGATAGCCGACGCGGTGTGCACACGGACCGACGAGGTTGCGGTTCACCTTGCGCAGACAATCAGCGAAGAAGTGAAGCTCTACCAATCGACCGGGCCGGTGCGGTTCGACGTTGTGGTGGCGGGTTGTACTTCGCACGTGCGGGCGGTCTTCGGCGCGATCGCCGATTCAAGCGAATTCGACGCGGCGGCGGCGACCGAGTTGGGAGCGGAGCGTGCACGCGAGGGCGTGCCGCTGGCGTCGGTGATGGAGGCGTATCGTATCGGGTTTCGCGGTGCATGGGAAACCATGGTCGAGGAAGCAGCGACGCGTCCCCGCGCGGGCCGTGAGGCACTGCGGGCGTCGACTGCGAAACTCTTGATGGCGCAAGACATCTACACGTCGGCGATGGCAGTCGGCTACCGGGAGGAGCAGACCTGTCGACTACTCCGCGAGGCCTCGGAACGCGCAGTGCTCGTCGACGCATTGCTGCACGGGCGGCTGTTCGAACAATGGAGCATCTGGGAGGCGGCCGACTACCTCCGCCTGCCGAACGGCGGACCGTACGTGGTGATCGCCGCCGAAGTTCCTGCGGTAGGTGAAGAAGCCCTTCCTGACATCGAATCGAAGCTGCGAAGCCTCGACGTGTTCTCGGCATGGCGGCTGCTTCCCGACCTGCACGTCGGAATCGTCCACGTCAAGAACGACAAACAATTCGAGGAGGCGATCGCGCTGGTGTCGCGCATGACCACCATGCGGGTCGGCGTGAGCGCCAAGTTCGACAGCCTGCGCGACACTGCACAGGCTCTGCGATACGCGAGGGTGATGCTGCGCGGTAGACCGGAGCCGGGTCTGCCGGTGTCGGTGTTCGACGGATCGGTGCTCGCCAGCGCAGCGGTCAGCGCCCCGGACGTCATGACGAAACTCGTCGCCCCGATCCTGGATTCCTTTGCGGGGATGGCTGACGAGGAGCGGGCGGTCCTATTCGATACGTTCCGGGTGTGGGTGGAGAACGACGGATCACTGCGCGCCACAGGCGAACTACTGTTCTGCCATCCAAACACCGTGCGGTACCGATTGCACCGAATCGAGCAGCGCACCGGTCGTTTGCTGTCACGTCCGCGCGATGTTGCCGAGCTCTGTCTGGCTTTAGAGGTTCACCGTCGCCTCATGTAGCCGGAGCGATATCGGGTGGGCTGCGCGGTACGGTAAGTCAGTTTTGCGACGCGCCCGCGTGTTGTCCGTCCAACGCAGCGACTCCACGGCTCAGCTTCCTGAGCATGAAGGCAGAGGCGATCTGACCGACACCATGGATGAGCGCTCCAGCTCTGTTCAGGCCTGGTCGATTTGGTCGTATGTGCACCCACGCTGCGGCAACAGTTCGGCTACGAGACCGTTCGCGGTGATGCCAGCACGAGCTGGTTCCGGCTGGTGCCATGGTGCTGGCCGCCGCGGCGCTGGCCGCGCTGCGATCAACAGATGAAGCAGCCAACAGTTCATGCGTCACGGGTAAGAGTCGCGTAACGCCGGGCGCGTCGGCGATGAGCCACTGTGACAATCCGGCACATCGCACATCCCAATTCCATAGCGCCACACCAGCATCCGCCCGTGCGTGTGCAGGTCATTCGTTCACCCAGTGCTGTGCGGTGGAGCCGTCGGCCGGGTCGGTGACCGACGATCGGCGCCGTGTTCGCGTTCACGACGGTTCGTTCATGCGTGCATCAGCTGCTCGTCAATCTCATTGAGGTCGACCCACGACCCGGCAGGAGCGACCTATGCGGTACCTGTTCAGTTCCCCCTCAGCGATCAGCCGGCGCACCGTTAAGCCGCATGCAAACCGGCTCAAGATCGACCATCCGCCGCAGCCGTCGCCCCCTGGTACGCGGGTTTCGAGCCCCGCCCGCCCCACGTCGGAGGCTACTTTTCGCGCCTGAGCAATCGCTATGGGTGGTCGGCTTTGAAGAACATCTCGAACTGAATGCCGTCGGGGTCCTTGAATGCCAGTACCGCACCGTATTCGCGCTCGGCGATCGGAGAGTGACGCACGCCGAGCTGCTCGAACCGTGCCAGCCACTCATCGAGGCAGGCGCGGGTGTCGACTTTGAACCCCATGTGATCGAACCCGGTGCGCCGGGGATCGAAGGTTTCGCCCTGATTCCCGTCGTGCTGCTGGAACTCGATGATGGTCCGCGACGGCGGATGCAGCAGTAAAACGCCATGCCACCCATCGCCGACGACCCTGTCGATTTCGGTCAGCTCGAGCAGCGCAGCCCACCATCGGGCGCTTGCCTCGGCGTCACCGACGGAGAACGAAATATGCGACACCCTGCTGAAAGTTGGCATGGAAACTCCTCTGGATTCACATTTGGACGCGGAGTGGGCGTTCGGTCGTGAGTATGTCGTATGCCTGACTCATCATCTGCCGGATGATCTCGGCGGCCGGGGCAATGCGTCGAACTGCCCCCACCCCTTCGCCGGCCGGGTAGGCCATCGACTCCCAATCACCGCTGGTTTCGGGCGTGGGCGGCAGCGCTGACCTGATCGGCATGTCATAAGGCATGTTTACCGAATGCGGAAACAGTCGCGTTCGACCGATGGTGTCGTGCTGTGGCGGCTCGGCACCGTGGACGCTTGTCTCAGCGCTGCGCACTGCGGGGGTGGCGAGAAGCCGGTAGGGCTGGTCGGGCCACTCGGGTCCGAAGGCTTTGGTGCGCAATGTCTTACCGGGTGAATCGATGAGTCGACGCTTGTATTCGGGGTGGGCGTTGGCTTCCACGGCGGCGACCAAGGAGGTGCCTACCCACACTCCGTCAGCGCCCGCACGCAAGGCAGCGGCCGCGGCGGTCCCGTCGGATATGCCGCCTGCCCCCAACAGAAGCATGTCAGGCCACTTGTGACGGATCGTCCGTAACAGCGCGTGCAACGGGATGCGTCCGCGGGCATGGCCGCCCGCCTCGCTGCCCTGGGCGACCAGCCCGTCGACGCCGAGTTCGACTGCGGCCGCAGCGAGTCCCGGCGAGGAGGCCTGCATCCACACACGTATTCCCGCGGCACGCAGCGTGCTGACCCAGCGGGCCGGCGGTGGATCGTGGTGAAATACGACCAGGGGCACGTCCAGCTGGACGCACACATCGATATGCCACGTCTGTACTGGCGGGCCCGAGCCCGGTATCGGCGCAGATGAGGTCCACTCCGAAGGGCCCAGAAGTCAAGGCGCGCAATCGTTCTACCATTACCGGCAGGCTGCCCGGAGGATCGGGGGATGCTCCCAGCACGCCCAATCCGCCGGCATTGGTGACCGCGGCGGCAAGCTGCTCGTGCGCGATGAATCCCATACCCGCTCCGACGAACGGATGCCGAACGCCATACTCCCGGGTCAACCGGGTCGGGAGGGCTGCGACATCCCGCGACGCGCTCGCCCGACGCCGATGGCCGTAATCGATAACCGGGTCACTGGACGAGTCGGGCATGGCTTCTCCCTCCATATGCTCCACTTCGGAGTATTAGCGAATCATAGTCCGATTCGGAGTATTGTCAAGCGATGTCTCGTAACCAGCTGACCCCGACGTCGTTCGCGATACTCGGGCTGCTCTCGATCCAGCCGTTCACGACTTACGAACTCGCTCAGCAGATGGACCGCACGTTGAGCTGGTTCTGGCCTCGGGCGGCCAGCATGATCTATGAAGAGCCGAAGAAACTGATGACCGCCGGGCTGGCCACCTCGCAGGCCACCTTCACAGGCAAGCGGCGTAGCACCGTTTACAGAATCACCGACGCGGGTCGCGCGGCATTGCGAGACTGGCTGGACACACCCGCCGCTGGGATGCGCATGGAGTTCGAAGCCATGATCAAGGTGGCGTTCGCAGACGCGGGCGATGCGAATCAGCTACGTTCGGCGGTGAGGGAAATCCGGGCAGACGCTGAGGCGCGACTCGCTGAAATCCTCGACAGATCAACACAGTATGCAGCCGCAGGCGGCCCATTCCCAGACCGACTGCCAATCGTTGCGATCAGCGGAAAGCTGCTCATGGGTCAATACGAGGCTGTTGTCCGGTGGGCCCGATGGGCCGAAGACGCCGTCGGTGAATGGACTGGTGTCACGCCGGCAACTGGTGCGACGGTGCCGCCTTACGCCTTTACTTCCGGGTGGCCCGCCCAGGACGCCGAGCACACCGCCAAACATCCGTGATCGGCGACGGTTTGTCGGTGTCGCACGTCGCCGAGAAAGTGAAGCTGCAAACGGTGCCCGTCGCTGGCGGCCTCCGCCTGGGCACGGAACATTTTCCGTTAGCCGGCGGGCAAGCACCTCGGGTGTCGCTCTACTGAAGCGACGACCGGCGTAGCAGCCGATAGCGGCATTTGTGGTGAGCCAAGACTTGTAGGATTCACGCATGCCGTTGGCTGATGGCCAGATTTACGCGGGTTACACGATCTTGCGTGAGCTGGGCGCTGGGGGGATGGGCATCGTCTATTTGGCCCAGCACCCGAGGTTGCCGCGCCGGGACGCGCTGAAGGTGCTTCCGGCGGCCCTAACCGTCGACGACGAGTATCGGCAGCGGTTCAACCGTGAGGCGGATATTGCCGCGACGCTGTGGCACCCGCACATCGTCGAAGTCCACGACCGCGGAGAGTTGGAGGGCCGACTGTGGATCTCGATGGACTACATAGAAGGCACCGACGCCGGCTCCATGCTGCAGGAGCGCTACCCCAACGGCATGCCACCAGACGAGGTGGTGAAGATCATCAAAGCGATCGCCGAGGCGTTGGACTATGCGCACCAGCGGCAGTTACTGCATCGCGACGTCAAGCCCTCAAACATCTTGCTGTCGCATCCTGAAACAGCGGATGAGCGAATCTTCTTGGCCGACTTCGGGATTGCCCGCTGGGTCGACGATGCCAGCGGCCTCACAGCCACGAACATGGCGGTTGGGACCGTCGCTTACGCCGCGCCTGAGCAGTTGATGGGCGAGCAGGTGGACGGGCGCGTGGACCAATACGCATTGGCCGCCACGGCTTTTCATCTGCTCACCGGCACACCACTGTTTCAGCATTCCAACCCGGCCGTCGTGATCAGCCAACACCTCAACACTCCACCCCCGGCGATCGGTACCCGGCGACCCGCCCTGACCGATCTGGGTCCGGTGTTTTCGAAGGGCCTGGCGAAGGCGCCCGATGATCGCTATGACACCTGCGTGGAGTTCGCCGACGCGCTTGCGAAGCAGCTGGGAACCGTGGCCGCTGAGACCGGCGCGACAGATGCCACAGCGGTGGCAATTCCCGCGTCAGGACCGAGGCATCGATCACGGCCACAGCGAGCAGTCAACGAAGCTGTCAAGACGCATTGGATAATCGTTGTCGCGATCGTTGTGGCGCTGCTGCTGGCCGTCACGGCCATCGCCCTGGTCTTGTTCGCCTGAATGTAATCTGACCGCGTCTTCGGTGTCAAAGTGGTTGGGCCACAGTACGTTTACGCTCATTCTCGATACCAATGGCGATTGGATTCCCGGGGCCGACAGGGGAGTAGCAATTCGCTGCCGGACCGGCTCTTCGACGCAGAAAGTCAAGGTCGTTCAACGTTGGCGGCGATCTTGCCGGAGAGTTCAGCGACCGGGGTGTTGGATTTCTGGGAGAGCTGACGCAGCCGGTTGAAAGCTTCCTCGGCGGTGATTTGGTGGCGCTCCATAAGCATGCCCTTGGCTTGGCCGATGATGTCGCGTGAGGCCAGGGCGTCGCGGAACTGGAGGTCGCGGCGAAGTACGTTCCAGGCCAACGCGGCGTGGGTGGCGTAGACGAATCCGAGGCGTTCTGACTCGGTGTCGAATGCGTGGGGGTGTTCGGCGTAGAAGTTGAGCGCACCGAGGGCGTGGTGGTTGGCCGATAGCGCGTAGGACAGCACGGAGCGGATCGGGGTCTGGGCCAGCGCATCGCGCTGGTATTTCGGCCAGCGGGTCTCGGTGTTGAGGTCATCGACGCGCACGGTGTGGTGCTGTCGGACCGCTTGCAGGGATGGCCCCTCGTGGTGGCGTTCCTGGATCACATCTAGCAGTCCGGGATATCGTCCGATCGCGCTCGGGGTGTCGATATGACCACGGCCGTCAATGACGGTGATACCGGCGTACTGCGCCCCGGGCACGTACTCGACCGCGGTGACGGTGAGTTCATCGAGCGCGGTCGCGATCTCGGTTGGGGGGCGGTCTTGAACATCGCGGATCAGGGCGGCAAGTCGCACATGGATGTCGTGGCGTGAAAGCCTGTCGACGGTCGGTCCCGGCTGTGGGCTGGCTTCGGCTCGGGACGGGTTCGCAGTTGTCGGTGCGGAGAATTTGGCGATGAGGGCGCGAGCGACGTCGGTCATCGGCTGCTCTTGGTGCGTCGAGAGCTGCATGACCAGCGCCTGCGCCGCGTCGGCGTCGATGTTGTAGCGCAGCATTGTGAGCGCGATGGCCTGGCTGATCAAATCATCAGGCATGTCCTCTGCCTCTAAAAGCGTGGTGTGCGGGGTTGCGGCCGTGGTCTTGACCTCAACCTGGGCGTCAGGCTGTTCGGTTGGCGGCATTCGGCTGGAGTCCCTGTCGGGAAGAGCAGCAGTGGAACCGTCGACTCACCTCCGTTCACGATTACCGCTGTAAACCAACACGGACAATCTGCGTCGCGGACGGCGATAATCCTTGCTAGAAGCCGAGGATAATCTATGTTAACAGCGACAGATTGTTATATAGCACTGCTGCTACTCTTGTGCAAGAGCCCGATCATATGTTTTTCTTGAGTTGCCATATTTTTTCGTTTCTTCGCCTGACAAGCTCTGAAGCAAGAAAGGCCGATCGCAACGATGATCGATGACGACCACAAGCCCGGGAGCCCGCCCGGGTCCGATCGCGGCGTGTATGGCATCTCGGTGGCAGCCGAACTCTCCGGCATCAACGAACAATCGCTTCGTCTGTATGAACGTCAAGGCCTACTAACCCCGGCACGCAGCGTGGGCGGTACCCGCCGCTACAGCGCCGACGACCTCACGCGCTTACAGCGCATCAGCGAGCTTGTCGCCGACGGGGTCAACCTTGCAGGCATCGCGCGCATCCTTGAGCTGGAAGACCGTAACGACCTCCTCGACGAGCGCAACGCCGCCCTGGAAGATGACGCCTCTACGCTGCACGCCGCCAAAACCCGCCGCAAGTCAACAAAACGGTGACCGGTCTCAGCCAACCTGGACACCGACCCCGCCAAGCCCAGCGCCTGAATGTCGCGTTGACCCGGATCGCTGCAGTCTACGAAGGCAGTTGAGTCTCGCGGGTGCATTACCCGATGCGCTCGCCGGGGTAGCCCTTCACCTCACCGCGCGGTCGGCACTTCTCGCGGGGCCGCCTTCAGCGACATCCCGCCTTACCCGCTCTCTCGTCGACGCGGGCCGATTCCGGACCACCTGCGGCCACCAGAACCATTTGCCAAGTAGCGCCGCGATGGACGGTGTCATGAACGCCCGGATCACCAAGGTGTCGAACAGCAGGCCCATTCCGATCGTGGAGCCGATCTGGGCGACCACGACCATCGTGCTGACCGCCATCGACATCATGGTGAACGCGAACACCAGGCCGGCCGCGGTCACGACGGATCCGCTGCCGCCCATGGCACGGATGATTCCGGTGTTGATCCCGGCCGGTATTTCCTCCTTCATCCGCGCCACCAACAGCAGGTTGTAGTCTGCGCCGACTGCCAGCAGGATGATGACCGCCATCGCCATCACCATGAATTGCAGTTCGATTCCCAGCAGGTGCTGCCAGAACAGAACCGACAGCCCGAAGGATGCGCCGAGCGACAGCACCACCGTGCCGACGATGACGCCTGCTGCGACGACACTGCGCGTGATGAGCAGCATGATGATGAAGATCAGCGTCAGCGCGGCGACGCCGGCGATCAGCAGGTCGTATTTGTTGCCTTCCTGCATGTCCTTGAAGGTCGAGGCAGTGCCGCCGATGTAGACCCTGGATCCCTCCAACGGCGTGCCCTTGATGGCTTCAAATGCGGCGCTCTTGATGGCGTCGATGCGCTCGATGCCATCCGCGCTGAGCGGATCGTTTTCGTGGGAGATGATGAACCGGACCGCGTGGCCGTCCGGGGAGATGAAACTGTCCATGCCACGCTTGAAGTCTTTGTTGTCGAAGATCTCCGGTGGCAAGTAGAAGGTGTCGTCGTTGTGGGAGTCATTGAACGCGTCACCCATGGCGGCCGAGTTCTCGTTCATCGCGGCCGTCTGATCCTGCTGGCTCGCCTGACTGGCGTGCATGGTGAGCATCATCGTTCGCATTGACTTCATCGTTTCGATCGACTGCGGCATCAGTGCCACCAGCTGCGGCATCAGGGAGTCGAGTCGTTGCAATTCCGGAAGCAGACTCTGGATGTCATCGGTCGTGGTGTCGATGCCGTCGAGCGTGTCGAAGACCGACCGTATCGACCAGCAGACGGGAATGTCGTTACAGTGCGGTTCCCAGTAGAAGTAGTTGCGAAGCGGGCGGAAGAAGTCGTCGAAATCGGCGATGTGGTCGCGTAATTCGGCGACGTCGACGGCCGTGCCCTGGATCTTGGCCACCATTTCGTGCGTCGTCGCGCTCATCTGTGCCATCAACGCGCTCATCGTGGTCATCGTGTCGATGGTCTTCTGCATCTCGTCGGCCTGCACCAGCATGTCGTTCATAGTTCTCTGCATGTACGAACGGTTCATCGTCTGGAAGGTGCCGCTCATGCTGAGCTGAGCCGGAATCGTGCTGTACTTCAGGGGCTTACCCTCAGGACGCGTGATCGACTGCACCCTTCCGATGCCGGGCACCTTGGTTACGGCCCTGGTGATCCGATCGATCACCAGGAAGTCCGTCGAATTGCGAAGATCTTGATCTGTTTCGACGAGCAGCAGTTCGGGGTTCATCCGGGCGACGGGGAAATGTCGTTCGGCCGCCGCGTATCCCTCGTTTGCCGGCAGGTCGGCTGGCAGGTACTTGCGGTCGTTGTAGCTGGGCTGGTAGCCCGGCAGGGTAAGTAGGCCAACCAAGGCGAGAATGATCGTCATGAGCAGGATCCAGGCCGGCCACCGGACGACGGCGGCGCCTAAGCGCCGCCAGAATCGAATCCGCATGGCTCGCTTGGGCTCCAATAGTCCGAAGCGGCTCGCGACCGTGATTATCGCGGGCCCCAGAGTCAGCGCCACAAGCACTGCGACGACCATTCCGACCGCGAGCGGGACGCCCAGCGTCTGGAAGTAGGGCAATCGGGTGAATGAAAGGCAGAACGTCGCGCCGGCGATCGTCATGCCCGAGCCCAGCACTACGTGGGCAGTGCCGCGGAACATCGTGTAGAAGGCCGACTCTCGGTCTTCCCCGATCGTGCGGGCCTCCTGGTAGCGCCCGATCAGGAAGATCGCATAGTCGGTCGTTGCGGCGATCGCGAGCGTTACTAAGAGCTGAGTCGCGAAGGTCGACAAGCCGATCAGGTCGTGGTAGCCGAGAAAGGCCACCACACCGCGGGTCGCCGACAGGCTCAACACGAGCATCGTCAACACGAGCAGGACTGTGACGATCGACCGATAGAAGAACAGCAGCATCAGGATGATGACGGCGACCGTCACGAATTCGATAATTTTGACGCTATGGTCGCCCGCGGCCTGTTGGTCAGCCTGGAGTGCCGGCCCTCCGGTCACGAACACCTTGACCCCCGGAGGGGGAGACAATCCCGCAACGATTTCCTTAACCGCGGCGACCGACTCGTTGCCGAGCGCTTCGCCCATATTCCCCGCGAGATACACCTGCACGTATGCGGCTTTGCCGTCCTCGCTCTGGGCTCCTGCTCTTGTCAGCGGATCGCCCCAGAAGTCCTGAATGTGCTCGACGTGCTTGGTGTCGGCCCTGAGCTTGTGGATCATGTCGTCGTAGAACCGGTGCGCGTCCTCGCCGAGGGGCCGGTCGCCCTCCAGGACGATCATGGCCGAGCTGTCGGAATCGAACTCCTTGAAGACCTTGCCGACGCGCATCATCGCGATCACCGACGGCGCCTCTTTGGGGGACATCGACACCGCCTGCATCTGACCGACGACTTCGAGCTGCGGCACGGCGACGTTCAGCGCCACGATGAGTGCGATCCATCCGACGATGATGGGGATTGCCAACCGGCGGATCCACTTCGCCAAGACGGTCCGCCGCGTCTGTTCGGTGGGCAGGACGGAGTGGATGGTCGGAGCGCTCATGACGTCGTCATCCGACGTGACCAGTGGCTTGCCCGTTGCGCCCGTCCGCAACGTACCAGTGCGGCACCTCGGCGGAACTCCTCCCTGCGGCGATGTATCCGTCTAAGTGATACCAGATCCGGACGCTGTCGGTGGGGTCAGTTCAGTGGTCGGTCACGCCCGGGACCGCGTTTCGCCATACCTAGCCGGGAGCCTGGTCGCCGGCTGGTGTTCCCATTCGAAGTCCACGAATCGATTACCCCCGAGCCGTCGGCTCGAGGCCAGAATCGCGCAGTACCTGTTGAGCCCATACCTGAAACGTAGCTTCAGTTGCCGTTTACGCACCGCGAATGACCTCGAATCGTCCGGAACTGACCGGTTCTCACCGGGGCACGAAAAGTTGCAATTTAGTTGCCGCACAATCCAATTAGGCAACAGTCAGAGTTCTCGGGATTTGCGTTTTGGTAATCCGCTGGTCGTGGGTTCGAGCCCCGCCCGTCCCACCAACTAAATACGCAGGCGGAGCCGACGGGTGGTCCACCCTTCAAGGGGCCGCAAAAGAGTCACGGCGTTGCGGGCGGACCCAGGATCTCGATGCGGATCTCGATGACCGCCGCCGGTGGCGGCCAAGGGCGCACGCAGCGCGCAACCCCAATACTCCGGAAGACAGCGGACCGGCCCGCAACGGTGCGCGGGATCCGGCCGCCGAACGTGCCTGCGGCAATTCCGGTCAGCTGGCTACCTACGCCGCGGCACAGGACGATTGGCGTCATACTTTGGTGATGGCCGCCACGCCGCCGCCTCCGGCGCCGATTCCGCCGATGTCGACGCTGGATGCCGTGGTGTCGGCGCTCGACTCCGTGATCGAGTGGTCAATCGCGGCGTCGAGCCGGCTGGGGTATTTCGCCGCGGTGTACAAGCGGATCACGATCGCGGTAGGTGCTGCGGTGAAGAACGGCGCCTTCCAGGACGGACCCCGAATGGAGCGGTTCGACGCCTCCTTCGCAGGTCGGTACTTCGACGCGCTGAACGGCCTATTTCACCCGAACGAATTCCCGCGACCGACCCGGTCGTGGCAACGGACATTCGATGCCGCCGATCGCGTCGACCTGATCATCTTGCAGCACGTGCTGTCCGGCGTGAACGCCCATATCGACCTGGATCTGGGGATTGCGGCCCAGAATATCGCTCCGGCAATGAAACTGCCCAAGCTGCATGACGACTTCAACACCGATCAACGCCGTCTTGGCGAGCCAGGTCAACGGCATGGTCGCTGACATCAATCAACTGTCGCCGGACCTTGCCGACCTCTACCAGATACTGGCCGGCAACGAGATTTTTCTGATCAATCAAGCGGTCGCCACCATGCGTGACAGCGCGTGGCGGTTCGCGATCGTGCTGGCCGTGGTACCGGGGTTGGTCCGGCCGCTGACCATTTGGGCGCGGGATCGCAAGGTGGCGGCCCAGGCCGATCTGATCTACCACCCCCCTGGGGTGATCGGTCTGATCCAGGCAGCCCTTGACGAGATCGCCGAACAGGAAAGCCGCGACGTGGTCCGGAACATTCAGGTGCTCGACGAGATCGCGTCCACACCAGCACCGATCAAGACGACGTTATGAGCGCCGACTGAGACACCCCGCCGGAGCGATGCCAGCAAACCACCCGGCTAGCGGCGGGGATCGTGACATTCGTTCGTGTTGGCGTCATTTCGTGGTCGCTTCGATAAGTTGATAAAGCCGTTCCACCCGGACCCGGGAAGTCTCTTGATGATTCGTAAGTCGCGGACGGCGCGGAGCCGTGAGCGCGCGGGTGATGAGAGCGGCGATATTGCCGCCCTGGGAGATGACTACGACTCCGGCGATGACGACGAATCCACCGGAAAGTTCGGCAGCAGCCGGGATTTCGCCAAGCCACACCCAGGCTATGAGTACGGCGACCGGTGGCACAAGGTAAAGCAGTGACGTCGACGCGGCGATAGGCAGGTGCGCCGTAACGTAGCCCCACAATACGAAGCCGAGCGCAGACGGCAGCAGGCCGAGATACACAGCGGCGATCCAACCCGCTCTCGACGAATCGAGTAGCTCTGCCCATCCGTATGGCACGAACGGGAACGTCATGATCGTGCCGGCGACCATCGTGTAGGTGGCGACCTCGAGACCGTTGTATTTCGTGAGCAACGGCCGCTGAAGCGGGTGATAGATGCCCTGCACCACCATGGCCGCGATGACTACCCACACCGATACAGACAGGGACAGCCCGGCACGGGCCAGGCAGACGATGGCGACTCCGCCGAGAGCGACGGCGCTGCCCATCACCGTGAACGGCGTAATTCGCTCCTCGAAGAGGACGCGCGCAACGGCGACCGATACGAGCGGCGCGGCCGCGACGATGATGCTCGCCGTGCCTGCCGGCACATGCAGCTCGCTCTGGTTGAGCAGCAACTGGTACGCGGTCATGCCGAAGAACCCACACGCGGCAATCCAGCCGAGATCGCGCGTCCTGGGTATGTGCGCCCGCCGCGCAGTCGCGATCACGAGCAAGGTGACCGCGGCGACGGCCAGGCGAATGAACGACAACCCGATCACCCCCAGGCCCGGTGCGGCAACGCGGATGGCGGGAAATGCACTGGCCCAGAGTGCGACGACGCCGAGCCCGGCGACGACGGCGGTGTTGATCCTCACCCCGATAGGATCAGGCCGGTCAATACATCAACACAAGTGAATTGTCCTTATCTTACTGCTAAGGTTGATTTATGCTTGATGTTCGGAAGCTGCGCATGCTCTCGGCGCTGGCGCGCTTGGGGACGATCGCTGCCGTCGCCGAGGAGTTGCACCTCACGGCGCCGGGAATCTCGATGCAGCTCAACGCGCTCGAACGGGAAGTCGGTGTGGTGCTAACCGAACGGCACGGGCGCCGTCTGGCGCTGACGCCCGCCGGACGGGTGCTCGCCGACCACGGTCACCAGATCCTCGACCGACTAGCGCTAGCGGAGATGGAAGTCGACGCGATCCGGGGTGGACGGGTCGGTAGATACCGGGTGGCGGCGTTTCCGTCGGCCGCCCGCACACTCGTCGCCGACGCGTGGACGGCCATCCAGGCTGAGCACGCCGGTGTTGAGCTCGCCCTCACGACCCCGGAGCCGGAGCAAGCGTTGGCACTTCTCGTCGCGGGAGAGACCGACTTGGCTCTGGTGCACAGCTACTCAAACATCCCGCGCGATCTGCCCGACGGAGTGGAGTCGGAACTCGTTGCCACCGAACCGATCTGGCTGGCGATCCGATCCGATGACCCGCTCGCCGGCGATGAAGTAGATCTGGCCGACCTGGCTAGCCATCCATGGATCACCCCGGAGCGAAACCTGACCTGCTTCCAGATGACCGACCGCGCCTGCGGTCTCGCGGGCTTTCGGCCAGCGATCGTCGCCGAAACCATGGACTTCGCTGTACAACTCGAGCTCGTCCGTACCGGCGCAGGTGTGGCGCTCGTCCCGCAACTAGCGGTTGCCGCGTTACCGCCAGACGTAACGCTGGCGAGGCCACGGCAAAGAATCCAACGGCACATCGTCGCGGCTAGGCGTACCACAATGCATGCTGAGCCTGGGCTCGACACGCTCGTCCGTGCATTCCGGCGGGCCGCCGACGCCCGGCTGCGGGCCACCACGTCCGGATCGAGCTAGCCGCCGCGGCCCTTGCCGAACACGATGATCAATGTCCTTGCGGCGCAACAACAGCCGCGCCGTCAAAGAGCCGGGTTCGCGACTCACTCACCGCTATACACGTCGCCTCGCACGGCCGAGCGTCTCTCGCACCCGATCCATGAGAAAGCGGCTGGCAGACACCGGCCGGAACGCGCGGGCGGCGTCGGTGAGCGCGGCGCGGGACTGAGGGCTCAGTTCGATGTCGGCGGCGGCGACGTTGAACTCGAGTTGCTCAACGCTCGATGCGCCGGGAATCGCGACCACGTTCGGCAAGCTGATCAGCCAAGCCAGCGCGACCTGCGCCGGCTTGGCGCCGACCTCGCTCGCAATGTCGCGCAGCGTCTGCAGCAGCGGCTCGACGCGGCGCAGATTCTCGGTGCCGAACAGTGGGTTCGCCGCCCGAACGCCGCCGGGTCGGTTGTCGATGCCGTACTTGCCGCCTAGCAGTCCCTGTGCAAGCGGGCTGTAAGCGATCACGATGCGGTTCTCGCGCTCGGCGAACGGCACGACGTCGTCGAGCGCACGGGGCCGGGCGAGGGAGAACTGCACCTGGTTGCTGATGACCGGCCGCCCGAGCGCAGCGTCGGCCTTCTGCCATCGCGCGAGCGAATAGTTCGAGACGCCGGCCGCCCCGATATCGCCGCTGTCAAGGAGGCTGCGCATCCCCGGCATGATGACCGAATCTGGGACTACGGGGTTGGGCTGGTGGATCTGGTAGAGCGGAATGCGGTCCACCTGCAGCCGCCGCGCACTGGCGTGCTCACGCTGTTTGATCACCGGTGAGAAGGGCGCGATCGGGAAGATCTTGCTGGCCACCGTAACCGCGGAACGCTGGTCGCCAAGCGCCTCGCCGAGGATGCGCTCACTCTTGCCCAGCGCGTATATCTCGGCCGTATCGAACAGCGTGATCCCCAAAGCAAGGGCGCGCTGCACGATGTCACGGGCGGCACCAGAGGCGTAGCTGTCCCCGTAGCCCCACTCGCGTGAGCCGAACTGCCAGGTGCCCAGACCGATCCGACTGACTTTTCCAATCCCGTCGACGTCGAGATACTTCATGCGCCCACCCTACTGACACCCGAAATTCGAGTAGTCGACTACGCGTGCCCATCTGGTTCATCGGCGACATGCTCGTTGTTGTCAAGGCCAAATCGAAGAGGGGGAGGCCGCGAGCGGCGAACGCGGGGGACGCCGCTCGCGGCCACCACCTCAACGACCCAATCGGTAGCCAGTCTGAATGCTATTGCGCGGCGCGACGCAGGCCTCGGTGGGCAGACCGGTGTGAAACGCTCGTCCAAATGGGGCTGACTGATCGATCTTGATGGCAAATAATGGTTCTACGCCATCAGCGAACGGGAGGCAGGATGAACGTCACCGCGGGCTTTGCAGCAGCCGTCATCGTCGCCGGCGCCGCGGTCGGCTTCGCAAGCCCTGCCCGGGCGGACGATTTCAGCGGCACCTTCATCCCCAACGGACCCGGGTTGCATTCCACCTGGGTCGTCACGTCATGCGGGCCCGACTGCGCTCACATCGCGGACAGCACCGGCTGGAGCGTCGACGCCCACCCGTGGGCCGGACTCTGGAGATTCGTGGTGGATCTCCCGGACGGGACAAAGTGCAACAACGACGGCACAGCACCAGGAACAGTCACCTTCAAGGTTGACGCTCCACGGCAACAGGGCACCTTCCTCACCACGAATCCCGCAACGTGGTGTCCATTCGCGCTCGCACCCGGCTACTCGCATCCGGTCTATTTCACGTTGACCAGAATCTGAGTCGCGATCAGATGACGTCGACGTGCACCGTCGTGAACGTGTTCTCACCGTCTGGCGAGTGGTCGGGGTTATGGATCGCGGTGACTCTGCGTCAGCCTGTCGTTCAAGAACGCGCTCGCCGGCCGTAACAGTTCTGCCGAACCGGCGATGAATTTTCGGGGTGCCGGACGGCGCCACGGCAACGTTCCCGCACCCTAAGCGCCGCGGCACCTACTGGACCGGGCCCAGTGTTGGGGGAGGTGGCTGCGCATGGCAGCGGTGGCGGAGGAAATCCGTCACGCTCCGTGAGGTATGAGGAGTCGATGCTACACATGCGTGCATCGTTTGAAATCTGCTCTAAGCGAAGCGTTGTCGCCGTTCTGGCGCCAGTAACGCTGCCGACCGCCCCGAGCGTCGGCACCGCCACAAACGCAACAGGCGGGCGAACCGCCTCTGAGGCGCCATCGGTGACCGTCAACCGCGACCTCGCAGAGGCCCGCGACTCAGGCGCCTTCGGCCTCGTCGTGTCCCGCCGCCAAGCAGTGCTCCGTCGACACCGTCCAGCGGGTCGGCGACACCCGGCAGTGAGGTCAGAGGCAAGCGAGCCAAAGGTAAGTGCCGCGCAGAGTTCCTCCGCGGTGACGACGACGGGCGGATCAACCGTCTCGGTCTCCCAGGCCGCGAAGGTCATCGAGACGTCGGAACCGCAGACCCTCGTGGCGCCCAAGGATGATGTCGAGCTCGCCAGGAACGCCAAACCCGTTGAGGTGAAACCGGATCCGGCTCCGAAGCAGGACGTTGACGCGCTTTGAGCTCGATCGGCCTCGACCTCGGCGTCAAAGGCCCACTCGGCGTCGACGCCAGCGCAAAGGCCGACGCCCCCTGGCCGGCGAGCGCGTCTGGAACCGCAATGTCCGCCAGTGGAGTCCCGACTGGGTGCAATACGACGAGCACTGCCGGCCGATCATCCTCAATCCGTATCGAGAGAGGGTGCGGATCGTCTACATGTACGAGGACGCCCGGCGGATCGTGTGGATCCCGCCGCTGGCGCGGGCCATCCTCGAGGTGGCCCAGTTCGCGGCGTACAGCTTCACCGCCGTCGTCGACACCGCCCTCAACGTACCGGTCGGCACGTTCTTCGGCGTCGGCTTCGTCCCGGCGATCGGGCTGCCGCTGCCGCCGCCTCCGCCTCCGGTTTTGCGCTACGACAACGTCCCCGTCCTGGTGCGCTACTCGCAGGCCACCTACGAGCCGTTCCGGGTGCGGCGAATCATCGACGTCGGTGACGACGCCCGCTTCGGTGAGCGCAAAGTGCTGCTCGACGGTGCGACTCCGGCATGGGGTGTGTGGACGCAGACGCCAAGCGGCGAACGGCAATTCGAGGTGCACAGAACCCAGCAGTTCCCTGGCCTGGACGATCCGCAGGAGGCTCCGCTGCCGGGTGATTACCAGCTGAGGCTGGCCTCGGACGAGTCATCGTCCGGCCTGACCGGAAGGGACATCTTCCTGTACGTCGCCGCAGGGGTGACCGTGGCACTGGGAATCGGTTCCATCGCTCTCGCCCTGTTCCTAGGCCGTCGCAGGCCACAGCACTAAGGACGGCGCGCAACGAAAGAGGGGCACCCGCTGCGGGTGCCCCTCTTCGTATGTCGTTGTCTCAGCGGCTCTGGTGCACGCTGGTGTCCACCTGCGGGACGCTCACATGCGTGCCGATGTTGTCGATCCAGTCGTGGTGGCCGATGTCGGCTTGCGCCGGGCCTGCCAGGCCGAGGACCGCGGCGGTCAGTCCGCTGGCGATTATGGTGGCAAATCCGAACTTCTTCATCGTTCTGTCCTTCTCTTGTCTGTTCGAGCCGTGGCGCGAAAGTCGCGGTTCGGACGTCCTTGGTGCCGGTGCGAAGGTTTCCTCCGCCGATCTAATCGTTTGAACACCGAGGTCAGGGGTTTAATTCCGGTGGCAGTAATTGATCGGTGGTTGGCAGCAATCGACTACCTACACGCCCCTAAAGGGCACCGATTTCCGCCGACGGGTGACCGCGGTCACAAATCCGGGGCGTTCGCCCCGTGGCAAACGCGGGTCGGAACGCGACCACATCGCCGAGCCGGAAAGTCAGTCGGCGATGAGGCACGCGAGATACAACGCGATCGCCACCCCGGGCTCGCGGACGTCGCGCGCCGTCAACCGGGAAATCTTGTCGAGCCGGTAGATGACCGTGTTGCGGTGGATCGCCAGCCGCTGCGCGGTCGTCACGAGATTGAAGCCGCATTCGCACCAGGCGACGAGCGTCCGCTTCAGTGCGGAGAAGTCATTCTCGCGGGACAACAGGTCCAGTTGCGACCGCGTGAAGCGTGTCCGCGCCACGGTGTTCGCCGAATCGAGTAGCTGGCGTACCCGCACCTGCGAGATCTCCCGGATCTCGACGCCCGCGCTATCCCCGGCGAGCCGCAGCGCGTCCTTCGCGTCGGTACAGGAGGCCGCCAAAGCGGCTATCCCCGAGCCGCTTTCGCCTATGCCGATGTGCACGACGACGCCGTGGCGTTCACGCAGAAGCGCGGCGGCCCGACGGGCGCGCGACTGCAGGTGGTCGGTGTCGTCGGGCAAGGGATGGTGCAGCACAACGTATCTGCCTGCGGCCAGCTCCGCGACGATGTCGGTACGGGCATCGAACACCTCGCCGATCGCCCGCACCGACGACGGGTAGCTTTCGGGGCCCGGCTGCACTTCGAACAGGACCGCGACGCGTTGCTGACCCAGGTCGTAGCCGAGTTCGACCCCGGTCGCGCGGATGATCTGCTCGTCCAGAATTCGCGGATCGAACGCGACGATGTCGCGGACGAGCTGGTTCAGGCGGTTCTCGCGAAGCAGGCGCGTTCTCTGAAACATCGACTCGCGCAGCAGGATCTCCGTCTGGCGCTGAACCAGCCGGCCAAGCCGCACCACCTGAGACGGTGAGCCGGTGATGCCGACCGTGCCGATGACCGCGCCGTCGAGCACGATGGGCATCGTGATCCCGGGGCGGACACCGACCAGCGCGGCGGCCTCCTCGGCGTTATGGCTCGCGGCTACACCGCTCTTCACGACGGCCACCGAGGCTTCGTGAATCGTGCCCACCCGAGAGACGTCGCCGCTGCCGATCACCTGCGCATTCTCATCGGTGATCAGCACGTTGTGCCCCAGAATGTGGGGCTGATGGACGAACTGGCCGCCCGCGAGGGACTGCAATACTGGCAGACCCACACCGGCGTGCTGTACCTGTTCCACGAGGAAGCCGACCTTCGTACCGCCGAACACAATTCACGGCTGCTGGCCGAACACGGCCGACGCCAGGACGTCCTCGACTTCGACCAGACCGTCGCGCTCGAACCGGCGCTTGGCCACGGACACAGGCGATTCGCAGGCGCAATTCACGACACGTCCGACGGCACCGGCGACCCGCAGCAGTTCGCGCTCGGCCTCGCGGCGGTGTGCCAACGGCTCGGGGTGACGTTCCACCTCGGCACGTGGGTCAACCGGCTCGACAGCGACGGCTCCTCGATCAGCCGAATCATGACCTCCGACGGCCCAACCCACGCCGACAGCGTCGTCCTCGCCGCCGGGTCGGCCAGCCCGCTGCTCACGCGAACGATGGGCCATCACATCCCGGTGTATCCGGCCAAGGGCTACACGCTCACCGCGACGATCAAGGACCCCGACCGCGCCCCACGCATCGGCGGCATCGACGAACGCTCCCTGGTCGCATGGTCGCGATTCGGCGGCGAGCTGCGGATGTCGGCGACCGCCGAGTTCGTCGGATACGACCGCAGCAGCACGCCCGCCGACTACGCCGACATCATCGATGCAGGCAACGAGTTGTTCCCCGGCGCCATCGACTGGGACACCGCGCGATACCGTACGGGACTTCGCCCGATGACCCCGGACGGACCACCGCTCATCGGCCTTGGCCGGCACGACAACCTCTACTACAACACCGGCCACGGCCACGTCGGTTGGACCATGGCGTGCGGGTCGGCGCGGATGCTTGCCGATCTGATCGACGAACGACGTCCGGACATCGACCCGACGCCATACTCACCGGTCAGTCGGAATCGTCACCGATAACCGGTGTCACCCCGCACCTTTGCCGTTGTCGACGCGGTAGACCGCACCGTGGATCGCGGCGGCTTCATCGCTGGCCAGAAACGCGATCGCCTTGGCGACGTCGACGGTCTCCATGAAACCGCGCGGCGACGCGATGCGCAGGATCAGATCCCAGTCGGCGTTCTCCGGCGCCTGGAACTCGGTCGACTGCGCGGTGGGCATGCCGCCCGGGCACACCGCGTTGACACGCAGCTTCTCCTTCGTGAACTCGACCGCCAGTGCGCGGGTCAGTCCGATCAGCCCGTGCTTGGCCGCGCAGTACCCCGCCGAGTAGACCTCGCCCTCCACACCCGCGATCGACGCGACGTTGACGATGTTGCCGTTGGTCGCGAGCAAGTGCGGAAGTGCGGCGCGACACAGGTAGAACGGCCCGTTGAGGTTCACGGCGAGATCCTTGTCCCATTCCTCGTCGGTCATCGTCGGCGTGTGGCGCATCTGGTGAAAGCCCGCGATGTTGGCCAGGATGTCGAGGCGGCCGAACTCGGCGACGCAGTCCGCTACCGCCTGCGTGCACGCCGCCGGCTCGGAGATGTCCACCGACGAGTACTTGCCGCCCGGCACCCCCTCGAACACCGTCGCCATCCTGTCGGCATCGCGCGCTATCCCGAACACCGACGCGCCCCGTTCGGCGAACACCTTCGCGGTCGCGGCGCCCAGTCCCGACGACGCCCCGGTGACCAATGCGACCTTGTCGCTCAGCTGACTCATCGCAAGACCCTCTCACGCGCCCTTGCCCGGTCACACAGCGGCGCGCGGTCGACCGGGCGGCACCGCCGCCAACAATGCGCGGGTGTAGTCGTGCTCGGGTTCGGCGAACAGCTCCGCGGCAGGCCGATACTCGACCGCCTCACCGTCGCGCATCACCAACACGTCGTGGCTCATCTGCTGGATGACCGCCAAATCGTGGCCGACAAACAGATACGTCAGTCCGAGCTCGCGCTGCAATTCCCCGAGCAATTCGAGAACATGTGCCTGCACCGAAACATCCAGCGACGCAGTCGCTTCGTCGAGGATGAGCAGCTCAGGCTCCGCTGCCAGTGCACGCGCAATACTCACCCGCTGCCGCTGCCCACCGGAAAGTTCGTGCGGGTAACGAGAGGCGAACGACCCAGGCAGGCCGACGAGTTCGAGCAGCTCCGCCACCCGAGTCTGACGGGCACGCTTGCCCTTCGCGAGTCGGTGCACCCGCAACGGTTCATCGACCGCCGTCTGCACCCGGACGCGCGGGTTCAGCGACGAGAACGGATCCTGAAAGACCAGACCGATCCTGCGGCGCAGCTCCTTCTCGGCGGCATGCCGGACGCCGAATACCTCGACCCCGTCCAATTGCGCTGTGCCCGCGTTCGGTTCGATGAGTCCGGTGAGCGCCCCGGCCACCGTCGACTTGCCCGAACCCGACTCGCCGACCAGACCCAGGGTGGTGCCGCGCCGAACCTCGAACGAAAGATTCTTTACGGCGTGCACGGCCGACCTGCCGACCGGCGTGGTTACCGGAAACTGCACGTCGAGCCCGTCGACCCGCAGCAGCACCGGCACGTCGTGCGGCGCGGGTGCAGGCGCGGACCGGCCGACTATCGGGCGTGCCTGCAGTAGTTCGCGCGTGTGGGAGTTCTGCGGCTCATCGAAAACGTCGAGGATCGGTGCCTGCTCGACGATTTCACCGTCGCGCAACACGGCTACGTCGTCGGCCAGCTGTCCGATGACTCCGAGGTCGTGGCTGATCCACACTACGGCGGTTCCGAAATCCCGTTGCAGCCCGTGGACCAAGTCGATGATCTGGGCCTGGGTCGTCACGTCCAGCGACGTGGTCGGTTCGTCGGCGATCAGCAATTCGGGATTGCAGGCCAGCGCGATCGCGATCATCACCCGCTGCCGCTGGCCGCCGGACAGCTGGTGGGGATACGCGTGCAGGCGAGTCTGTGGGTCCGGTAGACCGACCGCCTCGAGCAGCTCGAGAGCGCGCGCGGACGGGTTGTACAAGTAGACATAGCTGACCTGATCGGCGATGATCGTCGCGGCCTTGGCGTAGACGTCGGCGCGCGCGATGCGGTTGGTCTCGACCCGTCCGGCGTCGAGCAACCGGTCGACCTCCGGGTTCGAGAATTTCTGCGCGTTGCTGCTGCCGTTGGTATGGTGCTGGGCGTAGTAGAAGTCGTCGGGGTCGACGTTGCCCAGCCAGCCCATCATCAGCATGTCGAAGTGGCCGTTGTTCTGCTCGTCGAGCCAGGTGGCGAAGTCGACGGTGCGGATGTTCACGGTGATGCCAAGCGGCGCAAGGTTATCGGCGATGATCTGCGCCGCGGTCACCGTTTCCGGATATTCGATCGTAACCAGCATGTCGAGGCTCTTGGGGGCGGCGATGCCGGTCTGGCTGGCTTCGGATAACAGGCTTTTCGCCTTCTCGATGTCATGGCGGTACGCGTCGTACGGGGTGTGCCACGGGTTGCCTTTAGGGATCGCAAGCTGATTGGCCACGGCGGTGCCGTAGCTGGTCGCCTGCACGATGGCATCCCGGTCGAGCGCGTAGGCGATCGCCTGGCGGACGCGCACGTCGTTCCACGGTTCACGTGCTTCGTTGAGCGCGAGGTACCAGTAGTCGTTGCTCGGCGTCGCCGCGAGCGCGATGGAGTCGTCGTCGGTGAGTTGTGCAACGCGTTGGGTGGGAATAGAGTCCGTCCAGTCCGATCTCCCCGGCCTGCAATGCGGATAACGCCGTGGAAGGTTCGGAGATGAACCGGAACGTCACACCCGCACCCTTCGGTACCCCGGCCCAATATCCGGGACTGGCCTTCAGCGTGATCGAATCGCCGCTCTTCTGACTCTGGAATGCGAAGGGCCCCGTGCCGACGGGATGGGTTGCGATCTTGCCGCTCTCGACGTTGCGGCGCGACACGATCGCCACGCCCTTGAACCCGCCGAGGTTGGTCAGCAGGTTCGGCGTGGGCTGTTTCAGCGTGATTGCTGACCGTCGACGGTCGGAAGCCGTGACACCGGTGATGGCGCTGAGCTTGTCGGCGTTGGCCAGCTTCTGGTCGATGACGCGCCGATACGAGTAGACGACGTCGTCAGCGGTGAACGGGCTCCCGTCGTGGAACGTGACTCCCCGGCGCAAATGGAAGGTCCAGCTCAGTTGATCGGGGCTCACGTCCCACGACTCGGCGAGCGCCGGCCGCATCTCGAGGTTCGCGTCGGGCTCGACGAGCGTGTCGAAGACGTTCTCCAGAACCTCGAACGAGAAGTACGCGCTGGTCTTCTGCGGATCGAGCTGGTCGGGCTCGCCGGCAATCGCCGCGACGAGATTGCCGGATGAGTCGTCGCCGAGGTCGACCCGGGCACCTGTCGAGCACGCGGTGAGAGCGACGACAAGCGACACGGCGATGCCGACAGCGGCCAACCCCACTGGTTTCGTCATCGCATCACCCCGGAACCGTCTGCACTCGGCTCTCTACCCGCGGGGCGGGGCAGTCGAAACCCCGCAGCCCCAACCCGTGACTTTGCCAAACCAACCCTGAAATACTCGGGGGCACTCCTGATGGACCGAAGGGACGCACGTCGTGACGATTGCCCGCGGGCTTGCCGCAGCCGCCATCCTTGCCTGCGCTGCCCTCGGGTTGGCCGGCCCGGCCCACGCGGACCAGGTCATCGAGGGCGTCTACAACTACACGCCGGCAGACGGCGACAGCGACACCTGGGAAATCTGGCCGTCGTGTGTTCCGGTGGTCGGGGATCTGCGAGTGCCGCTGGACCTGCCGGTCGCCTGCCGGCTGCACATATCGCCGTCGACAGGGCTCACCGGTGGCGACGCGATCCTGACCGGTGGCCTGTGGCAGTTCACCACGCCGAAACAGGAAGGCATGCAGTGCCCCGACGGCAGCTGGGCACCCACCGTCGAAACCGTCAAGTTCGATGACCTCACGCTGACGGGCACGCGCATCATCTCCCACACCGACGTCTGCGGTCTGCAGCCGGGGATCATCCGCATCCCGTTCACGATGTCCTACAAAGGGCCGTTGCCGGATCCGGTTGACCGCTACCCGCTGTACTGCGAGCCGGGCGGCCTGCGGCGCTGCTTCTAAGGCCGCGACCGTGTCCTCCGTCGGCCGGCGCGCGGGTCAACGCCTGCGGACCGATGATCGCTCGACCGCCGCTGTCCCGCTGCTCAACGGCAAGGTCGTCGATCTGACCGGCCCGGGGCTCACCGAGCGTTGGGGTGTCACGTGCACCGACCTGGGGCCGTCGGTGGTCGCGCCCAACGGCAAGCTGGTGTCGGTCTTCGGCGACACCTTCTCCGGTCGCAAGGTCGGGCAGGGCGACTGGCGTTCGCCCGTCGTGCTGATCGGCACCGGCGACGCCGACCACGAAATCGTGTACGAGCGGGCCGGGGGAGAGGACCCGAACTACGCCCGCCAGCTGTGGCACTACATCCACGATGACGCGGCCACCGGCTGGACGCACGGCGGCATCAGTACCGTCATCCCGTCGGACCTACTGTGCGTCGACGGCTCGATTTACTTGCACGCCATCGTCAATCGAGGTTTCGGCAACGTCATCTGGACCGAGATCTGGAGGTCCGACGACAGCGGCATCTCGTGGTCGCACATCGGTGAGGACGCCAAGTTTCCGGCCAACCTGCACGGCGGCTACGCCCAGTGCTGGTCGTGGGACTACGAGCCCGTCGACGGCTGGGTATACGTGGTGGCGACGGGATTTCAACGCGACAAGGGCATCATCTTGATGCGTGTCCGGCCTGAGCACATCGGGCAGCGGTCGCGATATGTGAGCTGGGGCCACGCCGACGGCCGCTGGGCGTGGGGAAACACGGCCACGCCAATCACGCCCCAGGGCGAGAAGTGGGGAGAGCTGACGTTTCGTCGGATGGCGCAAGGCAAATGGGTACTCGGCGGATTCCTGGCGTCGAAGTATGCGCTGGGGTACCGGGTCGTAGACTCACCGGTCGCCAACATGTACACCACCGAACTTCAGATTCCCGTGGTCGGCTCGTCATGGAACGACGAGAAGCACTCCAAGAACAGGGTCGCGCAACTCTACGGCGGCTACATGCTGCCGGGCTCGCGGTTCGATGTCCAGGGCGGTATCGGGCTGGTGGTAGCGCAGTGGAACACCGCCGTCGGATGGCCTTATCGGGCAATGCAATTCAAAGCCTCACTCAAGGACACCACGAAGACGGTGCATCCACCGGATCGGATCAACTTGTGAGCGTTAGACCGTGAAACCGCCGTCGACGTTCCAGTTGGCGCCGGTCACGTACGCCGCTTCCGGTCCGGCCAGAAAACTGACCACACTCGCGATGTCGCGGGGCTGGCCGTAACGCCCGAGCGCCATCACCGCGCGCAGCGAATCCGCGAATTCGCCTACCTCGGGGTTCATATCGGTGGCGATCGGCCCGGGCTGAACGTTGTTGACTGTGATTCCCCGAGGCCCGAGGTCGCGGGCCAGCCCGCGGGTCAACCCAGCGACAGCAGCCTTCGACATCGCATAGATCGACAGTCCCGGACCGGGCACCCGGTCGGCGTTGATGCTGCCGATGTTGATGATTCGGCCGTTCGTGCCGAGATGCGGTAGTGCCCGCTGAATGGCGGCGAAGACGCCCTTCACGTTGATAGCGACCAACCGGTCGAACTGCTCCATCGTGAAAGACTCAACGTCACCGATATACGCCACGCCTGCGTTGTTGACGAGGATGTCCAACCCACCCAGCTGTGCGACGGTCTCGTCGACCGACCTGGCGACCTGCTCGGGGTCACCGCTGTCGGCCTGAATCGCCAGCGCGGTTCCGCCGTCCGCGGCGATTTCTGCCGCCAGCTTCTCGGCATCCGCGGCCGACGCCCCGTACGTGAACGCCACCGCGGTGCCGTCGGCGGCCAGCCTTCGTACGATCTCCGCCCCGATGCCGCGCGATCCGCCGGTCACCAGTGCCCGCCGTCCAGCCAGTGATGTAGTCATGTCTTTCGTCCTTTCGAACTGATCGGTTACTAAGTATGCTCAGGTAAAGCCCGGTTACGGCGAGTTCATTCCCGGTGTGACCGGCGTCACTGCGGGAGGTGTAGCGATGACAGTGGGCAGGCCGAGGGAGTTCGACCCCGACGAGGTGTTGGAGACGGCGATGGAGCTGTTCTGGGAGCACGGCTTTGATGGAGTCTCCATCAGCGACCTCACCGACGCGACCGGAATCAACCGCCGCAGTCTTTATGCCGCGTTCGGATCCAAGGAGGAGTTGTTCGGCCGCGCGGTGCGCCGGTATCTGGACGGCCCGGGCGGGTTCGTCGCTGCGGCGCTACAGCAGCCGACGGCCTGGGACGTCGCGGCGACCATGCTGCATGGCGCCGTCGATTCCTACACAGATCCCGGCCGGCCCCGCGGATGCCTGGTCGTGCACGGCGCCCTGGCGGCCGGTGGGGAAGCCGACTCCGTCCGGGTCGACCTGGCGCAGCAGCGCGACGCCGGCGTCAAGGCCCTTGCCCGCCGGTTCGACGAAGCACAGGCCGCGGGCGAACTGCCGGGTGTCAACACGCTCGTGCTGTCCCGGTGGATCAACTCGGTCTGCCAAGGCATTTCGGTGCAGGCCCGCAGCGGTGCGACCCGCGAAGAGCTTCATGAAGTGGCCGACCAGGCGCTGGCGGGCTGGCCTTCGAGGTAGATGCGCAGGGTCGCTGCGGGCTTGTCGAGAGCGTCAACAAATGATGACGCCCCGGGAAAGAGTGGTGGGAATGGGCGCCGGTTGACCGCCGGGCGTTTAGGGTCACCGGTTGATGACGACGCAAAGCCGGCTCGAGCGCTTCGAGCACCGGACAGAGTGGCCGCTGGCCGCCGTCGCGTTGATGATCGGCGGCATCACATTGGTCGGTACCGTGACCGCGACGCTCGCCTCGTGGATCGTGCAGCGCGTCGCCGAGGAGGACACCGCCAATGACGCGGCGACGAGGGCTCAGATCGAGCAACTCCGCGAGGAGATCCAACGACTCGCGAAGTTGGTGACCGATGATCGCAGGCCCGCCTATGGTGAAGGCCGTGAAGGATTCTGAGCCAAAGCGCATCGTCGTCTGGGGCACCGGTTTCGTCGGCAGGATGGTGATCGGCGAGGTCGTCAAGCACCCCATGTTCGAACTGGTCGGCGTCGGGGTGAGCAACCCCGAGAAGGTGGGCCGCGACGTCGGCGAAATCTGTGCTCTCGGGCAGAAACTCGGGCTGGCCGCCACCGACGACGTCGATGCCCTCATCGCGCTGAAACCCGATGCGCTGGTGCATTACGGCCCCACTGCGGCCCACGCCGACGACAACATCGCGCTGATGACGCGCTTCCTGCGGGCCGGGATCGACGTGTGCTCGACGGCCATGACGCCGTGGGTGTGGCCCACGATGCACCTCAATCCACCGAACTGGATTGAGCCCATCACCCAGGCCTGCGAGCTGGGGGAGTCGTCCTGCTTCACCACCGGCATCGATCCGGGTTTTGCCAACGACCTGTTCCCGATGACGCTGATGGGTCTGTGCTCGGAGGTCCGCAAGGTGCGGGCATCCGAACTGCTGGACTACACCAATTACGAGGGCGACTACGAATTCGAGATGGGCATCGGCAAGCCGCCCGAATACCGCCCGCTGCTGGAAAACCCGGATGTGCTGATCTTCGCCTGGGGCGCAACGGTTCCGATGATCGCGCATGCCGCGGGCATCATGCTCGACAAGATCACCACGACGTGGGACAAGTGGGTGACGCCCACGGAGCGCAAGTCCGCCAAGGGCGTCATCCAGCCCGGAAACGTTGCGGCCGTGCGGTTCACGATCAACGGCGTGTACCAGGGCGAGACCCGCATTCAGCTCGAACACGTCAACAGGATCGGCAATGACGCCGCACCGGATTGGCCGTCGGGCACCGAGAACGACGTCTATCGCGTCGACATCGAAGGCACGCCGAGCATCTTCCAGGAGACGGCGTTCCGGTTCACCGACGGTTCGGGGCGCGACGCGGCCGCCGCCGGCTGCCTGGCGACCGGCCTGCGCGCGCTCAACGCGGTGCCCGCCGTCAACGATCTTTCGCCAGGCTGGGTGACGGCTTTGGATTTACCACTGATTCCCGGCGTGGGGAGCATTCGCTAGTAACGTCAACACCGTCAGACAAGATTGAATACCGGAAAGGTTTGATCGAGACGGGGTGACATGTCTGACGGGGTAGGGCTGTCGACCGGCGCCACCAACCTGGCAGCCGTCGTGGTGGGCCGGACCGCGGTGACGCGCTCCCCGGTGGTGACGCTGTATCCGCACCGACCGCCCGAGGTGGGCGTGCCCAGCGAAAACCGCAACCTCACCGAACGCGGCCTGATCATCACCGCCTTTGTGGACCGCGTCGGTGACCCCGTCGCGATCGTGGCTTCGGACGGGTCGACACATCGGGCGGACGCGCTGCTGGCCGACGGGCTGCGGGCCATGCTCTTCGCGGTCGGCCGTGGCCTGCCACCCGCCGAGCCCGTCGGCGTGACCTACCCCGCGCATTGGCGCCCACCTGCCGTCGATGCCCTCCGCACCGCCCTGGCCACGGTCCCGGAGTTCAGCCGACCCACGCCGGCGCCGCTCGTCTCCGACGCCGCGGCGGCGCTCACCGCACTGCAGGACGACCCTGGCGTGCCGACTCGCGGCGTCATCGCACTTTGCGACTTCGGCGGTACCGGCACCAGCATCACGCTCGTCGACGCCGCCAGCGGTTATGCGCCGATCGGCCCGACGGTCCGCCACACCGACCTGTCCGGCGACCTCATCGACCAGGCGCTTTTGACCCACGTCATCAACGACCTGTCGGCGGCGGGCACCATCGACTTGTCCGGCACGTCGGCGATCGGCTCGCTGACCCGGCTGCGGGCGCAGTGCCGCGGAGCCAAGGAGCGGTTGTCGACCGCGGCGGTCACCTCCATGGTTGCTGAACTGCCCGGGCATCGCAGCGACGTGCGGCTGACCCGCATCGAGCTCGACGAGGCGATCGGCGCGCCCCTCGCCGACTTCGCCGGTGTCGTACAGGAAACCTTGGAGCGCAACGGAATTCGGACCGCCGATCTCGCCGCCGTGGCTTCCGTGGGCGGCGGCGCCCGCATCCCGATCATCACCGCCACACTGTCCGAACACTTCCGCGTGCCCGTCATCACCACCGGACAGCCGGAGTTGACCGCCGCGATCGGTGGCGGCCTGCGGGCGGCGCGCGGCGCAATCGACGAGGGCCAGACGACGATGGCCGCCGCTGCCCCCGGCGCGGTCGCCGCCGCAGCCACCGCGATGGCACCCGAGGTCGACCCGCAGGACGTGCCGGCGTCGAGCACCTTCCGCGCGCTGGCGTGGTCGGACGCCGACGACGTTCCGGATGTCGCGCCCGCCGACCCGTACGAGTATGGCGGCCCGGCCAACGGCGGCGGCTTCACCGATGACGCGCGCCCGCAGATGCAGTTCGACCACGAACGGTATGAGCAGGAAGCGGCGCCGTTGCCGTGGTACCGCAGGCCCGCTCTGGCTCTGGTCGCCGGTGCGCTGGTGCTTCTCGCCGCGCTCACCGCCGCGGTGCTTTACGCGATGCGCGGCGACAGCACCCCGGCACCCGCGTCGACCACCGCGCCCGTCACCACCACCACGCCGACGCCGACCACGACAGCTGCTGGGCCACCGCCGGCCGCACCGGCGCCGCCGCCGCAGACAGAGGCGCCCCAGACCCGCACCGTCACCCAGCAGGCGCCGCCGCCCCCGGTGACCGTCACTGAGGCGCCGCCGCCTCCGCCGCCGACGTCCGAGGCGCCGCCACCGCCTCCGCCCACCACCGAGGCGCCGCCGCCAACCACAGAGGAGCCGCCGACGACGGAACCGCCGCCACCGTTCACGCTTCCGCCGATCACTCTCTTCCCCGGAGGGCCGACGATTCCGATCGGCCCGCAGCCACCGGGTCAGCCCGCTCAGCCCTAGGCTCGCGTCATGACTCAGACCGACGGCTTGCTCTTCGATCCGAACACCTACGACCCGCAGCAGTTCGACGATGAGACGCGGCGGCTGCTGCGCGCGACCATCGACTGGTTCGAGGGCCAGGGCAAGAAGCGCATTCTGGACGACGACCTGGCCGCGCAGTGGCCCGCGGATTTCGTCGAGTTCGTCAAGCGGGAGAAGCTGTTCGCGACGTTCCTCACTCCGTCGGAGTACGCGGACGGCAGCCCCGACAAGCGCTGGGATGCTGCACGCAACGCCGCGCTCTCCGAGATCCTCGGGTTCTATGGGCTGACCTACTGGTACACCGAGCAGGTCACCATCCTGGGGCTCGGGCCGATCTGGCAGAGCGAGAACAAGGACGCCAAGCTCAAGGCCGCCGATGATCTGGAGGCCGGAGAGGTGATGGCCTTCGGGCTGTCCGAGCGCGAACACGGCGCCGACGTCTACAACACCGACATGGTGCTCACGCCGGCCAGCGACGAGGACCGCGCCAACGGCATCCTGTACCGGGCGACGGGGGAGAAGTACTACATCGGCAACGGCAACGTCGCCAGCATGGTGTCGGTCTTCGGCCGGCGGGCCGACATCGAGGGCAGCGACGCGTATGTCTTCTTCGCCGTGGACAGCCAGCACGAGGACTACCACCTGATCGACAACGTCGTGCACATGCAGATCTACGTGAGCACGTTCCGGCTGGAGAACTATCCGGTGCGAGAATCCGACATCCTGCACACCGGCGTGGAAGCCTTTGCGGCAGCGCTGAATACCGTCAACGTCGGCAAGTTCAACCTGTGCTCGTGTTCGATCGGCATGACGGAGCATGCCTTCTACGAGGCGATCACACACGCGCAGAACCGAATCCTCTACGGCAAGCCCGTGACCGATTTCGCCCATGTGCGGGCGAACTTCGTCGACGCGTACGCACGGCTGATCGCGATGAAGCTGTTCAGCCAGCGCTCCGTCGACTACTTCCGCAGCGCGAGCCTCGACGACCGGCGCTACCTGCTCTTCAACCCCATGACCAAGGCCAAGGTCACGATGGAGGGCGAAACCGTGCTTCGTGCGCTGCACGACGTGATCGCCGCCAAGGGGTATGAGAAGAACACGATGTTCCGCGAAGTCGCACAGCTCATCGGCACGCTGCCGCGACTCGAGGGCACCGTGCACGTCAACGTCGGCCTGGTGCTCAAGTTCATGCCCAACTACGTGTTCAACCCGGCGGAGTACCCGGAGATCGGTGTCCGCAACGACCCCGCCGACGACGAGTTCTTCTGGAATCAGGGACCCACCCGCGGTGCCGCCAAGGTGCAGTTCGCCGACTGGACGCCGGTCTACGAGAAACACGCAAGCATCCCGAACGTCGCGCGGTTCTATGAACAGGCCCTGGCGTTGCGGACGATGCTGGCGACCGCGGCGCCCGACGCCGAACAGCAGCAGGACCTGGACTTCATGCTCAACGTCGGGCACCTGTTCTCACTGATCGTCTACGGGCAACTCATCCTGGAGCAGGCCGCGCTGACCGGTCTCGACGACGACATCATCGATCAGATCTTCGATTTCCAGATCCGCGACTTCAGCACGTATGCCGTTGCGCTGCACGGTAAGCCGAGCTCGACGCAGGCCCAGCAGGACTGGGCCGTCGGGGCGATCCGCAAGCCGGTATCCGACGCCGCGCGCTTCGATCGGGTCTGGCAGCGGGTCAAGGCCTACGACGGCGCCTACGCGATGCGTCCCTGACGGCGCACACCCGTAACCGCCGAACGCGGCAATCGCCCGGCGCGCGAATGGCCGGTCAGCCGGTCGCCGTCGACCACGACCTCGAACTCGAGGTTGAGCCCCATCGGTTTGGTCACCGACTGTCGCCAGGTAACCCGTTGTCGCCCAGCGTCATCGGCGATGGCGATGTCCCGCAGCGGCACCGTCTCGCCCTTGCCCGTCGCGGTTCCCTTGATGCCGCCGTCGTCGGCGAACGTGTAGACGACGGCCAGTGAGCCGATGGGCGTCTTGATCGTGACGTCCCAGTCTCCGATCAGGTCCATGCCGTTCCTCTTCGCTCGTATTCGAACAGCGACTCGACGGCCTGCGCAACGCGAGGGCCGTAGCTTCGTTGGAGCAGATGGAGCGCGAGGTCGAGGCCGGATGTCACCCCGCCCGCCGTGACCAGGTCGCCGTCGTCGACCACACGCGCACGAACGACGTTGACGCCGGTCGCCTCCAGCACGTCCATGCCGAGGTGGTGGGTGACCGCGTGCCGACCCTCGAGCAGCCCCGCCATCGCCAGCGCGAGTGACCCGCCGCAGACCGTCGCCACCGTGACGTCGGGGTTGGCCATCGCCTCGTGTATCAACGGCACCGCCTCGGTCTCGCCGAACCGGCCCAGCAGTACCGGGATCGTCACGACGCCGTCGTCGGGATCACCCTCGATCGGGCCCGACGCGCCCGGCACGATGACATAGCCAGGTTTCGACGGATCGAGTTGGCCCGTCGCGTTGAGCACCAATCCGCGGCTGCCGCTGACCACCGGACGCGGCCCCTCGGCGGACACCAGCTCCACGATTAGCTCGCCCCCGACCGCGTCGCTGCCCGCGACGAGCACGTCGAACGGCGCGATCACGTCGAGGGGGTCGAACCCGTCGAACAACACAATCTGCGCATGCACTCTGCCATGTTCGAGAAATCGGCGGCGAATGGCCAGCGGTCAGAAAGCCATGTCCCGCCGGAATGTTGCCACGCTCAAAGGACGGTCGAAGGCAGAATCATGCCCATGAGTACCGGCGTGGAGGAAATCGCAGACCGCCTCGGTGCCCCCGCTGCGCCTGTGCCTGAGTCCCCGTCCAACTCGCCAGAACTACCAACCGGGCCGCTGAGATCCGACAATTGGGCAGCGGTCATCGGGGCACTGTTGCCCGACGACGCGATCATCTCCGACGAAGCCAACACCAGCGGCCTGTTGCTGCCCGATGCGACCGCTGCGTCGCCACCGCACGATGTGCTCACGCTGACCGGCGGAGCAATCGGCCAGGGGCTGCCGGTGGCGATCGGCGCGGCGATAGCCGCGCCGCGCCGACCGGTGATTGCGCTGCAGGCCGACGGAAGCGCGCTGTACACGATTTCGGCGCTATGGACCATGGCCCGCGAGCAACTCGACATCACCGTTGTCATCCTCAACAACCGGGCATACGCGATCCTGCAACTCGAGCTGAAGCGTGTCGGCGCCTCCGCGGCTGGCCCCAAGGCGCAATCCTTGCTCGATCTGTCCAATCCCGGCATCGACTTCGTCGCCATCGCCGAAGGGTTCGGCGTTCCCGCAAAACGCGCCACCACGGCCGAAGAACTCGCGACCCATTTCAGCGCTGCCATCCGCGAACCCGGGCCGCATCTGATCGATGCCGCGGTTCCCGCATTGCCGATCGGCTAGTGGCCAGATAGCTGTTGGACGCCGAGATATTGCCACTCGGCGCGGTATCGTCGGACCGTGCACACCGTCGCCGTGGTCGCGCTGCCCGATGTCATCGCGTTCGATTTGAGCACCGCCGTCGAGGTGTTCGGCCGTGTGGTGCTGGCGTCCGGTGAGCCGGGATATCGGGTGCTGGTGTGCGGTTCGGAACCCGTCGTCAGCGCGGGGCCGTTGCGCATCGCGACCGACCACGGCATCGACGCCATGGCCGAGGCTGACACGATCGTCGTACCCGGCCGCAATGACGTCAGGGTCGGCGCGTCCGACGAGGTGCTACACGCGTTGCAGTCCGCGTTCGCGGCCGGCACCCGGATTGCCTCGATCTGCTCGGGTGCCTTCACACTCGCCGAGGCCGGGCTGCTCGACGGAAAGCGCGCGACCACCCACTGGCTTGCTGCCGACCTGTTTCGCGCCACCTACCCCGCCGTGGATGTTGATCCCGACGTTCTCTATGTCGACGAGGGTCAGGTGCTGACGTCGGCGGGCGCGTCGGCCGGCCTGGATCTGTGCCTGCACATGGTTGCCCGGGACTACGGCGCCGGCGTCGCCGCCGATGCCGCACGGCTCGCCGTCGCACCTCTGCACCGCAGCGGGGGACAGGCGCAGTTCATTCTGCGAAACACCGCCCCTGCCAAGCACGTTGCGGAACGCACCGAACTCGACGATGTGCTGGCATGGATCGAGCATGAGGCCCATCGCGACCTGACCCTGCGTGATATCGCCGGGCGGGCCGCCATGAGCGTCCGCACGCTGAACCGCCGATTCCAGGCCGAGACGGGTCACACGCCGATGCAGTGGGTGACGGGGGTGCGGGTTCGACACGCTCAGCAGCTGTTGGAGAGCACCGCGCACGCCGTCGAAAAGATTGGCCGTGACGTCGGATTCAGCTCGCCGGCCAACTTCCGTGAGCAGTTCCGCCGGCTCACCGGCGTCGCACCGCAGAGCTACCGCAACACCTTTCGCGACCGGATGGCCGGGTAATTCATGCGGACGTGAGGAGCACCCGGTCACTTCGCCTTGGGCCGCTTCCACAGCACCAGCTGCGCCAACGGAATCTGCATCTCCTCCGGCTCGGCCGCCATCCGCGCCGCAAGACCGGCCTCCAACCGATCGACGAACTCAGCAGCTCGTGGGTCATCGTGGCCACCGTGGAGTGCGGCCGTCATCGTCGGGAACACCGAGGCCCTCGCGAACGCCGCCCATTGTGCACCGAAAGCCTTTGCGTCGTGGTCGACTTGGTACTGCGTCCAGAACCGGTCCTCGGCGTCGAACACTTCGAGGTGCTCGATCGAGAGTCGCTCGAGCGATCCCGACGGCGCAAACGGGGAGCGAAAGTCAGCGGCGCGACGGGATACGGTCGGGATGCACATGCGGTGCACCTCGTCCTCGGTCACCAGCCCCCGGGCCACAAGGTCGGCTAGCTCGGCGAGCATGCCCTTGAACATCGGGCGGTAGCCGAATTCGCCGTCATCGCCGATGGCCATCGTCAACAACACAAGACGGCCGCCGGGGCACAGTTCGCGGCCGCGAAACGCGACGAATTCATGCCAGTCGCGCGCGGCCTGCTTGGCGTAGGCCGCCTTCACGTTCTCGTCTTCGCTGTAGGCCACCTGCAGGTGGTCGGGAACCGGTGTTGGAATCCGGCCGAGCCACTGAATCGCCCATGACGTCCAGCCCAGGTTCACGCTGTTGGACGGCAGGATCTGCGTGTAGAACGATCGACCGATCGCCGAGGCGAAGCTGGCCGCGTCCTTCTTCAGATAGGAATCGGGGTCGTCTTGGAGCGTCTTGAACAAAACGGTGAAGTCGTTCTCGGCCACGTCGGTGTGTGCCACCAGGACCGAGTGCTCGGGCCGGGTGCGTTTGCGCAGGACCGCGATTGCGGCGCCGATCGGCAGCAGGGAGTTGTGACCCGTGGACGCGCCGTAATCGGCGATGACGATCGGTTGCGGGAGCTTCGGGAGTGGGACCGCTTGGGCAGCGTCTTCGAAAAACTTTATCGCTCCCAACAATCCGGCCGCTTGCAGCCGGGAGCCGGCGGTATACGATCCGCTTTCGATCGGCTCCGGTCGCACGACGATGCTGGATTCGGGCACATTACGACGGTAGCTCCCCGACGCGGTGGGCGCCGACCAAGGCGCGGGTTCAGACCGGCGTCGGGTAGCTCACCGCGGTCAGTTGCTCGGAGACCTCCCAGAGCCGCCGGCAGTCGGCCTCATTTTGGCAGCGCTCCGGAATCCTGGCGTGCTTCTCATCGACCTCCTGCCACGCGAACGGAGTAAACCGGCGACTGAAGCGGTAGAAGCGTTCCAACGCCGTCGGGCTGTCCTTGCCCTGCGACGGTCAGGGCGAAGTGGCCGAGGTGGTTGCCGCCGAATTGCAGCTCGAAGCCGTCGGCTGTCGTCTCGCGATCGGGCGGCTGCATGATGCCGGCGTTGTGTTCTTCACCGAGATCAGCCTGCGGGAGCTGTCGGACCGCGTCGGGCTGGCCAAGTCCAACGTGATGCGGTACTTCGACAGTCGCGAGGCGATCTTTCTCGAGGTCCTCGACGAAGAATTTCAGGCGTAACTGACCGACCTCGAGACCCGGCTCGGGAGGCCGTGGGCGAGGAAAACCGGCTACGCCAACGAGACTCGGGTAGCCACGGCAGTCGCTGACTCGCTGGTCGGCAGGCAATACTCTGCGACCTGCTCGGGTCGATGGCGGGGGTGGTGGAACGCAAGATTTCGTTGGACTTCGCCCGCGACTTCAAGGCGCGCACGATGGGGAGAATCGCCGAGTTGGCGCAACTCGTCGCGCGGCAACTGCCGTGGTTGCCCTGCAAGTTCACCGAGTTCTTCGCAGAGGGCGCGCTTACCCTGGCCGCAGGCCTGTATCCGTTCTCGGTCCCCACCGAACCAGTTCGGGCAGCGATTGTCGAACTGGGCTTTCCCGATCCGGGGGACCGGTTTGACACCGGCATGCGCATCGGGCTGGTGACCTGGCTGATTGGCGCGGCAGCACAAACCGAGGCGTGACAGACTTCGCCCATGGGCAGACGGTTCGGGCAACGGATCGCGATCATCGTGGGGGTCCTGTCAATGGTGGTGTCGATCATCGGCCTCGTTGCTTCGCTCATCCTCAACGCGTTCGTGTTCGACGATTACAACGCTTACGGCGAAGTGCCGGTACCCGGTTCGCGCAGCCTGCATCTACCGCCCGGCGAAGTGACGGTCAGCTTTCACACCGTGATCACCGGCCGTCCAGCCGGCGGCGGCCTGCCGATCCCCGATCTGAAGGTGGGTATCGACCCGCCCAGCGGTGTAGCCACTCCGAAGGTCACGGAAAGCATCGGCGGCACAACGACTCTGAACAGCGATGCACACGTGCGGGTGTGGGTGGTGCAGATCCCCGAGGGCGGCACCTACACCATCAGGACCGACGGCAACATCGGTGGCTACATCAGCCCGCGGCTCGCGTTCGGGCACGGCAGTACCTACGGCTGGCTATGGAAGGTCTTCGGTGGGCTGTTGGCACTCAGCACCGTCGAACTCGTCGCCGCGTTGATCTGGTCGGACAGATCGGCGAAACGGGCGCGGCCTTTGGGGCCGGAGGAGCTGGTCAATCTTGATCAGCCGACATGGAATGCCGGCCCCGCGCCCAGCGCTCCGAGCTATCCGCCGACTGCCGACGTTGTCCGGATCGAACAGCTCAAATCCATCGCTGCGCTTCGGGATTCGGGCGCGCTGACGGAAGCGGAGTTCGAGGCGGAGAAGCGCCGAATCCTCGACAGCTAGTGATTGCCCACCCCTCGAGCTAGTGGCCGCGGGCGACCCATTCGTCGTAGTGCACGATCTCGTCGCCGATGGTGGTGGAGTCGCCGTGGCCGGTGTAGACGACGGTGTCGCCGGGGAGCTTCCCGAGCTTCTGCGAGATCGACTCGAGGATGGTGGGGAAGTCGGAGTACGACCGGCCCGTCGCGCCGGGGCCGCCCTCGAACAGGGTGTCGCCGCTGAACACGGCGCCCAGTTCGGGCGCATGCCAGCACACCGATCCAGGGGAATGTCCCGGGGTGTGTATCGCACGCAGTTCGTGGCCTGCGACGCGTAGCGTGTCGCCGTCGTTGACGGTGCGGAAGTCCTTGTCCGGATGTGTCATTCGCCACAGCACGTCATCGGCGGGGTGCAGCAGCACCGGGGCGTCCAGCGCCTCGCCGAGCTGGGGTGCCACCGTCACGTGGTCGTTGTGCCCGTGCGTGCACACCACCGCCACCACCCGGCGACCTCCGACAGCCATCACGATGGGGCCCGCGTCGTGCGCGGCGTCGAACACCACGACCTCCGAGTCGTCGCCAACGACCCAGATGTTGTTGTCGACTTCCCAACTGCCACCGTCGAGTTCGAACGTGCCGTGAGTGACGACGCGCTCGATCGGGCGGCCGTTCACTTCAGCACCACCACCGAGCGCAGCACCTCACCGGCATGCATCTTGTGGAAAGCCTCCTCGACATCGTCAATCCCGATGCGCTCGGAGACGAACTTCTCCAACGGCAGCCTGCCCTGCAAGTACAGGCTGATCAGGGTCGGGAAGTCACGTTCGGGCAGGCAGTCGCCGTACCACGACGACTTCAGTGAGCCGCCGCGGGAGAAGAAGTCGATCAGCGGCATCTCGAGGCTTCATATCCGGTGTCGGAACACCAACCAGCACAACGGTTCCCGCCAGATCGCGGGCGTAGAACGCCTGCTTCCAGGTTTCCGGCCGACCGACCGCGTCGATCACCACGTCGGCGCCGTTGCCGTCGGTGAGATCCGCGATGGTCTGCACCGGATCGAGCTCGCGGGCGTTGATGGTGTGCGTCGCGCCGAAATCGCGCGCCCAGTCGAGCTTTTTGTTGTCCGTATCAACCGCGATGATCCGCTTGGCGCCCACCAGCCGCGCACCCGCGATGGCGGCGTCGCCCACACCGCCGCACCCGATCACCACGACCGTGTCGTCGCGGGTGACCGCGCCGGTGTTGATCGCTGCCCCGATGCCGGCCATCGGCCCGCAGCCCAGCAGCCCGGCGACGGCAGGGTCGGCGGCCGGGTCGACCTTGGTGCACTGCAGCTCGTGCACCAGCGTCTTGTCGGCGAACGCGCCGATGCCCAGCGCCGCAGTCAACTCGGTGCCGTCGGTCAGCGTCATCGGCGCCGACGCGTTGAACGTGTTGAAGCAGTACCACGGCCGGCCCCGCTTGCAGGCCCGGCATTCACCGCACACCGCGCGCCAGTTCAGGATCACGAAGTCGCCCGGCTCCACATGGGTCACGCCCTCACCGACAGCCTCGACCGTGCCCGCGGCCTCATGGCCGAGCAGAAACGGAAACTCGTCGTTGATGCCGCCCTCGCGGTAGGTCAGGTCCGTGTGGCACACGCCGCACGCAAGGACGTCGACCACGACCTCGCGCGGTCCCGGGTCGGGGATGACCACATCGACCACCTCCACCGGCTCACCCTTCTTCCGTGAAATCACACCGCGCACCGTCTGAGTCATGCGTACAACCTAATGCCAACGGTGGAAGGCTAGAGGCGTGATCCCTGGGTCTGATGTCGGCGACCAGGCGCCTCCGGCGCTCTACTTGTCCCATGGCGCACCGCCACTCGTCGACGACGCGCTGTGGGTCTCGCAGCTGGCGCAGTGGGCAAACGATCTCCCGACGCCGAGCGCGATCCTCGTCGTCTCCGCGCACTGGGAGCACTCGCCGCTGACCATCGGGTCGACCACCACCGAGACCCCGTTGACGTACGACTTCTGGGGGTTCCCGCAGCGCTACTACGAGGTCACCTACGACGCGCCGGGCGCGCCCGACCTCGCCGCGCACGTCGAGGCGCTGATGCCCGACAACGAGCCCGTCGCTCACGATCCGCATCGCAGGCTCGACCACGGCGCCTACGTTCCGCTGACCGTCATGTATCCCGACGCCACCATCCCGGTGCTGCAGATCTCGATGCCCACCCTGGACCCGCGGCACCTGCTGCACCTTGGCGAGCGGCTGCGTCCGCTGCGCGACGACGGCGTGCTGATCATCGGATCCGGTTTCACCACGCACGGTCTGCCATTCCTCGACGACCCTTCGCCCGACGCCGCCCCGCCGGACTGGTCGACCGAGTTCGACGCGTGGGCGCGCGAGCGGTTCGCGGCTGGCGACGTCGACGCGCTCATCGACTTCCGCCACCGGGCGCCCGGCATGCCGTACGCGCACCCGACCATCGAGCACTTCTCGCCGTTGTTCGTTGCGCTCGGCGCATCCAGCGACCCGGCGCAATCGCCCAAACAGGCCGTCGACGGCTATTGGATGGGCTTGGCGAAACGGTCCATCGAACTGGTTTGAAGGGATATACCGTTGAACCGGTCGAGATGGTCACACGAGTAGAAACCCCCGAACTCCTGTTGGCGGCCCGCACGGCACATGTCCGGCGAGACTGGCACGCCTCCTACGAGGCGTTCGTCCGCGCCTCCGAAGCGGTGCCGCTGAACACCGACGACCTCGACGCGCTCGCCGTTGCGGCATGGCGGCTGGGCAGGGGTAAGGAATCCGTTCGCGCCGCCGAGCGGGTGTTCACCCAGCTCGCCCGCACGGACCCGCAGTCGGCGGCGATGAAGGCCGTCGAACTCGGTCTG
The DNA here is from genome assembly GCA_963770125.1 of uncultured Actinomycetota bacterium. GTDB lineage: Bacteria > Actinomycetota > Actinomycetes > Mycobacteriales > Mycobacteriaceae > Mycobacterium. The sequence continues at coordinate 22,168 of CAVYPI010000127.1, read as the reverse complement.
GCCTGGATCAACCGCGGGGACATCAACATCGGCCAGGGGTGGATAGGCCGCGCGCACCGACTGCTCGACGCCGCTCCGGAGGGTCCCACGCATGGATACCTGGCCTACCTCGACGCCGCCGTCGCAGTCTTCAGCGAGGATCCCGAGGAGCTCGCAAACCGGGTGACGGCGTTGCGCGGCATCTGCGGGCGTGTCGACGTCCCCGCGGTGACGGCGCTGTGTCGGGTGGCCGAGGCGCTGGCGGCGATCCTCGACGCCAGGATGACCGAAGCGTTCGGGCTGCTCGACGAGGCGTTGCTGCCGGTGCTCGCCGGTCAGGTCCCGATCGAATGGGCCGGGGACATTTATTGCACGGTCGTGCATTACTGCCATCGGCTGGCCGATCTGCCCCGCATGCGGGCCTGGACGCAGTCCATGGAGCGCTGGTGCGACGACTTCGCAGCGTCGGCCACCTACGGCGGCGTCTGCGATGTGCACCGACTCCAGCTGCTCACCGCAACCAACGATTACCGCCGGCTCGCGGACCGTCTGGCCGCGGTGAGCCGGTCGTTGGAGGACGTCAATATCTGGGCGGCCGGTGAGGGCTACTACGAACTCGGTGAGGTTCGCCGGCTGCTCGGCGACGACGACGGCGCGTTCGTTGCGTTCGCGCGAGCGCGCGAGCTGGGCACCGAGCCGCAGCCGGGTGAGGCGCTGTTGCGCTGCCGCATGGGCGATCACGACACGGCATGGACCGATCTGCGGCTCGCGCTGGCTGGGGAGGACCGAATCGGCCGCATGCGGTTGCTGCGCGCCGCGGTCGAGGTTGCCCTCGCCCGTGGCAATGTTGACGAAGCCGAAAGGCATTGCGACGAACTGGAATCCGGCGCTGAGTTATTCGGCACGCCGGGTTTCCGCGCATGGGCGGCGCATGCCCGCGGCGCGATACTGGTGCAGCGGGGACGGCACGCCGAGTCGCTAGACGCGCTGCAGGCCGCGCTGCGCGAGTACCGCACGCAGCAATCGCGCTACGAGACAGCCCAGGTCTACGAGTGGATGGCCGTGGCGCACAAGGCACTCGGCGACGACGCGCTGGCCGCCGCCGACTCTGCGACCGCAGAGAGCATCTACGCGCAACTCGGTGTCGAGCCCGCACAAGTCTGCGGCCACAGCTCTCCCGGCGGCCTGACGCCGCGGGAAATCGAGATCCTCCGACGCGTCGCAGGCGGCGCCACCAACAAGCAAGTCGCCGAGCAGGTCTGCATCAGCGAGAAGACCGTCGGCAGGCACCTGGCCAACATCTACGCCAAACTCGGGGTGTCGTCGCGGACCGCGGCAGTGGCGTGGGCGCACGCAAACAACTTGCTGTAGCAAGCTTCTGCATCATTTGCACCACATCGCGACGCGGAATTTGCATGGTTTGCCCGATGCGGCGGAAACCCCGAGCGCCTAGCGTTTCATCCATGACGACTATGAAGGAGAAGCTCATCGACACCACCGAGGAATTCGCCGAGCGCATGGTCGAAGCGATCGACAGCGCCAGCCTGGCCATCCTGCTGTCGATCGGGCATCAGACAAAGCTGTTCGACACGCTGGCCAAACTGCCGCCGGCAACGAGCGCGCAGATCGCCGACGCCGCCGGACTCAACGAACGTTATGTGCGCGAGTGGCTTGGCGGTGTGGTCACGTGCCGCGTCGTCGATTACGACCCTGGCTCGCAGACGTATTCGTTCCCGCGCCATCGCGCGGCGGTGCTGACCCGCGCCGCCGGGCCCGACAACCTGTCCCGCGTCGCGCAGTTCATCCCGATGCTCGGTGAGGTCGAACAGAAGATCATCGGGTGCTTCCACACCGGCGGCGGGTTGTCCTACAGTGAATATCCGCGGTTCCACAAGGTGATGGCCGAGGAGAGCGGCGAGGTGTTCGACGCCGCCCTCGTCGATATCATCCTGCCGATGGCCGACGGTCTGCCCGACCGGCTTCGCGCCGGCGTTGACGTCGCCGACATCGGTTGCGGCAGTGGCCATGCCATCAACGTGATGGCACAAGCCTTTCCGGCCAGCCGGTTCACCGGCATCGACTTCTCCAAGGAGGGCCTCGCCGTCGGAGCCGCCGAAGCGCGGTCCCTCGGGCTGACCAACGCGACCTTCCTGCAGGCGGATGTCGCCGATCACGACGCCGCCGAAGCATACGACGTCATAACGGTTTTCGATGCGATCCACGACCAGGCCCAGCCAGCGCAGGTATTACACAACATCTATCGCGCGTTGCGGCCGGGCGGGGTCCTGCTGATGGTCGACGTCAAGGCGTCGAGTCAGCTCGAAGACAACATCGGTGTGCCGCTGGCGGCATATCTCTACACCGTCTCGACAATGCACTGCATGAGCGTGTCGCTCGCGCTCGACGGAGCCGGGTTGGGCACCTGTTGGGGGCGCCAGCTGGCCACGTCGATGCTCGCCGACGCCGGATTCACCGATGTCGGGGTCCACGAGATCGAATCGGACCCGATCAACTTCTACTACGTCGCGCGCAAGACGCCGGCGGGCCGGCCAACGGAGTAGGTCTGCGATGACGATCGAATCGAGCCGGCGACAGTCCCTGCCTCAACTGAACGGTACCGGATTGTTCGTGACTGACGGTGGCCTGGAGACCGAGCTGATCTTCCACGACGGCCTCGACTTGCCGTGCTTTGCCGCGTTCCCGTTGCTCGAGAACCCGGACACCCGCGCGCGGCTGCGTCGCTACTACGACGGCTATATGGCGATCGCGCGCGACCACGACGCGGGCTTCGTCATCGAAACCCCTACGTGGCGCGCCAATCCCGACTGGGCCGGTCAGCTCGGCTACTCACCCGAGCGCCTCGACGCCGCCAACCGTTCCGCGGTGTCCCTCGCCGAACAGGTGCGCGCGACCGCGGCAGCCGATGGGATCACCGCGGTTGTGAGCGGGTGCGTCGGTCCGCGCGGGGACGGATACGACCCGGGCAGCGCGATGACGCCGGAGGAAGCCGAGCGCTACCACTCGGTTCAGATCGGCACATTCGCAGACACCACGGCCGACCAGGTCACTGCGATCACGATGACCAACGCAGAAGAGGCGATCGGCGTCGTGCGGGCCGCCTCGGCGGCGGGTATTCCGGCGGCGATCTCATTCACCGTTGAGACCGACGGACGACTTCCGACCGGCCAGCCGTTGCGCGAAGCGATCGAACAGGTGGACGCCGCCACGAGAGCCTGCGCCGCTTACTTCATGGTCAACTGTGCGCATCCGACACATTTCGCCGACGCCCTGGAGCAGGAGGGTCCATGGCGGCAACGGCTCGTCGGCGTTCGGGCGAACGCATCGGTGAGAAGCCACGCCGAACTCGACGAGGCGACCGAGCTCGACGAGGGCGATCCGGTCGACCTCGGCGCCCGGCACGCCGCACTGCGCGAGCGACTGTCGACCGTCACAGTGCTCGGCGGCTGCTGCGGCACGGACGCCCGGCATGTGGCAGCGATCGTCTCGGCGTGGAGGGCCTACTAGGCTCCTGCTGGTGTCTGCGCTCGACGCCATCGCCGACTGGCCCGTCAATTCCGCCGCCGCGGCGGTTGTCGCCCCGACCGGTGTGGTCGTGGAATACGGCGACACGAGACAGCGCTTTGCGCTGGCGTCGGTGACCAAACCGCTTGTTGCGCGCGCCGCTCAGATCGCGATCGAAGAGGGCGTGGTCGGGCTGGACACCGAGGCCGGCCCGCCGGGGTCGACGGTCCGGCACCTGCTCGCGCACGCCGCGGGGTACGCGATGCACTCGCCGGAGCTGATGGCCAAGCCGGGCCAGCGCCGCGTCTACTCCAACTACGGATTTCAGGTGCTCGCCGAGACGATCGAGCAAGCCGCGGGCATCGAATTCGCCCGTTACCTGGCCGAGGCGGTGTTCGAGCCGCTCGGGATGGCCGATTCCGCGCTCCAGCGCGGTGCGGAAGCGGCGGGATTCGGGGCGGCATCGACGGTCGCGGACCTGGTCGCCTTCGCCGGCGACCTGCTGCGGCCCAGAACGGTGTCGGCGCAGATGCACGCCGAGGCCACTGACGTGCAGTTTCCGGGTCTGACCGGGGTGCTGCCTGGGTTCGGGGTGCAGCGGCCCAACGACTGGGGGCTGGGCTTCGAAATCAGGGACGCCAAGTCCCCGCACTGGACCGGATCGTCCAACTCGGGCCGCACGTACGGGCATTTTGGCCAGTCAGGGACGTTTCTGTGGGTCGATCCGGACGCGGATCTGGCGCTCGTGGTGCTGACCGACCGCAACTTCGGGGAGTGGGCCTACCCGCTCTGGCCGGCGCTCTCTGACGAAGTACTGAGAGATTTCGGGGCGGACTAGCGCAACATGTGCCTCACAGGGCACAATAGACACGCACGACACAGCTGTAATTCGGATTCACCAGGTCGTTGGGGAAGACGTCCCTCGTGGAGCCGAAGGAGCAGCAGATGCGTGCAGCGAACCAATTCGCCGACGCGGCGACGGGCGTGGTGTACATCCATGCCTCACCCGCGGCGGTATGCCCGCACGTCGAGTGGGCGTTATCGTCGACCCTTCAGGCAAGGGCGAACCTCAAGTGGACCCCGCAGCCCGCCATGCCGCGACAGCTGCGCGCGGTCACCAACTGGATCGGGCCGGTCGGCACGGGGGCGCAGCTGGCCAACGCGCTGCGCTCGTGGTCGGTACTGCGCTTCGAGGTCACTGAGGACCCCAGCGCCGGCGTCGACGGACACCGCTGGTGCCACACCCCGCAGCTGGGACTCTGGAGCGGCGCGATGAGCGCCAACGGCGACGTAATCGTCGGCGAGATGCGGCTGCGCGAGTTGATGGCGTCGGGCGCCGACATGCTCGCCGCCGAACTCGACTCGGTGCTGGGCAGCGCGTGGGACGACGCGCTGGAGCCCTACCGCGACGGGGGCGACACCGCGGAGGTCAGCTGGTTGAGCCGGGGAGTCGGTTAGCCGACGACAATCAACTGACGCGTGGGGTAAGGATCTTCAGCGCCGACGGGACCGCGGACACCTCGACCGGCAGCGGGCAGGCGTACTCGCCGTCGGCGTATGCGTTGATGCTCGGTAGTGCGTCGACGCTGACCGACTTCGCGCGCACCGTGGTGACCCGGTCGAGTTCGACGTGCGTGCCCTTGAAAACGGTGGGGAACAAGCGAATCAGCCGGGTCCGCGACGTCGCGTGCACCATCGTGATGTCGAGTTGGCCGTCGGCGTGGTCGGCCTCGGGACAGATCAGCATGCCGCCGCCATAGCTTTTGGTGTTGCCGAACGCGGCCAGCGTCAGGTCGGCGACGATCTCCTCACCGTCACCGAACGTCAGCCGGAACGGCAACGGCCGCAGCTGATACAGCTCGGCGGCCAGCGCCAGGTTGTAGCGCATCCGGCCGTGCGGCCAGCGCATGCGATTAGTGCGGTCGCTCACCAGGGAGTCGAAACCGGCGGCCATCACCGTGCCGAACCACTTCTGCGTTCTCGCATGGTTATCGATGCGGCCGAGGTCGACGGCCTGTGTCCAGCCATCGGCGACGACATCAGCGGCGGCCTCGGGATCGTTTCTGGGAAGGGCGAATTCGCGCGCATGGTCGTTGCCGGTGCCTGCCGGTACGATGCCCAGCGGGATGTCGCCGAGCGCCAACGATTGCAGCGCCAGCGAGATGACGCCGTCGCCGCCGCACACCACAAGGGCGTCGGTGCCGCGCGCGAGCGCGTCGTCGAGCAGTCGACGCGCGTGATCCGCGTCTGTGCCGACGATTTCGCACACATCGACGCCGCGCTGCTGGAATCGTGCGATCGCCCGCTCGGCCGCATGCGGCGCATTGCCGTGACCCGACATCGGGTTCGTCAGGATGGTGACGCGGCCGATCTCGCGTTGGGTCATGGAATCAGCTTGCCGGGGTTGAGGATTCCGGCCGGATCGAGCGTGGCCTTGACGGCCCGCAGCACCGCGACGCCCAGGTCGCCGACCTCGTCGCGCATCCACGGCCGGTGATCGGCGCCGACCGCATGATGGTGCGTGATGGTGCCACCGGTGCGCATCATCGCATCCGACGCGGCGGTCTTCGCCTTGCGCCACTGCTCGATCGGATTGCCGCGCTGCCCGGCGACGACGGTGAAGTACAGCGACGCTCCGGTCGGATACACATGCGAAATGTGGCACAGCACGAGCGCCGGCGTGCCCGATTCGGCGAGTGCACTCGTCAGAGCCTCGGTGACGGCGGCCTTGAGCGCGGGCACTCCTGACCAGTTGGTCGCCGTCTCGAGCGTCTCGCACAGCGCGCCCGCCGCGAGCAGTGAATCACGCAGATACGGGGCGCCGAACCGGCCGTGCTCCCACGCTCGCGCGGGCGCCTCGCCCAGCGACGTGCCGCCGCTCGCCTCCAGCAGCGCATGGGTTTCGGCGTACCGGCTCTCGACATGGGCCTCGGTGCCCTCGAACATCGTGATCGCCAGGCAGCCGCCGGCGATGCTGTCCTCACCGATGCTTTCGGTGGTGGCGAGGTTGACGCCGGTCTCCGCCTCGTCGGAGAGCCGGATCACGGTCGGCCCGGTGCCGGTCTGGGCGACGGCGCGCAGCGCGTCGGCCCCGGTCGCGAAGTCCGGGAACGACCACGCGTCATACCGCGTCGCCTCAGGCACGGGGTGTACCCGAACGCGCACGCGGGTGATGATGCCGAACACGCCCTCCGAACCGATCATCAGTTGTCGCAGGTCCGGGCCCGCGGCCGATTCCGGTGCCCGGCCGAGATCGAGCACGCCGGCAGGCGTCACCGTGCGCAGCCCGCGGACCATGTCGTTGAAGCGGCCGTAACCCGCGGAGTCCTGGCCCGACGACCGCGTCGCGGCGAATCCGCCGATGGTCGCGAACTGAAAGCTCTGCGGGAAGTGGCCGAGGGAGAAGCCGCGCTCGCCGAGCAGCCGTTCGGCGTCTGGCCCGGTCAGTCCGGCGCCCAACTCGGCTTCGCCGGACACCTCATCGAGCGCGTGCAGTTGGTTCAGCCGCCGCGGGTCCAGCGAAATCACGGCCTTGAAGTCGCCGCGGATCGGATCGAGGCCGCCGACCACGCTGGTGCCCCCGCCGAACGGGACGATCGCAATGCTGTGGTCCGCGCAGTACCGAAGAATCGCCGCGATCTCGTCGTCATCGCCCGGCAGCAGCACCGCGTCGGGCGCCTCCTGCACGCCGGAATCCTTGCGGCGCAACAGGTCAAGCGTGGACTTGCCGCCCGCGCGCAGTAGCCGGGCACGGTCGTCGACGCCGCAATACGCGGTGCCGACGATCGCCGCCAACCCCTCGCGGTCGGCGGGCGACAGCGCCGACGGCCGCAACCGGACCGCTTCGGGCTCGAGTTCCTCCGCGGTCGACTCGTCCACCCCGAGCGCCTGCTTGAGCAGTGAGCGAATGCTCTCTGACAGTGGTTTCGCCTCCGCGGGGTCGCCCCATGCGTTCCACTTCATCGGGGGCAGGAGTGCGGTCTGTTGGTCATCCGGACGCATCATGCGTTACAGTATTACATATGATGTCAATCAGTAACGATCCGTCGCCGACGATCGGCGACCGCATCCTGGAGGCGGCGGCCTACTGTGTCATCGCCTACGGGGTGGATCGCGTGACAGTGGCCGAGATCGCGCGGCGCGCGCGGGTCAGCAGGCCGACGGTGTACCGCCGCTGGCCGGACACCCGGTCGATCCTGGCGGCGCTGCTGACCAGACGGATCACGGGCGTGCTCGACGAGATGCCGAGCCGCGGTGTGGGCCGCGAAGCGCTGGTCGAGCGCATCGTCGCGGTCGCCGAGCACCTGCGCCATGACGACGTGGTGATGTCGGTGCTGCGCAAGGCCCCGGACCTCGCGATGGTGTACATCGCCGAGCGGTTGGGCACCAGCCAGCAGATCCTGATCGACGCGGTCGCCGCCGACCTGAAGCTCGCGCAGGAGGAGGGCAGCGTGCGGCCCGGCGACCCGCGGCAACTCGCCGCAATGTGCCTGCTGATCACCCAGTCGACGATTCAGTCCGGCCAGATCGTCGCGCCCATCCTGGACCCGGACGCCCTCGCGGTCGAACTTGCCCACTCACTGAACGGATACCTGAAACCATGACCGGCTCGACGGCACTCAACGAGTCCCGACGCGCAGCCGAGCTGTCGGCCCTGTCCGACGGCGAGCCGCTCGACGTGATCGTGATCGGCGGCGGCATCACCGGCACCGGAATCGCTCTCGACGCAGCGAGCCGCGGTCTACGCGTCGCGCTGGTGGAGAAGCGCGACCTGGCGTTCGGCACCAGCCGGTGGAGCTCCAAGCTGGTGCACGGCGGGCTGCGGTACCTGGCGACAGGCAATATCGGCATCGCGCGCCGCAGCGCCATCGAACGCGGAATCCTGATGACCCGCAACGCTCCTCACCTCGTGGCGGCCATGCCACAGTTGGTTCCGCTGCTGCCCGAGATGAACTCGGCGGCGCGGGCCTTGGTGCGCTTCGGTTTCGCGGCGGGCGACGGGCTGCGCAAGCTGGCCGGCACGCCGTCATCGACGCTGCCGCGATCCCGGCGGATCGACACGGCCCGCGCGATCGAGATGGCGCCCACCGTGCGCCGCGACGGATTGAACGGCGGCCTGCTCGCCTATGACGGACAACTGATCGACGACGCGCGGCTCGTCACCGCGGTGGCGCGCACGGCAGCGCAACATGGCGCGCGCATCCTGACCCGCGTTGGCGCATCGAACGCGACCGGCACCTCGGTGACACTGACCGATCAGCGCTGCGGCGAGTCGTTCGACGTGTCGGCGCGCGCCGTCATCAATGCCACCGGCGTGTGGGCGGGAGAGGTCGACACCTCGATCCGGCTGCGGCCGAGTCGCGGAACACATCTGGTGTTCGACGCGAAGGCGTTCGGCAATCCCGTTGCCGCGCTTACTATTCCGATTCCCGGCGAGATCAACAGGTTCGTGTTCGCGATGCCCGAACAGCTGGGACGCGTGTACCTCGGGCTGACCGACGAGGACGCGCCAGGACCGATTCCCGATGTGCCGCAACCTACATCGGACGAGATCTCGTTCCTGCTCGACACCGTCAACACGGCGCTGGACGTCCCGCTCGGTCCGGCCGACGTCGTCGGCGCGTATGCCGGACTGCGGCCGCTGATCGACACTTCGGCGGCGGACGAGAGGAGCATGGGCAAGAGGCACAGCCGCACGGCCGACGTGTCGCGTGAACACGCGGTCGTCGAGTCGCCGTCGGGTGTGCTCAGCGTGATCGGCGGCAAGCTGACCGAATACCGGTTCATGGCCGAGGACGTTCTCGACCGCGCCGTCACGCTGCGGGGGCTGCCCGCAAGCCCGTGTCGCACCCGCAACCTGCCGCTGGTCGGGGCGCCGTCGAACCCCGTTGCGACACTGCGGTCGCCGGTCGACCTGCCGGGGTCGCTGGTCGCCCGCTACGGCGCCGAGGCGCCCAATGTGATCGCGGCCGCCCGCTGTGAGCGGCCGACCGACCCGGTGGCCGACGGAATCGACGTGACGCGCGCCGAGTTCGAGTTCGCGGTCACCCACGAGGGCGCACTCGACGTCGACGATGTCGTCGACCGGCGCACCCGCATCGGTCTCGTTCATTCCGACCGCGAGCGCGTCGTTTCGGTGGCGCGGGAGTTCCTCGCCGGCGTCGGTTAGCCCGTGCCGAAAAGCAAGCCCAACAGATAGGTGACCGTCGCTGCGCCGTAGCCGATCAGCAGCTGTCGCAGCGCCCGCCGCACCGGCGGGCCGCCGGAGAGCAGGCCCACGATGATTCCCGTTGCCAGCAGGGCGATTCCGACCAATCCGGCGGCCACCGCGACAGCAGCGGTGCCCTGAAGGCCGACGAGATAGGGCAGCACGGGAATCAGTGCTCCCGATGCGAAGAAGCAGAAGCTGGAAACGCCGGCGCGAACACCCGTGCCCACGGCTTCGTGGCTGTCGGCGTCGGGTCCGGCCAGCCGGCCCTGCGTGGCGCCCACGTCGATGTGGCGCAGCACGTTGGCGGCATGGCTGGTGGCCTCCTCGGCGCTCATGCCGCGCGCCCGGTACACCAGCGCCAACTCGTTGGCGTCCACATCCAGTGCAGGCAATGCCGTGCCTGCTTCTGGACTCGGAATGGAGGCTTCCAACAATTCGAGTTGGGAAGTGACCGACACGTATTCCCCGGCGCCCATGGACAGCGCGCCGGCCAGCAAGCCAGCCAGACCGGTGACGAGCACGGTGTGGGTGCTAACGCCGGTCGCGCTGATGCCGAGAACGAGCGCAAGGTTGCTGACGAGCCCGTCATTGGCGCCGAACACCGCAGCGCGAAAGGTACCCGACAACCGGTCCCGCCCGCGAGTAGCCAGAGCGCGAACCACTTCGAGGTGAATGCGCTCGTCGGCAGCCATCGCGGGAGTCGCGTCGACGTCGGTGTCATAGGTGGAGCGGGCCTCCGCTCGCTGTGCGAGGGCCAAGACGAACACCGAACCGAAGTGACGTGCCAAGAACCCGACTATGCGAGTCCGCACATCGGCGCGTCGCGGCTTGCCGACGTGGTCCCCGAGCAGGTTCAGCCAGTGCTGCTCGTGGCGTCGTTCAGCTTCTGCGATCGCGAACAGGATGTCGCGGTCCTCGCCCGTGCGTCGTTGCGCCAGGTGCCGATACACCGCCGCTTCGGCCCGTTCATTGGCCAAGTGCTGGCGCCAGCGGCGCCGCTCTCCTTCGGTACTCACACTGCGAAGGGTTCGTCGAATGTCGACTTACGAAACATAATTTCGCCAAAAGCGTGCAATATGTCGACGTTCGGCCACGGAAACTACAGCGGGATGTTCTTGTGCCTGCCGCGGCGCGCGGGCGCCTCGGCCAGTGCCTGGGTCAGCTTGCTGCGGGTGTGAGCAGGGTCGATCTTTTCGTCGACCACACCGATGTCGATGGCGGAATCCACGCCACCGGCGAGCTTTTCGTGCTCCTCGGCCAGTTCCTCGTGCATCGCCTCACGCTCGTCCTCGGCCGCGGCGGCCAACTTCTTCTTGTGCAGGATGCCGACGGCGGCCTTGGCGCCCATCACGGCGACCTCCGCGTCCGGCCAGGCGAACACCTTCGTCGCGCCCAGCGAGCGCGAGTTCATCGCGATGTAGGCACCGCCGTAGATCTTCCGGGTGACCAGCGTGACCCGCGGAACCGTGCACTCGCCGAACGCGTGCAGCAGTTTGGCGCCGCGGCGCACCACGCCGCCCCATTCCTGGTCCACACCGGGCAGGTAACCAGGCACGTCGACCACGTTCACGATCGGAATGCCGAACGCATCGCACAGCCGCACGAAACGCGCTGCCTTCTCCGCACTTTCGGAGTTCAGGCAGCCGCCCAGCCGCAGCGGGTTGTTGGCGATCACACCGACGGTGCGGCCGGACAGCCTGCCAAGGCCGATGACGATCGACGGCGCCCACTTCCCCTGGAACTCGTCGAAGGGCGCGTCGTCGTCGAGCAGCGCCTCGACGATCGGGTGCACGTCGTAGGCGCGTCGCGACGATTCGGGAAGCAGCGCATGCAGGTCGATGTCGCCCGCTTCGGCCTTGGCGCGGTCGAAATGACCCTGCTGGCAGAACAATCCGACCAGCCGGCGGCCGCGCTCGTAGGCGTCGAGCTCGTCGTCGGCGACGATGTGGCACACGCCCGACTTCTTGTGGTGCGTGTCCGGTCCGCCGAGCGACGCCATGTCGACGTCCTCGCCGGTTACGCTGCGAACGACATCGGGACCGGTTACGAACACCCGGCCCTCGGGCGCCATCACGACGACGTCGGTGAGGGCGGGCCCGTAGGCCGCGCCGCCGGCGGCGAAGCCGACGACCACCGAGATCTGCGGGACGTAACCGGACGCGCGGATCATGGCCTCGAAGACCAAACCGACCGCGTGCAGGGCCTTGACGCCCTCGGCCAGCCGCGCACCACCGGAGTGCCAGATACCCACGATGGGGCTCTGCTCCTCGATGGCGGTGTCGTAGGCGTTGACGATGTGCGCGCAGCCCTCCACACCCATGGCGCCGCCCATGACGGTGCCGTCCGTGCAGAACGCAATGGTGCGCACGCCGTTGACGGTACCGGCCGCGGCCAGCACGCCCGAGCGGTCACGCTCGTGCAGCAGCTCGACGCTGCCGTCGTCGAACAACGTGCTCAGGCGCAGTAGCGGATCGCGTGGGTCGAGCGATTCGCCGACGGCCTCGGGAGCCATGATGGTCATTGAAACCTCCTGTAGGGCGTCGGATGTCGGCTGAATGCCTTCGAAAGTAATGTGCGTCAGTACTTCCCGAAGGCGAGCGCGACATTGTGCCCACCGAATCCAAACGAATTGTTCACTGCGTATTGATAATTGCCGGGTCGAGGACCGCCGTGGACGACGTCAAGGTCGATCTCCGGGTCGAGATTCTTCAGGTTCAGCGTCGGTGGGATGACCCCGTTCTTCAACGCCAACACGGTCAGGATGGACTCGACCGCGCCGACCGCGCCGACCGAATGGCCGAGCGCCGACTTGGGTGCGTAAACCGCCGGCTTGTGGCCGCCCATCGCGTTGTTGATCGCGTGCGACTCGGCCACATCGCCGACCGAGGTTCCGGTCGCGTGTGCGTTGACGTGGTCGATGTCGGTGGGCGAGAGGCCCGCGAGGTGAATGGCACGGGTCATCGCGTGTCCGGCCCGTTCGCCGTTGGGGTCCGGCGCCACCATGTGATAGCCGTCCGAGGTGATGCTGGCGCCCATGATGCGACCAAGGATGTTCGCGCCACGTGCTTTAGCGTGCTCCTCGGTCTCGATGACCATCAGGGCACCGCCTTCGCCGAAGACGAAACCGTTGCGATCCTTGTCGAACGGCCGACAAGCGCCCGCCGGGTCATCGTTGGTGGTGGACAACACGATTCGCATCTGGGCGAAGCCGGCGATCGGCACCGCCTCGATCACGGACTCGACGCCACCACAGATCGCGACATCGGCCTCGCCGAGCACGATCTGCTGCCACGCGTGAGCGATGCCCTCCGAACCGGAGGCGCACGCCGACACCGGCGTGATGACACCGGCCTTGGCCCCGCGCTCCAACCCGACGGCGGCCGCCGGCGAGTTCGGCATGTACTTCTGCACTGCCAGCGGGGAGACCGCCCGCATGCCCTTCGCGCGCATATCGTCGTATGCGAAGACTAACTCCTCGGTCGATCCGAGACCCGTGCCGATGGACACCATCAACCTTCGGGTGTCGACCTCCGGTGTGCCCGCGTTCTCCCAGACCCGCCGCCCGAGAACTGTGGACATCTTCTGCAGGTACGACAGCCGGCGCAGCTCCACTCGTGTGAGCTCACCGTCGAAGTCCTCGAGAAGATGGCCGCCGATCCGGACCGGAAGGTCGTACTGCTCGACAAACGGATCTTCGAGCTTGCGGATACCGCTCTGCCCCTCCAGCAGCTTCTGCCACGTGCCGTCCGCGTCGGTTGCCAGGGCAGTCGTCATCGCGACACCGGTGACGACCACGTTGGGAAAACCGTTCCCTGTAGCCAACCCTGCCATCAGCGCTTCAGCGGTTCCTTCCGTAGCTCAGTAACGACCAAACGCCAAGGCGACATTGTGTCCACCGAAGCCGAACGAGTTGTTGATGGCGTACTGATATTCGCCATACCGAGGCTCGCCCGCAACGACATCGAGATCGATCTCGGGGTCGGGGGTTTCATAGTTAAGTGTCGGCGGAATGACGCCATCGCGCAGCGTGAGCACCGTCAGCGCCGATTCGAGCGCACCGACCGCACCGATGGAGTGGCCGAGCGCCGACTTCGGCGCATACACGGCGGCGTGCTCCACGCCGGCAACACGGATGGCGTTCGCCTCGGCCGTGTCACCGATCGGGGTGGCCGTCGCGTGGGCATTGACGTGGTCGATGTCCTTGGCGTCCAGCCCCGCCAGCTCCATCGCCCGGGCCATCGCCCGCCCGGCGCGCACACCGTCGGCGGCCGGGGCCACCATGTGGAACGCGTCGGAAGTGATGCCGGCACCCAAGAGGCGGGCCAGCGGCGTGGCGCCGCGAGCCTTGGCGTGCTCCTCGGTCTCGATGACCATGAGCGCACCGGCCTCGCCGAACACGAACCCATCGCGGTCCTTGTCGAACGGGCGCGAGGCGCCTGCCGGATCGTCGTTACGGGTCGACATGGCACGCATCATCGAGAACGCCGCGATGGGCAGCGCCTCGATTCCGCCCTCGACACCGCCGCACACGGCGATGTCGGCGTCACCCATGACGATCTGACGCCACGCGTGGGCGATGCCCTCCGAACCCGACGAGCAGGCCGAGACCGGGGTCATGACCCCGGCCCGCGCCCCGAGCTGCAGGCCTACCACGGCGGCGGCGCCGTTCGGCATGATCATCTGAACGGCGAGCGGCGATACCTTGCGAGGGCCGCCCTCGTTCATCAGGTCATAGTTTTCGACGATTTTCTCGCCACCACCAAGACCGGTGCCGATGACGACCGCGAAGCGGTCAGGGTCGACCTCGGGACTACCCGCGCTCTCCCAGAGCTGGCCACTGAGCAGCTTCGCCATCCGCTGGACATACGACATGCGCCGCATGTCCAAACGCGTCATGTGATCGTCGACGGGGTCGATGAGGTGTCCGCCGATGCGGACCGGCAGATCCCACTTGGTGACGAATTCGTCCTCGAGTACGCGGATGCCGCTTTCCCCTGCCAGCAAGCCCTTCCACGTGCCCTCGATGTCCGGCGCGAGCGACGTCGTCGCCGTGACGGCGGTTACCACAACGCTGGGGAAACCGCCGTTAGCAGTGGAAGGCTTGGTCACTTGCTTTCCGAGATCTGTGCGCGGATGGCCGCCGCGGCCTCCGGGTTCTCTTCCTCGAGCTTCTGGATGTAGGCGACGACGTCACCGACGGTGCGCAGCCCGGCCAGGTCCTCGTCGGGGATCTTCACGCCGTACTTGTCCTCGGTCTGCACGGCGATCTCGACCATCGACAGCGAGTCGATGTCCAGGTCGTCGACGAACGACTTTTCCGGCGTGACCTCGGACGGCTCGATACCGGTGACCTCTTCGATGATGTCAGCGAGGCCGGCGATGATTTCTTCCTGAGTGGCGGGCACAATGGCTCCTTCTAATTGAGTTGATACTGCTGGAAATTGACGATCTTTGGTTGTACTGGTTAGAGCTCTGATAGCCCGTCCAGGTCAGCGGGAGACTTGACGGCGTGCGTCGGCACCCCCCGAAGTTCACGTTTGGCGATGCCTGCGAGGGTGCCCGCGGGAGGGAACTCGACGATCGCCGTCACATTGTCTTGACGCATGGTCTCTGTGCACAGATCCCAGCGCACCGGCCGGGTCAACTGCGACACCAGCTTGGTCATGGCGTCCGCCGCCGAGGCGACGGGCTGGCCGTCGGCGTTCGACAATAGCTTCGCGGTCGGCTCGCAGGTCGTTACACCGTCGGCCGCGCTGGCATATCCGTCGGTGGCCGAGGCCATGAAGTGGGTGTGGAAAGCGCCTGCGGTGGCCAGCTGCCGGACCCGGGCCTTCGCGGGCGGATCCTCGGCCAGCTTGTCCAGTGCGGACAGCGCACCCGCGGCCACGATCTGACCGGCCGCGTTGCGGTTGGCTGGGACGAGATCCAGCGCCTCGAGGCGGGCCAGCACCTCGGCCTCGTCGCCGCCGAGCACCGCGGACATACCGGTCGGCTCGAGCGCGCAGGCCTTGGCCATCTCCGAACCGCGGGTGGCGGCCAGCTTGACGGCGTCGTCGGCGGAGATGACACCTGCGATCGCGTACGCGGCGATCTCGCCGACCGAATGGCCGGCCACTGTGATTTCTTGGCGTCCTTTTCCTGCGAGCAGCCCACGGCGGGTCAGTTCCTCGTGGGCCAGCAGCGTCGCGGCGACCACGAGCGGCTGGGTCACGGCGGTATCGGTGATCTCCTCGGCGGTCGCGGTGGTGCCAAGGCGCACCAGGTCCAGGCCGCTGATCTCCGACCAGGCAGCGAGACGCTCGGCAGCGCCGGGCAGCTCGAGCCACGCGGCGAGCATGCCGGGAGTCTGGGCGCCCTGTCCGGGCGCAAGCAATGCAAGCACGTCTCTAAGAGAACACTGTGAAGACGGATTTGCGCGGTGTAAGAGATTATGAACCTCGTCTTAAGTTTTTGGAGGTTCTCCACAAAACGGCACGTTCTGCGACTCGATCGATACCGCTCCGCAATCTATTACACGGCGCGATGCACTCCCTGGGGCCCCGGATGGCCGGTCGGGACGGGTTCTGGCGCGACATTTGACGTGCTGGAGTGGTACGCCTGACGACCCAGCCTGCCCACCGTGGCGGCGACGCGTAGCACGTACGCGTCGCGCGGAAGTGTGGGATCGCGACCGGTGAAGTCAGCGACACGTTTGAGCCGGTAGCGGACGGTATTTGGATGAACGAACAATTTGCGGGCGCAGGCCTCGATCGCGCCGCCCGAGTCCAAATAAGCGTCGAGTGTCTCGGTGAGTGCCGGACCGGCGTCGGCCAGCGGGCGCATCACCTCTACTTTTAGCGCTGAGATCGCGGTCAGATCGCCCAGCAGCGCGCGTTCGGGCAGCAACTCCCGTGCCGATACCGGCCGTGGCGCCCCGCTCCAGCCGGCGACTGCGTTCATCCCGGCGATCGCCTCGGTGGCGCTGATGTGTGCGGCTCCCAACGTCGGCGCCGTCGGTCCGATCACCACCGGCCCGTCGGCGAAGACCCCGAGCAACTCGGTGAGGAACCGGTCGGTCGGCCCGATCGGGCCCGAGACTATGGCCACCAGCCATGTCCCGTGCACATCCGACAAGGCAGCGCGCCCGTTGCGGTCGACGACGTCGTGGACGTCGTCGCTGGCGAGGTCGATGCGGTCTGGTTGGGGCAGCCCGACGATCACGGTGGCGGGCGCGGTGCCGTCCCAGTTCAGCGCGGCGGCCTGCGACTGCAGCTCCGGACCGGTGTCCCCGCGGACCACGGCGTCGACCACGTTGGCCTCCATCCGGGTGTCCCACGCGCCACGCGCCTCGGCCTGGTCGGCATAGGCGGTGGCCGCGGCGAACGCCAAATCCCGGCTGTAGCGTAGGATTCCAGCCGTCAGCGCAGTCAACTGCTCCTCCGAGCGGGCCAGCAACGGCACAACTTCCTCGAAGAACTCCATCGTGATGCGCACCATCTCGACCGACTGGCGCAGCGCGATCCGCCGCCGCAGGTCCTGCGGCACCACCTCGAACGCCTGCGCCGTGTAGCCGACGTTGCTCTGCGGATTACGCATCCACTCGACGAAGTTGACCACCGCTGCCTGCACCACCAACTGCACGCTGGCCCGCTGCGACGCCTCCAGATCGGCGAAGAACGGCAGCCGCTCCTCCATGGCACGCACCGCTTCCGTCGCCAGCCGCCCGGAGTACTGCTTCAACCGCCGCAGCACCGGGTCCGGCACCGTCTCCAGCACCTCGAGTGTGGACTTCGGCGGGATAAACCGATTGTCGGCCATCTCTAAAAGCTACGCCACTCTTCTGGCGGGTTCCTCCAACAAGTCCGTCGTGATCAGGCGACGCCCGGGTCCGACGTCTGCTTCGGCGCGGCCATCACGTCGTCGATCTTGTACTTGCGGGCCGCCTCGACCGCGACCGATTCATCGATGTTCCCGTCGCGGGCGAGGCCCTCCAGCACCCCGACGACGACCGACTCGGCGTCGGTATTGAAGAACCGGCGCGCCGCAGGGCGGGTGTCGGAGAACCCGAAGCCGTCGGTGCCCAGCGTGATGTAGGTGCCCGGCACCCAGGGCCTGATCTGTTCGGGCACACCGCGCATCCAGTCGGACACCGCGACCACGGGACCGGCGGCGTCGGCCAGCGCCTTGGTGACAAACGGCGTGCCCGCTGGCCGTTCGGGATGGCGCAGCCGTTCCTTCTCTATCGCCACGCCGTCGCGGTTGAGCTCGTTCCAGCTCGTTACCGACCACACATCGGCGGCGACGTCCCATTCCTCGGCGAGCAGGTCGGCCGCTCGCACCGCTTCGGGCATGGCGACACCGGACGCGAGGATCTGCGCGACGTGTGTGCGCTTCTCCGGCGCCTTCCGGTAGCGGTAGATGCCGCGCAGCAGCGCTTCGACGTCGAGACCGTCCGGTTCGGCGGGCTGCACGTACGGCTCGTTGTAGATGGTCAAGTAGAAATAGACGTTCTCAGGGTTCTCGCCGTACATGCGGTGCAGGCCGCTTTCCACGATGTAGGCGATCTCGTAGGCGAACGCGGGGTCGTAGGCGACCACCGCGGGGTTGGTGGCAGCAAGCAGCAGCGAGTGCCCGTCGGCGTGCTGCAGGCCTTCGCCCGTCAGCGTGGTGCGGCCGGCGGTGGCGCCGAGGACGAAGCCGCGGGCCATCTGGTCGGCGGCCGCCCAAAGCCCGTCACCGGTGCGCTGGAACCCGAACATCGAATAGAAGATGTAGATCGGGATCATCGGCTCGTTGTGCGTGGCGTACGACGTGCCGACGGCGGTGAACGACGCCGTCGAGCCGGCTTCGTTGATGCCCTCGTGCAGGATCTGGCCGATCTCACTTTCCTTGTACGCCAACATGAGTTCGGCGTCCACGGCCGTGTAGAGCTGGCCGTTCCGGTTGTAGATCTTCAGGTTCGGGAACCACGAGTCCATGCCGAACGTGCGTGCCTCGTCGGGAATGATGGGGACTATCCGGCCCCCAATTTCTTTGTCGCGCAACAGTTCCTTGAACGTGCGCACCGTCGCCATGGTGGTGGCGACCTCCTGATTGCCCGAGCCCTTCTTGAGCGCCTTGTAGGTGTCGCGGCCCGGCAGCGTCAGGGCTTTGGACTTGGTTCGCCGCTCCGGCAGGAACCCGCCCAGCGCCCGCCGCCGGTCCAGCAGGTAGCGGATCTCCGCCGCCTCCGGGCCGGGGTGGTAGTACGGAGGCAGGTAGGGATTCTCTTCGAGCTGCGCGTCGCTGATTGGGATGCGCTGGCTGTCGCGGAAGTCCTTGAGGTCTTGCAGTGCAAGCTTTTTCATCTGGTGCGTCGCATTGCGGCCCTCGAAGTGCTTGCCCAGCGTGTAGCCCTTGATGGTCTTGGCCAGGATCACCGTCGGCTGGCCCTTGTGCTCAGTGGCCGCGCGGTAGGCGGCGTAGACCTTGCGGTAGTCGTGGCCGCCACGCTTGAGATTCCAGATCTCCGTGTCCGACATCTTCTCGACCAATTGCTTGGTGCGCGGGTCACGGCCGAAGAAGTGGTCGCGGACGTAGGCCCCGTCGTTGGCCTTGTAGGTCTGGTAGTCACCGTCGGGTGTGGTGTTCATCAGGTTGACCAACGCTCCGTCGCGGTCGGCGTACAGCAGCGCATCCCATTCGCGGCCCCACACCACCTTGATGACGTTCCAGCCCGCCCCTCTGAAGAACGACTCCAGCTCCTGGATGATCTTGCCGTTGCCGCGGACCGGACCATCCAGGCGCTGCAAATTGCAGTTGATCACGAAGGTCAGGTTGTCCAGACCCTCCAGCGCGGCGACGTGGGCCAGGCCGCGGCTTTCCGGCTCGTCCGTCTCGCCGTCGCCAAGGAAGGCCCACACGTGCTGGTCGGAGGTGTCTTTGATGCCCCGGTCATGTAGGTAGTGATTGAACCGGGCCTGGTATATCGCGTTCATCGGGCCGAGGCCCATCGACACCGTGGGGAACTCCCAGAAGTCCGGCATCAGCCGCGGGTGGGGGTAGGACGGCGGCCCGCCGCCGGGGTGGCTGTGCTCCTGGCGGAAGCCGTCGAGTTGGTCAGCCGTTAGCCGGCCCTCGAGAAATGCGCGCGCGTAGATGCCCGGCGAGGCGTGGCCCTGGATGAACACCTGATCCCCGCCGCCCGGATGCGCCTTGCCGCGGAAGAAGTGGTTGAACCCGACCTCGTACAGCGCCGCCGACGATGCGTAGGTCGAAATATGGCCTCCCACACCGACTCCCGGTCGCTGCGCCCGGTGCACCATGATGGCCGCGTTCCATCGGATCCACGCCCGGTAGCGCCGCTCGACATCCTCATCGCCGGGAAACCACGGCTCGAGCTCCGTCGGGATGGTGTTCACGTAGTCGGTCGACGTCAGCGCGGGGATGGCCACCCGCTGTTCGCCGGAGCGTTCCAGCAACCGCAACATCAGGTAGCGCGCCCGTGCAGGCCCTGACCGCTCCAGCAACTCGTCGAACGACTCCAGCCATTCGGCGGTCTCTTCCGGGTCGATATCGGGCAGATACGACGCGACGCCTTCACGAATCACCCGAACCCGATCGGGTTCGGCTGCGGTGCTGGAGCTTTGGGCCAGGTCTTGGCGCACGAACTCGGTAGTCAACTTCCGCTCCTTGTTAGGCGGTGTAGGTTGCTTCAGATCGGTGAAGTGCCTATATCGTCCCCCCATCGTGCCCCACTCGCACCGCTGGGGTACGGAGTGCAATGAACCCGCGATCGCCGGTACGAACCGGTAACGTCTGCAGACCGTGCTGATCGGTGGGCTGGCTCGCAAGCGGCTGCGGTTCGCGGCCCTGGTGACCGGCAGTCTCGCTGCCATGGCGATGATCATCGTCGGCTGCAACAGCGTCACATCGGGCACCCCCACGATCGATCGGGCCGATGCACCTGTGTATCGGGCGTCGGTGTCGGCGTCGAGCGAGGAGTCGGCGGCGAGCTCGAGCACGCGAGAGTCCGAGCGCCAGGCGTCGCTCACGACGCAGGCGATCCACACGTCGTGTGAAGCCCTGAGTTCGTCAAGCGTGGATGCCATCACCGCGGTGAACAATTATGTCGATGCCTTCAATCGGAACGCCGACGATGCGGCGGCCAAGGCGCCCCCGGCCATCGATGCGCTCAACCACAGTGCCGATCTGGTCGCGCGCAGCGTGTCCGACACGCTGACCCCCGACCTGCGCGACGCGCTCAACGCGTGGGTCGACGCGGCCAGGGGACTCGCGACCGCGATCGCGGGCAACTACGGAGCGGACGATTTCAACGCGGCGATCTCCAAACTGAACGACACCAAGACCACTGCGCTGAACCTGTGCGACGCGGCATATCGATGAACCTGGCCGCCACTCGTCGGTCTTCGCGCCTCGGCGTGCGACGATAGGCCTAGCGCAAAGTGCGTCGAGCTGGCTGAAGGAGGACCGACCGTGGTCGCGGCGGATGACGCCCCGAACTACGCCCGCAGACTGGGCATCCAAAAAGATCAGGTTGTGCAGGAGTTGGGCTGGGACGAAGACACCGACGACGACATCCGGGCCGACATCGAAGAGGCGTGCGGCGGCGAGCTGCTCGACGAGGACGCCGATGAGGTCATCGACGTCGTGTTGTTGTGGTGGCGCGACGGCGACGGCGACCTCGTCGACCGGCTGATGGATGCCATCACGCCGCTGGCCGACGACGGCGTGATCTGGGTGGTCACTCCGAAGACCGGCAAGCCCGGCCACGTGCTTCCCGCGGAGATCGCCGAATCCGCTCCGACGGCAGGTCTGATGCAGACGTCGTCGGCCAACCTCGGTGACTGGAGCGCGAGCAGGCTGGTGCAGCCGAGGTCGAAAGCCGCGGGTCGGCGGTAGTGCTTCAGGTAGGCGGTGACGCCCCGGACTTCATGCTCAAGGATCAGAATGGCCAGCCCGTCACGCTGAGCGACTTCCGCGGCGTGCGCAACGTGCTGCTGGTGTTCTTCCCGCTCGCGTTCACCGGCATTTGCCAGGGCGAGCTGGACGAGATCCGCGACCACCTGCCCTCCTACGAGAACGACGACACGGCCACGCTCGCGATATCGGTCGGTCCGCCGCCCACCCACAAGGTCTGGGCGACGCAGAGCGGCTTCACCTTTCCCGTGCTGTCCGACTTCTGGCCGCACGGCGCGGTCGCCCAGTCCTACGGCGTTTTCAACGACGACGCCGGCTTCGCCAACCGCGGCACTTTCGTCGTCGACCGCTCGGGCGTCATTCGGTTCGCCGAGATGAAGCAGCCGGGGGAGCCGCGCGATCAGGCCGCGTGGACGGATGCGCTCGAGGCGCTGAAATCCGGCTGACGGATTTCCCGTCGCACGTCATCGACGTGTAGCCTGCCCGGCACGGGCGCGTAGCTCAGTGGTAGAGCTCTGGTTTTACACACCAGCGGTCGGCGGTTCGATACCGTCCGCG
>CAVYPI010000126.1:0-40468 GCA_963770125.1 uncultured Actinomycetota bacterium | reverse complement strand
GTCGGTGATCCAGGCCTGGACGACCAGACTGTCGGGCTACGAGGCACGCCGGGACGGGGCGGTCCGATTCCGCACCGCGAGCCTGCGCCTCGGGCGGTGCCGCCTGATGACCGTGTTCACCCACCCGATCACCCGCTTCATCGCGCGCAGGCTGCTCTATTCCCTTGTCGTGCTTTCCGGTGTACTCGTCGTGGTGTTCGCGCTCGTACATCTGGTGCCCGGCGACCGGTGCGCATCGCGCTGGGCACCCGCTACACGCCGGAGGCCTACGATGCCCTGCGGTCGGCAAGCGGTCTGGACCGGCCGATGGTCGAGCAGTTCTTCGGCTACATCGGCTCCGCGCTCACCGGAAACCTTGGCGTCAGCTTCCGCAATGGCGACCCCGTCACGATCACGTTGCTCGAGCGCCTGCCTGCGACCGTGTCACTTGGCTTGGTGGGCATCGTGATCGCGCTGTTGATCGCGCTGCCGGCCGGCATCTGGTCGGCGCTGCACGAGGGCCGCCTCTCCGACGCCATCGTGCGCATCACGAGCCAGTTCGGTGTGTCGATTCCCGATTTCTGGTTGGGGATCCTGCTGATCGCGCTGTTTGCAATCGACACTGGGCTGGCTTCCGACGTCGGGGTACAGCCCTCTGTTCGCCGACCCGGCGGGCTGGCTGCGCCACCTCGTATTGCCCGGTCTGACCGTCGGACTGGTGGCAGCCGCGATCATGACGCGGTATGTCCGATCTGCCGTGCTGGAAGTCGCGTCGATGGGCTATGTCCGCACTGCCCGATCGAAGGGATTGACACCGCGGGTGGTGACGTTCCGCCACACCGTTCGCAACGCGCTCGTGCCGGTGCTGACGATCACAGGAATCCAGCTGGCGACGATCCTTGGCGGCGTCATCGTCGTGGAGGTCGTGTTCGCGTGGCCGGGCCTTGGCCGTCTGGTATATAACGCGGTCGCGGCCCGCGACTACCCCGTCATCCAGGGCGCGGTGCTGCTGATCGCCGCCCTGTTCCTGGTCATCAACCTCATCGTGGACGTGCTGTACGCGGTCGTCGATGCGAGGATCCGGCTGGCATGACGACCGTCGACGCCGAAACCACGCGAGTCGCATCGTGGCGGCTACTGCTGCGCAATCCGGTGACCGTCGTCACATGCTCAGCACAGTCTCCGCTGTCGCCTGTGCATCGTCGAGCGTGGCAATCAGCGCTGTCGGATCGTAGCGACACCGCTCGAATTCGTTTGGATAGTGCGGCGCGGTAATCGGGCGAAGATCGAGCAGCATGGCCCTTCCCCACCGGCGCTGGGCCACCATCTGCATCAAGTCGTCTTTACTGGAGGACACCACCGCCGGGCCTGGCCACAGCACCGCGCTCTGGGAGAGCCAGCGGCGTGTCTTTCCGGTGCCGGGCGGTGCCAGCCCGAGGATGTGGGGGGCCGTCTCAAGAGGGCGCAGCCGGCCCGTGCGCTTATCCGGTTGCCAACCCCCGAACGGGGTGATCGGCGGCCGGTAGGCATCCTCGGTCATGCATCGACACTTAGCACTTAGTGTTCGCAGAATGGCCACCGCTTCGATGCACCTACCGCCGCTGACCCCCCACGCGCCCTGGCACGGATACGAGCTGGGATACTGGCCCGACCGGTCGGCCCGCGCCGCCCAGCGAGCCGTCGACGGTGAATACCTCGACACCCGAAAAGAATACGAATCACTTCGCACCCTGTCGTCCTATTTCGACGACGGTGTCGTGCGCCAACCCTGAGGAGCACAACCCATGCAACGGCAACGATTGATCATCGGTGTCAGCGGCTCCAGTGCGCCCCACTTGGGTTGGGCAACCCTGCACGCCCTGCACCACCACCCGGACATTGAAACCCACCTGGTCATCTCCCCGGGGGCCGAGAAGACCATCCAGCTCGAAATGGGGGCTAGGTAGAAGCGATTTCGAAAGCCTCGCCGACGTGTGTTATGACCCCGAGGACATGGGTGCGGCCATCTCCTCGGGATCGTTTCACACCGTCGGCATGGTGGTGGTGCCCTGCTCGATGAAAACACTGGCCAGCATTGCCGCCGGCACCAGCACCGACCTTCTCACCCGCGCGGCCGACGTGTGCCTGAAAGAACGACGCAGGCTTGTCCTCGTCACCCGCGAAACCCCGCTGAACCTCATCCACATCCGCAACATGGAAACCGTCACCCTCGCCGGCGCGACCCTGCTCCCACCCGCCCCAGCCTTCTACCATCAACCCAAGACAATCGACGACCTCCTCAACCAGACCGCCGGCAAAATCCTGGATCAATTTGGCATCACTCATGAACTGTTTCGACGCTGGGACGGCGCGCTGGGCGGTCGCGTGACATCGGGGCCTGAGCAGACCGCGGCGGGAAATGATGGATGAAACCGGCACCGCGGGTCGCTTCAAGCAGTTTGCGCTGGAGCTCTATGGCAGCGAAGGCGTGGCCGCAGCATGCCTGTATTTGCAGAACCGACACGTGCTCGACGTCAACGTAGTCTTATTCGCCGCGTTCATCGGTGCTAGGCAACAGCACACGCTAACCACCTCTTGCCTGGATGCGGCCCGAGCCCGAGTAGACGCGTGGCATCGGGAGGTCGTGCGGCCGCTGCGAGCCGTGCGGCAACGGCTCAAGACCGGTCCCGCACCCGCACCCAACGAAATCACCACGCGGCTGCGTGGCAAGCTCCAGCAACTCGAGATCGACGCCGAGTTGATCGAGCTGGACCAACTGGCAGCGCTGATCCCGCTCGGTGGCGCCGACCCGGTTCCAGGGAGCCCTACCGAATGTGCCACGGCGGCAATAGAAGCCGTCGTTCGTACATACTCCACTGGCGCACCTGACGTCAACGACCAGCGTGCGATCGAAACAATCGCGGCGGCAGCCGGTGCGACCAGTGGATCCTGATCGCTCACCATCACCCGCGGCGGCCTGTATCACCACTTCGCCGACCAGACCGAGCTGTTCGCGGAGATCAGTTTCAGCTCGCCCGCCCAGCCCCGAATCGGCGGAGTGACCCGCCGCTGGCCGCCGACGTCGAATACGCCGGTTGAAGGCCCCACGGGTGTCCTATCTACCGTTTACCGGACTGCTGCGTTAATTAAGGCGACAGCTGGCGGGCGCCGAATGGTTCCACGCGCGGATTCGCCCCGCTCTGATGCGCCAGGCGCCGCCGCCCGCTTGACACGCGCAGGTACAAACATCGACCAGGGTCGCGGACGCGACCGCCACCAATTCCGCGCGCGTGGCGTGCCCGGATAGCGAATCGTCCGCGCGCGTGATGCCAGAGATATCTCAGCTCGGAGGCAAGTTCTGAAGCATGCCCGATTGGGTCAGCGTTGTTTTGTTTATTCGAACCATTGCTATTCCTGGCCGGGTTCGGGGAGGATCACGCCGGCTTCGATTGCGTTTTCGGCTTTGACTTCCCGCAGCTCGATGAGAAGCTCCTCCTCTGGCTGGTCAGTAAGCCGTGTCGACATTTGCGACAAATCTCGAAGCATCGCCTGCCGTGTCGCGACATCCCGGCCGGCGCGGATGTCGCCGAACAACATCGAGTGGGTAGACCGGCTGGCGCCGGTGAAGACCCCGCCGTTTGGCATGTCCTGGAAAAGCACATTGACGAACGAGCGCGGAGCACCGGTCGCGTCGCAGTGAATGCGAGTGATCTCTTCAGCGATGTTCTTCCTTTGGGATTCAACAAGCAGTCCCTCGGGGCTGATGCACTGGTAGATGGGCATGATGACTCCTGATTTCGTGAGTTATCCGGTTAGTAATGGTAGATACCCGCCGCCCGTTACTGCGTGGTCAGCGCAGCAGTTCCTCGACGCGGTGGCGGACATCGGCGGGGTAGCTGGTGCTGAACGAGCTGCGGGGGTTTTCGCGGGGTGACGCCGGGGTGATATGCGGCGCGCTATGTTAGCTGCTGCGGCGGCGTTGCTGTACGTTCCTACCTCAGGTGACACTCAAACGTAGGCTGCGCAGCGGTTTTCCGAACCGTCCCACGACGACTACAACTCGGTTGCCGCACAAAGCACCGCAATTCCTTACTCCCTGCGGTCGGTGGCGGCCTACAGTCCCATCAAGCTGGTGAAGGCATCGCTGGTGATCACCTCGGCATCGTCGTCGACCTTGATATCGGTAAAGAAATTCCTCACAGCATGGTCCCAAAATGGTCCCAGGCGCCGCGTCGTGTAATCCGTCAGCTGAGGGCATCGGAGCATATCTGGGCCCATTCCCCGTCGGTCGGGCTGACAGGATTTGAACCTGCGACCACTTGACCCCCAGTCGGACAAAGTATGAATTCGACTGTGTCGCAAGGACTGTCGAACCGGCCTGACCAGTAAGAGTCTTATCAAGCCGTCCCCTATCAACTCGCACCTAGTTGTCACAACGCCCGTGCCCGAGCCGTCGGTTTTCAGAACACCGTCGCCATTTGCTGAACCTTTCGGGCGTCGTTCCGACTCGGGGTAGGGGCAGTCGGAATCAATGCCACGCAAAGTGCGGCGCGAGCACCGTTGTGTGCGCTACGCCCCCCGACCGTAGGCCCAACCTTCCGCTTGTGAGGCGGTTCAGAGGTCGAGGGAGCCGACCCGGATGCCTTCCCGGGTTGACACATCACCGCCACCCAATTATCGCCGCGCCGAAATATCGAGCCACGGAATGTGATTCGGCTGTGGGATCGCTGTGCCTTTGATCGCTGTAACGACCTAGCGCCCTTCCCGGTGACACCATCAGGGTGTGATCGTCCGAAATACCTATCGCGCGGCGCGCCTAGGTCGAGTCTTGGCCAAGGCGCGCAATCCGGCTGCACTCAACTGTGGGAATTGCGTGGCGTCGGCCGCCGCACGGCTCAGCGCTGAGCCCTTCTTGGCCGTGCTCATACAACGCATTGCGGTGTGAGCAGCAAGACGTCTCACCCCCATCCAGCCGCGAACCCTTCAAAAGGGTGACGCAACGACATTTTGGAGCATCCGTGGCCGAGTTCATCGCAGACCAGAAGAACATCTCTGGTCGCTCACCTGCGCAGTACGTCATGCGGAAGCTTCCCCATGTCACCGCGCTGTTCTGGATGATCAAGACCATCGCGACCACGTTGGGGGAAACCGCAGGCGACATGTTTTCGCAGACCCTTCACCTCGGGAACCTGGTCGCCACCATCCTCTTGCTGGGGCTCTTGCTCATCGCCGTCGTGATTCAACTGCGGGCGCGACGTTTCCATGCCGCGCTCTTCTGGACAGTGATCGCGCTGACCAGCACGGCAGGGACGACGTTGTCGGATCTGCTGAACCGGAATTACGCTCTGGGCTACGCCGGCGGTGCGCTTATTCTTGGCACCGGACTGGCGATCGTCCTTGTCATCTGGTGGCGCAGCGGCCAGACGCTCGACGTGGAGAATCTCGCCACCTTCAAAGGCGAGCTACTGTTCTGGATCGCCGTGGTTTTTTCGAACAGTTTGGGGACGTCTACCGGCGACTTCTTAGCCGGCCCCGCAGGGCTTGGGTTGCGCGGCACTGCACTGCTGCTGTCCGCGATCATGGTGGCCTTGCTTGCCGCCCACTACTTCACCCGCATCAACGGGATGCTGCTGTTTTGGATCGCGTTCATCCTCACCCGCCCGCTGGGTGCCGTGCTCGGAAACATCTTGAGCAAGAGCCGCGATCACGGCGGCTTGGACTGGGGGAACGCCGGCGCAACCGGAGTGCTGGTGGCCGCCCTCATCGGACTGGTCGGGTATCAAACGGTTCAGGTCCACCGCAACCCGCTGCTGCCGCTGCCGGCCCCGATCAACCGCCGCACCGGTGAACCCCAGCGTCCCAACGGCCAGCTCATCACCCTGCCGCAGAGCTGACTTGGCACACGTCGGGAGCAAGCGGACCCTTCGCGAGGACCTCGCTGTCTTTCCCAGAATTCCAACTGCCGCAGCTAGTTACGGCCCACACCTACGCGGTAGCGCGCGGATCATCCGGCGCCATCCTGGGCCAGCCGGAGAAGGTTTACTTCCACTCGCAGGCGACGCCGTCGTTGTCGCGATCCTGCGAGGGGCAGTAGTGCGGACTGCTCTGCGGAATGTCGCCCTCGCCCGCCTTGTGGGCTGCGGTGCAGATGGGGTAATAGCAACTGTTTGCCGCGGCTAGTGGCGATGCTGCCACCGCTACCGAACAAACCGCTGCGGCGACCAGAAAGGAACGAACCATGATCCCTTGCCCTGCTCTCGATCTTGAATCAACATCACTGGATCCATACAGCATGATAGCTATGTCGAAAACTGTGCGGATCATGTTTGCTATAACGGCGACGCGTGCGTTCCGAGTGGCATCCCAACTTGGCGAGCACAGCGCTCACGAAAGAGCCAGAGCGGTCACCATATAGCCGGGTCGTCGAGGTCATATCCACCGGACGGTTCGGACGTAGCGTATTGGCGGGCCTCAGCCACTGTCCGCGATGGTTAACAACTAACCCGCGACCAACGGATTACCGAAGATGCCACTCGCGGCAATGCCAGTCGTTGCTTGTCTTGGAGTGTGTAGCAACAGATTTAGCCGCTGAAAAGCGTCCGGCACCGACGTGGTGGTTCCTGCCGATTACCAGTCATTAACGGTGAATAAGCGGTAACTGCTTCGAACCCCACCGCTGCGGCGACGGGCGCTCATAACGTCGTCTTGATCGGTGCTGGCGTGGACGCGATCACGTCGAGCACCTGAATATTCCGGACCACGTCTGGCTTTCCCGTTCGGCGATCTCGTCAATCGTTGCCTGGATCAGACCGATCACCGCCGGGCGGTGGTAGATCAGATCGGCCTGGGCCGCCACCTGGCGATCCCGCGCCCAAATGGTCAGCGGCCGGACCAACCCCGGTACCACGGCCAGCACGATCGCGAACCGCCACGCGCTGTCACGCATGGTGGCGACCGCTTGATTGATCAGAAAAATCTCGTTGCCGGCCAGTATCTGGCAGAGGTCGGCCAGGTCCGGCGACAGTTGATTAATGTCAGCGACCATGCCGTTGACCTGGCTCGCCAAGACGCCGTTGATCGTGTTGAAGTCGTCATGCAGCGTGGGCAGTTTCAGTGCCGGCCACCGTGCTTCGTGAGCGGGGCATCACTATCCGCCGCCAAGGCCTGACGATCGAGCAAGCGGCAGAAGCAGTAATGCTCTACGCCGACGGCAAGTCACTTGCGTGGCTTGGCGATCGTTAATGACGTTTCCCATACGACCGTCGCTGCGGCGCTTCGGCGCCAAGGCATTCAGCTGCGGCGGCGTCCAGGATGGGGTTAAGCCTCGCTATTGCCTGGGAACACCCCACCCGATCGATGTTGACGGCGTCAACGCACCCACGCCGTCTTCGGTACTGTTACCGGACCAAGCGGCTCGGTGTCTTTCGGGATTATCCGATTGCGAAGGACGGTGTGGCCCTCGCGCGTTACCCATCGGCGCGTTTCCCACGAGCGGCTACACCGCCGCCCGCCGCGGCGGGCTGCGCAAGCTCCTGTGTCGCGGCCCAGCTCGCGAGCAGCTTGAGCCCGTCCTCCGACGGCGTGCCCGGTTCCGCGGTGTAGGCGAACAACATCAGGCCCGGATCGGACGGCAATTCCATCCCCTCGTACGTGAGCTCGAGGTCGCCGACCACCGGGTGGTGAAGATGCTTTACGCCAGTGCGATGCAGGCGCACGTTGTGCGCGGCCCACCGGGTACGAAAATCCTCACTACGCGTGGATAATTCACCGATCAGCTTGGTGAGCTTGTCGTCGAATGGATTGCGCCCCGCCGCCCCTCGCAAGATTGCGACTGTGTTGTCCGCTATCTGTTCCCAATCCGGATAGAAGTCGCGCGACCGCGGGTTGAGGAACATGAACCTGGCGCTGTTGGCAGGCCGGACCGGATCGGTGAAAAATTCGGAGTATAGCGCGTAGCCGAGCCGGTTCGCGGCGAGGAAGTCCAGCCGGTCGTTGTGCACCCAGGCCGGTGCACCGGACATGGAATCGAGCACGCGCTGCACGCTGGGCCGAACCCCTGCGGCCGTGCTGCGGCGCCGCGTCCGGGGTGTCGAGTTGGCGACCCGGGCCAAGTCGAAGAGGTGCTCACGTTCGGCGTCGTCAAGTTGGAGCGCAAGGGCCACCGAATGCAGCACGCTCTCGGAAACGCCGGTAAGGTTCCCGCGCTCGAGGCGCGTGTAGTAGTCGACGCTGACCCCAGCCAGCAGAGCGACCTCCTCGCGGCGCAGTCCCGCGACG
Organism: uncultured Actinomycetota bacterium; assembly: GCA_963770125.1. Lineage (GTDB taxonomy): Bacteria > Actinomycetota > Actinomycetes > Mycobacteriales > Mycobacteriaceae > Mycobacterium. The sequence goes on along the minus strand of CAVYPI010000126.1, from coordinate 32,233 downwards.
CGGCGATTGCCCCCGTATGCGGGCAGCCCGGCGCGCTCCGGCGTGATCCTCGCGCGCCGCGAGGTCAAAAAGTCGCGGATGTCCTTGCGGTGGTCCATGGACTCCAGGTTAGAAGTGTGCCGCGTCCCGTAGGGGGTACTGCCGTTACCTGGAACGACAGACACTGCCAGCCGCTAGGGAAGCGACGTTGACTAGTGCCTATGAGAGCAACCGTCATGTACGAGGCCGGAGACGTGCGCGTCGAGACCGTGCCCGACCCCGGCCTGCTAGAGCACACCGACGCCATCGTGCGCGTCACCTCGGCCTGCATCTGCGGCAGTGACCTCTGGCCCTACCAGTCCATGCAGCACAAGGAGGGCGGCCGTCGGATGGGCCACGAGTTCATCGGCGTCGTCGAGGACGCTGGCTCGGAGGTTTCCGGCTTTCAGCGTGGTGACCTGGTCGTCGCTCCGTTCGTGTGGGCGGACAACACATGCGACTTCTGCCGAGAGGGTCTGCACACGTCGTGCCGCCACGGTGGCGGATGGGGATCTCCGGGCGTGGACGGCGGCCAGGGCGAAGCGGTCCGCGTTCCGCAAGCACAAGGCACACTGGTGAAGCTGCCCGTCGCCGAGGACTCGGCACTGATGCCGTCGCTGCTCACGCTGTCCGACGTGTTCTGCACCGGCCATCACGGTGCGGTGACATCCAGGGTCCGGCCGGGCCATTCGGTCACCGTCGTCGGAGACGGTGCGGTCGGACTGTGCGCGGTGCTGGCCGCGCGGCGACTGGGCGCAGAGCAGATCGTTTTGATGGGACGCCACACCGACCGTACCGATTTGGGCCGTGAATTCGGTGCCACCGACGTCGTCGCCGAGCGCGGCGAGGAGGGCGAGCAGCAAGTTCGTGAGCTCACCGGCGGCGACGGCACTCACGCCGTCATCGAATGCGTCGGAACGGAAGCCTCACTGGCAACCGCTCTGAACGTGGTCCGCGACGGCGGCGTCGTCAGCCGGCTCGGGGTTTCGCAGTACACGCAGGCGCCCATGAACTTCCAAACCATGATGCGCAACATCACCCTCACCGGTGGTGCCGCCCCTGCGCGCGCTTACATCGAGGAACTGATGCCCGACATCCTCGACGGCACGGTTGAGCCGGGCAAGGTGTTCGACCGCACCATCAGCGTCGACGAGGTGCCCGACGGATACCGCGCGATGGCTGAACGTAAAGCGCTGAAGGTCCTGATCAAGCCTTAGGAGGCAGCCGATGACGACGACCTGGACAGATGCCGACCTCGCCCATTTCGGCGACGCCGAGGAAGTGCGGATCGCTGGAATGCGCCAGGACGGCTCGCTGCGGAAGCCGGTCATCGTGTGGGTGGCGCGCGTCGGCGACGAGCTTTACACCCGGTCGGTGAACGGCCGGACGCGGCGTGGATCCGCGGTGTTCAGATTCGCCACCGCGGGCAGCTCTCGGCTGACGGCAAGGAAATTGATGTCGACTTCGTCAGCGATGACAGCGTCGACGAAGGCCAAATCGACGCCACCTACGAGCGCAAGTACGGCCACTACCCCGGGCCGGTCAAGTCGATCACTAGCCCGACGGCTCGGTCGACCACGTTGAAACTAGTTCCCCATCAAACTGCTTAGGACCGACATGCAAAAACTCCCCAAGGGCACTTCCACTAAGGGTCCGGCCGAGATGTTCACCGGCGACGCGTACTTCGACGTCATCGCCAAGGGCGAGGAACCGTCGCGGATGCGCGTCAACACCGTGCGGTTCGCCCCGTGCGCACGCACCGCGTGGCACACGCACGCGTGTGGCCAGACCCTGCACGTCACGGACGGCATCGGGTTGGTGCAGTCGCGCGGAGGCGAGGTCGTGGTGATGCGGCCGGGCGACACCGTCTACACCCCACCGGGTGAATGGCACTGGCACGGTGCGGCTCCCACGCACTTCATGACGCACTTAGCGATGTGGGAGGCACCGGATCCGACATCGGGCCAAGCGGAAACAGAGTGGGGCGACCACGTCACCGACGCCGAGTACCGCGTCCCCGAAGGCGTCGAACTGTGATCAGCGAAACCGCCCAGCGGAATCACGACGAACTATTCCCCGGTCACGTCTCGACGCTCAAGGTCACCGACCCCGAGTTGATCGAAGTGTTCGACAACTTCGCTTTCGACGAGGTGCTGCAGTACTGCGACCTGGACAGCCGTACCCGGCTGATGGTGCAGCTCGCCGCGATCATCGCGTCGCAGGCAGTGAACGAGTACCGCGCGATGCTCGGCGCCGCACTGAACGTCGGCGTCACTCCGGTCGAGGTCAAGGAGGTCGTCTACCAGGCAGTCCCATACGTGGGGCTGGCCAAGGTCTTCGACTTCCTGCACGCCACCAACGAAGTACTCACCGAGCGGGGCGTCGACCTGCCGCTGCCCGTGCAGTCGGCGTCGACGCCGCAGACCCGCACGGAAGTCGGCCTGGCAGTGCAGAACCGAATCGTCGGCACGGAGAAGGTGACGGGCATGTATGCAGCCGCCGCCGACGACGAGGCCCATTTTCAGCGCTACCTGTCGGCCAACTGCTTCGGCGACTACGTCGCACGCTCCGGTATCGACCTTCAGACGCGGGAACTCCTGACGTTCTCGATGCTGGTCGCACTCGGCGGAGCCGACGCACAAGTGCGGGGACACGTAGCGGGCAACCTCAACGTGGGCAACGACCGCTCCACCCTGCTCGCGGTGCTGACCCAGCTGCTGCCATTCATTGGCTACCCACGCACGCTCAACGGGCTGGCCGCCATCAACGAGATCGCTCCGAAGCAAGGACAATAACCATGGCACAACGAGTCTGGTTCATCACCGGAATCAGTAGCGGCTTCGGCCGACACCTTGCTGAGCAGCTGCTCGACCGAGGCGACTACGTCGTCGGCACCGTACGCAAGCTAGAGTCGGTCGCCGACCTCCGCGCGAAGTTCCCCGACCTGATTCGCGTGGAGGTGCTCGACGTCCGCGACACGGCGGCACTGCGGTCCGCCGTCGAGCGCACCGTCGCCGACCTCGGACGGATCGACGTCGTGATCAGCAATGCGGGCTACGGAGTCTTCGGCGCCGCAGAAGAACTCAACGACGAGCAGGTCGAGGCGATCTTGGCCACCAACCTGACCGCCAGCATTCAACTCATCCGCGCAGTGCTATCGCACATGCGCGCTGCCGGTGGCGGACGCGTCATTCAGTTGTCGAGCTACGGCGGACAGGTCGCCTTTCCGGGCAACTCGATCTACCACGCCACCAAGTTCGGCATCGAAGGCTTCTGCGAATCCGTCGCCCAGGAAGTGGCACCGTTCGGCATCGGCGTGACGATCGTCGAGCCAGGAGGTGCCCGCACCGAATTCCGTTACCGCAGCGCCCAGGTCGCCGACGCGCTGCCCGCATACGCAGGAAACCCGGCGCGGTCCTTCGAGAAGATGCTCGACCCCGCGAACGGCCTGGCAGTGGGCGACCCAGCCCGGATGGCCGCAGCCATCATCGACAGCGCCGACCAGCAGCCGGCACCGCTGCGGATGGTTCTCGGCTCGCAGGCCCTGGACAGCACGATCTCGACGCTCGAAACACGGCTGGCCGACTTCCATACCCAAAAGGAACTGGCCGCCTCCACCGACTTCCCGCCGGGTGAATAACCCAGCAATTCAGCGAAAGGAACTACGAATGAGGAACGCAAGACTCGGCGATCTGACGGTCGGGCGAATCGGCCTCGGCGCCATGGGCATGTCCCACGGTTACACCGGAGCGGGCACCGACTGACGACGAATCCATCCGGACCATCCAACGCGCCCTCGACCTCGGGGTGACGCTCATCGACACCGCCGAGATCTACGGACCGTACGTCAATGAGGAACTCGTCGGACGCGCCATCAAGGATCGACGCGACGAGGTGGTGCTGGCCACCAAGTTCGGGCTTGTTTCACACGCCGGGGCGGGTCCGTGGAATCTGGACAGCAGCCCGGCCAACATCCGCACTGCCGTTGAGGGTTCACTGAAGCGGCTCGGAACCGATCGGATCGACCTGTACTACCAGCATCGCGTCGACCCCAACACCCCGATCGAGGACACCATCGGCGCCGTAGCGGAACTCGTCGGCAAGGGCAAGGTTCGCCACATTGGACTCTCGGAGGCCTGGGTCGACACGATCCGGCGCGCGCACGCCGTGCACCCGATCACCGCGCTGCAGTCCGAGTACTCACTGTGGACGCGGGATCAGGAACCCGAGGTGCTACCCGTCCTGCGGGAGCTCGGCATCGGACTCGTGCCGTATTCCCCTCTAGGGCATGGCTTTCTGACGGGCACGATCCGTTCGACCGAACAATTCGACTCGAGCGATTTCCGCGCAACAAACCCCCGATTCACCGGTGAGAACTTTCAGCGCAACCTTGCCATCGCGGACGAAGTCCAGGGTGTAGCCGATGAGGCCGGAGCGACGCCGGCGCGGGTCGCGCTCGCCTGGTTACTTGCGAAAGGTAATGACCTCGCGCCAATTCCGGGCACGAAGCACGTCACTCGCATCGAGGAAAACATTGCTGCAGACGGCGTCGTGCTGACCGCCGAGCAGATGAAGCGACTGGACGAGCTCACACCGGCATCGGGTGGCCACCACAACGAGGCGCAAATGGAGATGATCGAGCGCTGAGACCGAGCCGCCATTCAACTGCTACTAAACAACTCGACGGGCATGGTGACTTCGCCACCCACGTCGATGTGCACGGACGCGACATGATCGTGCCTAACAAGACCGACCGCAGGCTCCGCGATCTGCCTGTGCCGCCGCGCGAGCTGGCGATAACCAAGGCCGTACGTGCGGTCCGCCTGCGCGAGCGCCTGGCTGTGGGCCGACCGCCGGCTGACGGCGACCTATTGCTGTCGCGGGCCGACGGGAGGCGCTGCCAGACCACGCCATTGAAACAACGTCGAATTGCTAAACACATACTGTGGTTCGAGTAAGGACACCAAGGTGCCCTCGGAGTGGAGCTAAGGGGACTCGAACCCCTTACACTGAAACGCCCTAGTTTTGATGGAGGCTCGGGCTATTGGATTTCGACCAGGGGCTGGTCGGTCCGTTTCGTAGCGTAGAACGTGGCTTCGAACTCTGCGGGCGGTACGTCGTTGAGGTAGCCGTGCAGGCGGCTGGTGTTGTGCCAGTGCACCCAGCCCAGGGTGGCCAGTTCGACGTCTTCGACGGTCTTCCAGGGTCCGGTGCGGGCCGGTCCGTAGATCAGCTCGGACTTGTAGTATCCGTTCACCGTCTCGGCCAGGGCGTTGTCGAAGCTGTCACCGACGGTGCCGATCGAGGGCACCGCGCCGATCTCGGCCAGCCGCTCGCCGTACCGGATGGACGTGAACTGCGATCCGGCGTCGGAGTGACATCTCAACCCCGCCAACGTGTTTCCGCGTGACCAGCGGGCCATCTCGATCGCGTCGAGCACCATCGTGGTGCGCATATGCCCGGCGACGCGCCAGCCGACGATCATCCGGCTGAACGCGTCGGTGATGAAGCAGACGTAGGCCACACCGGCCCAGGTCGGCACGAACGTCAGATCGGTCACCCAAAGCTGATTGGGCGCGGTCGCGGTGAAATCCCGGCCCACCAGATCGGGATGACGCGCCGCGGCGGGGTCGGGTTTGGTGGTGCGGACCCGTTTGCCGCGGCGAACTCCGGCGATGCCGGCGGCCCGCATGTGCCGGGCGACCTGATCACGTCCGACGTCGTGGCCAGCACGGCGGGCTGCTTTCCACAGCTTGCGGGCACCGTAGACGCGGGATAGTTGTCCTCCCAGAGCTGTCGCAGCGCCGGACCGATGACCGCGTCGCGGCAGGCTCGCGCTGACGGCGGACGCGCCTTATTCGCGTAGTAGGTGCTCGGGGCCACCGACACCCCTGCTGATCGCAGGACAGTGCAGATGGGCTCGACCCCGAACTCGTCGCGGTTGACGTCGATGAAGGCGACTACTTCTTGTGTTGGCGGTCGAGCTCCGCCCCGAAGAAACTGGCCGCTCGCTTCAGAATCTCGTTGGCCCGCTTCAGTTCTCGGATCTCCTGCTCAAGATCCCTGACCCGCTGAGACTCCGCCGTACTCACCCCGGGCGCATACCCGTCGTCGATGTCGGCCTGGCGCACCCAGGACCGCACCGATTCCACGCCATAGCCGAGTTGACGGGCAACCCGGTACACCGTCCCGTGATCGGTGCCCAACTCGGCACGCAGGGTGCGCACCATCCGCACCGCAGCGGCCTTCTCCTCCGGGCTGTACCTACGCGTCGTCGGCTTCCCTGGCGACTGTTCCTTCGGCATGACTCCATCCTCGTTTCCAAGGTCAGGAGCCTCCAGGATTTCCAGGGCGATTCATACCGGTGCGGAAAAATGCCATTTGAGATCGCTGCCCGAAGGGCGATCCTGGAGGATGGGGTTTATCGGCATCGGTTGGCGATTGAGGCCTCGCTGATGAGAGCGGCTGGCTGACTAATGCTGCATCGGCCGGGCGACCCCCGGGCGCCTAGAAAGGGGCGACGACGGTGTGGGGTAAGCGCGAAGACATGATCGTACGAGACCAGTCACCGTTTAATGCCGAGCCGCCCGCCGCGGTGTTGGCCGAGGGTGGAATAACTGCGCTGGACGCGTTCTACGCGCGCAATCACGGCGCGTTTCCCGACATTCCGGTCGAGGAATGGCGGTTGACCGTTGACGGCATGGTGGATAAAGCATCGGAGTTAACGTACGAGGAATTGACCACGCGGTTTGCCGCTCACTTGGTGGTGGCGACGCTCGCTTGTGCCGGTAACCGGCGCGCCGAACTGCTCAAAGTGCGCCCGATACCAGGCAAGGACCCGTGGGAGCATGGGGCGATATCGACGGCCGAGTGGACCGGCGCGCGACTTGCCGATGTTCTCGAGGCCGCCGGGGTGCACCGCGATGAGGACTTGCACGTCGCCTTCGCCGCCCCCGACGTGGCTCCGGAGGCGCGGCCGGTCCAGTCCTACGGCAGCTCGATATCGTTGCGCAAGGCCCTGTCGGCGGAAGTGCTGCTGGCCTGGGAGATGAACGGCCAACCGCTGCCACGTGTGCACGGTGGCCCGGTGCGGGTGGTGGTGCCGGGCTATATCGGGGCGCGCAGCGTCAAGTGGGTGACCAGTATGACTGTGCAAGCGTTCCCGTCGCAGAACTACTTTCAGGCCCTCGACTATCGCATTCTGCCTCCGGAGGCCGATGCCGACACGGTCGCCCCCGGCGAGGGCATTCCGCTGTCGTCGCTGCCGCTCAACTGTGACATCCTGACCCCAACCGATGGCGACCGGGCTGCGGCGGGCCCGCTGACCATCCGCGGGTGGGCCCTGGCCGGCGATGGCCACGACGTTGCCCGCGTGGACGTTTCGGTCGACCAGGGTCGCACCTGGCGCCAAGCCAAGCTCGACCCGCCGCCCAGTCGGTGGGCATGGCGGATGTGGTCGCTGACCGTCGACGTCGACACCGGACCGCTGACCGCGATGGCCCGGGCCTGGGACGACACCGGCGCCGTTCAACCCGAATTCACGGCGTCCCTGTGGAATCCACGCGGATACGGCAACAACGCATATGCCCGCATCGAATTGACGGTCATGTGACCGAATCAAGGCGGTGCCCACCGAACGCGAGTCGTTCTCAGCGCTACCTGATATTCGCGGCAGCGATCGTAGTGGCCGGCGTGATCAGCGGTTTGGCGTTCTCGGTGTTGTACGACAACAGCGCACTAGCGACCACATGCGGCAGCTCGCCGTATTTGACCGGACCAGTGGACCGGTTGTCCCACCAGTGGTAGTCGGGTATGCGCTTGCCGAGCGAGCCGTCCTTGAGCACCTGCGGTCCGCAAAGCTTGACTTTCATAAACTGACTTGCCGTCGATGAACAACTCGACGGATGGATGGTGGCTGGACTCGATCCCGTGCGTCACCAGCGCCACGACCTCCTCTGGCGCTGGAGCCTCCCGTTCGGTGTGGCGATCCTGCTGGCCGCGGTCTGCGGCGGCCTGATCACCGTGCTGGTAGGCATTGCCCGGATGTTCCGGCTACGCCGCGCGGCAAAAAAGAATCTCAAGGCGCTCACCTCACGGCGCGAGTGGCGGCCTGACGGATTTGGGCGGCCACCACGTCGGGGTGTGTGTACGCGATCATGTGATTGCCGTCGACGGTGATCAGCTCGGAGCCCGGTAGCTTATCCGCCAACCGCCGGACATCGTCGATCGCGACGAGCTGATCGCCGAGCGCCCCGATGATCACCGAGGGCACCCGGATCTGCGGCACGTTCTCATCCAGCCAGCGTGATATGTCGTCGAACTCGAGCTCCTCGAAGGCGAGAGCGTCGAGATTACCTGGCGTCATGTTGACCGACAGCAGCCGCGCCTCATAGACGGGATCCACCGGTTCGGGGGCGAACGCGTTAGTCGCGGCGGCCGTCGCGGAGACCCGCTTGATGACGTCACCCACGGTGATGTCGATGACGGTGCGCACCACCGGCCAGTGACTGAACAGGATGAAGCGGGCCTGCAGAAGATCCGGCGTTGTCGACCTGGTGCCCCCCGCCGCTGGGGCGACGAGGATCATTTTCGCCACATCCTGCGGGTATCGCCGGGCAACACCGAGCGCGAGGCTGCCGCCGAACGACTGACCCACCAGAATCGCCGGGGCGAGTTTGAGCTGCGCCAACAACTCGTGCACCAGATCGATTTGGTCCTGATAGGGCAGCCAACCCCCGCGGGACCAGCCGTAGCCCGGCCGATCGATCGAAATCAGGTGTAGCCCGGGCAGTTCGGGGGTCACCTTTTCGAAATCCTTGTAGGTGCCCGGTTGCCCATGCAGCAACACGACCGGCACACCCGGTCCGGGCTGTTCGACGTAGTGAATCTCCTTGCCGCGCAGGCTGATGTACTTGCCGTCGGCCGACGGCATCGTGGGCAATCGGGCCACGGTGAGGTTGACCACCACGATCACGACGGCCGCGATCACCAACGACCAGACGCACAATCTCCGGACACGCCGCAGGTTCGGGTGCTTGTGTGTTCCCCCGCAAGCGGGAGGTGCTCCCAGCTCGGCCATGGAGCGTCAGGTCCGCAGTCTATTGATCCCGGCGGCGATCATCGGGGCCACCGTCTCATCGACGCGATCCCCGGTGTGGTCGGATCCGGCCATACGGCTGCGGAAATCGATGCCGGGCCTGGCCAGGCCACATCTCTAGACGGCAGGTCTCGCAACGGTCGCGGGCCTAGGTCCAGTAGATCAACTCCACTGACCAGAACAGCCGTTGAGTCGGGCACGAGAATCTGACCGCCATGCCCCGCGCCCATCACCCGCGCAGCCTGGTTGAGCACCGTTCCGAAGTAGTCCCCGTCCCGCAGCTCGGCCTCGCCGGTCGCTAGTCCCATCCGCACCGGTAACTGCAGCGCCCGCTGCGCAGCGACCGCCGCGTCAACAGCCGAGCGCGGCGACGCGAACGTGGCAACCACGCCGTCACCGGTGTGGCTGAACAAAAAACCGTTGTGCGCCTCAATCGAGGCGCGCAACACCTCGTCATGCGCCAAAAGGGCCGCCCGCATCTCAGCCGCGTCGGCCTCCCACCGACGGGTCGACCCCTCAATATCGGTGAACAGAAACGTCACCACCCCCGAAGGAGCAGCCGCCCGATCAGCGGACACCCACGCAGAATCTCACAACAGACAGCTCCTACCTCGTACATCGGCTAATCCGGGCCCGGTCACCGGATACACGTGTTTTGAGACGAACTTCCGCGAGCCGCAATAATCGTCCATTCCGTGACACCTCGTCGAGGCGATGGTCCCCGCTAGGAATCGTTTTTAATGCCATCGCCTACGCCGCCGAGCGCCCCCGACGGCGCTGGCGCATCATCGCCCCGCACGGCACTAGGCGACGATCTGCACACCGCTCAGGAGTTCGCGCGTAGGGTGTCATCCACCGTGTCGTCGCAGGCGACGAGTTGCACAGCGCCGCCGAGGAATTTGCCCGTTGGCTCGCACACAGACAGACGCGAGCATCCTGTTAGTCAAGGAGCTCACCCGCGCCTACACGCTGGCGGCATCACGGACGCCGACGCACAGACCCGCGATCCACCTGGGAGAGGACGCGATGACTTCTCAAAGTCAATCGTGACTGCGGCGCGCAAGTCCAGCCGATGCGCGCGCCATCGCCGAGGTGCAGGTACACACCTGGCGGAAGGGCACTGTCAACTTGAGGTCGTGTGGACGTTCTGCTAACCACATAAGCCTCATACGTCACACGCGACCTGGTGAATCGCGGAGGCGAACCGGCGAAAATCGCCCTCGGATTGCTCAAGTTGACTGTGCCCTTTGGCGGCCTTGGCATCCCGGCGAGGTTGGACCAGGATGTCGAGGACGTTGCCGTCCTGGTCGACGGCCCGCCACAGGTAGTGACGACGGGCGTTGATCGTCAAGAACACCTCGTCGAGGTGCCACTTGTCGCCGGGTCGGGGTTGGCGGCGGCGCAGGCCGGCCGCGTAGACGGGTCCGAACTTGCCGCACCACTGCCGGATCGTCTCGTACGTGACTATCACGCCGCGGACCAGCATGAGCTCCTCGACCTCGCGGAAGCTCAGCGGGAACCGGTGATACAGCCACACGCAGTGCGCGATGATCTCCGCCGGATACCGGTGACCCTTGTACGACACCTTGCCCACGCCACGATGGTCCCTCCGGTTGCGTATCGACTCCGAGATCATCCGCTTCGGCCGCGCCGCTCACCAACTTGACAGTGCCGTTTCGTTCGCCAGCCGGTGTGAGTCCGAAGTCAGCGCTGACGGCATCATCGCCTCCCGCCTATGCGCGCGGCGCGGAGCTTCGAAAGCTCATCGATCGGGCCTAGATCCTCGCCGTCCTCTGCGGCCGCTCCTGCTGTCGGCGCCGGCACCGTTTCCCCGCTGGGCCGGCCACCGCCACGCCCTCGCGGTCTGGGAGGAACAGCGGAGGGGGGCGGTGCGCTGAGTTTTCGGCACTTTCTGACAACGTTCGTAGTCAGAGCCTTACGGGTCCTTGGCAATTGCCGTGTACGGTGGCGTGATGCACGCACAATGTGAGGGATGCGGCAAAGCGGTGTTCATCGGCGAAAACCGTTGCCCCATATGCATTATCGAGATGAGAGGAATCGATGAAGATGACCGGCAACGATCGCGGCGATTACGTCGGCCGCCATCGTAAACCCGATCATGAACAGACCGATGCGTCGCGCGAGTCGCTGCAGCGGCGCACCTTCGAACTGTTCACCCACGGAACCCAGCCGATCCACATTCAGAAGGAGAAATGATCATGGGCCGAGTTCGCCGAGGCTCACCCCGATCCGCAGTTCAGCACCGAGGAGTGCCGCCCGTTCGGGTTCCGCTGGCCGGCGCGTTTTGCGCGCTAGACCTCGTTGGGACCGGATAGACCTCGCATGACCGGTCACGCCGGAATCGCCGCGAATCCTGTTGAACCACAACGCTTTCCAGTGCTTTGCCGATGCCGAATCATGTTGGCGCCCAACGGATGTCGCTTTTCGGAAATCGCTATAGATAGATCGCCCGGCCACGTCTGTGGCCGAGCCTTTGCCCCGTAAAAAATGGAGAACGTGGCCCGATTGGTTTGCCACCGACCTGCGGATGAGCGCCTGTGCCGCAGCGCATCTTAGTATCAGCATATCACGAAAGCGCCTGTGTCGCAACGCTATTGAGTGCCAGTCAACCGCACCGTCATTGTGTGCCGGGGCGCTTGATTCGTTACCGGACCGCGAGGATGCCGCCGCCGGGAGCGATCTCGACGATGGGTAGCTGGGGGCGCGGGTCGATGTCGTCGTCGAGCGCTGGGGAACGGTGTTCGAGGCCGTCGACGCGGGTGCAGCGCGGGCACGTCACGGCGGGATAGGGCAGGCCGGCATCACACACCACGCACGCACACACTGTCTGCCTGCCCACGGCTTGATCGATGTCGTCGATGACGCGCTGCGCCCGCGCCGACAGCTCGGCCGCGGTGGGTGTGTCCGGTTTCTGGGCTGCTATCAGGCGTCGTGGCGCCGGGCCGATGATCGCGATGCTTTCCACGGGTTACGCCTCCTCCTGGTCGAACCGGATGCATGATCAACGTGCCGTCTTTTCCGGTGCGCATCATCTCGTCGAGGAATCGTCCTTTGCGCTCCATCGTCGCCTGATGCTCGGCCGCGGCCAGTCGTTCATAGGCGCTCATGGTCGGATCGAGCATCCCGGCGGCGGAGGTAGCGGCTGCGGAGGCGAAGGGTGCGGTGGAGGCTGCGGAGGCGGAGGCGACTGACTCAGGCAAGCAACCGCCCCGGCAGCGATCATGCCGACGCACTCGTCGAGGCCGCCCGTTCGCTGAGGGGCGTGCAATCGCAACCGCACGGTGACCACACCAATGGATGAACCGGTGAGCGGCAAGTTCCAGGTCGGCTTCACCGACGACGGCATCCTGATCCTCTGGCCCGCCTGATCCCTGGGATCGAAAGTTGACACGCCGCTGACGGCTGGCATTCCGCGCACGCTCGCGGATAGCGGATCTTTGTGAAGCCGGGGATGCCGAGGAGCCGCGGTGGGAATACTTTTGCCGAAGAGAGGCGCATCATGAAACTCCACGACTTCCCGCGCTACCCACTTACCTTCGGGCCGAGCCCCGTCCACCAGCTGGACCGGCTTACAAAGCATCTTGGTGGTGCGACCATCTGGGCCAAGCGCGAGGACTGCAATTCAGGGCTCGCCTTCGGTGGGAACAAGGTCCGCAAGCTTGAGTACCTTGTCCCCGACGCACTCGCGAAGGGAGCCGACACGTTGGTCTCGATCGGCGGGGTCCAATCGAACCACACCCGCCAGGTCGCGGCCGTCGCAGCGAAGCTCGGCCTCAAATGTCGCCTCGTCCAGGAGAAGTGGGTCGATTGGGACGACCCCGTCAACGACAAGGTCGGCAACATCCTCCTGTCGCGCATCATGGGCGCGGACGTGCGGCTGGACCCGTCCGGCTTCGACATCGGCATCCGAAGCTCCTGGGAGGGCACTGTCAAGTTAATTGGTGGGCTTGGTGATTCGGGTCTATCGTTTGCGTGTTGTGCGTAGGTTCTGGTGGAACGCCCTGTCCCAGTTCACGTTCAGGCGGCGGTCGTGGCCACCGCGGTGATCTCGTTCCAGACGGTGAAGCGGTCGGCCATCACTTGTCGGTAGTCGGCCGCCGACAGCAGATGCCGACGGGGACGGAAATGTGGCGAGATGCCGCTGAACGCAGACAGGAACCGTTGCGCGTGCCCGGGCGAGGTGAACCGTTTCATCGCCCGCTCGCGTTGCCGGGTCGGTTGATGGGAGTTCTCGGCTCGATTGTTCAGATACTTCGATTGCCGGTGTTGCACCGAGGGCATCACCACGCGGTAAGCGGGCCCGTAGCTGGCAAGCTTGTCGGTCACCAACACCCGCGGCACGTACCGCAGTCCCTTGAGCAGTTTGCGGAAGAACTTCCTGGCGGCCAACGCGTTTCGGCGTGACTGGACCAGGATGTCGAGCACGTTGCCGTGCTGGTCGACCGCACGCCACAGGTAGTGGATCGTGCCGTTGATCCGGATGAAGACTTCATCGAGATGCCATTTGTCGCCGGGGCGGGGGCGCCGCCGGCGCAGCTGGTTGGCGTAGGCCTGCCCGAACTTCGCGCACCAGGCCCGGATCGTCTCGTAGCTGACCACGACACCACGCGCAAGCATCATCTCCTCGACCTCGCGAAAGCTCAGCGGGAACCGGTGATAGAGCCACACGCAGTGGGCGATGATCTCCGGCGGGTACCGGTGTCCCTTGTACGACGACGATGCAGCGGTCACGACCACCGATCTTGGCAGCGACCAGGCAACGCGCCAACTTGACAGTGCCCCTCGACGAGGTGTTCTTGATGGTCAACGGCCGTCGTCAGTATCGGTGGCGGGCCGTCGACCAGGACGGCAACGTCCTCGACATCCTCGTCCAGCGCAGGCGCGACGCTAAGGCCGCCAAGCGGTTCTTCCGCAAACTCCTCAAGAGGCAGTGCACGTCTCCTCGGGTGCTGGTCACCGATTAGCTCCGAAGCTATCAGGCGGCGCATCGGGCGGTGATGCCGTCAGTCGAGCATCGGCAGTCGAGGTACCTGAACAATCGAGCCGAGAACTCCCATCAACCGACCCGGTAACGCGAGCGGGCGATGAAATGCTTCAAGTCAATCCGGCACGCGCAACGGTTCCTGTCCGCGTTCAGCGGCATCTCGCCACATTTCCGTCCCCGTCGGCATCTGCTGTCGGCGGCCGACTACCGACAGGTGATGGCCGACCGCTTCGCGGTCTGGAACGAGATCACCGGGGCGACGAACACGGCCGCTGCCTGAATCGGCGACTGGGACGGGACGTTTCGTCCAAGCCACGGCTCATCACCCCGAATCATCACATCGGCCAATTAGGTTGGCTCAAGTTGACAGTGCCCTGTGGCGCGTCACCGTGCGGTTGCAAACGATCGTGGGTGACGATCGTGACATCCATTTCCGAGCTGGATGGGCAGCGATGCAGCCGGCGCTGAGCCCGGACACCGTAGGTCAGCCCGGCAGCCCGGTCCTGACGGCGATCTGTTGCTGCTTCCCAACTTCGGTGACAACCTGCGGTGGCATGGGATCACCTGGAGCGCTGTCGAATTCCAGTCGCACAACTGCCCTGCCCTCGGTGAACAACAGCACTGTCACAGCCTTGGATCCGTCCGGCGAGCTACCCGAAACCACGGTCCCGCCGGTGCCCACCGGCGACGGTTGAGGACTACCCCCGGTGACGATCGTCCCGATGGAGGACACGGTCGTGTTCAGTGTGGTCGTCGCGGCGGCGCTGTCGGGCAGGACCAGGATGGTGTCGCCGATTGCCCGGGTGTCGTGTTGGTTGACGAAAAGAGCCGAAACACCGTCTGATCCGCCGGGGTTGGTCGTTGACGAGCGGGTCGCGAAGGTGTCTGTGCCGATGTTGATGTCGCCGGGTTCGATCAGCAGCCGGCGATAGTCGGGCGCTACCCGGCCCGCCGGCGTTGACTGCGGCGGGCTCGACAACGCGATGGACGTGTCGGGCGATTCAGCCGATGAGGTGGAACTCGTCGCGGTGCAGCCGGTGACCGCGGCGGCCACCACGAATGTGGCTATTAGCGAGTCCGAAGGTGTGCGATCGCGTCGGCACTGGCCTGTCCTGATCCTTTCATGGCAGTGCCAGTCGGCGATGGCTGCACGGCGGAAGAGAGCAATATACTGGACATCGTGTCCATAAATGATGGTACACAGGGTGACACCGCAACCCAAACGGTGCAGCCGGGGCGCAGGGGCCGACCCCGCAGCGCGCAGGTGCGGGCGGCCGTGGTGCGCGCCGCCGCGCAATTGACGCGGGCCGGTGGGCCGGCCGCCGCGACCGTCGATGCCATCGCCAAGCGCGCGGCCGTCAGCCGCACCACGATCTACAAATGGTGGCCCTCGTCGGCGGCGATCGTGCTCGAAGGGCTGCTCGACTCGGTAGGCGACCCGATCATCGCGCCACCGGGCAGCAGTTCCACGGAGGCACTCGAGTACCACCTGCGCGCGCTGAACGCGATCCTCACCGACACCCGTACCGGGCCGCTGCTCCGCGACGTGGTCGCGGCGTCGGCCTCCGACCCCGAGATGGCCCGCGCGGTGCTTGATCACTGGCTGCACCCCCGTCGCGCGGCGCTGGCCGCCATCGTGCGCCAGGCGGTCGCTTCGGGTGAGATCCGCGACGGCGCCGACGTTGACGTGATTGTTGACGCGCTGGTCTCGCCGCCCTACTACCGCCTGCTGTTCGCGCTATCGCCGCTCGATGACGCGGCGCTCATCGACCTGCTCGAGACCGTATGGCGGGGCTGCCGGCGATCGGATGCGGCTGCCCTAGACGGCGCACGCCGCGGCGGCGGCGCGGTCCATCAGAGCTTGCAGTGATCATCGAGGGCCGACAAAGCGCGATTGAAAAAGAAGACTTGAGATCTTGAAGGCGTTGTCGCAGAGCACGATTCAGTACCGAACAGAGACGAAGATCGCCAACGGAGCTTTCCGTGCAGCGGATGAGCGCCCAATGCCAACAGGGGCCTATGCGTCAACCACCGACGCGGCAGGTGGGCGCGTCGATCCAGCATGTGTTGTCTTGGAGGACTTCGCGTTTGAGGGCTGCGCTGCACGATTCGGCCAGCGAGTTGTCAGCGCTGGCACCGACCGCGCCCATCGACTGAGTAACCCCCAACTCCTTGCAGAGTCTCACGAAATCCTTTGAGGTGTACTGTGATCCCTGAGCCGAGTGGAATATCGCGCCGGCCAGGCTGCCCCGCAGACCGTGGGCGGCTGTGAGTGCGTCCTCGACGAGCTCGGTGCGCATATGCTCGGCGATCGCCCATCCCGCCACCCGGCGTGAGCAGCAGTCGATCACCGTGGCCAGATACAGGTTGGCGCCGGTGGCCAGCGGCAAGTAGGTGAGGTCCTATGCCGACCCTCGGAATATGCCGACAGTTCTTGGGATGGCGCGCTCCTGTGCGGGTTTCGGGGTTGAGGGTCGGCATAGTCACAGGGATGTGAGCCAGGCCAGATGTCGGGTTCGGGTTGGTAGGTCCCTGGTTTGACGTGGGGTGGCCTGGTCCGGTCGATGGCGGCTTGTTTGATGGCCATGTCGGCGTGGAGGTAGGCGTCGGTGCTGTGGGTGTCGGCGTGCCCGAGCCATAACGCGATTACGGAGACGTCGACTCCAGCGGCGAGGAGGTTCATCGCCGCGGTGTGCCGCAGGGTGTGCATCGTGACGTGTTTGGTGGTGAGGCTGGGACAGATGGTTGTCGCGGTGGCAACGTGCGTGGCGAGGCGATGTTCGATTGCGTCGCGGGACAAGGATTGTCCGTGAGGGCCGCAGAACAGCGCGGAGCCTGGCCGGGTCATCCGTTCAGCGAGGTAGGTCGTCATGGTGCTCACGGTGGCTCGGGTCAGCGGGGTGATGCGTTGGCGACGCCCTTTGCCGGTGCAGGCGATGTGCGGGCCTGCGCCGAGGTGGATGTCGTCGTGGGTCAGTGAGCAGATCTCGCTGATCCGCAGTCCGGTCTGCGCGGTCATGGCCAGCAGGGCGTGGTCGCGTCGCCCGGTCCAGGTAGTGGGGTCTGGTG
Organism: uncultured Actinomycetota bacterium; assembly: GCA_963770125.1. Taxonomy (GTDB): domain Bacteria; phylum Actinomycetota; class Actinomycetes; order Mycobacteriales; family Mycobacteriaceae; genus Mycobacterium. Next base: position 15,044 of record CAVYPI010000126.1, on the reverse strand, counting down.
CGGCCAGTAGTACGTCGACCTCTGCGGGGGTGAGGAACTCGATGATGGGCCTGATTGTGCGTTTGGGTGGGATCGCTAGGACCTGGGTGATGGTGGCGGCGTGCTCGGGATGGTCGGGCAGGGCCCGGCCGAGCACGGAGCGGATCGCGGTGAGTCGGGCGTTGCGGGTTCTGCTGCTGTTGCCACGTTCTTGTTCGAGGTGGTCGAGGAACCCGGTGACGTCCGTGGCGGTGACGGCGTCGAAGTCGAGTGCGTCGGCGGGAATCCCGAGTGTGGTGGTCAGGTACTTCAGGAGCATCCGCCAGGTGTCGCGGTAGGAGGCGATGGTGTTGACCGACAGGTCGCGCTGGGTGTGGGCGAAGGTCGTGAAGTAGGTCTGCAGGCTGATCGCCAGGGCGTTCATGACGGTTCTCCTTCGGCGATAGATTCGAGCTTGCCGGCGGCCAGGGTCATGAGTTCTCCGGTCGCGGTCAGGTACCAGTAGGTGTGGGTGGCGTCGGAGTGCCCCAGCCAGGTGGCCAGTAGCGACAGCACTCGGTCGGGGTCACCGCCGTGGGCGTAGGCCACGGTCATGTGCGCGGTGGCGAAGGTGTGTCTGAGGTCGTGCTTATGCCGATGTCGGCATAAGCACGATTATGCCGACCTCTGTGTTATGCCGACCTTCGGTGGAAGATGTTGTCGGGCAGGGTGATTGCCGTCTCGGGGTCGGCATAACGATATGGCTGTGATCATCGTCTTCTTCCGGTTGGCGAGAGAAGGAGACGAGGATGGGCGTGCCGGCAAGCAGGGTGAGCAGGGTTGTGATGACGGGGCCGCTGGCTCCGTTCGCTGGCGTCTACGAGCAGGAGCTGAAGCGGCGGGGATATACACCGCTAACGGCGGTCAACCAGTTGCGTCAGGTGGCGCGGCTGAGCCAGTGGCTGCAGACGAACGGGCTGGCGGTCGGTGAGCTGACCGGCGAGCGGGTCGAGGAGTTCCTGGCCTTCCAGCGGGCGAGCGGGCGACACCGCGCGCAGTGGTCGCGTCCGGGCCTGTTGTGTCTACTGGATGTGCTGCGGGGGCTGGGGGTGGTAGCGGTCGAGCAGCCGGCGCGGGCGGATTCACCCGAGCAGCTGGTGCTGGCGTCGTTCGAGCGCTACCTGCTGGCCGAGCGCGCCTTGGCGACCGGCACGGTCCGCGGCTATGTGAGCCATGCACGCCGGTTTCTGCGCGGATTGCCTTCTGGCCGTGAGCTTGCTGACGTGACTGCCGCCGACGTGACAGCGGCGGTGCTGCGGGAGTCCGCGGCGGTATCGGTGAGCGCGGCGCAGTTCTTCGTGGCGGGCCTGCGGTCGTTTCTGCGGTTCTGTTTCCTCGTCGGGCTGGTGCCGGTCGATCTGTCCCAGGCGGCGCTGCCGGCGACCGGACGACGGCGCTCCATGCTGCCCCGGGGGATCGGCACGGCCGATGCCAGGGCGCTGCTGGTGAGCTGTGATCGTCGCACGGCGGTGGGCCGCCGTGACTACGCGGTGATCATCACGCTGTTGCGGCTGGGCCTGCGCGCCGGCGAGGTCGCGGGCCTACGACTCGATGACATCGACTGGCGGGCAGGCGAACTCGTGGTGCGCGGCAAGGGCACCCGGGTCGACCGACTGCCGCTGCCCACCGACGTGGGCGGGGCGATCGCCGACTACCTCATGCGGGGACGGCCGGCCAACCACCGACGGGAGCTGTTCGGGCGGGCCAGGGCGCCGTTCGGGCCGATCGCGGCCGGCACGATCTCCTCGACGGTGCGCCGGGCCTGCCGGCGAGCGGGCATCGCCGAGGTGGGAGCGCACCGGCTGCGCCACACTGTGGCCTGCGAGATGGTCGGCGCGCAGGTCCCGCTGGTGGCGATCGCGCAGGTGCTGCGGCATCACAGCCTGCAGAGCACCGCGATCTACGCCCGCGTGGACATCGACCAGCTACGCGCGCTGGCGGCGCCGTGGCCAGGAGGTGCACGGTGACCAGCGCGCTGAGTAGCCACGCGCAGGATTATCTGCGGTTGCGCCGGGCGCTCGGGTTCAAGCTGGACCGCGCAGGGCAACTGCTCCCACAGCTGCTGACCTACCTCGAGGCGGCAGGGGCAGCCACGATCACCAGCGACACGGCGATCGCGTGGGCGCGGCTGCCCGAGCGTGCGCACCCCAACCATTGGGCCGCGCGCCTGGCCATCGCCCGCGGCTTTGCCCGCTACCTGCAGACGATCGATCCGGCCACTGAGGTACCGCCGCCGGGTGTGTTCCCCACCCGCCGGCACCGACCCACGCCCTACCTGTGGTCGCAGGGCGAGATCTACCGGCTGCTCGAGGGCACGCGAGCGCTGCGTTCGCCGTTGCGGGCCGCGACCCACGAGGCGCTGTTCGGGCTGCTCGCCACCGCCGGCATGCGCATCGGTGAGGCGATCGGGCTGCAGCGCGGCGACGTCGACCTGGATGCCGGTCTCGTCACGATCCACCAGGCCAAGTTCGACCGCGCCCGGCTCGTGCCGCTGCACCCCAGCACCACCGAGGCGTTGCGCCGCTATACCGCCGAGCGTGACCGGCTGTGCCCCAGACCGCGCTCGCAGACCTTCTTCCTCTCCGGTGCGGGCACCACGCTCACCCGCAGCGGCGTAGAAAAGACGTTTCGAACAATCACCACCGCCATCGGCGTTCGCACCGCCACCGTGCACCCGCGGGTCCACGACCTTAGACACAGTTTTGCTGTCGACACCCTGATCCGCTGGCACCAAGGCGGGGTGAACGTCGACGAGCACATCGGCGCCCTGTCCATCTATCTCGGCCATGTCAGCCCGGCAGATACCTACTGGTACCTGTCGGCCTGCCCGCAGCTGATGACGCTGGCCGCCGAGCGGCTGCAGGTTCGGTACGGAGCAGGACAATGAGCGCGCTGGCCCCGGCGTTGCAGGCCTACTTCACCCAGCGGCTGATCAGCCAACGCGCGGCCAGCCCGAACACCATCGCCGCCTACAAGCACACCTTCCGTTTACTGCTGGCCTTCGCCTCGCGACGCACCGGCACACCGCCGAGCCGGTTGGACATCGCCGAGCTCGACGCCGCGCTGATCACCGCGTTCCTGGACCACCTCGAGCGTGACCGGCACAACCGGCCCACCACCCGCAACCACCGGCTCGCCGCGATCCACTCGCTGTTCGGTTACCTCGCCCTGCACCATCCCGAGCATGCCGCGTCGATCCAGCGGGTGCTCGCGATCTCACCCAAGCGAACCGAGCGCAACCTGCTCACCTACCTCACCGATCCCGAGGTCGATGCCCTGCTCGCGGCCTGTGACCAGACCACCTGGACCGGTCGGCGCGACCACGCCATGTTCGCCCTGGCCATCCAGACCGGGCTGCGGATCTCCGAACTCGCCGGACTCACCCGCACCGACATCACGCTCACCGCCGGCGCGAACGTGCACACCGTCGGCAAAGGCAGGAAACACCGGCGCACACCGCTGGTGCCGGCGACCACCGCGGTGCTCAAGGCCTGGCTACGGCAGTGCCCGGGAGCCCCCACCGATCCGCTGTTCCCGGCCATCACCGGCGGGCCGCTCAGCCGCGACGCGATCGAACACCGCCTCGCCCGCGACGTCGCCCACGCAGCCACGAATTGCCCGTCGATCCAGGCCAAGCGGGTCACCATGCACACCCTGCGCCACACCGCCGCCATGCGACTCCTGCTGGCCGGCAACGACATCACCGTCATCGCCTTGTGGCTCGGCCACGAACAGATCGCATCGACCAACATCTACCTGCACGCCGACATGACCCACAAGCAACAGGCCATCGACCGCACCAAGCCGCTCACGACCACACCCGGTCGCTACCACCCATCCGACGCCCTGCTCGCCTTTCTCGACGCCCTCTGATTATGCCGACCCCGAGACGGCAATCACCCTGCCCGACAACATCTTCCACCGAAGGTCGGCATAACACAGAGGTCGGCATAATCGTGCAGACGGGGGCGTGCCCTGCCGCGCGGGGCGAGCCCGGCAGCTTCCCGGACTCGCTTGAACAAGGATTGGAATGACACGTAGACGTATCCGGTTCCCTTGGAGGTCACGAAGACTGGGCCGTGGGGGTCGGGGTGTGTGGCCATCCGGGCAGGCAAAGCGATGTACTGCCGGAGGGCGGCCGTCGTCGACGGGTGCACCGGGACGAGACGTTCGTGCGACTTCGCGGCCTTGATCATCAGCAGGTCGTTGTGCTGGTCGATGTCAGGGACTCGCAGGTTCAGTGCTTCGCTGATCCGCAGGCCTGTGGCGGCGAGCAGACCGATGACGGTGCGTAGGGTCGCGGCGATCCGCTCGTCGGCGAACTCGGTGTCGCAGGCGGCAAGCAACGCATCGATGTCTTGTTGGCTGTAGATGAAGGGAACGGCTCGGGGCTTGCGGGCCGGAAGCAAGCGGCTGGGGATGACGGGGACGTCGACATCGTTGGCGTTGAGGTAGGCGGCGAAGCGGCGCACCAACGACAGGCGCGTCGCCCACCATGAAGGGTGCGCGTCGGGGTTGAGCCGGGCCCAGGCCACGGCATCATCGATGGTGAAAGTCCTTGTCTGGCTGCGAGCTTCGAGCCAGGTGCAGAACAAGCCGACCTGCCGTTCGAGGTCGTTGAGCTGGAACCCGAGAGACCGGCGCAGCTCCAAGTACTCGTCGAGTCGTTCACGCAGTGTCGTCATCGCGGCACCTGCCCGAACGGGACGACCAGCTCGCGCAGCGACGCGAGGTCGACTTTCGCGTAGGCCATCGTGGTGACTGTGAAGGCGTGACCCAGAAGCTCCCTGGCTTCGGTCAAGGTGCCGCCCGCGGCCAGGACGTCCATCGCGGCGGTGTGTCTGAGCCGGTGCGCGTAGATCCGGTCGATCCCCGCCAGATCCGACAACCGGGCGATGATCCCCGAAATGCCCGAGGTCGTCATCATCTGGCGGGGCGCCCGCATCCGCACGAACACGGCTCGGTCCACAGCGGGCGGCCGCAGCCGCAACCACGCCTCCAATGCCTGACCCACATCGACCGGGAGCGGCAACGAGTGCTCGCGGCCCTTGCCGGTGACCCTGAGATGTCCACTTGCCCAGTCGATGTCGTCGAGCCTCAGACGGGCGGCCTCGCCAGCACGCAGGCCAAGCCGCACCAGGATCATGACGACCGCCCGGTCCCGCGCCCCGAGCGCCGTGGCCCCATCGCACACGCCAAGCAAGGCCGCGACCTGATCGGTGTCCACACCCCGCGGCAACGATCGCCGCGTCCCAGCAGGCTTGAGGATCCCGGCGGTCAGGTCCCGATCGAGGCGGCCGGTGCTCAACGCCCACCGCAGCAGGCAGCGGACAGACCCGACGATGTGAGCACGAGCAACAATGCCGTAAGGGCGTCCACGCTCAGCGACGTACGCGTTGATGAGCGACGCGTCCAGATGCCACCACTGCATCGACCCGTCAGCCGCCGTCAACACGTCCAGAAGGCCGGCCGCGTAGTGACAACGGGCCGCGATGGTCTTCTCGGTCAGGCCGCGCTGCTCACGCATCCACGAACACCAGTCCACCACCACCGACCGCGCCGGCGTGAGTGAATCCGCTTGGACCCCAGTCGCACTCAGATAGCCAGCTGCCGTCAAGAACCTGCGCATCGTGCCGATCCAACGCTTCACTGCCACGCACGGAAGATCTCGGGACCCCTCCACCGCGAGGAACCGCGCGAGCAGATCCTCGTCGATGTCATCGACCCCGGAGCCCACCAGCTGCATCCACCAGCTCAGCCGTTCCAAGACATTCACGACCCCGGCCGCCGAACCCGGCGAATAACCCAGCCCGGCCAACCATCCCGAACACTCGCCCAGCACCATCGGCGCCAAAGGACCCACCGGAACCCGCGGGACCCGAACCGGATACGACCGGGCCGTCGGCGATCTCTTCGTCACGGACCTTCACCTCCAGACAATTCCGCCTGAAGCGTGACCACGACTACGCGACTATGCCGACCTTTTGCACCTCAGCACCGCCGTTGGCCTGCGCCATCCCAAGAACTGTCGGCATATTCCGAGGGTCGGCATAGGACCTCTAATGCCGACGTCGGCATTAGATGTCGCCGACGTACTTCCGGTTCGGCGCCCCGACGGTGAAGTCACGGTTGAGCAGATCGGGCACCTTCTGGGCAGCCGGGTCAGCTCCCCGCGGGCTAGTCCCACCTGATCAGTGGTTGTTTGCACGCAAACCTTGCGGGTATGCAGGTGAACCATGGTGCGCAATGACGAGAAGACGGTGACGGAGTGGCTCGTACTAAGCCTCGCTCTCGTCGCGGTCGTCCTGGCCTTCCTCGCCGCGTGCGGGGGCCCCGGTAACGAGCGGGAGGCAACCCCGACGCGGGCCTCGGCGCCCATCACCGGATCGCTGCAGGCAACGCCGTACCGAATCACGATCGAGGGATTGGGCTACACCAACCTGACAGTGCCGGCCGGCGCCTTGATCAGCGTCGTCAACAAGGACGATGTCAAACACACCGTCACGTCTGACGCCCAAGGCGTCTTCGACGTGGACGTGCCGCCTCACGCGGAGGCCCAGTTTCACGCGCCCGCGACGCCCGGGGACTACGCCTATCACTGCACGTATCACCCGGCAATGTTCGGCGTGCTGACGGTGACCTAGCCGCTTGAGGATCCACTTCCGACAATTTGTTGGTGATGTCTAAACTGCTTCTTGCAGAACGCAACCCATCCGTATCGGCGGTCGCTGACATAAGAACAAAACATTGAGATTGCGTTGCTGCACGGACGTAACGGGGACGCGATCGGCGTATTCTGCGACCGCAGATCCGCCAGGAATTGACCAGATCAAGTGGGCGTCACCGCCAGGGATACTCGTTGGTGAATTCAACGAACCGAGACACGGGGCGACAGCGCGCCTTGATGGTGTCAACTGCTAGGGCCCGAGCGAGCATCTGGGCTCGCCATCCGTCGACCATCGCGTCAGAAGACCGTCTCATCAGCGCGAAGCAGTGAGACGTCGTCGAGACGCAGAACCTGTGGGATGAACCCGGCAGCTCCTCAGCCATGCGGGCAGCCGCCCGACGCATGCCCAGGTGGCGACTCCAGACCCGCCGGGGCGATGGGTGACGCGGTCAGAGCGGAACTCCAATAGCCCTGCGCCCCACCATAATTCGTCCTTACGCTAATTGTAGCGCACTGTCAAGTTAATTGGTGGGCTTGGTGATTCGAGTCTATCGTTTGCGTGTTGTGCGTAGGTTCTGGTGGAACGCCCTGTCCCAGTTCACGTTCAGGCGGCGGTCGTGGCCACCGCGGTGATCTCGTTCCAGACGGTGAAGCGGTCGGCCATCACTTGTCGGTAGTCGGCCGCCGACAGCAGATGCCGACGGGGACGGAAATGTGGCGAGATGCCGCTGAACGCAGACAGGAACCGTTGCGCGTGCCCGGGCGAGGTGAACCGTTTCATCGCCCGCTCGCGTTGCCGGGTCGGTTGATGGGAGTTCTCGGCTCGATTGTTCAGATACTTCGATTGCCGGTGTTGCACCGAGGGCATCACCACGCGGTAAGCGGGCCCGTAGCTGGCAAGCTTGTCGGTCACCAACACCCGCGGCACGTACCGCAGTCCCTTGAGCAGTTTGCGGAAGAACTTCCTGGCGGCCAACGCGTTTCGGCGTGACTGGACCAGGATGTCGAGCACGTTGCCGTGCTGGTCGACCGCACGCCACAGGTAGTGGATCGTGCCGTTGATCCGGATGAAGACTTCATCGAGATGCCATTTGTCGCCGGGGCGGGGGCGCCGCCGGCGCAGCTGGTTGGCGTAGGCCTGCCCGAACTTCGCGCACCAGGCCCGGATCGTCTCGTAGCTGACCACGACACCACGCGCAAGCATCATCTCCTCGACCTCGCGAAAGCTCAGCGGGAACCGGTGATAGAGCCACACGCAGTGGGCGATGATCTCCGGCGGGTACCGGTGTCCCTTGTACGACGACGATGCAGCGGCCACGACCACCGATCTTGGCAGCGACCAGGCAACGCGCCAACTTGACAGTGCCCTCGGGAGCGCCACCGCGTGGCGCGGGCGAAGTCTGTCACACACCTTTTTCGACTTACGGGCATACGACTGAGCACTCGACGCCGGGTGCTCGCGAGATCCGCCGGTCCAGCGTTACCAGGTCACCGCCGATAGCCTCCGCGAGGGCGACATACGCCGCGTCATAGCTGGAGAGATTCGCGCGCAACTGCCAAACCCGAGTCGACAACAGCTCATAGGGCCACAAGTCGACGGCCAAATCCAACAGATCGGCGTGGGCCTGAGCCGCCTGGTCGGCGCTCACCGCTCCCCCGAGTTCGTGCCGGCGCATAATGTTGGCGCATTCATAGGGCAGGAGCGACGGCGCGAAAGGTCTGCACCGCTGAGACGTTCGGCGGTCCACAGTCCGTCAACTCCGGAGTCAAGGAGCAGCGCCACGACCGCGGACGCGTCGCATACGATCCGGACCGTCATCGCCGGTCGGCGTCTTTTGCCGCCAGGATCGCTGCCGCATCCAGCCGCCCGCCGGTGGTTGCGACGCGCGCTCGAGCACGTGCGATGACGTCGTCGGGCGTGGGTTTGGCTGCGGCTGCCACCAGCAGCCCGCGCAGATATTCCTGCAGTGACTGTCCGGCCCGGCCTGCGCGCGCCGCGAGCTCGTCGCGGACGTGATCTGGGATGTCGCGCACCGTGATGGCTACTACGCCTGCATTGTAGCAGCAGTGCAGCTATAGCCGCACTATCCCTGGCGACGCAGAATCATCGCCGACTCGCCCCCCGGAGGCGATGGTCCACCAACGGCTAGAACATCCCGACTTAACGTCTGTCTGACATTGCACCGCGACGGGATACGTAGCTATCTACCGGCTGGGCCTCCCGTGGCGAAACCACCCACGACACCGAAGGCGAGGCCGCGAACATCGTCTACGTGGCTGATGACCATCAGACCTCGCGGCAGAACGCGGCCAGTGAAGTGACCGTGCCGAAGCCGACCGCATCAGACGGCACGCTGCTAGCTTGACCAACGAAGCCGATCTGCCATGATCATCGAAAAGACACAGGGGGGAGTTACCGATGAGCGTTACCGACTTGCCGTTGGCGGTGTTGCGTTTTCAGTACCAGATGGCCAGAGTCCCGTTTCAGGTGATGGAGGAGCAGTTGGTCGCTCGGATGGATCCGCAGGCCCCCGCACGGTTGTTTTATGAGCGCTGGCTGGGAGCGCTGGACGCGACCGCCGGCATGGTTTTAGGCGACCCGGAACTGGAGCAGCGTGGCGCCGCGCTCGCCGAGCGCAGTGATGCGCTGGGCCGTGCCGCTCAGCTCGACGCGACGGCGACCCCGCAGCAAGAGCAGGCGGACGATGAACTGAAAACCAGGCGCGATCAGGCGAAACAGGACCTGAACCACGCGCGCGCAACGAAACAACGTAAAGTCACGGCAACGCGGAACGCGGCCAAAGACCGCAAGGACACCGCAGCAGAGGCTGGCGCGAAGCGTAGCGCCGCCGCCAAGCAGCAGGCCGACGAAGTGGCTGCCCAGCGCATCAGTGCGGCCGAAGCAGCCAATCGCAAAGAACAGGCCAAGAGTCGGGCGGGCGAGGAGAATGCCACCAAGGTGGCCGAATCGGACCTTAACGATGCGCAGGCAACACGCAGCGACGCTGCAACCCAGCGCGCACAGGCCGACCAGGTCGAGAATTTAGCCGACACCGAGAAGCAGAAACGCAACGCTGTGCGGGCGAACAGCTCTGACTCCGAAGTGGGGCGGTCGGGCTCGAACCTCCAACCAACGGATTAGCCGATTGTAGGTCTGCACAGTTCGGCTCTTCCCTATCTTCTGGTGTGTCACATGGGTAGCCGCTGCGAGGAGCGGTGCCGCCACGAAACTATCGAGACGCGTAGCGTAGACCGCCGCGAGCGGGCGGTGCCGTACTCGGTGCCCACGGGGGCTGTCGTCGGAGCATCTGCGGCACGGGACGACGTTAAGCGGGGCCCGGGGCGTTGTTCCTGCGGGAGTCGCGCCGCAACACGGCGACCCAGCAGAGCTCCTTCATCGTTGACGACGCGTCTTGATAACACGTGCTGGCCGTCGGCGTTCATCGCCACGCAATGATGCGCGGCCTTACCGGCGTCAATGCCGGCCCACAGGGTTGGTTGCGCCACATCGTCCTCCGTCGTTGTTCCGGTTTGGACCTGCAGACGACCGCGCCGTCACGTCCTTACCTAGCGATCGCATCGCGTCTCTCAATTAGCGGTCGAGTCGTCGAGGAACGCCGGGCGGCCACTCACAGTGAGCCATCCACCGGCTGACGATCGAAGCCATACCCGACGTCCCAGGGTCGCTAACAGCCTAAGAAAACAGCAGTTCAGCGACCTACAAATGGCACTGTCAAGTTGGCGCGTTGCCTGGTCGCTGCCAAGATCGGTGGTCGTGGCCGCTGCATCGTCGTCGTACAAGGGACACCGGTACCCGCCGGAGATCATCGCCCACTGCGTGTGGCTCTATCACCGGTTCCCGCTGAGCTTTCGCGAGGTCGAGGAGATGATGCTTGCGCGTGGTGTCGTGGTCAGCTACGAGACGATCCGGGCCTGGTGCGCGAAGTTCGGGCAGGTCTACGCCAACCAGCTGCGCCGGCGGCGCCCCCGCCCCGGCGACAAATGGCATCTCGATGAAGTCTTCATCCGGATCAACGGCACGATCCACTACCTGTGGCGTGCGGTCGACCAGCACGGCAACGTGCTCGACATCCTGGTCCAGTCACGCCGAAACGCGTTGGCCGCCAGGAAGTTCTTCCGCAAACTGCTCAAGGGACTGCGGTACGTGCCGCGGGTGTTGGTGACCGACAAGCTTGCCAGCTACGGGCCCGCTTACCGCGTGGTGATGCCCTCGGTGCAACACCGGCAATCGAAGTATCTGAACAATCGGGCCGAGAACTCTCATCAACCGACCCGGCAACGCGAGCGGGCGATGAAACGGTTCACCTCGCCCGGGCACGCGCAACGGTTCCTGTCTGCGTTCAGCGGCATCTCGCCACATTTCCGTCCCCGTCGGCATCTGCTGTCGGCGGCCGACTACCGACAAGTGATGGCCGACCGCTTCACCGTCTGGAACGAGATCACCGCGGTGGCCACGACCGCCGCCTGAACGTGAACTGGGACAGGGCGTTCCACCAGAACCTACGCACAACACGCAAACGATAGACTCGAATCACCAAGCCCACCAATTAACTTGACAGTGCCGTCTTCGGGCTCTTCGATATCCGCCAACGACGCGTCGGGTCCGAGCATCTGCTTCAGCACGGCTTCGGCTTCTTCGGCGCGACCCTTGCTCAACAGCCAGCGTGGCGACTCCGGTGTGCCAAGGCGCATCGTGAGGATGAGTAGCGCGGGGATGGCGCTGCTGGCGAGCATCCAGCGCCACGCGTCGGGTCCGAGGCTCAGCATGAAGTAGCCGACGGTGTAGGCGACGGCCGCGCCAACGGAGAACATCGTGACCAGGACGACCAACAACGGACCGCGGGACTTTTGCGGCGCGAACTCCGCGGCGATGGTGCCCGCGATGGCGAGGTCGGCGCCGACGGCGACACCCATCAGGGTCCGCAGCACGATCAGCTGCCACGGCTCGGTGGCGAAGAACTGCAGCGCCGACAGCACGACGAAGCACGCGAGGTCGGCGATGTACACCTTCTGCCTGCCGAACTTGTCCGTCACGGCGCCGAAGATCAGGCCGCCGAAGAGCATGCCGACCAAGGAGGCGGCGCCGAGCAGACCGGCCTCGACGGCGGTCAGTGAGAAGGCGGCTGGAGGAGCGGCAGTGCGACGCCGATGATGCTGAGGATGTAGCCGTCGCAGAACTCGCCGCCACCCGCGTAGAGGGTGATCTAGCCACTGGGTCCGCGACGCCCGAGTGTGTTCAAGTGAGGCTGTTTGTGTCGTCATGCGGCACGACCATAGTAAGCAGTGTGCCGTAGGTCACTGGATGTATCGTACTAATTAGTCATTAAATGCGTGCAAGAAATGTATGGAAGGTCTAGGTACGATGGATTCTCGGGTTCTAACGCCCGAGCTCGCGGGTGAGATCGCCGACGAGACGACCCACATTCTGGGGCACAACGTGCTGATCACCGATGAGAATGCGCAGGTGATCGGCAGCGGCGACGTCTCTCGGGTGGGCACGATTCACGAAGCCTCGGTGGCCGTCGTCAAGAGCGGTGTGGCCGCGAGCCATAACGCCGAGGAGGCCGCCGCGCTGGTCGGTGTCCGCCCCGGGATCACGATGCCCATCGTGCTCGATGGCGCGGTCATCGGCACGGTCGGCATCACCGGCTCACCGTCTCAGGTGGTGCGGCTTGGCCGGCTGGTGCAGCGCCAGACGGAGATCCTGCTGCGCGAGTCGATGTTTCAGAGAACGCGCCTGCTTCGCGAGAACCGCCTGAACCAGCTCGTCCGCGACATCGTCGCGTTCGATCCGCGAATACTGGACGAGCAGATCATCCGCGCGACCGGGGTCGAACTCGGCTACGACCTGGGTCAGCAACGCGTCGCGGTCCTGTTCGAAGTGCAGCCGGGCCCCGAAAGCTACCCGTCGTCGGTGCGGGCGATCGGCGAGGTGTTCGATGCCCGTACCGACATCGTCGCGGAGCTGGCCGCAGGCAGATACGTTGTGCTGCACCATCCCTTGCCCGACGACACCGACCACCTGCAGTCGCGCGCCCGTCGGGCCGCCGCGCTTCTGCGTGAACGCCACGGCGTCGTCGTGCACATCGGTATAGGCGAAAGCGGCTCGGGGATAGCCGCTTTGGCGGCCTCCTGCACCGACGCGAAGGACGCGCTGCGGCTCGCCGGGGACAGCGCGGGCGTCGAGATCCGGGAGATCTCGCAGGTGCGGGTGCGCCAGCTACTCGATTCGGCGAACACCGGGGCGCGGAGACGCTTCACGCGGTCGCAACTGGACCTGTTGTCCCGCGAGAATGACTTCTCCGCACTGAAGCGGACGCTCGTCGCCTGTTGCGAATGCGGCTTCAATCTCGTGACGACCGCGCAGCGGCTGGCGATCCACCGCAACACGGTCATCTACCGGCTCGACAAGATTTCCCGGTTGACGGCGCGCGACGTCCGCGAGCCCGGGGTGGCGATCGCGTTGTATCTCGCGTGCCTCATCGCCGACTGACTTTCCGGCTCGGCGATGTGGTCGCGTTCCGACCCGCGTTTGCCACCGGGCGAGCGCCCCGGATTTGTGACCGCGGTCACCCGCCGGCGGAAATCGGTGCCCTTTAGGGGCGTGTAGGTAGTCGATTGCTGCCAACCACCGATCAATTACTGCCACCGGAATTAAACCCCTGACCTCGGTGTTTAAGCAATTAGATCGGCGGAGGAAACCTTCCCACCGGCACCAAGGACGTCCGAACCGCGACTTTCGCGCCACGGCTCGAACAGACAAGAGAAGGACAGAACGATGAAGAAGTTCGGATTTGCCACCATAATCGCCAGCGGACTGACCGCCGCGGTCCTCGGCCTGGCAGGCCCAGCGCAAGCCGACATCGGGCACCACGACTGGATCGACAACGTCGGCACGCATGTGAGCGTCCCGCAGGTGGACACCAGCGTGCACCAGAGCCGCTGAGACAACGACATACGAAGAGGGGCACCCGCAGCGGGTGCCCCTCTTTCGTTGCGCGCCCTCCTTAGTGCTGTGGCCTGCGAAGGCCTAGGAACAGGGCGAGAGCGATGGAACCGATTCCCAGTGCCACGGTCACCCCTGCGGCGACGTACAGGAAGATGTCTCTTCCGGTCAGGCCGGACGATGACTCGTCCGAGGCCAGCCTCAGCTGGTAATCACCCGGCAGCGGAGCCTCATGCGGATCGTCCAGGCCAGGGAACTGCTGGGTTCTGTGCACCTCGAATTGCCGTTCGCCGCTTGGCGTCTGCGTCCACACACCCCATGCCGGAGTCGCACCGTCGAGCAGCACTTTGCGCTCACCGAAGCGGGCGTCGTCACCGACGTCGATGATTCGCCGCACCCGGAACGGCGCGTAGGTCGCCTGCGAGTAACGCACCAGGATGGGGACGTTGTCGTAGCGCAAAACCGCAGGCGGAGGCGGCGGCAGCGGCAGCCCGATCGCCGGGACGAAGCCGCCGCCGAAGAACGTGCCGACCGGTACGTTGAGGGCGGTCTCGACGACGGCGGTGAAGCTGTACGCCGCGAACTGGGCCACCTGGAGGATGGCCCGCGCCAGCGGCGGGATCCACACGATCCGCCGGGCGTCCTCGTACATGTAGACGATCCGCACCCTCTCTCGATACGGATTGAGGATGATCGGCCGGCAGTGCTCGTCGTATTGCACCCAGTCGGAACTCCACTGGCGGACATTGCGGTTCCAGACGCGCTCGCCGGCCAGGGGGGCGTCGGCCTTTGCGCTGGCGTCGACGCCGAGTGGGCCTTTGACGCCGAGGTCGAGGCCGATCGAGCTCGAAGCGCGTCAACGTCCTGCTTCGGAGCCGGATCCGGTTTCACCTCAACGGGTTTGGCGTTCCTGGCGAGCTCGACATCATCCTTGGGCGCCACGAGGGTCTGCGGTTCCGACGTCTCGATGACCTTCGCGGCCTGGGAGACCGAGACGGTTGATCCGCCCGTCGTCGTCACCGCGGAGGAACTCTGCGCGGCACTTACCTTTGGCTCGCTTGCCTCTGACCCACTGCCGGGTGTCGCCGACCCGCTGGACGGTGTCGACGGAGCACTGCTCGGCGGCGGGACACGACGTGGCCGAAGGCGCCTGAGTCGCGGGCCTCTGCGAGGTCGCGGTTGACGTCACCGATGGCGCCTCAGAGGCGGTTCGCCCGCCTGTTGCGTTTGTGGCGGTGCCTCGACGCTCGGGGCGGTCGGCAGCGTTACTGGCGCCAGAACGGCGACAACGCTTCGCTTAGAGCAGATTTCAAACGATGCACGCATGTGTGCATCGACTCCTCATACCTCACGGAGCGTGACGGATTTCCTCCGCCACCGCTGCCATGCGCA
>CAVYPI010000125.1:0-24876 GCA_963770125.1 uncultured Actinomycetota bacterium | reverse complement strand
TGTCAGCGGGCTGATCGCGGTGTTCGTCTCTCCTGAGCGGCTGGCGCGCTGGTTGCCGCGCCGAACCGGGGCGGCGATCCTCGCGGCCGAGGTCGCGGGAGCCGCGCTGCCGGGCTGCGAGTGCGGATCGGTGCCGGTGGCGCGGCGACTGTTCGGCGACGGTGTCGCGGGCGCCGCCGCACTGACCTTCATGCTCGCCGCGCCCGCCGTCAACCCGGTCGTGCTCGTCGCCACCGCCGTCGCCTTTCCCGGACAGCCGGACATGGTCGCCGCGCGCGGTATCGCATCGCTGCTGACCGCGCTCATCATGGGCGCTGGTTGGTCGCGGTGGGGACGCATGGACTGGATCACCCGCCGCATGCCCGTGACCCACCAGACCGACGCGTCGAGATCGGCGGTATTCACCGAGGCTGCTCGGCACGACTTCCTGCAGGCCGCTTCGTATTTGGTGCTGGGCGCCGCCGCCGCGGCCGCCATGCACGTGCTGGTTCCTCCGGTCGTG
Organism: uncultured Actinomycetota bacterium; assembly: GCA_963770125.1. GTDB lineage: Bacteria > Actinomycetota > Actinomycetes > Mycobacteriales > Mycobacteriaceae > Mycobacterium. The sequence continues at coordinate 24,374 of CAVYPI010000125.1, read as the reverse complement.
TTCACCCACCTGGCGGGGCACTTGGTGCTCGGCGTTATCACCATGGCGCTCCTGGCGGTTGTCTTGGCGCTGTGCTCGGAAGCCGACGCGTTCGTCGCATCGAGTTTGACGATGCTGCCGCTGGTGCCGCGGTTGGTATTTCTGGTGGTCGGGCCCGCGGTGGATGTGAAGCTGTTCGCGATGCAGACCGGAATGTTCGGTCGCGCGTTCGCCACTCGCTTCGCCCCCGCGACCTTCGTCGTCGCGACGGTGGTGGCCACCGCGGTGGGGATCGCGCTCGTAGGCGGCGGTCGATGAGCCGGGAAACCGAGAACGCTTTGTTGCTCCTGCTTGGCCTCAGTGCGGCGATCATCACCGTTACCGGCGTCTATACCCGTTACGTCAAACCGTCACTTATGCCGTGGTTGGCCGCGGTCGCGGTACTGCTCCTCGTGCTGGCCGTCAGCGCGATCATCCGTGACTTACGCCGAGGACGTGATGACGGCAGCGGACCCGACGAGCATCCAAGCCATGCGCACCGGCGCGGAATCGGGTGGCTGATCGCGGTCCCCGTATTGCTGCTTGCGTTTGTGGTGCCACCTGCACTGGGGGCGCAGGCCGCCGCCCCTCTGCGGTCACCCTGTCCCCCAGCGAGTTACGCCAACCGTTTCCGCCCCTGCCGACCGGGCGCACACCGGAAATCTCGCTCAAGGAAGTAATGAAACGGGTCGCACTCGATTCGGCGGGCACCTTGAACTCACGGCTGATCGCCGTCGTCGGCTTCACCCAAGGGCGACAGCGGAACCGACCTGGCGCGGATCACGATCTTCTGCTGTGCTGCCGACGCACAGCTCGGGCGCCTGCACCTTCGCGGCCCGGCGGCGCTCGCCGCCGCGGAACTGCCAGACAACACCTGGATTCGCGTTGAAGGCACTGTCGAGACCCCGACAGGCGACGCACCATCACCGTCGGTTCCCACAATGACCGTTTCAACTCTCACGCGTGTGGACACACCGGCCGACACCTACGCCTACTGACGCGAAACCGCTGCCGGCTGAACGACTTCAGCTATTGCGCAGTGGGTTATTGGCTCACAAAATCACGCCGCGATGTCGCTGTCGCGGCGAGTCGGCTTCGCTGTCAACGGTTCCGCATGTCAACCGGCTGGTTCAAAGGCTCGTTCGTTACGGTGGCGTGGTGCAAGACAGCCAAGGCCCCAGATCGCGATTCAGGAGGTGCACGACGCGCCGCGACGTGCTCAAGTACGCGGCAAGCGCACCCGTACTACTGAGTCTCCCGATGATTCCATGGATTGACGTGCCCCGAGTACATGCCGCGTCCGGTATCGCGGGGAAGGTCGTGTTCCTCGACCCCGGCCACAACGGCGCTAACGACGCGTCGATCAACCGGCAGGTGAGCAACGGCCGTGGCGGCACCAAGGAATGCCAAACCACCGGCACAACCACAAGCGCCGACTATCCCGAGCACTCATTCAACTGGGAACGTGCTCCGAATCCGCGAGCAGCTAAGCGAATTGGGGGTACGCACAGCCTTATCACGCGGAAATGACAACGCTCTGGGCCCGTGTGTGGATCAGCGCGCTGCGATGGCCAACGCCCTGCGCCCCGATGCGATCGTCAGCATCCACGCCGACGGCGGACCGTCCGACGGCCGGGGCTTCCACGTCAATTACTCCGACCCGCCGGTGAACGAGGCACAAGCCGGTCCCGCGGTGCGCTTCGCACAAGTCATGCGCGATCAACTGGCCGCGGCGGGCATGCAGCCGTCAACGTATCGAGGCACGGACGGCTTGTATGGGCGTGCTGATCTGGCGGGTCTGAATCTGGCGCAGTATCCGTCAATCCTCATCGAGATGGGAAACATGAAAAACGCCGAAGATGCCGCGGTGCTGAGCAGTGCGGAAGGCAGAGCCGGCTACGCGGCCGCGGTGACCCGGGGCATCGCAGCTTACCTGGGCTCCACCGCCTGACACTGGCCATTCCGACACCAAGGGCTCACCGGTTCCGAGGCTGCGCGCCGACCGCGGGAAGGAACCGCCTGCGACGGTAAGCCGGATCCGGTTGTCCGGCTCAAACCGGTGGGCGATCGGGTCGAGGTCGATCGGAAGGGGCGACGAACGCTCCGGTCCGACGCGCAAGTAGCCGTCGGAGGACGTGCGTGGAGCGGACGAACTCGGTTCCCGTGATGCGCTCGAATCGTCGCGACTTGTGAGATCGTCGTGACACCCGGGCGCACTCGGATAGATGGCTGATGGCAGGGTTCGCGGGGCCTCGTCGGCTGTCGCGACTTCTTCGTCCCGAACGACACCACCAGCGGGTTTGGCGATGAGGACGGCGCTGGAAACGTTTGAAGTGCCACCTCAAACAGTTGATTCCGCTGGCGAGCTACGAGCATGACCGACGCTACTGCGGACTGACAGCGGACTAGTCGGTCAACCCCTGCTCCAGTGACGGCTCGGACCTAGACCGACTGGGGCTTGGCGTTTGGGTACACATCAGATTCCGCGCGGTGTGGTGCCGGGGTTCAGGGTGCGGTTGTGGGCCACGCGAACTTCAGCAACCTGGTCGGAGATTTGTGACAACGTCGCCGAGCCTGGGCCGTCTAAGCGCCGTCGCGCCGCGAGAAGTGTGGGCGCACGAGGCACAGGGCTTCACGCCGTGGTTACTGCAGAATGTTGACGTTCTGAACGACCTGCTCGGTATGGATCTGGAGTTGGAAGTCCCGAGTTAGGACAATTTAGTGCGTACCTTCGGCGGCCGTACCGCTGCGGCCGGAGTCGCTGGGGGCCTCGGCGGCCGTGGTGATTGTGGCGAGGACGTCTTGGATGTCGGCGGGTAGCGGGTCCGCGGCGGTGAGAGTGTGGTTTCCGGCGCGGATGGTCACGGTGCGGTAGCGGCGTAGGGTTTGAACGAATTTCTTGATACTCCAACCGGTTTGGTGTTCGATCCAGTGGCTGACTGCCAGGGCGGCGAACACGATGCTCAGGTGCGCCTCGATCGACTCGCGTTTGTGGTGGTAGATCGGCCGGGCCTGCAGGTCGTGCTTGGACATCCGGAAGCTCTTCTCGATGCGCCACAGCTGGTGGTAGGCGCCGATGACGAACTCCGCGGTCTGGCTGGTGAGGTTGGTGGTGTAGCCCTTGATCCCGGCCAACGCCCGGGCTTTGGCCTCCAGGTCACGGTTGACGCTCTTCTCGGCCCCGGTGAGCTTGATGAATCGGTTACGTTTGACCGAAACCTTTCCGGCGACGGCTTTTTCGGCTTTGCCGACCTGCTCATCGATCCCACGCAACGTACGCCGGGCCCGGTCGTGACGTACTGGTAGTAGATCACCCGATCAGGGATGCCTCGGGCCTTCTCGGCGGTGGTGGCCGGCCACGGCTGGGTGAACACCTGCTGATCAGGGATCTCTTGACCAGGGTGTTGGGCGCGCCATTCGCAGATGACCTGCGGCACGTAGGGGATGCGGGTGCCCAGGATGAACGACAACCCGGCTGCGGTGATGGCCTTCTGGTTGGCCTCGGAGATCATCCCGGCATCAGCCACCACGGTCACATCGGTGAGCTGGTGGGCTGTTTTGAAGGCGTTGATGACCGGCAGCATCGTGTCGGTCTCGGGCTCGTTGCCTTTGAACGCCCCCAAAGCCAGTGGGAAGCCGGTGGCATCGGTGAGCAGCCCGACGGTGATCTGCGGTTCTAGTCTGCGTTCCTTGGAAAACCCGGATTCGCGGAACCCATCGCCGGCGTCGGTCTCGAAGTACAGCGTGGTCACGTCGTAGAGCACCAACGACGCCGGTCCCAGCCCGGCATGACCGGTACAGGCCGCCGACAAAGCAGCACGAAACGAGGCCTTCGCGTAGCCCGGCAGTCGGCGGGTCAGCGTCCGGTAGGTGACCGAGTCGAGGCCGGTCTCGGCCAGCACCCGCAGTGAGTCGACCTTGCTAGTGTTGCGTGTCGTTGAAACATTTATGTCTGGTTGCTGGGACAATTATCGGGTGTATGTGGCCCGGCCATTGCAGTTGCGTGCAGGTGATCGTTCGAAGTTGGAAGGGTTGACGCGGGCCTCGACCGCGCCGGCCGGGTTGGCGACGAGGGCTCGGATTGTGTTGTTGGCCGCTGACGGGGTGGCCAATACCGATATCGCCGATCGAACGGGGACGTCGCGGCCGACGGTGCTCAAGTGGCGTGGCCGCTATGAGCAGTCGGGAGTCGGCGGGCTTAAGGATGATCCGCGTCCGGGACGCGCCGCGGTGATCGACGAGGTCGCGGTGCTGGCGGAGACGTTGGCAGACAAGGGAAAACCGCCCGCCCATCTGGGTGTGACGCACTGGTCGACGCGGCTGATGGCGCAGCGGCTGGGGATCTCGTTCGCCTCGGTCGCGCGGATCTGGCGCAAGTGGGGCATCCAGCCGCACCGGGTGGAGACGTTCAAGTTCTCCACCGACCCCAAGTTGGAGGCCAAGCTGCGCGACGTGGTCGGCCTGTACCTGGATCCTCCCGCGGGCGCGGTGGTGGTCAGCGTCGACGAGAAGTCCCAAATCCAAGCTCTGGATCGCACCCAGCCGATTCTGCCGCTGCGCCAAGGCATCCCCGAGCAGCAGACCCACGACTACATCCGCCACGGCACCACCAGCCTGTTCGCCGCGCTGGAAGTCGCCACCGGCAAGATCACCGCCGACGCCTGCTACCCGCGCCACACCAACGTCGAGTTCCTCGCCTTCCTCAAACTCATCGCCAAGACCCATCCGCGCGTGCGGCTGTGCGTCATCTGCGACAATTACGCCACCCACAAACACCCGGCCGTGCGAGCCTGGCTGGACAAGAACCCCAGAATCACACTGCATTTCACGCCGACCAGCTGCTCTTGGCTGAACATGGTCGAGATCTTCTTCGGCATCATCACCCGCCAAGCCATTCGCCGCGGCACCTTCACCGACGTCACCGACCTGCAGACCGCGATCCGCACCTACATCGACAGCTACAACACACGCGCCAAACCATTTTCCTGGACCAAGACCCCCGACGAAGTACTCGCCAAAATCAAACGTAAATCAATCAACAACACGCGACACTAGTGGGCTCGATGATGCGAGCCAGCACCAGATCCCGGAAAACCTCATCGCCGCCGGCGGCACGATCCAAGCCGAGCGCCTCGTAGACCAGGCACAAGCCATCCCACAGATACCCCGCCCGTGAGCCGATGATTTCCAATGGCGCACTACCGATTTCGGTCAGATCCAACCCCAGGTCCAACTCGCCCTGGCCGTCCGCGATCCGCTGACCGGCTGCGGCCTTCAACGCCTCGACCTGCGCCTCGTCATGAGCGGATCCGACATGCTCGATGTTGCGCGACCCCCGCTGCGAGGACCACACGATCTGGACCGCCGTCGCTCCCGACGCGGTCTTCACCGTGCGCACATAGGCCACGGCTGCACCATACGAGCCCCGATTAGTGCGCAAGTTTCGGCCCACCGCCGAACAAAACCGCAGATCACAGCAACGCCGCTGAGATCAGAGCCGGATCGTGTCCTAAGTCAGGTCAGACAGTTGATTCCGCTGGCGAGCTACGAGCATGACCGACGCTACTGCGGACTGACAGCGGACTAGTCGGTCAACCCCTGCTCCAGTGACGGCTCGGACCTAGACCGACTGGGGCTTGGCGTTTGGGTACACATCAGATTCCGCGCGGTGTGGTGCCGGGGTTTAGGGTGCGGTTGTGGGCCACGCGAACTTCAGCAACCTGGTCGGAGATTTGTGACAACGTCGCCGAGCCTGGGCCGTCTAAGCGCCGTCGCGCCGCGAGAAGTGTGGGCGCACGAGGCACAGGGCTTCACGCCGTGGTTACTGCAGAATGTTGACGTTCTGAACGACCTGCTCGGTATGGATCTGGAGTTGGAAGTTGCCGAACATCCCGTCGGGGGTTTCTCGCTCGACCTGCTGGGCCGCGATCTATCGGATGACAGCGTCGTGATCGTTGAGAACCAGTTGGAGATGTCTGACCATGGCCACCTTGGCCAGATCCTTACCTATGCGGCAGGCACCAGTCCGAAGACAATCGTCTGGATAAACACTGGTTTCCGTCCCGAGCACCGTGCTGCCCTTGACTGGCTGAACGAACACACTGACCCCGACACCAGATTCTTCGGCATCGAGATAGAGGTGGTCCGGATCGGAGAATCCGTTCCGGCACCAAACTTCAAGCTCGTCGCTCAGCCAAACGACTGGGGAAAGCAGGTCAAGGCCGGGACTGGTGTTGGTGCGTTTACCGAGCGCGGAAAGCTCTATTGGGGGTTCTGGGAAGAGTTTCTAAGCAGAATCGCCGCTGAACACCCTGCCTGGACATCAGCAAAAGCCTCAACAAGTGGTGGCTGGTACGACCTTCCCACAGGAGTGAGCGGTGTCGTGTATGAGACGGCCTTCGCCCATCAAGGACTCAGGGTCCAGCTTTACTTCAGCGGCTCTGATGCCGCAGTCAACGCGAAGAGGTTCGAGACACTGCGCAGCATGAAAGCTCAATTTGAACAGGCACTCGGCCAAGCGGCTGAGTGGGATGACAAGCCCGGAAAAAAGGCGGCGGCGGTATACGTTCAGTCAGAGTTTGAAAGTGTTCTCAAACAGGACGAATGGCCCGCGATGCTTGACTGGGTGTTGGATCAACAGGTCAAACTTCGGCAAGCTGTCGAAGCCGTCGGGGGAGTGGCGTCGTTCGCCTAACGCCTCGCTCGACCTACTCGATGCGAACGAGTCGACATGGGCGTTTGCGGAGTCCGACAACGTTGGCTGCACCAAGAAAGTCCTGTTCAGCGGCTTGGAAATGCTGGCGAACTTAGATGGTTGTCGAATCTACTGCGGACTGACTGCGGACGGCAAGCGGCAGAGCCTCGAAGAGAGAAGCGTCGCCAAGTTCGTTCATGTTATTTCTTCAGGTAACCAAAAAGATTCGGCCAAGTCGTTTCCTTTTGGTATGAGCTTTTCCTTGTCAGCCTTTCCGGTTCGGATTGCTTCAATAATCGGATGAATTGGTTTGTTCGTGCATGAGTTACCGTACATGTATCCAAGCCCGTCGGCCTTCACGGCGTGGAACTGATCGCTAAGCTCAACGATGATCTGCGCAGAATCAGGAAATGCGAAATCGCCAAACAAAGCTTTGGTCGACCAAACGCTCGCCAAACCGCTCGTCTTCTTGTCAAGAATGGCGCGTATGTTCCTGGTGCAACGCTGGATCCAGAACGGCCAGATCACACATTCCGCTCCGAAGTGATCTTCAACATCTATTTTTCGAGCAAGAGGGGATGTCGGCTCGCGCTGGTATTGGGGGATGAAGTGAGAGGGACCTACAAATTCGATAAACGTGACCTTTCCTTGATGCGTGAAAGAAATGTCTACGCGCTTACGCCCAAAAGGTACTTGGCATTCAACGGTTGTCTCAGGCAGTGTGACCTGAAGGAGTTTCCGGACAATCAGCTCGTCCACGAAATGGGGTATGTCGAAACTGGCATGCCCGACGGCTCCGCCGCTGCCCCGAGCGATCAACCGGGTCCACCCGTTTTTGCGGCGGAGATAGAAAGCCCAGGCTCCTCGCGCCTTTTCACCTCGCTGCACCCGCTCGAAGTCATCGGGCGACATCAGCACCAGGTGCGACAACGGCTCGACCGCCGCCACCAGCTGCCGAGCACCCTCGCCATAGCGCCGCGCCAGCCACACGGTGTCGCCGACGCGAAGGTCCTGCCACTTCGGGTGGATGGTGTTCGCATTGTGGATGTGCGCGCCGACTGCCCGTTCCAGCAACGAGTAGCTGTAGAAGCCGCCGCGGCCCTCCCCGATCTGCGCCAGCCACGGCCATACCGCGCGGATGGGTGCGTCGATCGTTACCGCCCGCGTGGTCCGCGGCGTGTGCGTCGCAACCAGCTCATCACCCGGCAGAGACCCATTGACCTCGTCGTCGCGTGCGCCCCAGGTGTACATCCAGGGCCGCAGCCTGCCCCGGTACAGCCCGACGGCACCAACCAGCGCCATTAGCCCCGCCAGACACGGTCGTTGTTTGCCCATAAGCCGAGGCTAAGCAGGAGGGTTGACATGACGAAGGGTCGAAGGTCCTCTCGACGATGCCCATTGATCCCTTTCGGTTCACCCGACGTAACACATGATGTGGCAATGACGCGCGCAGGCACTGGCTGGTGATGGATCCCGCCGACGGGGAGCCGTCCGCACCGTTACACGGCTGGCGGGCGCCGGACGCCACCTTCCCGCGACGCATCTGACGACAGCCGAGTTGATGGCGACGACGCGTCACCACACCCACATCGACCTCGAGCGATTGACCGGCATCCACGAGCGTCGGGTCTCGGTGGGCGACGAGGACTCTTACAGCCTTGCGACCTCGGCGGCGCTGGACTGTCTCAGTAAAGCCGATCGGACGGCCGCGTCGATCGACGTCGTGATCAGTTGCAGCATCACGAAGTTCCGCGGCGGTCTGACGCAATGGCTGGAGCCGTCGATGAGCAGCCTTGTTGCCCGCGCGATCGGGGCGACAAAGGCGATGACCTTCGACGTGTCGAACGCGTGCGCGGGAATGCTGATCGGTGTGACGGTGGCTAACAACTGGATTCGGCAGGGAACAGTCGAGCGCGTGCTGGTGGTCAGCGGCGAGTACATCTCGCAGCTCGGCCAGAATGCCGCCCGACATATTCGCAACATCATGAGCAAGGAACTCGCCTCGTTGACACTCGGGGATGCGGGGGCGGCACTACTGCTCGAACGCGCCACGCCGGGATCCGGTGGCATCACCCTGGCCGGCTTCACCACGGTGGCCGACTACAGCCGGCTATGTCTGGCCTATCCGAAGGGCGACGAACCTGCTGCCCGGATGTTCACCGATGCCCGCGGGATTCACCGCGCAGCGATGTCGAACACCCCACTGCTGCTACACGAAGTGCTTGAGGCGGTGGGTATCTCGATACATGACATCGATCACGTGATAACTCATCAGACGTCGGCCCGCGCGATCCGCCGGGGTATGGCAAAGATGGCCGCGTCCTTCGGTGACGCGCCTCGCCACGACGCGGTGATCACCGTTGACCGGTACGGCAACACCGCGTCGACCACCCACACCGTGGCCCTTGTCGAAGAGCTTGAGGCTGGGCATATCCGGCCCGGCGAAACGGTGGCATTGATCGCTCTGGCATCGGGGCTGGAGATCGGCATACTGCTGTTGACCGTGGATGAGGAATTGGTGGAGCGCTATGGGCACAGTGATTTGATCGGGTCGCTCTGGCACAGGGCGGGTGGCGCAATCGTCACAGCGCTCTCCATCTCGCGGTAACGACGGCCAAGGATTGTCTCCAGCAGGCTGGCCGCGATCCCCATGACGTCGACCTGCTGGTCAATGCGGGCATCTATCGCAGAGCCGGCCCTTGCGGCGATCATTCAGCAGGACATCGGTGCCAACCCCGAGGATCCACATGCAGACACCCACGGCACCTTCTCGTTTGACATTTCCAACTGAACATGCGGAGTGCTCACCGCGCTGCAGATCGTTGACGGCTTCCTGAAGTCGCACGCCATCGACTGCGCGCTTATCGTGGCAAGCGATGCCGATCCCGGACGCGGAATGAGTGAGCACTTTCCATTTTCGCCAGCAGGGGCGGCGTTGTTGTGCGACTGGACCGACGACGACTGCGGTCTCGAACGCATTAGTTGGGTAAATGCTCCTGATGACGGTGAAAGCTTCAACGCCACAGTCGGTCTCGTCGATGGTCACAATGTGCTTCGGTTCGCCGTATCGGACACGATCGACGAACAGTTCGCCGCTGCCGCCGCACAAGCGATCGACCAGTGCCTGGTCGAATCGGCACTGACGATCGACGACATCGACGCAATCGTCGCCGCCCCCGCCGGGCCCCGCTACCAAGCCGACCTTGCCGCCCGCCTCGGCGTGCCCGAGGAACAGATCATCGTCGCCGAAGACCAGAGCGCGCACACCGCCTCGGTGGCGGCGGCCTTCGACCGCGCGGCTAGCCGCATCCGACCTGGAGGACGCGTCCTCCTCGTCGCCGCGGGCGCCGGAATCACTGCCGGGGCGGCGTTGTACCGCCTGCCACACTGACCGTCGATCGCCTCAGTTACGAGGCATCACAATCCGGTTGGATACGTCTCCGGCGTCTCACCAGCGACCCACTGACTGGTCACGTCGAGCGGCTCCAGCGCTCGGGTCTTGTCGATGTGAATGATCGCGTCGAATTGTTCGCCGGGGCGGACGTGGTGGTAGTGACTTTGCCGTTCGGTCGCGGGTAGATAGATCACGCCGATGGCACGGCCCAACCGGACGGCATCCAGAGGTTCGGCGGCGGCGTGGCTGATCATCGCCGACACCAGGAACGCCGTCCTCTCAGTCTCATGGAACAGCTCTTCGACGCTACCGTTCAGGGCAGGCCTGACGACCTTGCGTTCCGCTACGCCGCCCCATTCGCCGGCTGCAGTGACTGTCCCGCTGTAGGTCGTGAATCCGATCAAGCGAGAATCCTCGCCGTATCGCTCGCGCGCCAACTGTCCCAGTGTAAGCTGCCCGTCGGTACCCACCTCTGTCGCTGTTGCGTCACCCACATGAGAGTTGTGGGCCCACACGACTATTCGCGCAGGCGCGTCGCCGTGGCGGTCGAGGTGCGCCAGCAAGGCGTGCAACGTTTGCGCCATGTGTTGGTCGCGCAGATTCCACGACGTGACTCGTCCACCGAACATCGCCCGGTAGTAGACCTCCGCATTGCGCACCGTCTGCGCGTTCTGCTGCGCGTAGAACTGTTCGTCCTCGGCGAACAAGCCGTCGCGGCGCGCGTACTCCACTGCGGTGCGCTGCATCTCGACCAGCTGATCGATCGCTTGGCGCTCGCACGACAACCCGGCGCCGAACGCTGCGGCGAATCCGTAGGCCTGGCCGTCGTCGGCAGAGGTGTGGTCGAAGCAGGCGTAACGCTCCCGCGCCCGCGCAGCTGCGACCGGATCGACGTTATCGAGATAGGCGATCACCTCCTGCATCGACCGATGCAGGCTGTACAAATCCAAACCGTAGAAGCCGGTTTGGCGTTCCCCGTGCTCTCGACGATGCCCGTTATGCGCGTGCAGCCAGTCGACGAAATCCCGGACAACGACGTTGCGCCACATCCAAGCCGGAAAGCGTTCGAATCCGCTCAGCGCCTCGTCGGCTGATCCGTCAGCGCCCTGCCCGCGAACATAGCGGTTGACGCGATACGCGTCGGGCCAGTCCGCCTCGGCGGCGACGGCGCAGAAGCCTTTCTCTTCGATCAGCCACTTGGTGATTTCCGCGCGTGCCTCGTAGAACTCGTGTGTGCCATGCGAACTTTCGCCGATCAACACGATTCTCGCGTCGCCGATGATCTCCTCGAGTGCTTCCCGCGGAGGCACGCCGGCAGGCGCGTCGACGGCCGTGCGATCTACTACTTCAGCTGGCGACTCGGCGATTCGGATCCTTGCGGTACCCAGGCCGGTGGTCGGGGTGGCCAGAAGCTCGCGGACCTCCTCGTCGCTTACCTGACGGAAATCCCAGAACGACTCTCCTACTGCAAGAAACGGTGTGGGCATCGATGCACACACGACGTCATCGACGATTCCGGCGAACTCACGGCACGTTGACTCCGGGGCCGCAGGCACCGCGATCACGATCTCGGCCGGGTCCGCGTCGCGGAGCGCCTGCACGGCAGCGAACATGCTGGCACCGGTGGCCAGCCCGTCATCGACGAGAATGACGGTCTTGCCCGTCACATCGACGGGCGGGCGGCCGCCGCGGTAGGCGGCTTCACGGCGGATCAGTTCGCGGCCTTCACGTTCGGCGACATCCCGCAGCTGTTGCGGTGTGACTCGCAACGCGCGCAGGAGGTCGTCGTTGACCACGACGCGTCCACCGGTGGCCAGTGCGCCCATGGCGAACTCTTCGCGACCGGGCGCGCCGAGCTTGCGTACGACGAATGCATCCAACGGGGCGCCGAGGGCGGCGGCCACTTCCCATGCGACGGGAATTCCGCCGCGGGGTAGACCCAAGACGACGACGCCTTCGCGTCCGCGGTATGCGCTGAGCAGATCCGCAAGGACTCTTCCTGCTTCACGTCGGTCACGAAAAATGTGTCTCGGGGCATTCCTTATCAGCCCGCGCGCGCGAGTCATTGCTGCTGCGCTCCTGCCGGTGGTTGTGCGGTTCGCCAGTGCAGAGACGTCACCGGCTCATGTGTGGCGCCTTCGATGTCGTGCGCGGTTACCGCCATCATCTGGATGGCCGCATCGGATAGTGCTCGGGCAACTGCAAGTTCATCACCGATTTCGGCGACAAAGCGGTCGGCCGGGTTCAGCCTTGCCGTGCCGACACCCACCACCTGTTGATCGCGCCAGCGGAGGCGCGCGGTAGCCCTGGTCTGGCCTTCGTGTTCGTCGATTGATACGTCGACCAGCCAGTCCTTGCGAACGTGATGGACCTTGTCGTTGCTCATTACCGCTCCTGTGTATTCAGTAGGCGGGTAGGTGATGTTCGAGAGGGTGGTCCCGAACCCCTCGACCCGGGACCACCCTGATCGGGTTACTTCGCCGACTCGACCGCGACGTGCTTCTCGGCCGTCTGCGCCTCGGTCACCGGCACCGATACGGTGAGAATGCCCTTGTCGTAGCTGGCCTTGATGGCGTCCTGGTCAGCTCCGGCCGGCAGCGTGACCGAGCGCATGAACGAGCCGTAGGAGAACTCCGAGCGCCCGTTGGATTCCTTCTTCTCAGTTCGCTCAGCCTTGATCGTCAACACACCGTCCCGCACCGTGATGTCGACATCCTTGCCGGGATCGACCCCCGGAATCTCGGCGCGAACCTCGTAATTGCCGTCCTTCATCTCATCTTCGACTCGAATGACGTGATTACCGAACACCGGCCGAACGCTCGCCCAGGACGGGAAACCCTCGAAGATCTCCGACAGTTCCGGAAAGAACGATCGGGGCCTGTGTTGTACAGGAAGTTTGCTCATGATGTCTCCTCACGTGTTTGGACTTCCACCCACAATCCGACCACCGCGGGGATGACGCAACTAGGGACGGAAGTCCCGGCCGGTGAGGACATTGGTCGGCCGTCCCACCTTCATCGAGGGCATAGCGTCAACATCGCCGCACATATCGTGCGGCCCGGCACCAAGGGCCGTAAACGACGGGATTTGCCAAGGTCGGCGTAATGCAACAGGTGGTTGAGGCTGGTCTAACATCCGAGCAGGCGGCTCGGTTATTGGTCGAAAACGGACCGAATCGCCTTCCGGCGCAGCGCTCCAGACCCTGGTGGCGCCGCCTTTTGGGCGAGATGGTGCACTTCTTCGCCCTGCTGTTCTGGGTCGCGGGCGGTTTGGCATTCCTCGCCGGATTGCCTCAGTCTGGGCATCGCCATTTTCGTGGTCATCGTGCTCAATGGCGTCTTCGCGTTCGCACAGGAAGAACGCGCTCAGCATGCCGCCAAAGGACTAAGACAGATGCTGCCCCGGCGCGCCACTGTAGTGCGTGACGGTGTGCCGCAACAGATTTCGGCTGATGAATTGGTGGTAGGCGATGTGGTGCTACTCGTCGAAGGCGACCGCGTATCTGCCGATGCCGTGGTGGACAGCGTAGCGGGATTTGCCATTGACACGTCCGCGATGACCGGTGAAAGCGTCCCCGAACATCCAGCCGTCGGTGACGCGGTATTCGCCGGATGCCTTGTCGTAGAAGGGGAGGCTCGCGCCCACGTCATCAGCACGGGTGCGCAGACCAGGTTGGCCACCATCGCCACCCTCACGCAGGCGCAACGGCATGCGCCGGCCGTTGCGGTTGGAACTGGCGCGGGTGTCACGTGTCATCGCCCTCGTCGCTATCGGCGTGGGAGCCGTCTTCTTCGCCGTCGCAGTCCTGATTGGAATGCCCGCTTCCGACGGATTTCTGTTCGCAGTTGGCGTGACGGTCGCAGTCGTCCCTGAGGGACTCCTGCCGACCGTCACCCTCTCACTGGCCATCGGTGCGCAGCGAATGGGCGAAAAACACGCCCTGGTCAGGCACCTCGAGGCGGTGGAGACACTGGGCTCCACCACGTTCATCTGCACCGACAAGACCGGCACACTGACCCAGAACGAAATGTCGGTCGTGGAGGCGTGGACGCCGTGCGGCGCGGGCGCGATCTATGGCATCGGCTACGAGCCGACCGCCACCGTCCACTGCGACTCTCCGGCGGTCATGGACGCTTTACGGATGATGGCGGGCGCGGCAGTGGGGTGCTCATCGGGTCGCATCCAGGGAATCGATGGCTCGTGGCGACCGCATGGCGATCCGATGGAGGCCGCGCTGGACGCCTTCGCGCGCCGGGTCGGAAACGAGTCCAGCGGTGATGCAGGTGGTATCGAGCGCGCCAAGTTTCCCTTTGACACCCGGCGACGCCGCATGTCCGTTGTGGTCGGTAACCGCATCCTCGTCAAAGGGGCACCCGATGCGGTGTTTCCGGTCTGCGAGTCCGTCGACCGCGCCCCAGAGACACTGGAGCGTTTGGCCCGGCGCGGACTTCGGGTTGTTGCCATCGCTTATCGCGATCTCGCACCCGGAAAGGCACTTCCATCGTCTGCGGTAGAAGCCGAGAAGGGCCTGCGATTACTCGGCCTGGTCGCCCTCGAAGATCCGCCCCGACCCGGCGTGGAACAAGTGCTGAACAGATGCAGGCGGGCCGGAATCCATGTCGCGATGGTGACCGGCGATCATCCCGAGACCGCTGGCGCGATCGCACGGGAGATCAGACTGCTCAGCGAAGGCGGGTCGGTGCTTGTTGGCGCCGACCTCCCGCGAGACCTCGATCGCCTCGGCGAGCTGCTCGACCGCGACGGAATGGTGGTCGCACGCGTAACTCCCGAGGACAAGTTGCGGATCGCGCAAGCCCTGCGGGTCCGTGGACACGTCGTAGCGATGACCGGTGACGGCGTCAACGATGCACCGGCCCTCAGAGAAGCGGCCATCGGCGTAGCCATGGGCAAGAGCGGCACCGACGTGGCGCGTGAGGCGGCAGATGTCGTCGTTGGATGACAACTTCGAGACCATCGTCACCGCTGTGGCGCAGGGCCGTTCGACGTTCGCCAACATTCGCCGGTTTCTCACCTACCACCTTGCCGACAACGTCGCCGAACTCGCGCCCTTCGTCGTGTGGGCGCTGACGGCGGGCAAGTTCCCGCTGGCGATCCGTGTGCTCCAGGTGCTCGCACTCGACATCGGCACCGACGTCTTCCCCGCCTTGGCACTCGGCGCAGAACCACCCGATAAGCGAGCGCTGGACGGCCCACCCGTCCGGGGCCATTTGCTCGACCGAAGTCTGATGATGCGAGCTTTCGCAGTCCTCGGCCTTGTCGAGGCCGCCCTCGCGCTCACCGCGTTCGTCGTGTCGCTTCATGCTCAGGGCTGGCGGCTAGGTCAGGAATTTCCCACGGGCCCAGCGTTGTTGGCGGCATCTGGCGCGGCATTCACTGCCATCGTCCTGGGCCAAGCCGCCAAAACGTTCGCCTGCCGCAGCGTCGAACGCCCGGCATGGGCTACAAACCTGCGCACCAATCCCCTGCTGATCGCGGCGATCCCAGCCGAGCTAGGCCTGCTGTTGGTGTTGCTCTATGTGCCGCCCGTCGCGCACCTGCTCGGACACTCCGGGCCATCGATCGCGGGCTTCGCCGTCGCGGCCACGACCATGCCAGCCGTTCTATTGGCGGACGCGCTCCAGAAGCGTTACCAAAACCATCACACCAGGGACTTCCGGCTCTAGCTCATCCGGCTGGGTGCGGCACAGGCTGAGCATATGGCAAGGAAGCTGGTGCAGGTCGCCGCGCGCGTCGCGCTGCTCTACGCAGCGAGGCGATACTACCGCAATTGGGGCACGACGAAGGAAGAGTGCCGAATGTTCCTGCCGGGCGATGAGTTGGTCGGCCGGCCCGCCGTTGAGACAACCGAAGGTGTGTGGATCGACGCTCCCACGAACGCGGTATGGCCGTGGCTGGTGCAGATGGGCCAGGACCGAGGCGGGCTCTACAGCTACGAGACGCTGGAAAACCTTGTGGGGCTGCACTATCACAACGCCGACCGAATCCATCCTGAATGGCAGCACCTGGCTCGAGGTGACGTGATGCGGCTCGTGCCGAAGGGCTGGATGGGTCTCCGCGAAGGGATCTCGATGCAGGTTGTCGACGTTGTCCAACGGCAATCCATAGTGCTGCGCACGGTCCCCACCGAGCGTCTCTGGGATGCGGTCTGGTCGGTCCACCTCATTCCGCATTGGGAAGATCGCTGCCGGCTCCTGATCCGAACACGGATACGGTTGCGTCACCCCGGCGAGGTACTGGCCACGGAACTTGCCGGACCGGCAAGGGCCCTAATGACGCGGGGGATCTTGTTGGGCATCAAACGTCGCGTGCAGTGCCAACTGCAAGCCGAGACGGCCGCCGCCGTTGCCAGCAGCCATCTTCACCGCGTCGTCTAGGCCAAGCACCTCAAACGACGGTGAATTCACGGTCGGGCTCGGAGCCAAAGGTAAAGCGCCGGCCGGTGATGCTCAGCGGACGGATTCGTACGAAGTGTTGCTTCACCGTGGCGATCCAGGGAAGTAGCTGTGCTCGCTCCGCCTCCTGAATCTCTTCGTCGGTGCGAAGTATGCGTGCTGACCCCTTGACGATCACACTCCAGCCTTCGGTAACACCGTGATCGTCGGCCTCAAACAGCACCTGGTTGTTGATCGCAGCGCTGACCAGCTTGGTGCCCTCCGACGTACGGAAGAGCACCGTGCGGTGCTGGACCACAAAGTTGACTGGAAAGATCGCCGGCTGGCCATCGACGCTCGTGACGAGTCGCCCCAGCGCAACGCTCGACAGCAGATTCCAGCATTCGGTCTCCGAGAGGATGGAGATCGGTTGAGATTCTATGGACATGCCTGCGACGTTACCCATCACGGCGACCAACCGACATGGCCAGAAGTCCCACACATCGCGAACCAACCCCCCAGGCGTAACGGCTCAGTGGCAGGCGATGTCGCTGCTATACCCCGGACGTGGGGCGCCACGAATGCAGCTGTCGCAGTAAAGCATTCTTCTTGTAGTGGTGCTCGTGCATCTCGACTACGACCGAAGTATCGTCGGCTCGGCGAGCGAAGAAGTCCGGTGCATGCGAGCTCAGTTGGCCCGCATCGTCGCGCCAGGACAGCCAAAACGGTTGCGAGGCGATGCCGACCACTGTCGGGTCGAAATCCAGCGCCATCACGTGATCGCGTTCCATCCACGACTCGAAGCCGACGTGCCCGCCCGTCGTGGCCGACCACCACAGCCCTCAGATGCCGCTGCCCCTTGTGTGAGGTAAACCGCCTTATCGGGCGGCACGACTCGAACGGTGTGGCCCACGCCCGCGACAGCGACACCCGGTGCTCGAGGCCGTCGTCGGTGACGTAACCGATCTCGAAGCCGCCAACACCGACCGGCTCAGCCGCCCGCCCACACCTCAGGGGGTAACGCAGTCACAGCTCAACATTGTTCGCCGCGAGCGGTCCGCACCCCAGTAGCGACTCGCAACCCAAATCCGGACGTCGCAAGATCCGTCGCAACCTAAGTCCGGACGTCGCAACCTAAATCCGGACAGGACAACTTCATCATCAGTGTCTCGTCCAGTTCAAGATTGCAAGGGATGGCCCGCGGTAACCCACGTCCTACGTTGCCCGTTGGGACGTCGTCGTGAGTTCGGGGCCTGAATGATGCAGCACCGGCAGCGACAGCGGACATACGTGCCACCTATTGGCGCGGCATGACATATTTCAGGACCGCCTCGCTCGATTCTGCGGAGAGCCAGTGCATCCGGTCCGAACGTCACGTCACAAGTTGCCGCGGCGGCCAGGTCGAACTCGTGGTTTGGCTCGCCCAGATGGTGCCCGCGATGCCGTCCATCTTGGGCGACCATTCGCGGATCAGGACCGGCCGGATATGGCGGTGGTGCAGGATGGCGCCGCCACCGCGTCGGGTGCGGGCAAACCATTGTGCGCTGCGGTTGTGTCGGTCTCGGCTGTTTGCACTGACCTTCGGTGGCTGAATTGCGCCATGGTGCAGGCTGTCGGGGAAAGTCTTGTCGGGTCGGCTCGGGGGTCGCCAACAGTCGAACATCATCCTGTGGGCGACAGCGTCACCGCCGTCGCCCGGGTGGTGCGGGCGGCCCAGGCGACGCCCCACCTCGGCGGTGAGCTGTCGCTGCTGATCGGCATCACCGGCCGCAAGGTGTCGCCATGTGGGCGAGGCGATCAGACCTGCCAGGCGGACGGCTTCGGGATAGACCGCCGCGAACAGCCGGGAGGCGCTGAACGTCGCCGTCTCGGTGCCCGCCGGGATGAGGACCTCGGCGCGGCGGGTCCATTCGCGATGAGCACCGACGCCGTCTGCCCGCCGCTCCGCCCAGAGGTGGCCGCAGAACAGGAACCCGGTCAGCACCGCGTCGTAGCCGGCAGCCGGACCGTGGCGGCCCAGCAGCCGCAGGTGGTGTCCCTGCGCACGGACAATGTCGTCGAGACCGGCCAGGCCAGTGGCGGGCTGGTCGATGTCCGGCGGCCCGATCCAGTACCGGTGGCGGGTGCAGACGTAGCGGTGGTGCGGCAGTAGGTGGGTCACCGGACCGCCGGGGTGTCGTGCGTCGCAGCGCGGGCAGCCGGGCTGGGGCTGATGGCGCAGCGCCGACCAGCCCAGCGCGGGATGCAGCTCGGGCAACGCCCGGATAAGGTGCTCGCGTCGCTGGCCGGTCACGGCCGCCAACCGGTCGGCGAGGACGTCGCGCCGCCGCCCACCTGGCCGGGGCACGCTGATCGGGTCCCACAGTTCCCGCACCGGCAGCCCGTGCAGGCTGGCCAGGCGGGTGAGGTAGGAGGCGACGGTTTCCTGCTGGGCCGGCGCGACGGCGATCGGCAGCCGGGACAGCACCATCAGCCGCTCTGGCTGCGGATCGCCCGGCATCCGCGGCGCGGTGGCCGTGATGCAGTATCGGCGCGTTGTGCGGCGTAATCGACCGGGACACTGTCGAGTAGCTGTTTGCTGACCTGTTCGCTGCCGTCCTCGATGGCCAAGATCGCCGCACCACGCACCAGCTGCGACAGGCTGCCGATCATGCCGCCGCTGCGCCCGTAGAGGTATTCGTCAAGGCGCACCAGGTTGCCGGTGCGGTGGCGGTGCAGGCGCAGCAGGGACTCCAAAGCGGCGATCAGCGCACGCCACTGCCCGCGTTGGGCGCCGGTACCGTAGGCGAAGGCCGCGGCCGGGATGACGGAGAACCGACCGGCGATCTGGCGGCCGCGCACACCAGCGAACAAGCCTTGCGCCTCCACATCGATGCCGGCATAAACGAATGTGGCCGGCAGCCGTTCGGCGAAGTACTTCAGCTGGTCGGACACCTCCGCGCCGGCGCGGGTGGCCAGATTCAGGTTATGCAACTCATCGACGCAGACCAGCTCCACACGGGTGTGCGCGGCGGTGGCGCAGACCGCGTTGACGATGTCGGTGATGTTCGCCCGGCCGGTGAACTCCAGGCCCAGGAAGCGGGCGAACTCCACAGCGAGCATCCGCGCCGTCGCCGCCGGTGGCACCGTGACGTAAAGCACCGGCAGCCGGTGCCGATCAGCGGGATACCGCTTGCGAGTGTGCAGTTCGTGGGTGCGGCCCAACTGGGTTAATGCGGTGGTCTTCCCGGTGCCCGACGCCCCAGAGATGATCACCCCGCGGCGAGCCGACACCTGATTGCGGTTGAGCTGGACCAACAACCGGGATGTGCTGATCACCTTCTGGATCGTCGGTGTGTTCACCAGTGGCAGGTCAGCGTGGTAGTGGCGGCGGGCCTCGTCGTAGTCGGCTCGCTCGCCCGCTGACATCTGCGCCAGTTCCGCGGCGGCGTGCAGCGCGGGCGGGTGGGGTTGGCGGTCGACGAAGCGGCGCCAGCCTTCCTTAGGACGCGTTAAAGAATAATGTTTACTTTTGATCTGCGGGCTGTCATGCTCGTGGTATGGCTGGAGCCGTGTGCTCGGAGGGGTCGCTGGCCGCGAAATTGGCTGCGGTGCTGCCGCATCTGGACGAGCGGCAACGGCGGCTTTTGATGGGCGCCGAGGCGCGCGCGCTGGGTCACGGCGGGATCAAGGTGGTCGCCCGCGCGGCCGGGGTGAGCGCGGTGACGGTGTCCAAGGGGGTGGCGGAGCTCGAGGCCGGTGAGGGGCCGTTGGGCCGCACCCGCCGCAAAGGCGGCGGCCGCAAATCGGTGACCGAGACCGATCCGGCAGTGCGGACCACGCTGTTGTCACTGGTCGACCCCACCTCGCGGGGCGATCCGGAATCGCCGCTGCGGTGGACGACGAAGTCGGTGCGCCACCTCGCCGAGGCGATGTCGGCTGCCGGACATGCGGTTTCGCCGCCCACGGTGGCGAAACTGCTCAAGGCGGAGGGGTTCAGCCTGCAGGCCAACGCGAAGACGATCGAGGGCGGCCAGCACCCGGACCGCGACGCCCAGTTCCGCTATCTCAACGACCGGGTGCGCGAGCACCAGGACAGCGGTGACCCGGTGATCAGCGTGGACACCAAGAAGAAGGAACTGGTCGGCAAGTTCAAAAACGGTGGGCGGGAATGGCAGCCGAAGGGCGAGCCCGAGCACACCAACGTGCACGACTTCATGGCTAAGGACCTGGGCAAGGTGATCCCCTACGGCGTCTACCACGTCCCCGCCGACTCCGGACGGGTGTCGGTGGCACCGACCACGACACCGCCGAGGTCGCCGTGCGACCATCTACGTGCTGCGCACCAGCCTGCCCGCCGACACCCTTAACCCGAGACGTGGTGTTGCGCTGACATGCGCCGACTGACGGCTCGAACGGCTTCCGCCCCGCACGTGCAACAGCGAACTCGACGTGCGCCCCGTCCGCCACCGGCTCGCCGACCGGGTCCGCGCCCACTGTTCTTGCGGATGCTGCGTACTACATCGCTGCACATGAAACAAGCCCTCGCCCCGATCCTGTATCACGACCACAACAAACCCGCCGCCGCCGTTAAACGCCCCAATCCCGTTGCCGCGGCCCAACGCTCCGATGCCGCACTAGCCAAGGCCGCACGCAAACACACCGACGATGACACCCCCGTGCATAGCTTCACCGCCTGCTCGCCGACCTGGCCACCAGCTACCCCAACTACATCAGCCCGCCGACGACAGCCAGCATTGGCGGCTCACTACCCCCACCGCGCTGCAGCGACGGGCCTTCGAACTCCTCGGCGTCACCCACGGCCCGGGTACACGTAGTCAGTGGACAACTCGAACCGCAGGTCAGCACCCATCTGTCATCACATTAGGCGGAACCTCCTTAGTACTCAGCGGATCATCGGCACCCACGTTGTGCTCGATGTCGGCGTCGGCATTCGACCACCTGTCGGCGGCGGGACTCATAACCACCGGTCGGCTTCGGCGTCGGCGTCGAAGATCCCGAACGGGATCACCGGGGTCGACGGCCCGTCCCCGCCGTACCCGCCCGTCGACCCTGGCGTACCCGCCGCGACGTCGTCCTCGCGTGGTGGCGGGCGGTGCGCTGCAGCCACCCGGGTGCGGCCGATGATCCGATCGCTGTGCTTGTCGACCGGGCCGGCCTGCGCGCGAGTGAGCAGCTCGTCGAGCACCCGGGCCACCTCGGTCTCGTCTGTGTCGTCTAGGCCTTTCTCGGCGGCGAGGCGGCGGGCGTGGCGCCAGGTGAACTCGGCGAACGGCGCGGACACCATCGGCAGGTGCGTCCACGGGACGGCGACCCATCCATCCGGAGTGCGCACGAACACCTGCGTGGCGTCGAAGGGGTCGTAGTGCACCTCCCACAGCCCGCGCCGCGTAGTGACCCCGGAGTGCTGCAGCCGCCACGGGCTCAGCTGCGGGCAGTCGTAGGTGCGGTAGCCGAGGCGGATGCCGTAGGCGTTGATCTGGCGCCACTCGACCGGCAGCAGCTCCAGATAGTCGTCCCCGGACAGCGTCAACGGCAGGTAGCCGGCCGCGGCGACCAGTGCGGCGTATTTCTCGTTCGGTGACAGCGCCCGCCGGGGCAGCAGCGGGTCGCGCAGCGCATCGTGCGGGCGGGCCTGCCAGCCGACCAGCAGCCACTCATCGAAAAGATCCTGCAACTCCGGCAGCGTCCACGCGCCGGTCGCGTCGAGGCCGCGCAGCGTCGTGTTCGAACCGGTGTAGGCGGCGACGTGCTGACAGAACAGCGTGTTAATCGACGCGAACGTGGCCTCCACGATCGCCTTGTCCGTCGGGGTGCGGGGCCGGGCCCGCTGAATCGAGACCCCCAGCCGGTCACACGCCCGGGTGAAAGTGTCGGAGATGAACACCTTCCCGCCGTCGATCACGATGGTGTCTGGCACGATCACCGGCCGCGCCGCCGCCAGCTCCATCCGGGCGTCGATGTCCAGCAGCCTGGCGTACGGCAGCCGCGACGCCGACATCCGCAGCGCGCCAGACCATCCTGGCCGCATCGGTTCGGGCACCAGCATCCGCGCCAGCAGCAGCGCCGCGTCGACCGCCTTGGTGCCGACCGGGCGCAGCACCGCCGCGCAGATCGTGCGGGTCGCCACGTCCACCACGATCGTCAGATCCGCGCGCACCGGCACACCGGAGTCCAACAACACCAGCACGTCGATCGGGGTGGAGTCGATCTGCACCTGCTCACCCGGGCGGCCGCGTGCATCGGCGTGAACATGCCCTGCGGCCGGTTCGCGGTCTGCCGACGCGTGACCGCCGAACCGAACGTGTGCCGGCCAGTCGCGACCGCATCGATCACCTTGTAGAACGTGGTCTTGCCCGGCAGCGGCACCACCCCCGGCCCGTAGGTGGCCTCGACCGCCTTGACCACGCGCCGGATCAGACGCGACCGGGTTCCGGTCGAGGTGTCCGTCTCGGCGTCGACCACGTCCCGACCGCCGCGACCAGCCGGGCATCAGCGCGTCCGATCGCCGCGCTCAGCCGCACCGCCCGCTGATCCACCAGACCCCACAGACCCTGCTGCGCGTAACGCGCCCGCCGCGTCTGCACCGTACGCAGACTCACGCCCAACTCGGCCGCCTTGGCTTGATCCCTCTCGGCGATCGTCGTGCTCGCCGGGTCGAAGCCGGCTCGCGGCGTCGCGCCGGGCAGCGGGTTCGGCAACCCCGTCTCCACCTCCACGATGTGGCGCTCCCACTCGCGCGCCTCCTCGAGCACCTTCACTGGCAGGCCTTCCAACAGCCCGAACGGTTCCACCGATGGTGCCCGCGCGCCGTCGATGACCGCGAACCCAGGCGAGGCCATCAGATAGGCGAGCAGCACCACCGACTCCGCCCCATGCTCTGAGCGCAGCCGCACCGACGTGCCGGCCAGCGCGATCACCTGATGATCTCCGCCGTCGTAGCGGACCAGGTCACCCGGCCGAAGCACCGCCGCCCTGGTCAGCGTCACCGCTGACCCGCCGACGGGCTCACCAACGTGGCCTGATGCAACGGCGTCGACAGGTCAATCGTGAGCTCGTGACACCACAGCAGATGGAACAACACCGGCAAGACAGCGATCGGGTCGCCCGCCGCCTCCGCACCGGCCATCAACGGCATTGGATTTGCGAACACACGCCGCAGCACCTCGACCGTCCCAGGCAGATGGTGGCGGGGATGCCGGTAGCCGGCCAACCACCGCACGTTCGCGGTCACGAGCGCATCCGCCGCACCCAGCAGCCGATACTCCCACCCGGCCAGCGCGCAGGCCCGCGCCGTCACCTCGAACTTCGCCACGTCCCGCGGCCTGCGGCGCTCCACCGGCCGACAGTCGACCACCACCGCCGAGCCATCCCTTCGGCGGGCGAAGAAATCCGGCGCATGCGAAACCGGCTTGCCCGCCTCGGCGGTCCAGTGCAGCCAGAACGGTTGGGACGCGATGCCGACCACGGACGGATCGAAATCCAGATGCAACACGCGATCGCGCTCCAACCAGGACTCAAACCCCACATGGCCACCGGTTGTGGCTGACCACCACAGCCCGCTCAGATGCCGCTGTCCCTTCCGGGACGTAAACCGGCGAACCGGAAGGCCCTGCTCGAGCGGCACCGCCCATGCCTGCGCGAGCGGCACCCGGTGCTCGGCGCCGCCGTTCAGCACAAAACTGACCTCGAAGCCATCGTCGGCCGGCGGGTCAGGGGTCGTCGCGCCTCTCGATGTAACACCGTCACAGATCAACAGTCTCGGCCGCACACCGAGCCAATCCCGGCAGCGACGCGCAACCTTCAACTGAACAATGCAACTTCGGGTGCAACCTTCAGACGAACAGTGCAGCCTTCGCCCGAACAGGACAGTCAT
>CAVYPI010000124.1:0-31999 GCA_963770125.1 uncultured Actinomycetota bacterium | reverse complement strand
AGTTGATCGACCTTGGCGATCTCGGCGCGTGCACGGATCTTCGACCCCACCCGCACCGGAGTGATGAAGCGCACCTTGTTGTAGCCGTAGTTGATGGCCATCGCGACGTTGTCGACGGTGTAGAGCTGGTGCGTGAAGTGCGGCAGCAGCGACAAGGTCAGTAGGCCGTGCGCGATCGTCCCGCCGAACGGGCCGTTCGCCGCACGCTCGGGATCGACGTGGATCCACTGATGGTCATCGGTGGCGTCGGCGAACAGGTTGACGCGCTCCTGCGTCACCTCGAGCCAATCGGTGGGACCGAGCTCTGCACCTCCGCCGCGACGAACTCATCCAGCCCGCTGAACTTCTTCACCACTTCTCTCCTTAACTGCTCTAGAAGACGACCGTCTGGTTTCCGTATCGGATGATGCGGTCCTCACAGTGCCATAGCACCGCTCGCGACAGAACAAGGCGCTCGACATCGGCGCCGAGACGTACCAGATCGTCGACGCCGTGGCGGTGATCCACCCGCACCACGTCCTGCTCGATGATCGGGCCGTCGTCGAGGTCCTCGGTCACGTAATGGGCTGTCGCGCCGACGAGTTTGACGCCGCGTTCCTTTGCCCTGCCGATACGGCGCCGCCCCGATGAAGGCGGGCAGAAACGAATGATGAATGTTGATCAGCGGACAGTCCACTTCGGCGAGAAATTGCGGCGTGAGGATCTGCATGTACCGGGCCAACACCACCAGATCCACGTTTCCGTGCAACAAGTCGAGTTGGCGCCGCTCTGCGTCCACGCGAATATCCTTGGTCGCCGGCACATACAGGAATGGCACGGAAAAAGGGCGCACCTGATCGGCGAGATCGGGATGGTTGGAAATCACCATCACGACCGACATGTCGAGATCGCCGCGACGATTGCGCCACAACAGATCGAGCAGGCAGTGGTCTTCCTTGGACGCCATGATTGCGACGCGTTTCGGTTTCGCAGCCTCGGTCAGCCGGAAATCCATATCGAACCGTGAGGCCACCTGCTCACGGAAATCTCGTTCGAGAGCGTCGCGCGCGGCCGTCAACCCGGGCAAGTTGAAAATCGTCCGCTGCATGAACGTGCCGCCCGACTGCTCCGTGGAGTGCTGATCCAGCGACACGATGTTGGCGCCCGCGCCGGCGAGGAATGCACTTACCGCCGCCACGAGTCCCGGTCGATCGGCACAGCGCAGCAGGAGCCGACCCACATCCTTGACCGGCAAACCCCCGCGACCTGCGCTCGGGTACTCCTCCTCCACCTGCTTCAGGGTGTCACCCCCTGGCGTCTCCGGTCGCAAAATCCGCACATCTTGCGCCGGTCAGGGCCGGACACGCGGCGTCGATCGGGTCGATCGTCGGCGATGGCGAAAGCCGTGCACGGAGCCTCGAGAAACATCGCAAACGTAATACGGCGGCTGTCCGCCGGACCGCCTCCGGAGCCCGACAACACCCGAATTGCACTGGCTCAAACAACGCATAGCGAAACGGTGTCCGGGAAATCCTGATGCTGCCGTCAACCCAATTAATGGCATTGACTGCCAACTTCGCCAAGGAGTCGACAAATGGATGATCACCAGTACCAATTTCGCCGACATGTGATTGCCACGAAGCCGTCGACAGCCCGCTCAGCGGCGTGATATTCGCGAGTCGGCATCGCGTTGCAGGAAAAGATTGTTTTGCTAGCTGGAATCCGAGTAACCCGTGGCGAGATACTGATCTCTGACAGCCAGCCGCGACGCCGTTGTTGGCCGGCTGCCCGAGGAAGGAACAAGTATGACCGTTCCCCAGACTGAGGCCGCGGGCCGCAACTTTGTCAGCCTGCAGACGAGTCCCAGCTGTTGGGATCCCGACAGCGAGTGCACCATCGTATTCGCGCAACCAGCGATCGAGCGAGATCTGTGGGTGGACTACGTTCGCGGTGCATGTCACAGCTACCGCAAGCACGGAGTCGAAAAGGCGCTCGACATGGATGCGCTCCACAACGGTGCCGACACGATCCTTTTCGCAGCCTGCGTCAACGACGCGGGTAGGGTCGTCGGCGGTCTGCGTGCTAGGGGCCCGTATCAGTCCGCCGATGAATGCCACGCACTTCTTGAATGGAGTGGGCAGCCCGGTCAGGATGCTGTGCGGAAAATGGTCACCGACCGACTGCCGTTCGGCGTTGTGGAAGTGAAAACCGCTTGGGTGACCGACGATCCCGAACGTAGTCGGCGACTCACGAGCGCCATCTCACGCATACCGCTTCATGCGATGAACCTGCTCGACGTTCGATTCATCGTGGCGACGGCGGCTGCGTATGTGCTCAAACGCTGGCTCTCGTCGGGTGGACTCTTGGCATCGAAGATTCCCGCGACTCCCTATCCGGACCATCGCTACCAGACGAAGCTAGCGTGGTGGGATCGCAGCACATTCGCCAATCATGCTGATCCCAAACAGCTTTCAACATTCTTTGCCGAGCAGAAAGAGCTGGCCGCACGACTGGACGAAATGGACGACATCGTCTCCGCCGGAGCTATGCGATGATCTCAGACATCGATGATGCAGAGCGGTCCAATGCAATAGTTGTCAACACCGACGATCCCGCCCATGAGGCTCTCCTCCGGGAACTGCGAGCCGACGCACGGATCGAGTTCATCGACAATGTGCGCCAACAGCAGGCCGAGCCTGCAACGGCTGCGACCCCATCCGCCGCCCGACGTGACCGCCGAGCCCACTCGCTGGGCCTACTATCCCTGGCGCCGGACCGTGGTCAGTGTTCTGGGTCCGCGCGCATTTCGGCTGGTGCGACTCGACCGCAATAGACATCTGATCACCGCCGCTGAGCTCGACCGCCTCGGCCGGCTCCGCATCGGCGTCGTCGGCCTGAGTGTGGGACACGCCATCGCCTACACCCTTGCGGCACAAGGCCTGTGCGGTGAGTTGCGGCTTACCGACTTCGACGACCTGGAACTGTCCAATCTGAATCGGGTGCCCGCATCGGTCTTCGACCTGGGTGTGAACAAGGCCGTCGTGTGTGCCAGGAGGATCGCCGAGCTCGACCCATACCTTCCGGTGACTGTGATGCCGACTGGCATCACTCCTCAGACGGTTGACGAGTTCCTGGACGGCCTCGACATCGTCATCGAGGAATGTGACTCGCTCGACGCGAAAGTGCTCATCCGCGAGGTCGCGAGGGCACGACGCCTGCCGGTACTGATGGCGACCAGCGATCGGGGCCTGCTGGATGTGGAGAGGTTCGACATCGAACCTTCCCGCCCGATCATGCACGGTCTGCTGGGCGATGTGGATGCCGCCCGACTCGCCAATCTGAGCACCGAGGACAAGCGGCCGTACGTCCTTCGAATGACCGACGCAACACAGGTGTCCTCCCGAATGGCCGCATCGCTGATCGAAGTGGGCAAGACCTTGTCGACCTGGCCGCAGCTCTCGTCCGAGGTCGCCCTCAACGCGTCGGTTGTCGCCGAAGCCGTCCGGCGCATTGGACTGCGCGAGAAGTTGCCCTCCGGCAGGGTGCGAATCGACACCGCAGCCATGCTCGACGAGCTCGACGAGCCAGTCGTGCGCCGCTTGGTCCTCCGGCGATCGAAGAGCCGGCCGAACAGGTCGAACCGGCGGGGATCTCCGAGATCGTCGCCGCCGCAGCTGCCCGCGCACCCTCGGGTGGCAATGCCCAGCCCTGGCATATCGAGGCACGAGATGGTTCGGTGCGCATTCGGCTGGCTCCCGAGCACACGACGACGATGGATGTGCGATACCGGGCAAGCGCCGTAGCGCTGGGAGCGGCAACGTTCAACGCCCGGGTCGCCGCGGCGGCACACGGGTTGGTCGGCGATGTGGACTTTCAGCCAGGGGATGAAGCATCTCCCCTCAGCGCGACCGTGCACCTTGCGGCTGGCGATGACCCGGAACTCACCGCGATGTACGACGCGATGCTGCGCAGGGAGACGAACCGGCGCCGCGGTGATCGCGCCCCGATCGCCGCCCAGACACTTGAGCTGCTTGGTTCGGCCGCGCGAAACGAGGGCGCCCGGCTTCAGATTCTCAACGAGTCAGCGGAGCTTGGCAGAGCCGCAACGACCCTGGCCGCGGCCGACCGCATCCGTTATCTGACGCCACGGCTGCACGCAGAGATGTTCGCGGAACTTCGCTCGCCCGGCGACCCAGCACCGGAGTCGGGTATCGACGTCCGCAGCCTGGAACTCGATCCCGCGGATCTGGTGATGCTCGATATTTTGCGGCGATCCGAGGTGATGGCCAACCTGGCAGCGTGGGACGCCGGAACCGCCCTTGGCGACGACACCTATGAGCGGGTGACCGCGAGCGCCGCTCTTGGAGTGATCTCCGTGTCGGGCCAGAGTCTGACCGACTATGCGCGTGGTGGATCGGCCGCCGAATCGGTATGGATCACAGCCCAACAGCATGGGCTTGCCGTCCAACCGGTTTCACCGGTATTTCTGTATGCACACGACGACGAGGATCTGCCATCAGCTCTCGCCTGCTTTCGCAGGGGACCTCGGCGATCTGCAATACACTTTCCGCAAGCTGGCCAACACCGAGCGCGAGCGAGTCACAGGTTTTGGTACTCAGGTTTAGTCGCGCACCGCGACCGTCGGTACCTAGCCGGCGGCGCGGGCGATATCGAGTCTCGTCACCACGGGGCTGACGCCGATACGGAGGATCAGGTGCCAAGCAGCCTGGAGCTGGTGGTCACGTCAGTCGCCACCCAACTGATGGGGGTGAGTGCAGCCACCTCGGTCGAGGCGAGTCAACGAGTGCTGGCCGACCTCGTCGAGTATTTCGATGTCGACGTCAGCTTCCTGCGCCACAACGATCACCGCATCCACGCCTCGATATTGGTTGCGGAGTGGCCGGTCCGTCCCGGAATCCCGGACCCGGACCCGCTCGCCGTCGTTTACTTCGCCGACGCTGATCCGGTTTTCGCGCTCGCCGAGCATCTGAAGGAACCCATGGTTTTCCGTCCGGAACCGGCGACCGACGACTACCAACGCGACCATCAACGAGACCAGACAGATCGCGACTACCTCGATGGCGTGCGTGCCGCTGTTGTCCGGCGACCTCACCACCGGCGAGCTGGGCTTCGTCAAATTCGGCGACCGTGACTGGCTACCCGAAGAACTCAACGCGCTCAAGGCGATCGCCTCGCTGTTCGCCCAGGTGCAGGCGCGGGTGCTCGCCGAAGAACAGCTGCGCTACCTTGCCGAACATGACGACCTAACCGGACTGCACAATCGCCGCGCGCTGCTGGCGCACCTCGACGCGAGACTCGCCGCTGGCCAGCCGGGCCCCGTATCGGCGTTGTTCTTCGACCTCGACCGGTTGAAGGCCATCAACGACTATCTCGGCCATACCGCCGGCGACTGGTTCATCCGCGTCCTCGCCGAACGCCTGCGTGAAGGGGCCGACGGTCCGAACCTGATCGCCCGGCTCGGTGGCGACGAGTTCGTCGTCGTACCGGCGACGCCAATGGACGCCGATACCGCCGAGGCGCTGGCCTATCGCCTGCAGTCGATCGCTGTGCGAAGGTGTGGCGATCGACGGCGAGATGCTGACGCGCACGGTGAGCATCGGTGTGGCACTGGGTGTTCCGGGTCATGACGCCACATCAGACCTTCTCCGCCGTGCGGATCAGGCGGTGCTCACCGCCAAGAACTCCGGCGGCAACAAGGTCGCGGTGTTCTCCGACGACATGTCGCTGGAAGGTGAGTTTCGCAACGACATCGAGCTTCATCTGCAGAGCGTGATCGAAGGTGGCTCATTGCTGCTGCACTACCTGCCCGAGGTCGACATGCGCACCGGTGAGATCCTCGCCGCCGAGGCGCTGGTGCGCTGGGAGCATCCCACCCGCGGACTGCTCTCGCCCGACTCGTTCATCGGCGTGGCCGAATCGATAAATCTCGCAGGGGAATTGGGCCGCTGGGTGATGCGGTCGGCATGCGCAGAGTTCGCGCGGTGGCGCTCCCGCGGCGTGGGACACGACGCGGTGCTGCGCATCAACGTGTCGCCGGTTCAGTTGGTCACCGACAGCTTCGTCGAATCGGTCGCCGGCATCATCGCCGAATTCGGCCTCGACGGCGGGTCGGTATGTCTGGAGATCACCGAAAGCGTTGTGGTTCAAGACATCGAGACCACTCGGATCACGCTCGCCGGGCTCAAGGAGGTCGGCGTCCAGGTCGCCATCGACGATTTCGGCACGGGATACAGCGTGCTGTCGCACCTGAAGTCGCTTCCCGTCGACACACTCAAGATCGACAAGGGGTTCGTGCGCGACCTCGGCTCCAATCCCGGCGATCTCGCGATCGTAAGGGCGATTATCGCGCTGGCGGAGGCGTTCGGCCTGCAGCTGGTCGCCGAGGGAGTTGAGACCGAAACCGCCGCACTGACACTGCTGCGCCACGGTTGTTACCGCGCGCAAGGATTCCTGTTGTCGAGGCCCGTCGCCGGCGACGTGATGGAGGCCCTACTGGCCAGGGGACGGATACCTGTCGACTTTTCCGCAGCGCCACGTCTGTAGGTGTCTGTGCGTCTCGTGCAGGTTCGCATGCAACTGACGGTTGACCGGACGGCAGTTGGATGCGGCGCCGCGGGCGAGCGGTTCGGAGGTCAGCAGTTCGAGGCGACCGAAGCGGCTGGCGCTCCGACCCACCAGACACACGCGCAGCGTGGCACCGTCGACAGGTAAGGGCTGCTCGGCGGCCATGGTGACCTGTGGCCGACCGCCGGCGACCGTGACACCGTCTCGGGCGCGAACGGCCAGTGTGCCATCGGGAGTCGTGAACACGGCCCCCACCACATCGCCCTCCTCGAACACGATGCGCTGTAGCGAGGTGGCGCGATGAACTTCGATGCACCGGTCTCGGGCCTGTGCGGTGAGCCAGTCCAGGACCAACCCACTGACATTGGCGGAATCGGCTGTGATCGAACCGATTTCGGTGACCTCAAGCGACTCGCCGTCGACGGCGCGCAGTGTGGTCGACGGCCAATCAGACACACGGGTGTAGAGGTATCCATACGGTGACACCAGACAACGCGCCGCCCAATCCCTGAGACGAGCACCGACGAACGGCGCAACGGCACCGCGCGTGTCGACCCGCTCCGCGTGATCGACCACCCTGATCGGCACGTCGATGTCCCGTGCAGATCGGGTGAGCGGGCCAAGGTCGGCTGACAAGGCCGCAAAGTACTCGGTGGTTTCAGGATCCGGAACATCCACCTCGAGCCAGTGCAGCCGATTGACGCGCGAACGGACCGCAACGGGTGCCCCGCTTGGTTCGACGTCACCGCCTGAATCCGCGACGAATACCTCGCCGCCCATGTCCACGACCGCCACGGAGTGCGCCAGTCCGGCGACACCGGAGCCAGTACACACCACGTCGACTTCTTCGTCCCACTTCACCGTTAATTACCTCGGTATTGCCAAATCGCCGGACACCGATTCCGACAGCGCAGACCTCACTGCCGCGAGGGACGCGCTCGTCGCATAGTTTGGGCGGACACGCTCGACGGATCGTGCCCGTACTCCCAACGACCGACACGAAGTTGCCACAGCCCGCGTAGGGTTTCGAGGGGGTTTGCCAGCGCGGACTATGGCAACGGCATGAAAATACCACCCGTAATTGCTCGGCGATAGGGGAATCTGTCGCGTTGCGGCCCTGCTGACCTCGGAAGCAGCCGTGAGCAGCCGCCGAGCATTCGCCCGACCAAGAGTCATCACATCCAGTACCTTACGTACTTTTTGGCTGTAACGCAGCCCAAATGGTGACTTCGAGTATTGGCGATCTGTTTGCCCCAGAGCCGGACCTGCAGCGCATCAAGAGGCCGCTGACGGGTTTGCCCTGCATAACCGGCCTATCTGCCTTTTTTGGGTCGCGGGTGAAAGAATCGGGTCATTCCTTGATAAGCGGAAAACCACGATTACCCACCGACCGGCGCCACTGTCCAGATTCCGAGGTCCGGAAGTGACCGAACAACTCGATAGACGAGCGGACACCACACGGCTGCAGATCCTGCGCGCGGCGTCGCGTCAGTTCGCGCGCAAGTCGTACAGCTCGGTCAGCCTCGACGACATTCTCGCCGATGCGGAAGTCACCAAGGGCGCGATGTACTTCCATTTCCGGTCGAAGTACGCGCTGGCGTCGGCGATCATCGAGTATCGCGCCGCGGCGGCCCGGGCCTGGGTCGACCAGCTGCTCGCGCGAAAGCTCTCGGGCCTCGAGAGTTTGATCGACATCTGCTATCTCGTCGCCATTGAGGACATCGGCGACGAGACTGCTCGAGCCGGATTGAATCTCCTTGAGTCCATTGGCCGCACCGACGGCCTTCAGGGAGATGTCCTCGGGCAGTGGGTGACGGCCTTCGCTGCGATCGCGGGCAAGGCCGTCAAAGACGGCGACCTCATCGAGGACCGCGACTCGCGGGGCATTGCCAGGCTGCTGGTGTCGATGTACCTCGGTCTGCGGCAGACGAGCAATCTGGCCGACCCGGAGCGGTTCCTCCACGACCTGGAGAACATGTGGGTGCTCGTGCTGCCGGGTTTCGTCAAGCCCGACCGGATCGACTATCTCAACCAGTTCATCAAGCGGCGCACAGCCGTTGCGATCAAGAAGGCGACGCCGCTTTGAAGTGGATGAATTAGGATGCCCTTTTAGGCCATTGCCACCCTGGGTAGGCCGATGGGACTTCCGGAGGTACTCGGACAATGGTGCGCCAGGCGCGATCCGAGGCTACCCGCAGGAAGATCATCACGTCTGCGGTCGAGTTGTTCAATGAAATCGGTTATCCGGCTACCGGATTGGGCGACATCATCGAGCGAGCCGAGGTGACGAAGGGCGCCCTCTACTACCACTTCGACTCAAAGGAATCGCTTGCGACGGCGATCATCGAAGAGGGTGGTGCCCACCTGGTCGAGACGTTTCGGAGCATCACCTCATCCTCAGCACCGGCGCTGGAATGTATCATCCACGGAGTGTTCGTCGTTGCAGACCTGATGAGCACCGACCAGATCGCCCGTAGCGGAACACAACTCTTGCGCGCGTTCGGCGAGTTCAACGAAGCGGCCGCACGCACGTACGGCGGTTGGACGGCTGAGATGACGGAGCGCGTCCGTCAAGCAATCGACGAGGGCGATCTCCGTGGCGATCTCGATCCGCAGGCGGTCGGCGAGACGATCGTCGGCTCCATGCTGGGCGCGGAATTGCTCGCGAACGCGACCAGCGCCGACGTCCTGCAGCACGTGGCGCGGACGTGGAAGGTGCTGCTGCCTGCGATTGTGAGCCAGGAGTCGCTGTCCTACTTCGACGAGTTTCTGGCGCGCGAGTCGCTGCGGCACTCCCCTGCACCGTTGACCGACTAGCTACAGCTCGTCGACCCATAATCGCTCGGTCACGTCCTGAAACGTCGCCAGCGCGACCGGGTCGTCTCCGCGCAACAGCGCGGACTTGCTCATGAGGGCGCGAACGATCGAGCCGTCCTCGTGCACGAGCTCGACGATCAGGTCCGCGTGGGCGCGCACGACCGAGACGGCGGACTCCTCGGCGGGCAGCGTGTAGAAGATCTCGCGAAACTTCAGTGCCCTGACCGCATCGGCTGGGTAGCCCAGCATGTCGCCGAATGCCTCGTTGGCGAACAGGATGGTGCCATCCTCCGCGATGGCCACCACGGGCACCGGAAACCGTTCCAGGACCACCAGCGCGGGCAACTTTTTGAGGAGGGCCATCGGGGATTGGTCATCCTGGCGATCTCGTCGCCGATCCACGTTTCCGATTATTGCGGTTGGGCCCTGGCTCGTCACGGGGAACATCCTGAGGTCTAACCCTAGCCATCCGGGGAGCTCGCAGCCACGGACCAAGGACGAGCCGATAACCACCGCAACCTGTCAGCACATGTCACCGACATGATCGCCGACCATGAGAATCCTGGCGCTCGGTCTCGGCCTCATTGACCGCATGCGCGTCGCTGACCGGACGCGACACCTGAGGTAGCGCCTCACCGCCGCCCACTTAACTAACTAGGTTTACTCTGTCTGCAAAGCGCTCCGGCAGACAGGGGAAATCGATGGACCTGGCGTGGTCGGCGAGCGACTCGGCATTCCGCGACGAAGTGCGCGCCTTCCTGCAGGAAGAACTGACGCCCGAATTGCGGCAGGCCGGACGCCTCATGACGAGCGTGTACGCCGATCACGAGGCGAGCATGGAGTGGCAGCGGATCCTGCACGAACGCGGTTGGGCGGCCCCGTCCTGGCCGGTCGAGTACGGCGGTTGTGACTGGAGCCTGACCCAGCACTACATCTTCAGCCGGGAGTCCACCCTCGCCGGGGCCCCCTCGTTGTCGCCGATGGGAATCCGCATGGTCGCCCACGCGATCATCAAGTTCGGCACCGATGCGCAGAAGAACTTCTTCTTGCCGCGGATCCTGACCGGTGAGGTGTTCTTCTGTCAGGGCTACTCCGAGCCCGAGGCGGGCTCGGATCTGGCGGCGCTGTCGATGGCGGCGGTCGATGACGGTGACGACTTGGTGTGCACCGGCAGCAAGATCTGGACGACGCACGCCGGCGAAGCGAATTGGATGTTCGGACTGGTGCGCACCTCGCGGACGGCGAAGAAGCAGCAGGGCATCACGTTTGTGCTGATCGACATGACGTCGCCGGGCATTCAGATCCGTCCGCTGGTCATGACGTCGGGCGAGAAGATCCAGAACCAGGTGTTCTTCGACGAGGTGCGGGTGCCGAAGGCAGGCGTGCTCGGCCAGATCGACGACGGCTGGACCGTCGCGAAGTATCTGTTGGAGTTCGAACGAGGCGGCGGCGCAGCCTCGCCGGCGCTGCAGGTGATGGCAGAAGAGATTGCCACCGTGGCCGCCGACCAACCGGCACCCGGCGGCGGCCGACTGCTCGACGATCCGGCATTCGCGCGCAAGCTCGCGGATGCTCGAATCCGCACCGAGGTGCTCGAGATCCTCGAATATCGGGTGCTGGCCGCACTCGCCAGGGGCGGCCATCCGGGTGCGACATCATCGATGCTCAAGGTGCTCGCGACCGAGCTGAGTCAGGCACTGACTGACATTGGCGATGGAAGCCGCCGGACCGCGCGGGCGGATCTATCAACCACACGCGACATGGCCGGGAGGTCCGGTATCCGAGTTCGAGCCACCGCCGGACGGCTACGTCAGCGGCGACGCGTGGCAGGCGGTCGCACCACTGCGCTACTTCAACGACAGGGCCGGCTCGATCTACGCCGGCAGCAACGAAATTCAGCGGAACATTCTGGCCAAGGCGGCTTTAGGGCTGTAGATGGACTTCAATCTGAGCAAGGAACAGGAACTACTGCGCGACGGGCTCGGCAGGTTCCTGTCGACGCGCTACGACCTCGAGAAGAGTCGCGCCGCGGCCAAGACCGGAGCCGGTTGGCAACCCGACATCTGGCGCGGATTCGCCGACGAACTCGGCATCCTGGGCGCCGCGTTGCCGGAAGAGGTGGGCGGAATCGGCGGTGGCCCAGTCGAAGTCATGGTGATCGCCGAGGCGCTCGGCCGTGCACTAGTGGTGGAACCGTACGTCGACACGGTCGTGGTGGCCGGCGGCCTGCTGCAGCGCGCGGGAGGCCCGGCGGCGACAGCTCTCCTCGAGAAAGTGGTTGGCGGTACCGCGATTGTGGCGTTGGCCGCGACGGAGCCGGCGTCCGGCGAGCATTGGCAGGACGTGTCCACCGTCGCCGACCGTGACGGCGACGAATGGGTGTTGCGCGGCTCGAAGATCGTCGCGATGAGCGCGCCGATCGCCACCCACCTGCTGATCACGGCGCGTACATCGGGTGGACCCTCGCTGTTTCTCGTCGAAACCGACTCGGCCGCAACTGGAATCGAGATCCACAATTACCGCACCGTGGACGACCGCCGGGCCGCCGACCTTGTGTTCGACGGGCTGCGGTTACCCGCGAATGCGCTGCTCGGAGAGGAGGGCCAGGCCGGGCCGTCGCTCGCCAAGGCCCGCGATGAAGGCGCGGCGGCGATCTGCTCTGAGGCCGTGGGCTGCATGCGAAAGGTGTTGGCCGACACCGTCGAATACTGCAAACAGCGCCAGCAGTTCGGGCAGCCGATCGGCAGCTTCCAGGTGCTGCAGCACCGGATGGTCGACATGTACATGGAACTCGAGCAGGCCGTCGCCGCGGTGTATCTCGCGGTCCTCAACCTCGAGGCGGACCCGGACACTCGCGCGCGGGCGATATCGGTCGCGAAGGCGACGATCGGCAGGGCCGCCCGATTCATCGGCCAGCAGGCGGTCCAGCTGCACGGCGGCATGGGCATGACCGAGGAGCTGGCGATCGGCCACTACTTCAAGCGGCTCACCGCTTTGCAGTTCGAGTTCGGCTCCACGGACTACCACGTTGCGCGCTACGCAGAGCTGACGAAGAACTAGTCGCCGAAACGGACGTTTGGGCGAAAAGCGGAAGATCCCCGCCAATACGTCGATCTCGACGCTCAACGAACCGGCATGGCCACGCCTTCCGTGACCGCCAACAGCTGTTCGTACGTCATCGACATCACCGAATCCGCGGTGCCCGCGGCGGTCCAGACGACCGGGTACCGGGCCAACGTCTCGTCGACGACGGTGGGCACCCGGCGCGGGTGTCCTGTCGGCGCCACACCGCCGATGACCTGATCGGTGGCGCTGCGCACCAATTGCGGGTCGGCCTTCCTGATCGCGGTGGCGCCAAGCACGCGGGCCAGCAGCTTGGTGTCGACGCGGTGAGCGCCGCTGGCCATCACCAGCAAGGGTTCGCCGTCGCAGTCGAACACCAGGCTGTTGGCGATCGCGCCGACCTCGCAGCCAAGCTGGTGCGCGGCCGCGACCGCGGTCTTCGCGTCGGCGTCGAGGATCTTGATGTTGGGCTCGACGCCCGCGGCGGCCACCGCGGCCGCCACCCGGGAATTTCGGTTGTCCACGTTTCGTAGGGTAGGTATGTGAGCTCGCGTGGATGGATCTTGTTCCTCGCGATGAGCATCATCTGGGGCATCCCCTATCTGATGATCAAGGTCGCCGTCGAAGGCGTGTCGGTTCCCGTGCTGGTCCTCGCCCGCACCGCAGTCGGCGCGGCGGTGCTGCTGCCGTTGGCGTTCTCGCGGCAGACCCTGACGATCGTGCGCAACCACTGGAAGGCCCTGCTGGGGTTCGCATTCTTCGAGATCATCGCCGCGTGGTGGCTGCTCTCGGACGCCGAACGCCACCTGACCAGTTCGATGACCGGCCTTCTCATCGCTGCATCACCGATCATCGCCGCGGTCCTAGACCGCTTCACCGGCGGTGAGCGACTGGGTTACAAACGGGTCATCGGCCTGTCCATCGGCATCTGTGGGGTGGCGGTGCTGGCAGGCCCTCACATCGGCGGGAGTACCTGGCCCATCATCGAGGTGCTGATGGTGGCGACGTGCTACGCGATCGCGCCGCTGATCGCCGCGCGCTACCTCGCCGACGTGCCGGCCCTCCCGATGACCGCGGTGTGCCTCGGCTTCGCCGCGCTCGTGTACGCCGGTCCCGCCGCGGCAACGTGGCCCGCCGAAATACCGTCCACCCGAGTGCTTTTGGCGCTGGCCGGACTGGCGATCATCTGCACCGCGCTGGCATTCATCGTGTTCTTCGCACTCATCCGCGAAGTCGGCGCGGCGCGTGCGCTGGTGTTCACCTACATCAACCCGGCGGTGGCATTGGCGGCCGGCGTGATCGTGTTGCACGAGCCGTTGACGGCATGGAACGTGGCCGCATTGGCTCTCATTCTGGCCGGCTGCGTCCTGGCGACCAGGCGGCACACGGAAGAGGAACTCGACATCGCAACGGAGCCGACGCAAGTGGCACCGCGGTGACCATCACTTCGAATCGACTTCGTCCTGGTACTTCTTCGTCATGTGGTCGATCGCCTGCAGCTGCGTCTGAGCAAGATCGTCCCGCACCTCGCTCGCGCGCGCCGCTGCGTCCAGCGTCGGTTGCGCCAGTCCCTGGAAGTGGGGCATGACCTCGGCGGCGAAGAGTTCGGCGGACCGCTTGGTCGCCGCCGGATTCGCCCATTCGTGGCCCATCTGCAGCATGCAGCCGAACCCACCGGACTGATCCCACAGCCGCTGCACCTGGGCGCGCGCCTGTTCGGGCGTGCCGATCACGCCGGCTCCCGCGTCATTGATGATGTTGATCATCTCGTCCATCTGTTCCCCAGGGATGGTCATCTGCGGGAACGCGGCCACCTTCTGGAAGTACCGGAACCAGGGCTCGATCCCGAATCTGACGTCGGCGCGCGCCTGCTCCTCCGTCTCGGCGATGTGCATCGGACCCACCAGGGTCCAGTCGCTGCGGTCGACCTGCGTGCCGAATATGGCAGCCCGCTCTTCGACGATGCCCCAGTGGTAAGCAAGCGCGTCGAAGCCTTCGACGACCAGCGTGGCGCCGATCGAGAGCAGGCCGATACCGTGCTTGCCTGCCAGCCGCGCACCCGTCGGTGACGCGACCGCCGCCACCGCCAGCGGAATGCCTGCGTCGGAGTACGGCGCGAGCTGCAACCGCGCATCGATCAGTTCGTGGGTGGGGGTTTTCGCCGTCACGGTCTCCCCTGCCAACAGGCGTACGACGATGTCGAGGTTGGTCTCGAGGAGCTCGCGGGTGTCGGTCGGGGTCAGGCCGATCATCGCGGAATCGCTGGGCAGCGAGCCCGGCCCCATCCCGCCGATGATGCGGCCATGGGTGAGGTGGTCGAGCAGCATCAAGCGGTCGGCCACCCAGAGTGGGTTGTGGTACGCGAGAGAGATGACGCCCGGTGCCGAACCGGATTCTCTTCGCCCGTTCGGCGGCCGCGGCGATGAAGATCTCCGGTGAGCTGATGATCTCGCTGCCCGCGGAGTGGTGCTCGCCGTACCACACCTCGTCGAATCCGAGTGCGTCGAGATGCTCGGCGAATTCGAGGTCCCGCTGCAATGCCAACGTCGGGTTGGTACCCGCGCGGTGAAACGGTGCGATGAAGTATCCGAACCTCAACCTGGCCATCTAGCGCCTCCTTGCGCAAGCAATGTTCGCCGTACAGATCAGACCCACTCTTGCACGGCGTCATCTCTTGACGACGCGTCTCGGGACAAACAAGCCGCAGTCCGTTCGGCGTCGTGCGACAGTTCCACGATGACGGGAAGCGTCGCCGTGATTGGTGCGGGACCCGGTGGGCTGGCCGCGGCGCGATGGCTGTTGTCGCAGGGATTCGAGCCGACGATCTTCGAGCAGGCCCTGATGCTGGGCGGCCAGTGGACCGGGCTTCCCGGCCTAAGTGGTGTGTGGCCGACGATGCATACCAACACAAGTCGCGTCCTAACGGCCTTCAGCGACCTCGAGCACGAGACCGACCTCGTCTACCCGGCAGGCCGCGACATCCTCGCCTACCTGTATCGCTATGCCGAGACGTTCGGGCTGATGTCGCGCATTCGGTTCGGCACTCGGGTCGAGCACCTCAGCAGACGCGACGCCGGATGGCTGGTGGGTCACGCCGACACGACCGAGGGCTTCGACAGAGTCGTGGTGGCGGCCGGCAGGTTCCACTCCCCTGCCATCCCAACCGTTCCGGGGCTCGACACGTTCGCCGGCTCAGCGGGAGTGATCTCCACTTATCAGTACCGGGGACCCGAGCCCTACGGCGGCAAGCGTGTGCTCGTCGCGGGCGGCGCAATCAGCGCCCTGGAGATCGCCGCCGAACTCGCCGAGCTCGGCGCGGCCCGCGTCGTTGTCACGCAGCGGCGGCAGCGGTACGTCCTGCCGAAGTTCGCCGCGGGAGTCCCCTCCGACCATCGGATCTTCACGCGATACGGGACTATCGCGAACGAGCACCTCCCCGCGGCGGAGATCGACCGGCAACTGAAGGAGATCGTTGTCGAGGCGGGCGGAAGCCCGGAGCAGTACGGCGCACCGGCGCCCGACCATTCGCTCTTCGCCGCGGGAGTCACCCTGAGCCAGCAGTACTTGCCGCTCGTGGCGGAGGGCCTGATCGCGGTGCGACCGTGGATGGAGTCCATCGCGGACACGGCGGTGACCTTCGCCGACGGGAATGCCGAGGAGTTCGACGGCATTGTGTTCGGCACCGGGTTCGACCTGGACCTGCCGTTTCTGAGCGAGGACATTCGCGCGATCATCGACCTCGACGCCGTGCACCTGGACGCGGACCGCTATACCTTCCATCCCGACCTGCCGGGGCTGGCGTTCGTAGGCATGTGGGATCAGTCGGGCGGGTACTTTGTGCCGCTGGAGCTGCAGGCGAGATGGATCGCGTACACATGGGGCGGTGCGGTCCCGGCGACAAGTGAGGCGGGCCAGCGCTCGTCCATCGATGCGTATCGCTCACGGCGCGGGGTGCCGCAGAAAACCCGGATGAACCTGGTGGCTCTGGCCTTCGCGAGGGCCGCGGGTGTCGAGCCCCGCTTGGAGAATTGGCCGCACCTGCGCCGTGCCCTGCTGTTCGGCCCCCTTGCCCCGAGTAGCTTCCGGCTCGAGGGTCCGGACGCGCTTCCCGACGCCGCAGCTCGGTTCGCTCGCGACGCCGCCGCGTTCGGTGCGATCACGTCGACCGAGCTGACTGAGCGCGAACACAGGTACTGGTCGCTGGTCAAAGCCGCCACGCCGACTGAGCTAAGTGCCGGGGACCGCTCCAGCTAAGAGGCGCCGATCCGACGTTTCGCACCGAATTATGCGCCGAAATCCATGCCATGCGATAGCGTTTCGACGCGCGCCGGACACCGCGGCGACCGTGAGGAGCAGGTTATGGCAAAGCATCGCAAGTCCATGAATCGTCGAGCTTCCTCGGCAACGCAGACGACCCCAAAGCGGCGGCGGTCGCCCTCCCCGATACTCCTCAGCACCACCGCGACCGCTCTGTCGACCGTCCTAGTCTTCGGTCATGCGACCAACAACACTGTGGACAGTTCGCAGGTGCAACTCGCGGCCGCGACCATCGGCATCGGCGGACGCGGTGACCCGACAGCGGCCAACATCCCGAACAAGCTGAGGGGCAAGGTCGTTCCAAACGGTTTCCACCACATTCTACATTCCCGTTAACTACCCGGCGGGATTTGACATCGACAACAGCGTCGCCGCGGGTGTCCCGGTGCTGGACCAGATGATCGACGGAAAATTCGAAGGACGAGGAAGGCCACGCTCAGTTCTTGCTCGTCGTCGGTTATTCGGAAGGAACGATCGTCGCCGAGAAAGTAAGACGCGATCTTGACCCGACCGACCCTGGCGCGCCGCCCATCAACCCCGACGGACCAGACCCGAACAAGCCTGGATTGCTCTTCGTGATGATCGCGTCGCCGAATATCGGCAACGGCGGCATCTTCGCGCGATTCCCCGACCTGGCGATCCCGTTCTTCGTCACGTCGAACGGCCCCGCGCAACCGTCGCCCTACGACACCACATACGTGACGAATGAGTACGACCCGTATGCCGATTTCCCTGCCTACTTCAATCTGTTCTCGCTGGCGAACACCCTCGTCGCCGTCGCGTACGTCCACCCGGACCAGTACTACGACGACGTCGACTACGACCCCCTGACCGGCACCGGCACCACACCTGCCTTGGTGAAAACCGTTACGAACGCCGCAGGCGGGACCGACAGTTACGTGTTTGTTCCGGCCGCGCATCTGCCGCTGCTAGCTCCGGTGCGGCAAGTCTTCGGCGCCGTCGGCTTGACGCCGCTC
Organism: uncultured Actinomycetota bacterium; assembly: GCA_963770125.1. Taxonomy (GTDB): domain Bacteria; phylum Actinomycetota; class Actinomycetes; order Mycobacteriales; family Mycobacteriaceae; genus Mycobacterium. The sequence goes on along the minus strand of CAVYPI010000124.1, from coordinate 14,261 downwards.
ACTGAGCCGGTGCTAGATGCCGTCGAGCCGGTGCTCCGACTGCTCGTGGACATGGGCTACACCGATCGCGAAAACCTGAATCCTGAAGTGCACGTCCAGTTTTCGTTGATTACGCCGCCGAAAAGAATCCTCGAGACCATCGCCGAGGTTCCGAGTGCGCTCGAACAAGGAGTGAACAACTTCACCACCGGAGTCGGGTCGATCCCCACCTCGATCCCCGCGCCGGTCGCTCCCAAGATTGCGCCGACGAACTCACCCCCGATCAACGCCAGGTCGCTGCCTCAGGAGCCGCAGGAGTCGCTAGTGAACAACGACCCGCCTGCCGCCGGGGCAACAGACCCTGCGCCGCCGCAGGCGCCGTCCGGCTCGGGCACGTCGCCGACCCAAGCGCCGGTGTCCCCGCTGTCGAACTCAGGGCGAACGCTTGGAGAGGTCACAGAGGGCGCCCACAAAGCCACCCCGAACCCCTCCAGCAAGACCGCATCACCCAGGAAAAATGTGTTCGGGCAACTGGCAGACACATTTAAGGGATTCGTCAGCGGCAAGAAGACGCCGGCGTCGTCCACACCGAGTTCAGAGCCCGATGACGCCACGCCGAGCGGCTCGACCACGCAAGGACAGTCGCAAGGACCAACGAGTAACGCCGCCTGACTTCTATGCGTTGAGCGGGGCTTCGCCGATGACATGCTGCGCGCGCAGGTCGTCGCGTTCGTCATCGGTTAGGCCAAGACCCTGCAGGATCTCCTCGTTGTGCTGCCCAAGCGTCGGCGGCGCTGACCGGTGGTGGCGGCTGGGGCCGGGTGTCATCCTGAACGGCCAGCCCGGGTAGCCGTGCGGGCCGGTGACCGGGTGCTCGACCTCTTCGTAATATCCCCGCGCGTCGAGTTGCCGTATGTCATACATCCGGTCGGGTGTCAGCACCTGTTCTGCCGGAACATGCTGTGCGCTAAGAGCGTTGACGATTTCCGCCGCGGTTTGAGTTCGCGTCCAGTCGGTAACGACCGTGTCGAACTCGTCGTGCGAACGGCGTCTTTGTTCGGCCGTCGGCGGCGTCGCTGCCGGCGGCAGAGGAGAGCACCTTCGCTGGTGGCACCCGAGGTTGCGGCGTCCGACGGTTTCGACCCCTATGGCACGACGGACTGAAGTCCATTTGCCCACCTTGGAGAACGCAGCGGGTGTGCCTGGTCTGGATATTCCGGGACTCGACGTCATTTCGCTGGCAACGGACTTCGGCTGCATCAGAGTGCAGGCCGACACCGCCGGTGAGATAGTCGAAGGCGTCAACGCTGCCCTGCACGCCGATCTCATCACACTGGTGGTCGTCCCCACGAAGACTCAGCTCGCCGAACTGGGTTGAGCACCGACAAGCCACTCCGAGGTTATCGAGATCGGGCCCGCAACACGAGCGGCGGGTTGGTGAACAGGCGGGACAGACGACGGAAAGGTCGAGATGAGCCAGCTGAACCCATCTGAGACGATCATCCGTCTCCCTAAGGACATCGTGTGGAATCACCGCCGGACGCACCCGCCAGATCCGTCGAGGAGGCGGTGCTGGCGGGCAGTGAAACCGAATGCGGTCATTACCTGGTGCTCATGAAGTGGTACCCCGGCTACATGAGCGCCCCTCACTTCTACCGCACCGACCGGCTGTGTGTGGTGGTCTCGGGTGTCTGGTGGTGTAACAGCGGGCCCGACTTCGACCCGCAGCGGGCTGCCGCGGCGCACGCTGGTTCCTTCGTAAAGCGGGTCGCGGGAACGCCTCACTACGACGGGGCGCGTCCCGATGCCGCCGAACCGGCTGTCATCGCCGTCACGGGGATCGGGCCGGTCGATCAGACCTGGATCGATCCGTCGCAGCCCTGGCTGCGCCGCATTTGACGACTCGTCTCACCTCATATGCGCGATCGAGCACATCCCATGCGGCGTCATTCTGAACCGCCAACATCGCAGGCGCAATTCCAACCGACCCACTTTGAGAATCTGCGCCACAACAGCGCTGAATGCCGACGGCGGTTCAGTCCCTCGACTCATCACACGGTGGAGCTAAGACTAAGGGAAGGCTAAGGGGACTCGAACCCCATACGAAACCTGCGGAAATAGCCTCTTGGCTGCATTGAATGTCCGATGACGATGTTACGGCGCATCCCTGGTGTTCAGCGGATATGCCTCGGCGTGTTACGCGACGTAACATCGCTTTCCGCGGCCCGATTCGGCTCTGTCCTCGCGGACTCACCAATTCGAGATGCGGAACGGCCAAGCCTTCGGTCGCCGGCCCCTACAGCTGTACCGGCAAAGCAGCAACCGGCGTGCCGGCCGCTTGATAGATCGGTTGCTATTAACGGCCGCCCCGTTCACCCGCATGTGTGCCACCGAACCTTTCCGCGCGTGAAATGGGCTTGGGACCCAAGGCTTTTCGGCTATCCGACGAAGTGACCTCGCAAGGAATTCTCTAATCAGTACAGTGACGTCGTCCAGGGCCGACTCCAGCAGAAGATGGCCACCGTCGAGAAGGCGGATATCAGCATTAGGAAGGTCGCCGGCGAACGCTTTCGCCCCGGCTCGCCATAGCCGCCCTGGTCACTGCCGCCGGGCCCCGTTTCGGCACGAACCATTGTCGGGCGGGTTTGCACGACGGAACGTGGAGCGCTGGGTGTTGCTTACAGTGTTCGCGCTTGCGTGCAGCCGCGAACCACGAATACGCAGAGCGTTGTCGCGGGAGATGCTCGTCGATCACGCGGCCGATAAGCGACGGAGCCGATAGACAGTTGTTGCCGCGTTTCACGCGGCCGCGCGTTTGACGTCGCCCCAGGATGCTCGCAGACGCCCGAGCGGCGCCACCCCAAAGCTCGGCGCGACTCCCCTCACCTGTGATAACTTCCGGCGATGCCGCTGGCGCCCGAAAGCCGATCCATCGAGGACCGCGAGACAATCCACAGACCCGAGCGTGGCGGCGAAGGTCGCTCCGCACGAAAGATCGTGCCGCGCCGCGCCCTTGCCGACTGGGATCCCGCTGGCCGCGGGCACGACGCGCTGGCAACCATCCTTGCTCAAAGCGAAACTCGCGCACAGGATCTGGTGCCGATCCGTCACGGTCGGATGGCTGCGTCTCCGTGGACCTACTTCCGGGGAGCCGCTTCTGTGATGGCAACCGATCTGGCATCGACGCCCAACACCGGGATCAACGTCCAATTGTGCGGTGACGCGCACGTGCTCAACTTCGGGCTGTGGCGCACACCGGAACGGAACCTCTCGTTCGACCTGCGGGACTTCGATGAGACAGTTCCGGGCCCGTTCGAATGGGATGTCAAGCGCCTCACCGCCTCGCTTGTGGTCCTGGCCCGAGATAATGGGCTGTCGGAAGTTGATGCGCGACAATCGGTTTCGGCAGCATATCGCGGATACGCGAGCAAGCTCCGCGAGTACGCGACGATGCCGGAGATCGACATCTGGTACGACCGGGTCGATGTCGACAAACTGATCGGTCATCTCGCGCCGTACGACGCCGACGAACTCGGAAGCTGGATCGAACGCAAGGCACGTAGGCGCACCAGCCGTGGGGCGTCGACGAAACTGACCCAAGTGGTCGACGGTCGTCGGACGATCATCGAAGACCCACCGTTTCGCACCCACTTGCAGGCGGTAGGCGATACCGACCCGGAAGCAATCATGGCGGCCTACCAGGGATCGGTATCAGACCCTGTGTGGAGCTTCTTGACCCGCTTCGACATCGCCGACATGGTTCGCCAGATTGTGGGCGTCGGCAGCGTAGGTATGCGGGTGTACCTGGTGTTGCTAGTTGAGAGGCGCACCGGCGACCCGTTCTTCCTGCAGATCAAACAGGCGGTCCCGTCGGTGTACGAGCGATTCCTGGGCGGCAGCCCCTACGGGAACCACGGTCAGCGAGTGATTAACGGGCAGCGCATGATTCAGAGTGCCACAGATATGTTCGTGGGGTGGACCACCAATGGCGGGCACGATTTTTACGTCCGCCAGTTACGCGACGGCAAGGTCATCCCGAAGGGTGAGACCATCACCGGCCGATTGGCGAAGTTCGCCGCCGCGTGCGGGCGAGTGCTGGCCCGCGCACACGCGCGCAGCGGTGACGTCGCCGCAATCAACGATTACCTCGGCTCCAGCGCCAAAGTGGAGCAGGCTTTCGTGGCTTTCGCGTCGGCCTACGCCGACCAGAATGAACGAGACCACGCGCAGTTCGCCCGGGCAGCCGAGCAGGGTTCGATCCCGAGTGCGGTCGGCTGGGCCGAGCGTCGGTGACTATGGACCGACACCGTCGCGTTGCGGCTCAGTCTGCGCTCTGGTCATCGGCAAGGAACTTGCTCATGTGGACGAACCCGTCCTGACGCCATGCCATGAAAGCCCAAAGCCCAAAGATAAGCGGCAGCGGGCCCAAGGCGGCCCACCACCGCGCCGACGACGGCAGCAGTTCGTCGATGAGCTGCTGCCGCGGGGTCCCATAAACCATGGGTGGTAGCCAGTCGTTGAGCAGGATCGCGAGCATCCGGGTCGTCTCGAACGGGCCGATCACGGTGGCCAACGACCACCCCAACGACGCGATGAGCAATGCCCACGGCCAAGCGAGCAACAGTGACTGGTCATCGACGATGTCGGCGGCACAACGGATGGATTCGGCGATGAACGCAATCGACAGCGCTACCAAAAGACACGCCAGCTGGGCGGTAAGCAGATCGTCGAGCACGCTCTTGGTGCGATCCTCACCTTGCCGGTTCGGCAGTCCGAACGCCAGCGACAACAACCCCGCCACAACGGCGAGCAGCGCGATGCGTCCGGTGAGGTCTTCGATGCGGTAGAAGGATTCGACCATGGTCCGGACCACAAGCCGAGATGCCGCCCGCGGGCTCGTGCGGTAGAGCACCATCACGATCACGCCCGACAGCACGTTGGCCGTCAGCCAGGCCACGGCCGCCGTACAGATCGCGGTCAACGCGAACGACCCCGCCAGCGGTACCAGCACTGAGTCGGTTTCCGCGCTGCTGCGAACGACTATTAATGGCACCACACCAATGGCGAGAACCCCGAGCAGACCGAGCACCAATGGGATGCTGAAGACGGTCATGTGTCCGGCATCCAGGTCGGGTTCGCGGTTGCGGATCGCGGCGAACTCCTCCGACAGCGCCGACCGCGCGTGTCGAAACGACATTCTGCCCGGCACACCGCGATCGTAGGGACTTACGTGGCTTACGTTGGCTTTACCGAAAACCGTCCATTCGACTTCGAAGAGCCCATCAGCCGCACCACGGTCTACTCGTTACTACCGCCCACTGTCGCGTCCCCCGGAGCCGATGCGCACCAACAGCGGGATGATTGATTCAGCTGGGGCGCGATCTCGCGGATACGCGCGACGGGCGTCGCCGCCGACGTCGTGGCAGCGTGGCGGATATCGGATTCTGGCCAAGAATCGGCCTACCCAGACCTAGTCGCGGGCATCATCCAAATCCACAGCCAACGGTGTTGGCGCTCCGCACCGCGTCGGAGCATCGGTTAGCTGGCATGCCGCTGAGCCCGTCCGGTGGCGCTATGGACATTGACCGTTGTTGACACATCCAGGTGCCGGGGAGGCCTTGAAGGTCGGCGAGGCCATCGACGTAGCCAGTTTGGTCGCCGGCGGGGCGTCTGTGGCGGTCCCACCAAGATTCATCGCGGTGGGATTAAGCAACATCGCCGGAACTCTCGGCTGGGTGTACACGGTAGTTGTGGCGGAATCCCCCGATCCACCCGCGACATTGCCGGGCGTCGGATCTGTAGAAATGACATTCAGCAGCACTGCTGCCAGGAGGGCGCAACCACCCACCGCAGCGGAGAACATCTTGGCTCGAGTAACACTCATTGTCTGCTCCAACGGAGATCGCTAAGGGTCGGCGATGGACCGACCGGCCCCGCGGTGGTTGGTTCTGTCTTGGCTGAGAAGGTCGTCAGCGTGGAGACACTTCAGTCCGCGGTGGGGAGTGCCTCGTTGAACTCCTATCTGTGTCAACGCGATGCAGCGCAAAGTCTTCCGCTTTTAGAGGTTTATGAGTGAATTGACAGGCGATCACTAGGTGTCAGCATTTGCCCTTAATCTTTGCGATCAACGTTCCGAGCCCGCGGCCGTGCGCCGAAGTGCCATGGGCAGGACTGCCATCAACCGCTATCAAACCAGTTAAGCCACAACACTTTTGGTTCGACAATGCGGTGTGGCTAGCTGGTACAGGAACAGACGCCAGGGCTCAACCTCCACTCCGTAGGGGTAACTACTGTGTTGTCATAGCTACCTCGGCGACAATGCACCACAAGGTATTTCACAGCATCAAGACACCCCTGGCGGGACATCCGACATCGTCGTGATCGACTCACTCGACGATGCGGTGTGTTACGTCAACATGGCCGCCAACCCATCGGCGTGCATCCATCCGAACGCAAGGGCCCAACCGCAAGGCCGACCGGCCGCCGTCGGTGCACAACGGTTGTGCCACTTGTGAACCGCCAACGCAAACGCGCTAGGCAGCCCTTCAGAACGCGATCGATCCACAGCGTTTCGTGAACGCACAGCTAACGCCGATGTTGAGTAGCAGCGCCCGAGCGGCTCCCGTGCACTGACGCAAAAGGCTTCGCTGGCGCGTCCTGCTTGTGCGGGCGTGAAGCGCCTCACCGCCTGGCTTGTGGTCCTGGCCCGAGACAATGGGCTGCCGGAAGCTGATGCGCGACAATCGGTTTCCGCAGCATATCGCGGATACGCCAGCAAACTCCGCGAGTACGCGAGGATGCCGGAGATCGACATCTGGTACAACCGGGTCGATGTCGACAAACTGATCGGTCATCTCGCGCCGTACGACGCCGACGAACTCGGAAGCTGGATCGAACGGCAAGGCACGTAGGCGCACCAGCCGTGGAGCGTCGACGAAACTGACCCAACTGGCCGCACGATCATCGAAGACCCACCGTTTCGCACCGACTTGCAGGCGGTAGGCGATACGGACCCGGAAGCAATCATGGCGGGCCCGCCGACCTCCTCGCGGCGCAGCCCGAGCAGTGTCAGCGCGAAGCACCCGCCGAGTCGTAGGGCTGCGACGTGATCGAGAAACTTGGCAATGTGCTCGGGTGTCCAGATGTCGCCTGGGTCGGTGGCGTTATGAGAGCGCTTTAATTCATAAGGTGGGCTAGGTTATTCACCTTGTGAGTTCCTGGAAAGTTCCAGTGCGCCGATGTTTATTAACGAGGTTTTTCGTCCAATCAGCGTTCGGCAGAGATTCTGTCGACAAGACTGGCCATTAGTTGATCGAGCGACGGCAAGGGGATAACTATGACGGCGACGACTGCGGTTGAGGAGATCGGTGAGTCCCGGTCAGTGGGCGCCCAGGGCACCAAGCTGCGTGGGCGCGTCGCGTTCGTGACAGGTGGTACCCGCGGAATCGGCGCGGCGATCAGCAAGAGCCTGGCGAATCAGGGCGCAACCGTCGCCGCAGGGTACGGCAGGAACACCGAACAGGCACAGAAGTTCCTCGCCGAATTGTCGGCGGCCAGTGACGGCGCCGAGGTCAGCGTCCATCAGGGCGATGTCGGGTGCGGGGATGACTGTAAGCGAACCATCCAAGAGGTCATCGACCTCCACGGCCGCCTCGACATCCTGATCAACAACGCCGGCATCACGATCGACAAGACAGTGGCCAAGATGACCGAAGACGAATGGAACAAGGTCATCGCCGTCAACCTGTCCGGGGCATTCTTTCTTGCCCAGGCAGCATTGGCGCACATGCTCGAGCGCGGCAGCGGCCGCATCGTGATGGTCTCCTCGGTGATCGGTGAGATGGGCGCCATCGGTCAGGCGAATTATGCGGCTTCCAAGGCCGGGCTATTCGGCCTGACGAAGACACTCGCGCGCGAGGCGTGTTTCCATAAGGGACGCGCCGGCATGTTGACCGAAAACAGCATCGGCGTCACGGTCAACGCGATCACACCCGGTTACGTGGCGACCGAGATGATCGAGTCGATACCCGAGAAGGTCCTAGACCGCATCAAGGGCAGCATTCCCGATGGGCCGGCTGGCCCAACCGGAGGAGATCGCACGAGTGGTGCACTTCCTGGCCGCGGACGCCTCGGGGTACATCACCGGACAGGTTTGGGGAGTCAACGGCGGCCTGGACATGTGATGTTTCGGTTCGCCCGCACACGCCCAGCGTTACTTCCAACTCGCAAACGACTCATCGAAAAGGTGATCGGTAATGCAGTCTTTTGAACTGAACAAGCACGGCAAGATCGTCTTTCCGGCCAATTGCTTTCCCGATCTCGACTTCTCCACCTTCGAAAGCATCGAGCAGCTCGATGCCGTCATTCGGCGGGACTTCGATTCCAAAGCGCCAACCGGGACCGACATCCTCGATCGGATCAAAACCGGCGCATACCAAACCAAGTTCGAGCTGATGCGAGACATGGCGCTGAACCTGTTCTGGGCCAATCGCTTCAAAATAACGATGTACGACGTCCGGCCAACCCGCTGGGCCGACGTGCCGCGTAGCCGCGACGACATCTTCATACCCATCCAGACGCCGTGGGAAGATCGCGAAACAAAGGTGACCGCGGTGCAGTCCGCCTATCCGGGTCTTGCGGCGCAGTGGGACGCCGAGGTCGAGGACAGCATCTTTGAAATCCTCTTCGACGTGTTCGGCCATCGCAGGAACCACGCGACCAAGCTCTCAGCCGTCGTACCCACTGTTACCGAATTGCTGTCTGACCCCGGCAATCAAACGCTGCGGCTGAACCGATATGACCCTGACTTCCGCCGGTACAGCTACCACGAGATCATCGACTGCAACGAGGATGTGGCCGAGCTGGAGGCGCTACGCCGCTGGTCGATGGTCCTGCACAATCAGTATCCGTGGTCTCGTAGCGACGCCGCCCTGACCGCGGTTTCAGAATTGCGAGACGACGACTACGTGGTGGTGTTTCATCCGCGTGATCTTGACGTCCACCTGTTTTTGTCCCGGGTCGCCTCAGGGCACGCCCCGAAGCACGCTGTTCCGGCCGCCCCCGAGGTTTCCGCCCCCATTCGCCCCTACCCTGCCCTGAACGTGCGCGCCGACTTGGCGGTGCAACCTCGCATCGAGGCCATCTCGGCAGTTCACGGCGAAGTTGTGTGCACCAACGACGATCTCATCCGTAACAGCGCCTACAACTGGTCCCCCATGTCAGCGGACGAGATCAGTGCCAAGACCGGCATCGAGCAGCGTCGTTATACCTTCGACAGCCTCGAGGACCTCTCGTTGCGGGCCGCCCGGTCGGCGCTGGCTCACGCTCAAGTGGGTCCAGACCAGATCGGGGCGGTTCTGGTGTGCACCTGCACCAGCGATCGGCTGATACCGTCGGTCGCTTCCTGGCTCTCCGGCCAGTTGGGCATCCAGCAGACGCACTGCTCGTTCGACCTCATCGCCGCGTGCGCGGGCCTCAGCTACGGACTGGCCGAGGCGACGAGAATTCTCCAGCTGGTTCGGCGGCCGGTGCTCGTGGTGTGCGCGGAAAAGTTCTCCAACAAGATCGGGAACGTCCGGCCCTCCCGGATGATCTTCGGCGACGGCGCGGCCGCCATTGTCATCGGCCCCGCCCCCGAGGGGTCGCCGCCGGATATCGAGTACATGCAGACCTATGCCAGCGGTCCGACAAGCCAGGTCAACTCGATCTTGTGGCCTAACCCCGCGTTCGCCAACAACATCACCGTCTTCGGCCCCGAGGTGAAGGCGCTCGCCGGGCGCTACCTAGTGCAGATGCTCGACGACATCCGGGCCCTGCCGGACCCGGATGGAGTCGCGAATTCGCTTCTGGACAGCATCGAACTGATCATCCCGCATCAGGCGAACAAGACGATGGTTATCGACCTGGCGAAGGGCGCCGGCCTCTCCCCGGATCAGCTGTATTTCAACATCGAACGGGTGGGGAACGCCTCCTCGGCGAGCATTCCGCTGGCAATCCACGACGCTGTCCGCGACAAGGTGATCACCAGGCCAATCCGGGTTTTCGCCCCTGGCTTCGGTGCCGGCGCCGTTGCGGGATACGCGGTTCTCCGGGTCGATCCCGCCGTCATCGCGCCCGACGACCAGGCGACGCCGACCGGCGAGTCGGCCGCGGTTCCCGAGTCGATCGACGTGTCGGGGGCCGATACTGCGGCCGTTGCCTTTGGATAACCACCCTCATTCTGGTTGCGGCGTCGAAGTTTTCGAATCGAGAAACTGCTTCACAAGGTGGCCCACAATGGCCGCCGGGCCGGGCTTTTGCAGATCGTGTCCGGCCTCGATCGTGACAAGGCGGGCGTCGCGGATGCGCGCCGCAAGTAGCCGACTGTTCGCAGGCACGACGGCCCTGTCGTAATCGCCGCAGACCACGAGGGTGGGTGCATCGATGCAGCCGAGAACCGGGATGCTGGACCACGTCGAGATGGCAGCGAGCTGCCAGAGCAGGCCCATGGGATCCGGTCGCGGCCACCGCGTTTCGCGATTCGGCGTCAGCAACATTTGGGTGACATCGCGGGCGTGCCCTGGAACTGCGCCGACTCCACAGGCAGTCGCAAGCAGCACGAGTCGGTTCACGCGGGTGGGATGGTCGACCGCGAACTGCTGGGCGACCGCGCCGCCGTGGGAGTATCCGACGACATCCGCTTTCTCGATGCCGACCGCATCGAGGACCCGTGCAGCGATATCCGACAACATGGGCATCGAGTACGGAATCACCGGGGTTTCGCTCGCGCCGACCCCGGGGCCGTCAAATGCAATGACAGTCCTGTCGCGAAGCGCGCCGGCGAAAAACGTCCAGCTCTCCATCGGGCGCGACATGCCGTTGAGCAACAACACCGGATCACCCGATCCGGTGATCCGGGCCGCAATGCGTAGACCGCTAACAGAAAGCACGAATGTGTCCGAGTCGACGGTCTCCGGCAAGTGGGTCATGCAGTGGCCCGGACGTAACTACCGGGGGCTTTCTCGACAGGCGGATAGTCGTCGCTGCCCTCGTGATCGGGCGCGGGATTCATTTCGCCGCCCCGTTCGGCGATCCACGCCGTCCAGTCCTGCCACCAGGTGGCATTCACTAAGTCTGCGTTCGCTTTCCATTCATGCGGGTCGGCGGGAAGATCGTCGTTTACCCAGTGCTTGGCCTTGGGGTTGGGAGGATTGACGATACCGGCTATGTGGCCGGATGAACTCAGGACAAACCTGCTCTTGCCACCGAGAAGCTGTGTGGTCTTGTAGCCCGATGTCCACGGGACTATGTGGTCGTCCACAGCCGCCAACACGTAAGTGTCGATGTCGACGAGGCCCGGGTCGAGACGATTGCCGTCGATTTCGAATTCACCTCGGGCAAATTCGTTGCGCAGATAGCACGAGCGCAAGTACTCCGAATGCATCCGGGCCGGCATACGCGTCGAGTCTTCGTTCCAGGCCAGCAGGTCAAACGACGGTGGTTTGTTTCCTTGCAGCCAATTGTTCGATACGTATTGGAAGATCAGGTCGTTTGACCGCAACGCACTAAAGGTCCGTGCCATAGTCGCCGAGTCCAGGAAACCCGTCTTCCGCATCTGCTTCTCAAGTCCCGCGACGGTTGCCTCATCGGTGAACGTGCCGAGCAGGCCGGGTTCGGTGAAATCGGTATGCGTATTGAGGAATGTCGCGGACTTGATGGACTCATCACCTCGTGCCGCGTTGTAAGCCAGCCCCAGTGCGGTGAGCGTTCCACCCAGGCACACCGACACCGTGTTAACCGCAGGTGCACCAGTGATGTCCCGAACGACTCGCACGGCGTCCAGCGGTCCTTGGAACAGGTAGTCGCGGAATCCGAGCTCGCTCATCGACTTATCCGGATTGCGATAACTGATCGCAAAACATGTGTGTCCGTGTTGAACGGCCCACTCGATAAGACTTTTGCCCGGCGCCAGATCCATGATGTAAAACTTGTTGATCCACGGCGGGCAAAACAGCAACGGAACCGCGTACGTCTCCGGAGTCTGTGGCGAGTATTGGATTAACTCGATGAGGTCGCTGCGGTAGACCACGCTTCCCGGCGTGGCAGCCATGTTGACGCCCACCTCGAATCCGGAGCTGTCGACTTGCGACGGCCATCCACCGTTGTGGCGAAGATCATGCACCCAGTTGTTGAGGCCCCTGCCGATGCTCTTGCCGCCCGTGTCGAACGCCTTGCGGAGAGCCGCGGGGTTGCCGGCAAAGGTGTTCGTCGGGGCCAGCGCATCGACAAGAAACTTGGCGGCAAAGCGCGCCTTTGCTTCCCGCGTTCCGCTCACTCCGGCGGTGTCGAGGAGTTCGTCGACAAGCCGGCTGAACAACAAATACTGCTGAGCCAGCAAGAAGTACGCCGGATTCTCCTGATAGGCCGGATCGGCGAATCGTTTGTCGCCACGGGCGATCGCGATGGGACCGGGATTGTCACGGCCGATCGCGCGTTCGCCGGCAGCTCGAAACGCCCCCGCATAACCCCAGAGCAGACGCGTGTTGGCGGCGATGATCCCGGCCGGATTTCTCAGCGTCATCCCCGCGGCAACCAGCAGCTCACGAGATAGGGCGGCCGGATCGGCCGACAAGGTGACATTCTCAGCGATCCCAATCAGATCTTGGATTGAACGCGAAGTCGAGCGCGCGGGCGCGTCTGACGACATCATGGGCCTCCTTCGGTTCGGATGGGAGAAGGAATCCCCTGCTGGCTCAGACAGTATGCCGCTGAGGTCTCGCCCACATGGAAACGTGGAACCCGCCGGCCGGCGTCCATCTGCTGTGCTCAGTCGACGCCCGCGCCCACGAATCGCTCAACGACGCTGATCGCCGGAGGGCTGATCAATATGGAGTAAGTGATCGGCGTCGACGTCAACCACCCTGGCGTCGCGGGCCTCGGTGGCGAACCGTTCGGCATCAGCCCGTGAAACCACCAGGCCGCCGCCTGGGACCATGGGGCCGAGGCGGCCGTCTTCGAGGTGGGCGTCGAGCACGCCCCACGTGAAGTCGCCGTGAGCCCCGCCGCCCTGCAGGGCGAGCGGATGATCGCGCTCACCGAAATGCAGAGCGCCGCCCAGTGGCCTTGGTGATCAGGGCTGCGACCGACCCGTCGCGGGTAACGGTCCTCCGCGGACGGCCGGTGTCCCAGCCGATCTACCATCGACGAGATAGTTAAGACACCGGCAGGCAGGGCAAGCGTTGGGGTACCGATCGGTCACATCCGTTGACGGCACCCGTCTGCGGTCGTGGAGCAATGAAGGCCACGGGGTTCCCGTGGTGATCTCCAACGGGCTTGGCACGCCTCACGATGCCTGGCCGGATATCAACCGGCAGACCGAAACCTATCGAATTGTGACGTGGGACCATCGTGGTCTCGGCGGGTCGGATCGCCCCTCCGACGAGTCGCGGATCACCATCTCCGACCACACCGACGATCTCTTCGCGGTGATGGACTCCTACGGCATCGATCGAGCCGTGGTCATCGGCTGGTCGGCCGGCGTCAACATCGCCTTTGAGGCTGCACTGCGCGATCAACGGCGGATCGCCGGCGTGCTCGCCGTCGGCGGCGTCCCGGGAGGAACCTTCGAAGCCTTGCTTCACCCCCTTCCACGTTTCCTGCGCCCGCGGGCGGGACGGGTGGGATCACATCTGATGCGTTACCTCGGGCCAGTCCTCAATCGGCTGGGCGACGGATTGCCCGGTTCGCCCGAGCATGGGTTTGACACACGGGGAGTGGCGACGTTCGGCCTCGACGTCATTCACGGACAGACTCTTCTCCGAGTACTGCGCCGATTCGCGGATCACGATTGGCCCTGGTACTCCCGCCTCGCCCGCGCGGTCGGCGACCACCCCCCGATGGACCTGAGCACTATCGACATGCCAGTCACTTATATCGCCGGGACGTGGGACTCGATCACATCGGCCGAACGAATGCGGGCGGCCAGCGCGCAGACACCACGGAGTCGATACGTCGAACTCCCCGCGACGCATTTTGTTCCGCTGCAGCTTCCCAACCGGATGTCAACGGAGCTCAGCAGCCTCGTTGATCGCTGTCACCTCTAGCCAGCGCAGAAAACGCGGCGATCACCGGACCCACCTCAGCGTCACGATAAACAAGTGCGGCTCGCGACCTGCTTGGGCGTCAGTATTGGTCGACAGCGCCGCCGCGATTCGGTCCTTGGCCCCGATTCTGGGTCATACACTGAGCGAGTGTCCGACCTGTCGACTGTCACGTATCCAAGACGAATCGCAGTGGTGAACAGA
>CAVYPI010000123.1:0-36446 GCA_963770125.1 uncultured Actinomycetota bacterium | reverse complement strand
CACCCAGGCCCGACTTCCGGAGTTGGTAGGCATATTTCGGGGTCGCGCGGGGCGAATGCGCTGGTAGGAGCTTTGGAGGACCGCACGAACGGCGAATTCCTGTAGGCACACGAGTTCGGGCGTGTCGCTGGATTTCACCAGTGGATATGTGATAGCGGTGTAGGTGTGTACCTGCGGGAGACGAAGCGGCGCAACCGCGACGGGTCGACGGTGTCGTATCTGCAGCTGGCGCACAGCGAACGCCACCCGGTCACCGGGGTGCCGCAGGCGAAGGTGATCCACAACTTCGGCCGCGCCGAGGCCGTTGACCGCGACGGGCTTGCCCGGCTGGTGTCCTCGATCTCGCGGTTCTTGGACCCGGAGCAGGCGATCGCGGCCGCGCACGCCGGCGAGGTCGAGGTGCTGGACTCGCGGCGCTTCGGCGGGGCGTGGGTGCTGGACCAGTTGTGGGAGCGGCTCGGCGTCGGCGCGGCCCTGCACCGGGTCGCGGCGGGTCGGCGGATCGACGGTGGCGCGGCCGAGCGGGTGCTGTTCGCGCTGGTGGCGCAGCGGGCGCTGGCGCCGGGCAGCAAGCTGGCCGCCACACGGTGGGTGGCCGAGCGGGTCGCGATCGCCGACTGTCCTGGATTCAGCGACGACTCCGCTTACGCGGCAATGGATTTCCTGCTGGACGCGTTGGGCGAGATCGCCGCGCGGATCTTCGACTCGGTGGCGCACCTGTTGAACCTCGATGTCGATGTCGTCTTTGTCGACACCACCTCCACCTACTGGGAGGTCGACGGCGCCGACGAGCTGGCCGACCTGCAGCCCGAACCCGAGGTCGACGACGGCGCCGGCAAGCCGGTCGAGTACGGGGCTCGCCGGTTCGGCAAGTCCAAGGACCATCGCGACGACCTGCCCCAGGTGGTGATCGCGATGGCGGTCACCCGCGACGGAATCCCGGTGCGCTGCTGGACCTTTCCCGGCAGCGAGAGCGACCAGCGGATTATCCGCACGGTCAAGGACGACCTCGGGTCGTGGAACCTGCACCGGCTGGTGTGGGTGGCCGACGCCGGGTTCGCCTCCGCCGCCAACCGCGCCTACCTCACCCGTGGTGGCGGGCACTACATCCACGCCGAGAAGCTGCGCCACACCAACGCCGAGGCCGCCGCCGCGCTGGCCCGCCCCGGCCGCTACCACACCGTCGCCGACAACCTGCGGGTCAAGGAGATTCGGGTGGCACCCGGCGGCGGCAACGCCGACGGGGCGCGCGCGGAACGATTCGTGGTGTGCCACAACCCGGACGCCGCCGACCGCGACGCCGGAGTGCGCCAACACCTCATCGAGCACCTCGAGGGCCTGATCGAGGGCTCCGACGCCTGGCCCGACCGCCGCCGCGACGAGCTGGTCGGCTCCCTGAAGGGCAAGCCCGGGCTGCGCAGGCTGTTGCGGCGCACCAAGGCCGGGCTGCTACGCATCGATCGCGCCGCCGCCGCACGCGAAGCCCACTACGACGGCAAGTGGCTGCTGCGCACCTCCGACCCAACGCTGACCGCCGAGGACCTGGCCGCCGCCTACAAGCAGCTCATCGCCGTCGAGCGCGGCTGGCGCGACTGCAAAACCAGCCTCGGGCTGCGCCCGGTCTACCACCACCGCGAGGACCGCATCCGCGCTCACGTCCAATTGTGTTGGCTGGCACTGCTTCTCATCCGCGTCGCGGAAACTCGCGCCGGCGACACCTGGCGCAACCTGCGTCACGAACTCGACCGCATGCACCTGGTCACCCTCGCCACCGCCGACGGCCGCGTCGCCCAACGATCCGCCCCCACCAGCGGGCACAAGACCATCCTCGCCGCCCTCGACCTGCCCGAACCGCCCCGCTACCTCGACTTCACACCCGGCAACGACGCTGCCGCCGACTGACAACCCCGCTCCACGAGCACCCGGTCGTGTAGTAACACGACCCAAACCCGCTCATCCCGCGTCTGCGCAGGTCAAACCACAAATTTCCCGATTCGCGTGCCCACCAACTTCGGAAGTCGGGCCAGGATCGCGGCGGCCTCCGTGGCGGGCCGTCCCACGGTGGTCGTAGACGCGCAGAAGCTTGGTGGCGATCACGCCGGGGTGCACGCTGAGTGCGCTGAGGTGGCCGGAGTTGGCTTCCGCAAATCACCGGGTGAACATGGTGAGCGCGAGTTTGGACTGTGCGTAGACCGCGAGCGGCGAGTAGTGGCGTGCCCACGCCAGGTCGGTCCAGCCCACTTTTCCGCCGCGGTGCAGGGACGAGGACACGTTGATCGCCCGGCCCTGCACCTTCGCATTGTGGTCTGTCAGCGCGGTGGTCAACATGTACGGCGCGGGATAGTTGACCTGAAATGTCATCTCGTGCCCGTCCTCGGTGTAGGTGTGGCGCTCCGATCCGGCGACGGCCGCATGTGTTGATCAGCAGATCCAGTCCGGGCCATTCCTCGATGATCTGGCGGCCCAGGTCCGCCACCTCGGTAAGCCGGGTGAAGTCGGCCACAACGAGGTGCAGATGCAGGGGTTCGGCACCGGCCTTGATAGGAGATGCTCCTATGTTGACGCAACGAGTTCGGCGGTTGGCTTACTGGGCGTGTGGAGGGGCGTGGAGGATTTTCCGGGCGTCTCCGACGTGGGGCGGGCCGGGCTCGAACTCGCGACCAACGGATTACCAAAATGCCGCTCGCGGCGATGCCAGTAGTTGCTTATCTTACCTTGTGTAACAACAGATTTCGTCGCCGAACCCGTCCGGCAGCAACCCGGCGGATCCGGCCGATCCCCAGTCATTGACGGTGGATAAGCGGTAAGCGCTAAGAACCCCACCGCTGCGACGACCACGGTCCAGACAGTCGGGAAGGGCCTAGCAGCCCAGCCCGTCAAGGGATTTACAGTCCGCGTGCGCTCCGTGGTGCCCGTCATTAACGCGATGACGACGCCAAGGGCAGTCGCGACAACGATAGCGGGTCGAACATATGTGGCGCTAAGCTCTACTCCGCTCGCCTCGTTAGGGCATCAAGAGGGGTGTGATGGCGCATGAAAACCCGGGTGCCTTCACAAACTTGTGCAACTGTTTGATTGAGTTACCGTCGTTGTTGTGACCGTGAACATGCGTGGCAGTACTCGGCCCCGGCAGAGCGGAAGTACAGACCGGTGGATGCGTGGCGCTGCCGAAGGCCTGTCGGCGATGTTGGCGGGTGCGGTGGCTCAGGCCAAATTTGTGGCCTGTCGTTGTTTGGTTGAGGCCGATGGGCGTGGGCGTTGAGAGTGCCGGGGCTGGGTGAATTGTCGCTGTCGGGGTTCCAGAGCCCGCGGTTGTTCGTGTTCGTGTTGGTGCCGGTTGGACTGGTGGCGCTCTACGTTCTCGTCCACATGCGCCGTGGTCGGCGGTTGCGGCGGTTCACCGACCCGGATCTGGCGCCCGTTGTTGTTCCGCGCCGGGCCCACCGGTTGCGGCATCTGCCGATCGTGGTGTCGGTGGTTGCGTTGCTGCTGTTGACGGTGGCGATGGCCGGGCCCAGTCGCGAGACGCATATACCGCGTAACCGGGCGGTGATCATGCTGGCCATTGATGTGTCGCAGTCCATGCGTGCCACCGATGTGGCACCAAGCCGGCTCGACGCTGCAAAACAAGCCGCCAAACAGTTCGCCCAGCAGCTCACGCCGGGTGTCAATCTGGGTCTCATCTCGTTCGCCGGTAACGCGAACGTGCTGGTGTCGCCGACACCGCAGCACGAGGCCACGATCGGCGCGTTGGATAACCTCAAGCCCGACAACCAGACCGCGATCGGTGATGCCATCTTCGCGGCATTGCAGTCGGTGCAAACTATCGCCACGGTGCTCAGCGCCGGCGCCACGACTCCGCCACCGGCGCGGATCGTGGTGTTGTCCGACGGCAAAGAAAACAAGCCGGGTAATCCGAACAACCTTCGCGGCGCCTATACCGCGGCCCGGGCCGCCAAAGACCAGGGTGTGCCCGTTTCGACCATCGCGTTCGGCACCGAGGCCGGCTTTGTCGCGGTCAACGATCAGCGGGTGCCGGTGCCAGTGGATGCCAGCATGCTCAAACAGATCGCTCAGCTGTCGGGTGGGCAGTCTTATGTCGCAACCAACATCGACGAGCTGAGCCGCAGTTACGCCGCGGTGCAGCAGCAAGTCGGTTATCAGAATGTGCCGGGCCCGGCTGCGGCGGCCTGGTTGCGTCTGGCCGTCATCGCCGCCACCATTGCCGCGGTCGCGGCATTGGTGATCAACCGTCGGCTGCCGAGTTGAACCACAAGGCCGCCGTAGGGTTGACGCTGCCCGTGTATAGCCACCATGCGGCCGTCACGGGGGGCGTGATCATGCTGGTGCTGTGCCTTGTGGTGTTGGCAGTACTTGGTATCGCGCGGTGGCGACGCCGTTAGAGGAAGGAGTGCGCCAATACCCGGCGGGCCAACCTCGATGCGAGACCGCTATTGGGCGTTGTCCTTGTATGTTCGCAGCGCGTTCATGCCGAGCAGGGTGGCTGGGGTGCCATCTGACGGACTCGAGCTGACGGACTCGCGCATGGGCCAGCGGCAGCATCCTCCAGGTGTCGCGGTCCCGTTCGGCACCGAGTTTCCTTGCCGGGGAGGCAGGTTAATGGCCGGCGAGCTGGTGCCGCGTGGTGTGGCCGTTAGCGCGGGTTTTGCGTCGGTGGGACTCGTTCAATCGCGTCGGCGATGGACACGGCCGGTGATGGTCGGTCGCGCTCAGATGGGGCACCTGGGCTGCAAGCACCACTACACCCTCCGACCCGAACGTGAACCGGTGTCGGCCCGTACCTAGACGGTGGCCGGGAGCAGTAGACAACCCACACTACAGTTAAACGGTTGCACAACTGTTGGTAATTCGGCAATCTGGCAGACAACACCGAGAGGACGTTCGTGCCCGAGAACCCCGCCGCCGCGCCGACCATCGAACCCGCGCCGGCCTCCGCGTGGCAAGACACTGCCA
Source organism: uncultured Actinomycetota bacterium (assembly GCA_963770125.1). Taxonomy (GTDB): domain Bacteria; phylum Actinomycetota; class Actinomycetes; order Mycobacteriales; family Mycobacteriaceae; genus Mycobacterium. The sequence continues at coordinate 31,472 of CAVYPI010000123.1, read as the reverse complement.
CCGCATTCGGCCTGCTGTCATCGACTGTCCGGTTGCACCTGCTGTGGGAGCTCGCGCGCGGTGAGCGCGACGTCGGGACCCTGGCGGCCGCGACCGGCGACAGTGTCCCCGCCGTCAGTCAGCATCTCGGCAAGCTCAAACTAGCCGGCATGGTCTTCCCGCGCTGGCGGGGAAAGCACAGCGTCTACGTCGTGACCGACACGGAGGTGATGCCGATCGTCGGAGTCGTGGTCGCCCGGGCCGCCGTACCACCACCCGCACGCGCGCATCCACGGCGCAGCCAACCCGCCACGAGAATGTCCACACCGCAACCGATTCCGGTGTCATGAACGTGCCACTGCTGGGCCCGCTGACCTTGTCGGGGTTCGCCAACGCGTGGTTCTTCCTCTACGCGCTGGTGATCGCCGCCATGGTGGCGCTCTATGTACTCGCCGTCCGGGCCCGGCGGCGCCGGGTGCTGCGGTTCGCCAATATGGAGCTGCTGGAAAGCGTCGCACCGCAACGCCCGACCCGGTGGCGTCACCTGCCCGCAATATTGCTGCTGGCCGCGCTGGCACTGCTGACCACCGCGATGGCCGGGCCCACCCACAATGTCCGCGTTCCGCGTAACCGTGCCGTGGTGATGCTCGTGATCGACGTGTCCGAATCGATGGTCGCCACCGACGTCGCCCCCAGCCGCATCGAGGCGGCCAGGGCCGCAGGCAAACACTTCGCCGACAAGCTCACCCCCGGCATCAACCTCGGTCTGGTCAAGTTCTCCTCCAGCGCCGTGCTGTTGGTGTCGCCAACCACCGACCACGGGGCGGTCAGCCGTGCGATCGACACCCTGCGGCCCGAACCGCGCACCGCTACCGGTGAAGGCATCTTCACCGCGCTGCAAGCCATCGCCACGCTGGGGGCGGTGATGGGCGGCGGCGACGGCCCACCGCCGGCGAGCATCGTGCTGGAATCCGACGGTAAGGAAACGGTGCCATCCGACCCGGACCAGCCCCGAGGGGCCTTCACCGCTGCCCGCGCCGCCAAAGAACAGGGCGTGAGAATCTCGACGATCTCATTCGGAACCCTCTACGGCACCGTGGATATCGACGGCCAGCCCGTCCCCGTACCCGTCGATGACGAATCCCTCAAAAGGATCGCCGACCTCTCCGGCGGACAGGCCTTCCGCGCCGGCACCCTCGGTCAACTCGAAGACGCCTACACCACCCTGCAGCAACAGATCGGCTACGAAACCGTCCACGGCGACGCCAGCGCCAGCTGGATCCGCCTCGGGACAGTCGTCATGGCCGCAGCCCTACTCGCGGGACTGCTGCTCAACCGTCGCCTGCCCGACTGACGTTACCCAGCAACACCTGCTGGTGGCGAGCGATCTGCCTATCGGGCCCAGCAATGGGAGGGTCATGTGAGAAAGTCTTTCCGCCGCTTGTCTTTTCGACACCCGGGCCGGTGTGCATTCAGGCATGGCGCGCGCGCTTCCCGGTATCTGATTGTTCGAGACGTCGCCGGCCTCATCGTCGGCGTGCTGCTGTTGCTGTCGGGGATCCTCATGGCCACGACCCTGTTTCCCGATATCGACGTCGTCGCGGTCACCGGCTACCTCGCCCTCCTTATGGTGGTGCTCGCCGCCGCCGCGATCCTGACCCTGCGATGGTTGGCGAATCGGCAACCCAAATCCACCGGCCCCGAACCACTCTCACACGCGGTCGCTAGAGTCGACCGCACCAGCTGGCGGATGCCTCCGTTGACGCTGCTGCAGTCGGTCACATGGTCGGCCGGCACCCGACTCGGCATGCTCGCCCTACGTGGCTACCTCATCGTCGGCGCAGTGCTGCTCGTGGTGAAAGCCATCCAACTCGGCCGCGGATGATCCTCACGTGAGGCCATCGGCTGCTCGCCGGGATCACACGAACCGTCACCATGCTCGCCACCAAGCTATAGCTCGATCCTGTGGTCGGTCGAGCGATTCAAGCCGACATCGCGCCCGCGAGCCTCGCGCATCGCAGTTGCGAATGTGTCTGACACGGCGCGCCAACGGTCATAGTCGGCTCTGCGGTTGCGTACGCCCGCCGCCACCTGCGGTGCCCAAAATGGTGCCTAAGCATCTGGGCCAGGCTCATCACGGGTTCAACGCACACGTGTACGACGGTGGGCGCCGTACTGCGCATGGCTGCCTCGCGCGCGGCCCAACGGACCGCGGCAGCCGATGCAGGCGATCCGTCGACACCGACCAAGATGCCGTGATCAGTTCTGGGACCGGACAATTCGTGCTCCTTCACAATGTTCGTCGTCGATGGCCGACTAATCCGAAGTTCCCCCTTGTAGGGCGGGTCTGAACTCTCGTTTGTATTGATGAGCGGGCATTTCGCGCTCAGAAGCAGCTTTGGTTCGTAGACATGTATAGTCCTTAACTACGCGGCGTGTCATACGGTGATGTACCCGGTCTACCGTTGGCAAGTGTGCTACAAAGTAGACATGTATGTGGCGCGGATTCCGAATCGGGGGTCGCCGCCGGCCATCCTGCTGCGGGAAAGCTACCGCCAAGGCGGGAAGGTGAAGAACCGCACCCTGGCCAACCTGTCGCACTGGCCCGAGCCCAAGGTCGATGCGCTGGCGCAGACGCTCAAGGGGCTGCCGCCGAAACTGGATTTGTCGCAGGCGTTTGAGATCACCCGCAGCCTGCCGCACGGGCATGTCGCGGCGGTGCTGGGCACCGCACGTCGGCTCGGTGTGGAGGAGCTCATCGATGCCACGCCCTCGCGCACACGCGATCTGGTGACCGCGATGCTAGTCGCCCAGGTGATCGCGCCCGGCTCCAAGCTGGCGGTCGCGCGGGGGCTGCGCGCCGAAACCGCCACCAGCTCCCTGGGACAGCTGCTTGGCGTGGCCAGCTGTGATGAGGACGACCTGTACGCGGCCATGGACTGGGTGCTTGAGCGCAAAGAGGTCATCGAAAACGCCCTGGCTGCCCGGCATTTGGTCAACGGCACGCTGGTGCTCTACGACGTGTCCTCGGCGGCGTTCGAGGGCCGCACCTGCCCACTGGGGGCGATCGGGCACCCCCGAGACGGGGTCAAAGGCCGGCTGCAGATCGTCTACGGGCTGCTGTGCTCGCCCGCCGGGATCCCGATCGCGATCGAGGTGTTCGAGGGCAACACCGCCGACCCCAACACCCTGGCCGCCCAGATCACCAAGATCAAAACCCGGTTCGGGCTGTCCCGGGTGTGTCTGGTCGGGGATCGGGGCATGCTCACCCACGCCCGCATCCGCGACGAGGTGCGCCCCGGGCAGCTGGACTGGATCAGCGCATTGCGCGCCCCGCAGATCAAAGCGTTGGTCGAGGAGGGCGCGCTGCAGCTGTCGCTGTTCGATACCCAGGACCTGTTCGAGATCAGCTCCCCGGAGTTTCCCGGTGAGCGGCTGGTGTGCTGCCACAACCCCGCCCTGGCCGAGAAGCGGGCCCGCAAACGCCAGGATCTGTTGGCCGCCACCGAAAAAGAACTCACCCCCATCGCCGCCGCCACCGGCCGCGCCAAACGCGCGCTGCGCGGCAAAGACAAGATCGCGCTACGGGTGGGCAAGGTGATCAACCACTACAAGATGGCCAAACACTTCACCCTCACCATCACCGACGAATCCTTCACCTTCACCCGCAACACCGAGGCCATCGCCGCCGAGGCCGCCCTCGACGGGATCTACGTGCTGCGCACCAGCCTGCCCGAACACACCCTGGGCCGCGACGATGTCGTGCTGCGCTACAAGAACCTCGCCGATGTCGAGCGGTTCTTTCGCACTCTCAACAGCGAACTGGACGTGCGGCCCATCCGGCATCGGCTGGCCGACCGGGTGCGCGCCCACATGTTCTTGCGCATGCTGTCCTACTACATCAGCTGGCACATGAAAGCCGCCCTGGCCCCAATCCTGTTCGTCGACAACGACAAACCCGCCGCGGCCGCCAAACGCGCCAACCCCGTCGCCGCGGCCCAACGCTCCGATCAGGCCCTGACCAAAGCGGCGCGTAAACGCACCCCCGAGGACACCCCAGTACACAGCTTCACCAGCCTGCTCGCCGACCTGGCCACCCTCTGCGCCAACCAGATCCAACCCGCCGACGACATGCCCGCATTCACCATGCCCACCAGCCCCACTCCACTACAGCGGCGAGCCTTCGAACTCCTCGACCTCTCCCACCGCCACGGCCTGGCGTAGTCAGTACAACCGCCCCACCACAGCGCAAAACCCCAGCTCAACACCCCAACCCGTCACCACACCAGGGGGAACTTCGGACTAATGGGCGCGTCCGGCCCAGCGCATGGCGCGCCCAAATCGACCGTTATCTATCAACGGTAGAAGTCCTGTGCTGGTTGATCGGGAGGCGAGCCGACCCGGCTGCTCGCTCGGATGTGGTGACGGCGAATGGGTTGACCTAATCCCCTTGCACAGAAAAGGACTCAACGCGTTAGCCTCGATTTTTCGTGCAGCCTGGCTGGGTCGGGCGGAGGCGGTGCGGGCTGGCTTGTGGGGTTGATTGTGGTGGGCGGGTATGACAGGTCGCCCGGTGTCGCTCCGGTGGGGCGGGCTTTCCTAGGGCCGGTGGGGTCTTTCGTCTTGTCGGGTCAGGGCCAGGACCAGGTGTTAGGTGAAGGCGGTGCGGATCCGGGTCCAGGCGGTGGCGATCGCCGGCGCCCAGCGCCAGGTGGAGTCGATGCGCAGCCGAAGTTGTCGGGCGCTGCGGGTGATGCGGGCGGCGATGTGCAGGACCCGGTAGCGGAACGTTTCGATCTCGCAGCGCGCCAGGTCGGGGTTGTCGGTGAATCCGATGAGTTTGGTCCAGGCGATCAGATCGGTTGCGGCCATGATGATTTCGAGCCAGGCCGCGTTGGCGTCAAAAGAGTTGAACGGCAGGTTGGCTAGCCCGGTGGCCTTGGCTTGGCGGATCCGGTCCTCCACCCGGGCGTGTTGGCGATGGCGCAACTCCAGGCCGGCAAGCTGGCCCGCGATCACGCCGTTGGCGGTGTCGGTGAGAAACCCGGTGACCCGGTGCCCGTCGGCATCGGTGAACCGCAGCTGCGCGCCGGGATGCGGGCGCTCCTTGCGCAGGATCAGTCGGGTCCCGGCAGGCCATTTCGACAGGTCCACCAGATCGGTGGCCTCGGCCACCCAGGCGCCGTCGCGGATGCCGCCGTCGGCCTGCATCGCCGGATACCACCCATCGGCGCTGTTGAGGGTGTCGACCGCGTCGCGGATGGGCGCGTCGATCGCGCAGCCCAGCGAGAACCCCACCCTGGCGTGGCGGCACGCGGCGGCGAACCCATGGGTGGCGCCGGCGGAGTCGGAGCGGATCAGGATCTGCGGCGCGTGCGGGTTATCCGGGCCCGGGCGGTAGTGCGGTGGCAGCGAATCGAGTGCCTGGCCCAGCACGGCGATGTGATCGGCGGTGGTGTTACTGCCGGCGTTGCCCGCCCGCAGCAGCCCGGCCAGGGCCTCCCCGGCGGCGATGTCGGGGCGATCCAAAAACATCAGCAGCGAGTGAAAGCCGAAGCTGTGCTTCCAGGTCGCGGCCGCGTTCTCCGTGTTGTCGGAATGATCGACGGTGATGGTGGCATCGACATCGATGTGCAGCCAGCCATCGCGGGCCGGGGCAGCACCTGCGGCCCAGGCCCGCTCCCGAGCGTGCGCTCGCGCCGCCCGGATCCGCGGCAGCCGGGCGGCGCCGATGCGCTCATCGACGCACCGCCACAGTGTGGTCGTCGAGGCCACCGGCCCGAACGCGTGCTGGCGATCCCCCCACAACTGACCGACCCCATCGACGCAGTCCGCGCCGTCGGCCACCGCGGCGGCCAGATCGGCGAACACATCCCCGGGCGCATGCGTCCACGGCCCCCGGTAGGTGTCCGCCAACGCGGCTGTGACCTGCCCAGACAACCCGCTCAGATCGGCTACCTCGCGCAACATGCCCACCCCGGTGTGCGACACCACGCCATGGCCGTCCGCCGACACTTTCACCCGACAAACCGCTGCGCTACCCTTCACCTAGAAAGTGCCTTCCCGCTCGGAATCATGGACTCTCGATAAGCCTCATCATTCCCTGCAGGACAGGCACTTTCACCAACTCAAGCCCGTGTCACGCCGAGTTTCGCGAAAAATCTAGGTTAGTGTGAGGTTAGTGTCCTATTGCCATCTCCACTGAACCGAGGGCGCCCAGCAGTTCACGCCAGTACTCGTTCTCGGCGCGTCGACGCTCACGATTCTCAAGCTTTATCTCTTCGAGGTGACGCGAGATGCACTTGAGCTGGTCCATCAGCTCTTGGTATTGCGGTTCATCCACTTTCAGTACACCCTTCTCCAGGTATCAGCTGGGTGCGCCCGGCAACGTGCCTGGCGAGTGCTCGTCTTCAACGGTATCGGGTCGCTCGGGGTCGGCGAGGGTGAAGTAGTTCTCTTCTTCTTGCAGGAAGTGCAGGCGCAGCAAGGCGTACAGGCCGTAGAGGCAGGCGCGCAGTCGTCGATCTGGTCGGGCTGCACGCTGCCGGCGGTCTGGGCGAGTGCCACGTGGTTGCCGATCCGGTCGGTCAGCCGTTGGATCTCGGCGTGGGTCCTGCTCATCGTGGCCGTAGCTTCAGCACTGCCCAACGGGCATTGTCAACTTGAGCCGACCTAATTGGCCGATGTGATGATTCGGGGTGATGAGCCGTGGCTTGGACGAAACGTCCTGTCCCAGTCGCCGATTCAGGCGGCAGCCGAGGTCGTCGCCCCGGTGATCTCGTTCCAGACCGCGAAGCGGTCGGCCATCACCTGTCGGTAGTCGGCCGCCGACAGCAGGTGCCGACGCGGCCGAAAGTGCGGCGAGATGCCGCTGAACGCGGACAGGAACCGTTGCGCGTGCCGGATCGACTTGAAGCGTTTCATCGCCCGCTCGCGGTGCCGGGTCGGCTGGTGAGAGTTCTCGGCGCGGTTGTTCAGCTACTTCGACCGGCGATGCTGCACCGACGCCATGAGCTCGCGGTGCGCCACCTGGTAGCTGGCCAGCTTGTCAGTGACGATCACCCTGGGCACGTACCGCAGGCCCTTGAGCAGTCGGCGGAAGAACTTCTTGGCGGCCACCGCGTTTCGGCGCGACTGGACCAGAACGTCGAGCACGTTGCCGTGCTGGGTCGACCGCGCGCCACAGGTACCGCTGTGCGCCGTTGATCTGGACGAACACCTCATCCAGGTGCCATTTGTGCCCGGCCGCGGACCACGACGGCGCAGCTGGTTCGCGTACTCCTGCCCGAACCGGTCGCACCAGGCCCGGATCGTCTCATAGGACACCTCGACACCACGTTCGAGCATCAGCTCCTGCACGTCGCGGAAGCTCAACGGGAACCGGTGGTACAGCCAGACGCAATGGCTGATGATCTCGGGTGGAAACCGGAACCCTTTATACGACGAGCCTGCAGCGGTCACGATCGTCGATCCTGCCCCACCTCACCTCCCCGGCTCACCAACCTGACAGTGCCGTACAAAGAGCAACCCGCCCCACCTCCTACGCAACACCCGGTGCAGCACGTGTACCCCGGTGACACTGAGTTTGGTTATGGGCCAGGGCTAGTGGCCCCGTGCTACAACGGCAGGCCGCCATCTGAAGGTGGTATCTACATGCCCACAGCGCCTCCTGTGCACGAGAACGGTAAGCAGAAACCAATCCCGCCCGGGCAAGCCCGCGGGTACCCAAGCGAGCAGATAGCGCGGTAACAAATGAACGTGGCTGGGGTGGGGTGGGTGATTGTTCGGCTGAGCCTCTGTCCCGCCCCAGCCGCCCAATTCCGTGGCCAGGGCAGGAGTTTGTTGGTCCTTTCCCCTGCCGGCTACTGGGCTGCTGGCCGGGTTGAGCAGCGGGCTTGCCCCGTTCACCGTCGCTCCCAGGCCACCGGGCCGCGCGCCCAGACCCGTCGCCCCGCGTCTACGCGGCAAGCCCTGGCGACCGCATCGGGTATGAAATAGCTTCCCAAGCTGAATACGCGGGTCCGATTCCCGTCATCGGCTCCACAAACCAGCTGGTCAGAGCCTTATCGACGCCCGAAAAACGCTAGCATGTCTAACCCGTGACCGCCTCGTGACCGTGGCCGTTCGTCGGCCGCCTGCTGCAGTGCGGCCGTGATGACGATCGAGTCGGCCCCCGGAAACACTAGTGCCTGGTGGCCGGTACGAGCCAGCGAACCATGTAGGGCGGCGTGCCGCCGGCCGTGTGCACACTCGGTGATGATGCCGCGCTGATCGGGATCCCCGTTCGTCGCGCCCTTGACTACCAACGAGTCTCCGACGTCAGCCCTCATCGCTTCGCCCTTCCTGTCTGTACCCAGTTACTGCTTATCTGCTTGAGTGGACTAGCAGTCTAGAATTCTCCAAATGTGTTGCTAGGCAAAGATTCTAAGCTGGTTTCTTCGTCCAGTTCTTCGTCACAGGGGTTCACTGCGGTGCCCCCGATGAGGTCGGCCAGTGGGTGGGGATCGGTGTTGACGCTCTGCTGCAACAGCCGGTAGAAGAGCAGTCCGCGGGCCCGTGACCTGCGCCGATTGAACCGGAAGGCGAACTCGTCGAGGTAATACTGCAGGTGCTCGCGTTCCACGCGGTAGTGATGGGTGCCGGCGTTCCAGCGTTTGAGCAGCGAGGCCACCCGGTGGGGCCCCGGCAAGGTGACATGCCCCGGTTCGGGCGAGCCGTACCCGGACACGTACTGGTGGGTGTAGCCCTCCTGGGCCAAGACGCGGAACATTCGCGCGCCGTCGGTGCGGATCAGCGAGCCCGACGCGACGGTGGTTCGGGCGAACTCGACGAGCTGTCTGGACCCAGGCGCATCGGCCACCGCCAGACGCACACGACCCAGCCGAAGTTTCCTATTCACCTGTGTTCCACCGTTTTCCACCGCAATCATGACGGGCACCTTGTCGGTTGAAGCGCCCCGCCGGCCCGTCGCGCGGCCGCCGACAAACGCCTCGTCGACCTCGACCACACCCGAGAGCAGCTCACGGTCGGGACGCACCATCGCCCGGCGCAGCTTGTGCAGCCAGGCCCAGGCGGTCTCATAGGACCCCAACCCCAGCATGTCGTGCAGATTCTGCGCCGATGCCCCGTTCTTCTGCGAGGTGACCAGCCAGATCGCGGCAAACCACGTGCTCAACGGCGTACGCGTCCGGTGAAAAATCGTCCCCGCCGTCACCGAGGTCTTGCGCCCACACCCGACACACTTCCAGTGCTGGGTCGAGGTCTGCCACCCCCGATCACCACCACACGCCGGGCATCGAAAGCCATCTGGCCAGCGCAAACGCGCTAGATACGCGGCACAGGACGCATCGTCAGGAAACCACCCCCGAAACTCCTGATAGGTCCGCGGATAGTCCACCCCGCCCACCGGACCGACATCTGCAAATGTCACCTGACCAGCATAGGTCCACTTAAGCAGATAAGCAGTACCCAGTTTCCATCGCGCGCGGACTAGCCATTCCGCCGGAAGGGCGGTAGGCCACCGCTGATACGGGTTGAAGGGCCCTCGGCCGGCGTCAACGGCAGTGGCCTAGCCAACCTGCGTCAGTGCGCCGAGCAAATGAACGGTGCGTTGAGCATCGAAACCCCTCCCGGGGAGGGACTCTGGTTCGCTGGTCGGCGCCGCTTTCGTGACGGCGGCAGAAGTCCCGGGAAGCGGGGACCTTCGCCTCTAGGCGTAACCGCGGCGCGGCGCGAGTGTGGAACACCAGAAGTGTCAACAGAAAGCAGTATTCTGATGAGCGCTCATTTTCCGGACCTCGAGACGATCCGCACAGTCTTGTCGATGGCCACCCGGGCGCCGTCGGTGCACAACTCTCAGCCATGGCGGTGGCGGATCGGCGAGAACAGCTTGCATCTGTACGCCGATCTCGACCGGCAACTGCCCAGCACCGACCCCGACCGCCGGGACCTGATGCTCAGCTGCGGCGCGGCGCTTCATCACTGCGTGGTGGCATTGGCTGCTATGGATTGGCAAGCCAAGGTCCACCGGTTCCCCAATCCGGCCGAACCCGAACATCTTGCCGCCGTGAAGGTTCACCGCCACCCCGCCACGGAGCTCGATGTGACGCTGGCCGCGGCGATTCCGCGGCGGCGCACCGACCGGCGGCACTACAGCTCGTGGTATGTGCCGGCCGGCGACATCACCGTGATGGGTACGCGCGCGGCAAGCACCGGGGTGATGCTGCGCGAAGTTCTTTCACTTCCGAAGCTGCGGCGCATTGTCGCGCAAGCGGTCTGGCAACACGCCACCGATGACGACTATCTCGCCGAGCTGACCACGTGGAGTGGACAGAACGCATCGGTGGCCGGTGTGCCGGCACGCAACATACCGCCCTCCGATCCGGCGGCGCCGCTGCCGGGCCGACTGTTCGCCGGTGCTGCACTGCCCCAGCCCCCCGATACCGAACCGGCAGACGACAACGCGGTCGTGCTGGCGCTGGGCACCAAAGACGACACTCCGCTGGCCAGACTGCGCGCCGGCGAGGCCACCAGCCTGGTGCTGCTGACCGCCACCGCACAGGGGTTGGCGAGCTGCCCGGTGACCGAGCCATTGGAGATCGCTGAAACACGAGATGCCGTGCAGACCGATGTCTTCGGCGTCAGCGGGTTCCCGCAGATGCTGCTGCGCATCGGGTGGGCACCGGCTAATGCCGACCCGCTGCCTGCGACTCCTCGCCTCCCACTGGGCGATGTCGTCGAGTGGCTCGACGGATCGGCGTTTGACCGGCTGTAGCCCCCGCAGCCCGCGGTGTCTCGTCCATCAGGTCCACGGCGTACTCCAGTTTGTCCATCGCCTTCGTGTCCGGAATCTCGTTCATGTTCTGCACGAAGTCCATGACGGTGTTGAACACTCCCTTGGAGTCGATGGCCTTCTCGAAGACAGCAGAGCAGACCGCACTGAACTCGTTGGCCGCCTCCCGCAGAATCTGCCGATTAGACCGCATGTCCTCCTGCTCAACCTTCAGCGTGTGCATCCGCTCTTCCTGGGTGGCCTTACGCCGGTCGCTAGCGCGCACCGACCGCGCGGTGATGATCGGCGCGACGACTCCGGTAACGAGCGCGCCCGCGAGACCACCCCACCAGAAGGATGACTGGGTCAAGAAGTCGGACACCGCACTCATGCCCAGCATTCTCCCAGGGACCGCTGACACAACCCGGCGTCTCAGCGCGCGTGTCCTGCCGTACCCCGCTGGTACCCCCAACGCAGGCGTACTGTAGCCGTACCGGCACCGTACCGAAAGCGTATGCCAGAAGTACCAAAACACCAGGTGCAGTTGGTATCTGAGTTAGCTAGCAGCCCGCTGACCAGGCGTTATCGAACCGCGCCTCAGGTTGTTGTGGGTAGCTTGACCTGTAGTCCGCCGAGGCAGAGATAGATCATTGAGCTGAGTGTTTGGGCCGAGTGGCGTCCGTAGCCGCGGGCGTTGATGAGTCGGATCTTGGCGTTGATGCCTTCGATCAGGGCGTTGGAGATGCCGAGTTCGATCGCGGCGATGACTTCCTCGAAGTAGACCTCGAACCGTTTGGCCAGGTGAACGAAGGCGTTGATGCGGCTGCGTTTGGCGGCGGTGATCCAGCGGCGAAGATACTGGCGGGTGCCGCCGGGTGGATGGTGGGTGCGGTAGACGTCGCGCAGCTGTTCTTTGAGCGTCCAGGCGCGGCCGATGCGGCGGTTGGTGCGTGCGATCTGGTTGGCCAGGGCGCGTTTGTCGTCGGTGAGTTTGTTTTCCCCGGTGCGCAACGCCCAGCGGGTGGCCTTCCAGTCTGGGGTGCTCATTGCGGCCCGGCCGGGCCCGGTGGCAGCCTCGGCGTAGACCCGGTCCAGGCGCGGTTGACCCATTGCATGATGTGGAACGGGTCATAACAGATGGTGGCCTGGGGAGCATGGGTGCGGGTGGCAGCGCGGTAGGCCGCCGATACGTCCATGCTGACCACCTCGATGCCCGACACGACCGAATCCGGTTGGCCTTCATAGAAATTCACCAAGGACTGCTCGCTGCGTCCGGGCTGGATGTCGACGACGGTGCCGGTGTCATGATCACCGACGATGGTCAGATAGCGGTGCGGGTGGCGGTAGCAGACCTCGTCGACACCGATCCGGTACAAGGTCTGCAGCCGGCGGGCGTCGAGCAGCTCAGCGACCCACGGTTGATGATGGCGGTGACGGTTTCCCAGCCGCAGCGCATCAGGGTAGCCACCGAGGTGCGGTCGGTGCGCTGGCACCGCGTTCGTACCGCCGAAACGATCGGATAACCCCTTGCTCCTGCGTTCCTGAGCCGACGGATTACCGGTGCTGGCTGAGCAGAACCGAGGAACGCGGACCGATAGCCCTCAACAGTTGCACTGCTCACCGCGCCAGGCTTCGATTCCCTCCCAGACAGCAACTGCTGAAATCGCAAGCCCCACAGCCGGGTCCAGCCACCAGCCACCGGGCCACACCGCCAGAACCGCCAATGTGATCAGTACGGCGGCAGCCTGTGCTCCGCAGAGATAGTTTTGCGTGCCTTCCCTCCCACGCGCCTGCGATGCCGCGGTGAACCGGTACGGTCTCACCGGCCGGGTAGTAGCGCAGGTTTCCAGCATTGGCGTAGCGAGCGATCAGCTGCAGCGCGTCGAGCACCGGCCGATGAGTCGTGTTGTTGCTGCGGAACTCCGGCACCGAGAGCAGCTTGATCATCCCAGCCCGGTAGTGATTGGTGTACGACGCCTTGAGAGTGGCCTTCACCGTTCGTTGATACGTCGGCCCCGACGACTTGAATTCCGCCACCAGATCCGCGAGCACCGTTCGCGACGCAACCGGATACACCGCGTCGCGCACCAGCTTGTCACCGGCGTCCCCGGTCGCCTCCGCGAGCCGGAACAGCAGATTCTCCTTGCCCGTGACGCGTTTGAACTCCTTGATCAGCTGATTGGTCACCCGGACCTCGGCGCGCGCCCCGATCCGATGCACCGTCGAACACAGCAGATCGACCAAGGTGTCGGTGATCTCACGTTCCCGGCAATAGAGCAGCGCCGATAGCAGCGTCAACGTCACGTCGGTCGGGTGGTCCCGTAGATGGCTCGGCGACTCGACAGCAGCTCGGCCGCGCCAGGCGGTCACGACCTTCGGCGTGACATCGGCAAACACGTCGACATGCAGCCCGATCGCCCAGACCGCCTCAAGCTTCGCGATCTCGGTCAGCATCGTGTTCAAACTGACGTTGCCCACATCCGAACGAATCGACGCCAACACCGACGGATCGCCCGCCTCGTCATCGTCACCGGCGGCGATCAGGGCGAGCATTCGAGACCGAACTTCCACCGACACCGCCCCGAGACCTGCGCGAACAGTACATCCTCGCCGCGGCTCAACGCCGACCGGATGATCCGGTCGATCCGGCCACTCGTCGGCGGCTCGATGCGCTCGTCGCGGCAGCGGGCCATCAACTGCTCACGGACCCGCTCACCACTACGTTCGGACTGGGTGACGTTCGTGACCAGCCACTCCGCCAGGGCTTCCGCGTCGGCGACGCTGCCCTCACGAAATCCCAGCGCCTTGCGAATCTGCGCGCGATGGAACTCGATCGTGCGGCCCGACCATTCGTAGAACGCGATCTCGGTCGCACCTACCGCTACCTGACGAGCCACGTAATCGACTGCGGCGTCCGGGATTTCGCCCCTCCCCCGAGGGAACCGGCCTCTTTCAGTGTAGAAGCGCAACAACAGGGCGAAGCCGAGCTTCGTCGCCCCACGCTTGCCGGCCACCAGGTTCAGCTCGTCGCCCACCAACGTCCAACGGTCGATCAGTTCATCTTGATCCAACTCCCGAGCCACGCGCGAAAGCTACACCCTCAACGAGGCGTTCGCGATCGGATTGCGGCTGGTGACACGATCCTTACCGACACCCCGATCAACCAGTACCCGCTGTCCGCCTCGCCACTGAACGACGCGAATCTGATGGCCGGTTTGCACGCCGGTGACCGGGTCGACACGAAACCGACCGAACAAGGTGGTGGTATCGAGTCGTTGTGACGCGGCCAGCACCGGCAAGGATTCAACAGTGCCGGCTTCCTTCACGCAGCGCTGCCAAACGACACCCGCGGCGAAGGCCGCAGCAGCCGGATACGGCGGCTCAGTACCGTTCGCGTCCCGGTAACACTGGCTGAACCACTCGCTGTTGGGTCCGTCCGCGGGATCATCTGTCCCGTCGTCGAACCACTGGCACGGTCCGTAAAGCCCCTCAACGAGATCACCGATGGCGTGCCGGAGCTCACCGACCCCCGCGGCGACCAATCCAACTGCACGCCAACGGCATTCGCTGGCGCACTGCGCGATGGCGACGTCATCGTCGAAGGAACCGGCCGATTAACAACACATCGCCCGCCGGGACTTGCGCCAGCACGTCTCTCGCCCGGCCTGGCCGAAAAGTGACCGACCGCCGCAGGAGACCGAGTCGCCGCGCCGCCACCGCCGCCCCTTCGGCCACCTCGCGGCCGAACCCCGTGTCGACCTGCACTATTAGCACCTCCGACCCCTCACCAAGACCTTCGGCGACAAGGGTTTCGAGCACCGCGGCGAGATAGCGGTAAGCCGGAGACTCCGCGTTGACGACACCCGGATACGCCGGCCGCGCCAGCCGGGCGGTGGCGCCACCGTGGTTCCAGACGACCCCTTCGCTGGCGGCCGCGGCCGCCAGCGCCGGCCCCGAACCGTAGGGCCCGAACACCACGTCGGGCCGGCTAGCCTCGGCGGCCCGTATCGCGGACGCCGCGGAGGGGTAAGCGTCGATGACCTCCAGACTTACTCCGGAACGCTCGGCCCACAGAGCAAGCGCGTTCGCCCCTGCTTTCCCAAATTTGGCCAGCGGCCCCGACAGTGGGGTAACCAGCACGGAGCGAGCTGCCACGCCCACAACATAAGCGAGTCGAACAACCGCCGACTCCCCGGGGAGTACAGATCGTCGCATTCCATTGCGGTTCAACACCGTTGCCGGGGTGCTGTCGAGACGACTCCCGACACACCTAGCCCTTGGCAGATCCGTCGGCCTCCGCCCCTGATCCAGCAGAACTTCGAGGCGCTGCGGCAACAGACGAAACACCCGATTCAGACCGGGTGACGCGGAGCTTTGTCGTGCCGTTCGGGCGCGATCAGTATGAGGTAGCGCGGCGAGTTGAGGTGGCCCGCTGTGGCACCCGCCACAGCGCCGGGCTCGGGTTTGATCCTGGTCATCGACGATGCGGGTGCGATTCAAACGGCCATGCAGAGCCTGCTAGAGAGCTGGGGTAACTCGACCATCACCGCCGGCAGCTACGACGAGACGCCGCGGAAGGTCGTGACCCGACCGGAGCGTCCGGGGTCTGATCATCTGCGACTATCGCTTGCGCGATAACGAGATCGGCAGCGCAGTAATCGAACGGTTGCGCAACGAGTACAACGACTCCATCCCCGGCATGCTCATTACCGGGGATACCGCGCCCGGCCGGATCAAGGAAGCGCAGGCGAGCGGTTACCTGCTGCTGCACAAGCCTGTGGCCAACGAGGTGCTGCACGCGGCCATTGCGCGCCCGATGCAGATGCAGCCTCCCGCGGTGGCGGGTGCCCCGGGGACTTGAGCGAAACCGGCCGCCAGAATCCGCGGCGGCCGGGTTATCCCCTAGCGGGAGTTTCCGAGATCTGATGCTGGGCGGCGTGTCCAGTTTTGTGCCGGTTACGAGTTTGCTCTGGTGACACGCCGTTTCGGTGGTTGATCTTCGACCTCTGCGAGTGTATGACCTAAAGGGTGTCGAGCCTGTATCCGAAGAAGGTCAACGGCAAGACGTACTGGTACCTGCGCACAATGGCGCGGGTGGACGGCAAACCGAAGATGGTCTCCGAGCGGTACCTGGGTTCGGCGGCCGACGTTGCCGCCGCGTTCGATGCCGGGTCTACCGCCCTGATGCCGCAGCGGACTCGCCATCTGGCGTTCGGTGACCTCGCCGCGGTGTGGTCGATGTGCCAGCGGCTGAACGTGATCGAGGTGATCGACGAGATCACCGGTGGCTTTGTGGCGGGGGCTCCGTGCTCGGTCGGCACGTACCTGGCGATCGCGGTGTGCAACCGGATCACCGCGCCGTGCTCGAAGGCGCGGATCGCGGACTGGTGGGCGCAGACCGCCGCGGACCGCTTCACCAAGATCCGCGCCACCGACCTCGACCACCGCCGGTTCTGGGATGCCATGCACGCGGTGAGCGCCGAGCAACTCGAGCAAATTTCGCAGGCGATCACCACCGCGATGATCACCGAGTTCGGGCTCGACACCACTGCGTTGGCGTTGGACATGACCAACTTCGCCACCTACATCGCCTCGGCCAACACCAAGGCACCCATCGCCCAACGTGGCAAGGCGAAACAGAAACGCACCGACCTGCGCCTGATCGGACTCGGTCTGGTGATCACCCGCGACGGCGGGATCCCGCTGACCTGGCACGCCTACCCCGGCAACAAACCCGACGTCACCCAGTTCCCCACCATGATCGACACGCTCACCGCCCGCTACCGGGCGTTTGGCACCGACACCTCCACCATCACCGTCGTCTTCGACGCCGGCCAAAACTCGGCCGACAACTTCGCGCACCTGACCGCGACCGGACTGCACTACGTCGGATCCACCCCGCCCAGCGATCACCCCGACCTGCTGGATCTCCCCGCCTCCCGTCGCCGCCCGGTACCCGGCGACCGTTTCGCCGGCGTCACGGCACTGCAGACCCGCAAACAGGTCTACGGCATCGATCAGCGCGTCGTCCTCACCCACTCGCCGACCCTGCACGAAGCCCAGGAGCGCGGCCTGACGCAAACCCTGGCCGCCGCCGGGCGCGCACTCGACGAACTCGCCGCCACCCTCGCCCGCGGACACACCCGCCGCAACCGCGACCAACTCGAATCCGCGATAGCCCACATCTGCGCCGACAGCTGGGTCGCGCAGATCATCACCTGGCAGCTCGATGGCCACACCCCCGCCCAGTACCGACTCACCTGGACCGTCGACACCGACGCCCGAAACGCGTTGACGCAGCGGATCTTCGGCAAACGGATCCTGATCACCGACCGCGACGACTGGACCGCCGCGGAGGTGATCGACGGCTACCGCTCACAGTCCGACGCAGAGTTCGGCTTCCGGCAACTCAAGGACCCCCACGAGGTGTCCTTCTCCCCGATGCACCACTACACCGACCACACCATCACCGTGCACACCTTCACCTGCGTGCTGGCCCTGCAAATCGCCCACCTCATGCGCCGCGAAGCCGACGCCCACGGCCACCACCTCTCGGTGCGTGAACTCCTCGCCACCCTCGCCGGCATCGAGGAAACCGTCCTGATCTATCCCTCCAGCGGCGGCCGCCCCAAAGCCCGGCGCATGCTCACCGAAACCACCACCACCCAAAGCGAACTCGCACAAATCTTCGGCCTCAACCGCTACACCCCCACCACTTAGGTCATACACCCGCGAAACCCAAAAACCAGTCCCCACCAGCACGATCACGTCCCGACGCCCTCAAATCTCGGAAACTCCCGCTAGGGTATTGCCACGGACGTCGAGTGCATGAACTGGAGCGGGCTGGTGTCTGACCGTGTGCGGTGACTGAGACGGCGCCACAACTCCAACCGCTCTATCTGCTGGCGGACAGTCAGCTGCTGTTCTGGAAGCGGCAGGACCGACTGCTCCTCGAGGCAGCCCTCGATGGATTGGCTCGGGACACACCACTCAGCGCGGCCTACATCGGTGCCTCCAATGGGGATCGTCCGGAGTTCTACGGGATCTTCGAGGCGGCGGTGGACGCGATTGGAATCACCGACCGTCGCATGATCGATTCGTCGTTCGGCCCAGACGACCGCGCCTTCCTGGAGCGTGCCCAGTTGATCGTCCTCGCGGGCGGCGATGTGCGTCTCGGCTGGAACACGTTTGAGACAACCGGCATGAAGGATGTGATCCTGGGCCGGTACGCCCAAGGGGCGGTCCTGGTGGGCATTTCAGCCGGCGCGGTCCAGCTCGGACGCTATGGAATCGTCGAGACACCGGAATCCTCCGCGACCGAGCTGCTCGATGTGTTCAAGCTCGTCCCCGTGGTCATCGACGCGCACGACGAGCGAGCCGAGTGGGCGCGGCTGTCGCGCACGATTCATTTGCTGGAGGGAGCGGCCACCGGGCTCGGAATCCCCTCCGGTGGCGGAGTCATCGTGCACGCGGATACCACCATCGAGCCTCTGCGGCGTCCCGCGCACGAATTCCGTTTCGAGGGCACTCGCGTCACGCACTCACTGTTGTGCGCCGCAGAGGGCGACTGACCGAATTCAACTTTGCGAATTCAATCTTGCCTGGAGGGAACGGCGCACGCGCTCGACCGTTTCCCGTGAGATGGACGCACTCTGCACTGTGTCAGTCCAACGCGCAGTGCAACTCACGGCACAACAACACCCTGCAGCGGGAGCAAGGTCGTGACGCATCGTGTTCCAAGGGCCGGAGCCGTAGGACTCCTGGCAAGCGGTTTGTGTTGTCTCCATGTCGCAATGGCTCAGGAAACCCCGGTGGTGACCCGACTCTCCTCGGCCCATGCGAATACCAGTCCCACCTATCCGTTGACCCTGCTCGCCCGACCATGAAAGGGTCTCCACGTCCGCGGTTCGCCTCCGATACGGCTACGGACGCCCCCCGGTCGCGTACGTTTCGCGTACATGAACGCGTTAGCTACTTCGACCTGAAAAACCCTTGATGGGTGCGCCGACCGGGATGGGGACGGTGGTTGGCTGCGGCTTGTGGTTCGGGTGTCGGTTTCATGCGGCGAGGGTGCCGATCTTGACGAGATTGTGTGCGAAAACACCGTGCCCGCAGCATGTTCGGGCCCCGTGGATGCCGGTGAGTTCGGTGCGGTTCCAGCCGTAGCTGCGTTTGAGATGGTTGATCCGGCCGTCCGATCCGGTTCGCCACTTGACCTTGTCGCGGAAGGCTCGCCGGTGTTCGAACTCACGCCGGGCAGCACTTGGTTTGCTCTTGCGCGGGATCGCCACGTGGCGCACCCCCAGCTGGTGTAGGTCGCGTTCCACCGATGCCTCGCCGTAACCGCGGTCGGTGGTGACCGCGCGTGGCGTTCGTCCAGCACGTCGGGAGATCCGTTGGATCGCCGGGGCCAGTTGCGGGGCATCCGCGGGGTTCCCGATCTCGACGTTGTGGTCGAGGATGACCCCGTCGGCGTTGTCGACGATCTGGGCCTTGTAGCCGAACTCAACCGGCTTACCCAGACGTCCTTTTCGGATCGGGCGGGCATCGACATCGTGCAGGCTGACCAGCCGGGTGGCCGACTCGGGCATCACCCCTGCCAGCCGGCTCACAGTCTGGGCCACAACGCGTTTGGTGCGCCCCATCAGGGCATCCAGGTGGTTGATCGCCCGGTGTAGCCGGCCTCGCCGGCACCCGGTTGCAGCGCGTAGCGCACGACGGGCGTTGCCGATCACCGCGGTGGCTTCGCGCATGGCTGTCTCGGCGATCCCGGCCAGTTCACCGGTGATACGGCGCACCGCGGCCTGGGCCTGATCACGCTGCTGCTCACCGCGCAGCCGCAGCTTGGCGGCGATCGAGCGGGCCCGCCGACCCGCCGAGCGGCGCCGATCCCGCGCCTGTGTGCGGGTGGCGCCGCCGGCGGTTTTGATCCGCTGAACGGTGCGCGCCATCGAGCCGATCACCTTGGCCAGCAGACCCGAATCGGTCGGATAGGCCACAGCCGCCTCCACCACGGTGGTGTCGGCGCGCACCTTGTCGGTGCGCAGCAGTGTCTCATCGCGCAGGTCGCCAGCCCGACATATCGATAGCTGAGTCGAGCCAAACGGGTTGCGGGGAAGGGTCTAATCCGTCGACGCGCAACGCGTGGGGCACGCTCCAGTAGCGATCGGAGATCCTTGGCCGGGCGACGCTCGGCGGCGACTTCAAGCGCCTGCCCCGTTGCGAGCATTACCCCGATCAACGCGCCCGCCAAATACTCGTGAATGGCCAGCGTGCCCACCAGTGCGAGCACCACGATGATGTCGGCGCCCACGCGGCCGCGCCTGAGTGCGGCGACCACCCACCGCACTGTCGGCACAATGGCCACTAAAGTTGCTGTGGCCCAAAAGATTCCAGCGACATCGTGGGCCCCGAGGAGCCACGCCATGGCGCCCGCAATGAGAGCCACCAACGTGGTAGCGAACAGCACGCGGATCACCGCTTGACGAAGCGGCTGGCTTCCGTCACCGAGATTCACCGGTGACGCGGTGGCATTTACCCCATGCCGCCTACGGCGGGAAGGTGGTGACATGGCGCACCTACGCCTGCGGTGCCGCAGATCGGCCGATGAGTCGATTCTCTAACCTGCTCACCTGCAGGCGAAGTGGTCCGACGACCTCAGGCGTCGGGCCCAATGGCGGACCAACGGGGACCAATGACCCTGGTACGTACCGTGGCAATCCCTAAGCCTGAATCCGTGGATGGTCGGTCGGCGATGATCGGCGTGTGAACAGCGAAAATGCCTTCTGGGACAATAACGATGGTTGAAGTCGTAGTGACCCGTGTTCGGAAGGCATTTCCGATGCAATCATCGCACACGTTCAGCATCGAGTCCGTTGTGTTCGACGAGCGGAACCTGGTGTCGGCCGGGGGTTTGGTTCCGGTGCTGGAACTGGCTGAGCAGACCGGTCTTTCGTGGTTGATCGGCGAGCACGTCGAGCTGCCCAGCACGCGGGTGAGGTCGGGGGCGGTCAACCCGGCCGGGAAGCTGACCACAATCATCGCGGGCATGATGTGCGGCGCGGACAGCATCGACGATGCGAAGCTGCTGCGCGCCGGCGGCACGCCCCGGGTGTTCGACGAGGTGTACGCGCCCTCGACAGTGGGGATCTTGCTGCGCGAGTTCAGCTTCGGGCACGCCAACCAGCTCGCCGCGGTGGCTCGCGCGCATCTGATCGCGCTCGCGGCCCGCACCCCGCTGCTGCCCGGCACCGACGAGCGGATGTTTTTGGACATCGACTCGCTACTGCGCCCGGTCTACGGCCACCACAAACAAGGCGCCTCGTTCGGGCACGCCAAGATCGCCGGGCGTGCGCTGCTGCGCAAAGGGCTGTCCCCGTTGATCACCACGCTGTCCACGCCGACCGCGGCGCCGGTGATCGCCGAGGCGTGGCTGCGCGGCGGCAAGACCGGCTCCGGGCGCGGCGCCGCCCGCCAGCTCAAGCAGGCGATCACCACCGCCCGAGCGATCGACCCGGACGCGACGATCATGGCCCGGGGCGACTCCGCGTTCGGCACCAAGAAGGTGATCGGCGCCTGCCTCGACGAGCAGGTCGAATTCTCGCTGACCCTGAGCCGCAACCGCCGGGTCACCACGGCGATCGATTCCATCGACGATATCGAGTGGACCCCGGTGCGCTACCCGGGCGCGGTGGAAGACCCCGACACCGGGGCGCTGATCTCCGACGCCGAGGTCGCCGAAACCAGCTACACCCTCAGCGTGCGGGGCCATGGCCGCGTCACCGCCCGGCTGGTGGTGCGTCGGGTCAAGGACGCCCGCTACCCCGACGCGTTGTTCCCGGTGTGGCGCTATCACCCGTTCTTCACCAACACCACCCTGCCCACCGCCGAGGCCGACCTTACCCACCGCAAACACGCGATCGTGGAGACCACCTTCGCCGACCTGATCGACGGGCCACTGGCGCATATCCCGTCTGGGCTGTTCGCCGCGAACTGCGCGTGGCTGGCCTGCGCGGTGATCGCGCACAACCTGCTGCGCGCCGCCGCGACGCTCGCCGGCGGTGAGCACGCCGTCGCCCGCGGTGCCACCCTGCGCCGCGACCTGGTCAACGTGCCCGCCCGCTTCGCCGCGCCCGCCCGCAAGCCGACGCTGCACCTGCCCGCGCACTGGCCATCGCAGATCGGGTGGAAAACCCTGTGGGACAACATCATCGGCTACAGTCCGGCGACCCCACGAGCAGGATGAACGCCACCTCCCCTGCCCACCCGCCATCCCAGGCCCGACCCCGGAGACACGTGGAAAGCTGGTGCAGGCCAGCGGATCACTCCTGCCCACACCATTGTGAACCGCGCCAATCGTGCAGAAATCAGCCCCGCGACGCCACGACATCACTGATCCACGGATTCAGGCTAAGGTCGAAATCGACAGGAGGCGCATATCCATGACTCGAACGACCCCCGACACCGAGATCATCGCCAAGGCCATCTGGCTGGCGTGCCGAGCGCCGTCGCTGCACAACAGCCAGCCGTGGCGGTGGGTCGTGGGTGAGGCAGCGGTAGACCTGTTCGCCGACCACGAACGAGTCGTCCGCTCAGCCGACAGATCGGGCCGGGAGGCGATCATCAGCTGCGGCGCGGCCCTCGATCATTTCCGGATCGCGATGGCCGCCGCGGGATGGAAAACCAACGTCGACCCCTTTCCCAACCCGAGTGACCGCGACCATCTCGCTTCGCTCAACTTCACTCCCGCTGATTACGTCACCACCGCCGAGCGTGACCGCGCCGACGCGATACTGAGCCGGCGGACCGATCGGCTCCCATTCCATCCATCCAGCCATTGGGAGTCCTTCGAACCCGTGTTACGCCAGACTATTGACTACAGCAAGGCCACACTCGACGTTCTGGCTGACGACGCGCGGCCGACATTGGCCGAGGCATCCCGGCTTACGGAGTCCTTTCGACGGTACGACCAGTATTACCATGACGAATTGCATTGGTGGACAGAACCTTTTCGTCCCTATCAGGGCGTGCCGCCCAGTGCGCTGGTGTCTGAGGAAGAGCGCGAACGAGTCGATATCAACCGCGAATTTCCTGTCACGCAACACGGGGATCGGTGCTCCGATGTCCAGGCGGACGAAGCGAAGGTACTCGTCTTGTCGACGCCCGAAGACACCCGAGCTGACGCGCTCAACTGCGGCCAGTCGCTGTCCACCGTCCTGTTGGAATGCACGATGGCCGGACTGGCCACATGCACGCTGACGCATATCACCGAGTTGGCGGAAAGTCGCGCCGTGATCCAGAACCTGACCGGTAGCCGAGCCTTCCCGCAGGTCTTGATTCGGGTTGGCACAGCGCCGGCGCTCGAGGAGACCCCGGCACCGACGCCGCGCCGCCCCTCGAGCGAAATCATGCATATTCGCCGCTGAATACGCCAGCGGAAGGACGGATCCAATGAAAGCTCACGTAGGTGACTGGCTCGTGATCAAGGGGCCACGATTGCGTCAGGCATGCGAGTTCTTTGCTCATGATGGTGCGGATGTGGCGTGCGGTGTTTCGGCCCAACTGGGAGATGTACTCGCCGCTGTGGACGTCGCTAACGTGGCGATGTATTCGGGCCGGGCGTAGACGACCGAGGCGAATTCCTCGACGTCGGCGAAGTTTCGCAGCGCTTGCACCCCGCCGGCGGTCGCGCATGCACCGATGGTGACCAACACCTCGGACTGCTCGGGGATGTCGTTGATGCGGCGCTCGTCGGCCGCGGTGGTGATCGAGCCCTCTACGAGCGACACGTCGTAGGGCCCACCAACGATCGAACTAGCGGCCTCCAGGAAGGTGGCGATCTGCACTGCCCGGCGATGGTGAGCAGCTCGTCCTTGCAGTCCAGCAACGTCAGTTGGCAGCCGTCGCAAGACGCGAACTTCCATACCGCCAACGTCGGGGGCTCATCTAGAGCACCTTGACTCGCAGCACCGGTTCGGCGACGTCGTGGGTGACAACGGGCCCGTCGCAGACAGCAGCAGCGGACCTAGCTGACAGTGCCCACACCAGCCGATCCCGCACTGCGTGTTCCCTTCCAGGGAGACGCGAATATCGCTGGCGGCCAGGCGCTTTCGCGACAGCTCCCGCGCCCCATTGCGCATCATCAGCTCGGGCCCGCAAAGGAAGGCCGTGGTGCCGTCAGGGCGCAGCGGCAGCCGGCGCAGCGGCTCGGTGACGAACCCGACCTCACCCGGCCAGCCCTGCACAGGAACATCGACGGTGACGTGCACCTCGATGGAGCCGCCCCGAGCCCAGTCCTGAAGTTCCTCACTGAACAGGAAGTCGTCGCGCGAGCGGGCGCCGGCGATCAGCGCCACCCGGCCGTAGCGGTCGCGGTCGGCCAGCGCACCGAGCACGACGGGCCGAAGCGATGCGAGGCCGACCCCGCCGGCGACGATGACCAAGTCGCGGCCGGCGGCATCGGCAAGACCCCAGTTCGTGCCGAGCGGTCCGCGCATCCCAATTACGGTGCCCGGGTGCGCGTCGTGCAGTGCCCGGCTCACCGCGCCAACCGTGCGGATTGACGCTGGTGCAGAAGCACGTGGGGCACACCATGGTGCAGTTTCCACAGGTCAGACACCGGCTGACGACTTCCTCCCAGTGCGGTGACTCCCGCGATTCCACCAGCAGCTCACGGAGGTCACCGCTGGGCATATGCCGGCCCATCCGGTTCGCGGCCTCGCTGACATCGCTTCTCGCCGAGTCGATTTCGACTTGGTCGGCTTCGCGATGCGGTAGCTCCGCCAGCACCGCGGCGCCGTCGTCGCTGCCCACGTCGACGACGTACCGACGACCATCGCAGTCCATGCGTTCGGTGAGCGCGAGATCGTAGCCTGGGCCGACCGCGGGTCCGGTTCCCATCGATGCGCAGAAGCACAGGCCGCCGGGTTCGGTGCAGTTCACGGCGACGATGAAGATCTGCCTGAGCCGGCCCACGAACCCTTGGTCGGGATGCGTGCCCGCGCCGAGCACCCAGTTGAGCATGGCGATCGCGGACAGATCACAGGCTCGCACTCCGATGAACGCGTAACGGGGAACGTCTTCGGGCTCGGCGCCGTCGGAGGACCACAGGCGCTGCCGGGGCGGGTGAAGGAATTGCTCCACGATTGCGGACCGGCGGAATGGCCGAACAGCGCGTCATCGTCGCGCCGGCGGAGCCGATAGTGCTAAGAAGCTGTAGACCTCGAGGGCCTTGACGCCGTCGTTGCGCTTCGCGCTCTTCTGGCAGTAATGCGTCACCGTCAGTCAGGAGCCGAGGCGAGCGCCAGCACCTCGTCGAAACCCGCGACGAGGCATTCGTAGAACACGTCGTAATCGGGAATCGCCCCGGTGTCCACGTCGATGCCGAGCGCGCACGTGTCCACGTAGGTGAGCAGCGTGATGTTGACCGCGGCGCCGATCGTCGGGCCGAATGCGTACTGCACCCGCACCGGGGCGCCACCAAGGAACACCGGCACCGGAATCCCTGGCACGTCACTGCACAAGAAATCGACATGGCGCAGGATCGAGCCAATGTACCACCGCGGCATCAGGTTAAGGGCGCCGGCGATCCATTGCGTGTAGCGAAGTGATCTCTCATGGCGCACCCTGTCTGTCCGTTCGTGGATCTGGCGGATTCGCTGCGCGGGATCCCCGACGCCGACCGGCACGTCGAAGCGCATCAGAGTGATCCGGTTGCCGCCAATCTCGTCGTGCTCTTCCCGCAGGCTCATCGGCATACTCAGATGAAGGTCACCGACGGCGACGCCGTGCTTTTCGTGGTAGCGGCGCAGTCCGCCGGCCACGCCAGCGACGAACGCGGCGTTGAGCGCACCGCCGCAGCCGTGGGCAGCTGCCCGAAGCTGCGGAAACGGGACCTGGTGCACGCCGAGACGCCGAATCAGGCTGCGTTGCTTCATCAGCGGCGAACCTGTTTGGATGACCGGACGCACGGTCCGGTACACCGACGCGACCATGTCCGCGGTCGACGAAGCGGTGTGCACCGGCCGCCGAATGCCGTTGAAGATCAGCGTCGGAGCACTCTTCAACGTGCCCATCAGTGCGTTCCCGACCAGGCGGGCGTCGTATCGCGCTGTGTCTCGGTAGCCGCTCAGCCAAGGCGGCGCAGGCACCTCCGGGACGGCCGCAACCGGTCCATGCTTCTCGGGCACCTCGGACAAGTCGAACAGGATCATCCCGATTTGGATACCACCGACGCCGTCAGTCAGGGCGTGGTGGAACTTCAGGACCACGGCCGCGCCACTCTCCTCGAGGCCGTCGATGAGCGTGGCCTCCCAGAGGGGGCGTGCCCGGTCGAAGTCCTCCATCGCTGCGACTCGGGCCATTTCGAGCACCGTGTCGAATGTGCCGGGCGTGGGGGCGGTCACCCGACGGATGTGGAAGTCGAGATCGAAGTCCGAGTCAACCTCCCACCGCGGCGGCGCCGGCGGCGGAGATTGGACGACCCGCTGTCGCAACATCGGCACTTTGCGAGATACCAGGTCGAAGCGGTTGCGCACCTCCTCCCAATCCGGCAATCGGTCGAGCACGACCACCGTGACCACCGTGGAACGCAGCCGCGGGTCGCTTTCCATGGCCCACGTGAACGCGTCGCTGTTGCGCATGAACTCGGTCATTTGCGGTCAACCTACGACTCCGACCGGCCGCAGTCACGAGCCTCTCCATTACTAGTGACCTTGGTCCCTCCAGAAAAGGACATTCGCCGCCGTCGGCAGCGAAAGGTGCGGGTATCGACCTGCAGTCCCGATGAATTTCCCGACGGGGTCTGGTTTTCGAACTGGCGGCGGTGGCTGATCCGGCTGCGGTGCCCGATGCGGTGGCGGCGGTGCTGGGCATCACTCAGCAGCCGGGCAAGAGTGTGGCCGCCGCGTTGGAGGGCAGGGTGCGGTTGTTGGTGTTCGACAACTGCGAGCACGTGCGCGACGCTGCCGTGGATCTCATCGACGCCGTCCTGGCGCAGTCGGCGGCTGTGACGATTCTCACCACCACCCGCGAAGGATTGGGGGTCGCCGACGGGCAATTGTGGACGGTGCCCCCGTTAGATGTGGGCGCGAGGGTTGACTCGGCCGCGGTGGCCCTGTTCGTTGAACGCGCCGGTAGTGTGGCCCCGCGCTTCACGATCGACAAGGCCGAGGAAGCGACCGCGGTGGTGGATTCACTTTGACCAGCGAGACCCCCGCCGCCAAGCCCGGACTGCTCCAAGACCACGTCGCCCGCCTGCTGGTGCAGCCGCTGAAGTGGTGTGACGCAAGGCGTCAGTCGTAACACGACGAGACGCCGGGTCGGCTCCACGTTCGCGACGCCGCTCCTGCCGGTGACCGAACTTTTCCATTCGTTGTTCTGGCGGCCTTCCCGATTGCGATATCGCGAATGGGGCACTGCGCCGCGCGAACATGGGTCGAACGGCCCTACTGGGGGATGAGGGGGCGCCGGAACCTGATAGCTACGACTCAGTGACTGGAGCCTCCAGCGCCGCAGCTGCCCCGAACCGAGGAGGGAGTCATGACCGCCGAGAATCCCCCACATTCAACCTCCGGTGACGGGCGCTGACCTTCGGGGGTGCCGGCTCTGAGCCGCGACGTCGCGGGACCGTTCCGGGCGGTCGGCGGCTTGTTCGTGATGTCGGCCGAAGCGGTGAAGTTCCTGTTTCGCCGCCCTTTCAAGGGCGAGAGTTCGTGGAGCAGGCCTGGTTCATCGTGCGTGTCTCAATGGTGCCGACACTGTTGGTGGCCATCCCCTTCACGGTTCTGGTCAGCTTCACCCTGAACATCCCGCTGCGCGAGCTTGGCGCGGCCGACTTGAGTGGCGCAGGTGCGGCCTTCGGCGCGGTCACGCAGGTCGGTCCGCCGGTGACCGTGTTGGTCCTGGCAAAGAAGGCGGTCGCGCCGGTCATCAAACGATGGTTCCGGTCAGAGGTGCGGGGACCGGATTCGGTTTCGCGCACCGGCGGCGCGTTGCTGGTGTGCAACCACTCCGGCGGTGTGCTGACGCTCGATGTACTCGTCTTCGCCCCAGCCTTCTACGACCAGTCCTGTGCTTCGAGGGGCACCTGGGTCCCGTGGTCAGGTTCTCGCTCTCAGGGACTTCAATATGTGTGGTACGTACGGCCGTTCGCGTCCTGTAGGGCAGCGACGTAGTCGCGGCGTTCCCGTGCCGACCCGTCCCGCGGCACGGCGAGCGTCCCACGGAACCCCTCAACGGCGGTGTATCCCTTTCGCTGCATCCACCCGCGCAGACCATCGAGCAGGACACTGGCGTGCTCCGGGCCGTGACGCAGCAGTGCGGAGGCGGATTGAACGACGTCCGCCCCGGCGAGTAGGTACTTGATCACCTCAGAGGCGCCTTCGACCCCGGTGGTAGCCGCCAGCGAGGCCTGCAGCCGTCCGTGCAGCAGGGCGATCCACGTCAGCGGTAATCGGATCTCAAGGGCGGTGGACAGTGTCACCCCGGGCGTCGTCGTCATTGTCTCGCAGTCGATGTCGGGCTGGAGGAACCGATTGAACAGCACCAGCCCGTCGGCGCCCGCCTCGTCAAGGGCCAGCACCATCTCGGCGGTCGAGCTGAAGAAGGGGCTCAGCTTGACTGCCACTGGCACGCTCACAGCTTCCTTCACCTGCGCCAGCACGTCGAGATGGCGTTGTTCGACTTCGCGTCCCTCGATGTGCGGATCGCCGGGCAGGTAGTAGATGTTCAGCTCGATCGCGGCGGCGCCGGCGTCCTGCATCGATCGCGCATGACGGGCCCAACCGCCTGGTGTGGCGCCGTTGAGGCTGCCAATCACCGGCACCTCCACCTCGGTCGCCGCGCGTTCCAGCAGACGTAGATACCGGTTGGCGCCGAAGTCGCGCTGCACCGTGGCCGGAAAATACGTCACCGATTCGGCGTAGGTTTCGTTGTACTGGGTGGCGAGCCGGGCATTGTTTTCGGCTTCGCGGCGGATCTCTTCCTCGAACAGCGAGTACAGCACCACGGCGCCGACGCCGGCGTCGGCGAGGCGGCGCACACCGTCGACGGTGTGGCTTAGTGGCGACGCACCTGCCAGCAGCGGGTTGCGCAGTTGCAGTCCGAGGTAGCGGGTCGTCAGGTCCATCAGCCGTCCTTCCTGGCATCGGGCGGAAACTCGTGGGGACCTTGAGATGCCATGTCCTCGTATGTCTTCCAGCGCCGGTCGACCGATTCCTGGGCCAGTCCCAGCAGCCGCTCCGCCTCTTCCGGATGGGCGTTGGCGAGGCTCCTGAAGCGCAGTTCCCGATAGCGGTAGTCGGTGAGCGTGATGCGCGGGCGGTGCGAGTCCAGCAGGAACGGCGACTTTCCTGCGGCGCGCAGCAGCGGGTCGTAGCGCACCAGCGGCCAGTGCCCGCTGTTGACGGCACGGTATTGCTGGTCCAGTCCGTTGCGCATTTCGAAACCGTGGGCGATGCAATGGCTGTAGGCGATCACCAGCGACGGTCCGGGGTAGGCCTCGGCTTCTCGGAGGGCTTGCAGCGTCTGTTGCCCGTCGGCGCCCATTGCCACCTGGGCGACATAGACATTCCCGTATGCGATCGCTTGCAGCGCAAGGTCCTTGCGCGGCACCGTCTTTCCGCCGGCGGCGAACTTGGCGACCGCCCCCAGCGGGGTGGACTTCGACATCTGCCCGCCGGTGTTCGAGTACACCTCGGTGTCGAGCACCAGCACGTTGACGTCGCGTCCGCTGGCCAGCACGTGGTCCAGGCCGCCGGCACCGATGTCGTAGGCCCAGCCGTCGCCCCCGACGATCCACACGCTGCGGCGCACCAGGTGGTCCATGACGCTGCGCAACTCGTCTGCGACGGCGGGATCGAACCGGTCGAGGCGGCCCTCTAGTTCGGCCACCCGCTGTCGCTGCGCAGACAGCTCGGACTCGTACAACTGTGGCGCGCTGAGGATTTCGTCGACCAAGTCGGTGCCGAGCGCGTCGCGGTGCTCTCCAAGCAGCTGCCGGGCCTGACGGGTGTGGGTGTCGGCGGCGAGCCGGAAGCCGAGGCCGAACTCGGCGTTGTCCTCGAACAGCGAATTCGACCAGGCCGGGCCGCGACCCTGCGCGTTCGTCGTCCACGGGGTGGTCGGCAGGTTGCCGCCGTAGATCGACGAGCAACCCGTCGCGTTGGCGATCATCAAACGGTCGCCGAACAGCTGCGACAGCAGTTTCAGATAGGGCGTCTCGCCGCATCCCGCACACGCGCCGGGAAATTCGAACAGCGGCTCGAGGAACTGAGCTCCACGCACGGTGCCGAAGTCCACGCGGGACCGCTTGGTGAACGGCAGTGTCTCGAAGAACGCGATGTTCTCACGGCTCGCCTCCACTATCGGTTCGCGGGGACCGAGGTTGATCGCTTTGGTGAGCGGAGTACCCGGGGCGATCACCGGGCAGGCCTCGACGCACAGCCCGCAGCCGGTGCAGTCCTCCGCGTACACCTGCAGCGTGTAGCGGGTGTCCGGCAGACCGACAGCGCTCAGCGGCACGGACGGGAACGATGCGGGTGCGCCGCGAATTTGGTCTTGCTCGTAGAACTTGGTGCGGATCACGCTGTGCGGGCACACGAAAGTGCAGTTGCCGCACTGGATGCAGGTGTCGGGATCCCATATCGCGACGAGCTCGGAGATGTTGCGTTTTTCGTAGGCCGCAGTACCGCTGGGGTAGGTGCCGTCGGCCGGCAGCGCACCGACCGGCAGCGCGTCGCCGCGTCCGGCGATCATCTCGGCGGTGACTTTGCGCACGAACTCCGGGGCGGTGCCCGGCACCGGCGGGCCGGGTTCGTAGGTGGCGGTGACCCGGTCGGGGATCTCGATCTGATGCAGCCCGTCGATCGCGTAGTCGACCGCCGCGAGTTCGCGCTGCACGACGTCGGTGCCGTGCTCGGCGTAGGTCTTGGCGACGGTCTCCTTGATCCTGCTGATCGCCTCATCGCGGGGCAGGACGTCGGAGATCGCGAAGAAGCAGGTCTGCAGCACGACGTTGATGCGGCCGGCGAGCCCGATGTCCCGGGCGATCCGGCCGGCGTCGACCGCATACACGCGGACGCCTTTGTCGACGATCTGCTGTTGCACCGGGCGGGGCAGTGAGTCCCACACCTCATCGGCGGGGCGCCGGGAGTTGAGCAGCAGCGCTGCACCGGGCGCGGCGCGGCCAAGCACGTCGGCTTTGTCGAGGAAGCGGGAGTGGTGGCAGCCTACGAAGTGGGCCTGGGACACCAGATACGGCGCCTTGATCGGCTCGGGCCCGAACCGCAGATGTGAAACCGTCTGCGAGCCAGACTTTTTCGAGTCGTAGACGAAATACCCCTGGGCATATAGGTTTTCCTCGGCTCCGAGGATCTTGATGGTGTTCTTGTTGGCGCCGACGGTGCCGTCGGAACCCACGCCGAAGAACACCGCGCGGATCGTGTCCGGTGACTCGATGTCGAACGCCGGGTCATAGCTGATGCTCGAACCCGAGACGTCGTCGTCGATTCCGACGGTGAAGTGGGGACGCGGCTTTTCTTGTGCCAGTTCGTCGAAGACGCCGGCGACCATTCCCGGCGTGAACTCCTTCGAGGACAGGCCGTAGCGTCCACCGCACAGCCGAGGCAGCATGGAGCGCTCGCCCCGGCAGTACGCGTCGGCGAGCGCGGCAACCACGTCGAGATACAGTGGCTCACCGAATGATCCGGGTTCCTTGGTGCGG
>CAVYPI010000122.1:0-19524 GCA_963770125.1 uncultured Actinomycetota bacterium | reverse complement strand
TCCGTATCAGCGTTCTAGGCTTCCGATGTGGGGTTGACGTGGCCATTGATCGGTCGCTCAGAGGAGATGCGGACCATCGTGGCCGCGATATCGGATCCGGGTGTCGCGGGGATCCTGGTCAGCGGACCTGCCGGCGTCGGGAAGAGCCGGATAGCGCGTGAGGGGCTGTCGTCGGTCGCATCCAAGGGCTTTGAACCGCGCTGGGCGGTCGGCACGACGTCTGCGCGCAAACTTCCCCTCGGTGCGTTCGCACCATGGGCCGGCTCGGGCGGCACTGACCGTCTTCAACTGGTGCGCGGCGTCATCGACTCGGTGACATCCGCCCCGCCCGGTACCACGGTGGTGTTGGGCGTCGACGATGTGCATCTGCTTGACGAACTGTCGACGTTCGTCCTGCACCAAATCGTGCAGCGCGAAGCCGCCAAGGTCGTGCTCACCGTCCGTGAAGGCGAACGCTGTTCGAACCGAGATTTACGAGATATGGAGGGACGGCCAGTTCGACCGACTGGACCTGCAACCGCTTTCGGCCGGCGAGGTCGCCGAGTTGTTGTCAGCCACGTTGGGCGGGCCGGTGCATCCTCGACGCCGCCGCCCGGCTGTGGAAGCTGACGCGCGGGAACGCTTTGTATCTTCGCAACATCGTCGAGCAGGAGATCGCGGACGGCCGTATTCAGCAACAGAACGGCTACTGGCAGTGGATCGGCGAACCGATCATGCCGAAGGGATTGGTCGAACTGATCGAAGCCCGTTTCGGTGCGCTGTCGCAACTCGTCGGCGAGGTGATCGACGCACTCGCCGTCGGAGAGCCACTCGACATGACGACGTTGCGGCGGATCGCGGATCCCGACGCGATCGAGCGAGCCCATGTGCGCGGTCTGATATCCGTCGACGAGGCCGACGACGGCATCGAGGTGCGACTGGCGCATCCGCTCGACGGCGAGGTACGACGGTTCGACCACCCGAAACCAGGTTGCGACGGCTGCGCGGGCAGGTCGCCGCCGAACTGGCGTCGGCCACGGGCAGCGACGACTTGCGCAACGTGGTGCGCCGCGCCACGTTGAGTCTCGACTCGACCTGCCACCCGACACCGACTTGCTCCTGACGGCAGCAAGTGGCGCCGTCTGGCTGGGAGATCTGCGACTGGCCGATCGGCTCGCGAAGGTGGCGATCCGAGCCGCCGCCACGCCGCGCGCGTATTTCCTTCGGGCGCATGCATTGTCGTGGCTCTTTGCGGGTCAGGAGGCCGACGCCGTGCTGGCCGAGTTGTCTGTTTCAGAGCTCAACGACGACGACCGCGGTCTGCTCGCGTACCTACGGGCCAGCAACATGCTGTGGGCTCTGTGTGACGCCCCGCGCGCGAAAGAATTCATCGATGATGCCGCGGGAGTACTCCGCCGCCGGCTCGCATCTGGATCGATGCCTTCCTCACCGCGTACTGGTTTGCGGTGGACCAGCCGCAGAAGCGTTGCAGGCGTCGAAAAGCCTTGCGCTGGAAGACCTGCCGGCCGTCGCAGGCGCCGAGACTGCGTGGGCGCTTGCCGTGATGTCCGCGGACGCAGGACAGACCGCCAAAGCGGTGGCCGTCGCCAACACGGGATACGCCGTTGCGTCTCGGTTCTTCGACTCCCCGCACATGCGCTTCAACATCGGCGACGCGCACGTCGGCGCACTGCTGCTGGCGGGCCAGATCGCGGATGGGCTCGCGGTGGCACAACGCGTGTACGAGCAGGGCGCCGAGATGCCGGGAGCAACTCAATTGCTCGGCACCGCAATCGCGGGTCGAGCGGCGCTCTGGGCCGGACGTCTTGACTCGGCGTGTGCCTTGTTGGGAAAGGCAGCGCCCGCATTGTCGGCGTCGGGGCATGCCATCGGCTGGGGATACCGGTATCACATCCCATACGCCACCGCGCTCGCGATGCGGGGCAAGACTGACGAGGCTGCGGCAGTGCTCGCTGCGCTGGACGACATCCGACGTCCATTTCGCATGCTCGATTGCGAGCGTGCCCTGGCCCGCGCATGGCTCGCGGCCGGGCAGGGCGCCGTCACCGAGGCGATCACCACGATGTTGTCAGCAGCGAAAACCGCTGCGGCCAAAGGACAATTCGCGGCCGAGGTGGTATGCCTGCAGACCGCCGTCCAGTTCGGGGATTACTCGGGCGCGTCTCGGCTGAGCGAACTCGAATCGATGGTCGAGGGGCCACGCGCGAAGCTGGCCGCCCGATTCGCGACGGCCCTGAGCAATTCTGACGGTCCTGAATTGACGGCGATATCTGAGGAATTCGAGCGATTGGGCGATCTCGTCGCGGCGGTGGATGCCGCGGCCCACGCCTGTAGCGCCTACCGTCACGGCGATCTGCGGGGATCTGCCCTGGGATGTTCGGCGCGCGCTGAGGCGCTGGCGCAGCGGTGCGGCGGCATCAACACGCCGGCGCTGCGCGAGGTCAGCGAACCGTTACCACTGACCCCGCGAGAGCGCGAGATCGTGCGGCTCCTCGCCTCGGGGCTCAACACTCGCGAGGTCGCCGAGCGACTCTACCTGTCGGCGCGCACTGTCGAAGGTCATGTGTACCGGGCCATGACCAAGACCGGAACGACCACCCGCGAAGAACTCATCCGCCTGCTATCGCCGCCCGATACCGCGTTAGCGCCTCGTAACATCGAGTTATGAGCACGGAGGCTTTGGCGACCCTGATTGCCGAGTTGCCCGACGGCGTCGTGGTCACCGACCCTGACATCGTCGCGTCCTACCGGCAGGACCGCGCCTTGGACCCGAGTGCGGGCACGGCGCTGGCCGTTGTGCGGCCGCGACGCACCGAAGAGGTGCAAACGGTGATGCGCTGGGCGAGCGCCAACAAGATCGCCGTCGTGCCGCGGGGCATGGGCACCGGGCTGTCCGGCGGGGCGACCGCGCTGACCGGCGGCATCGTACTGAGTACCGAGAAGATGCGGGACATCACCGTGGACCCGGTGACGCGCACCGCGGTCGCCCAGCCCGGCCTGCTCAACGCCGAGGTGAAGAAGACCGTCGCCGAGTACGGGTTGTGGTATCCGCCGGATCCGTCGTCGTTCGAGATCTGCAGCATCGGCGGCAACATCGCCACCAACGCAGGCGGGTTGTGTTGTGTGAAGTACGGCGTCACCACCGACTACGTGCTGGGCCTTCAGGTGGTGCTGGCCGACGGGACCGTGGTGCGCCTCGGCGGCCCACGCCTGAAGGATGTTGCCGGGCTGTCGCTGACCAAGCTGTTCGTCGGCAGCGAGGGCACGCTCGGGGTCATCACCGAGGTGACGCTGCGGCTGCTCCCGCCGCAGCACGTCGCGAGCACGGTGGTGGCGACGTTCGACTCGGTGCGAGGCCGCCGCCAACGCCGTCGTCACGATCACCGGCAAGATCCGGCCGTCGATGCTGGAGTTCATGGACTCGGCGGCGATCAATGCGGTCGAGGACAAGCTGCGGATGGGCCTGGACCGCAACGCCGCCGCGATGATGGTGGCCGCCACCGACGACCGCGGACCCTCCGGGGTCGAGGACGCCGAGTTCATGGCCGAGGTGTTCACCGAACACGGTGCGAAAGAAGTGTTTTCGACGTCCGACCCGGAAGAGGGCGAGGCGTTCGTGGCCGCGCGCCGGTTCGCGATCCCCGCGGTGGAGGCCAAGGGCTCACTGCTGCTGGAGGACGTCGGCGTTCCGCTGCCCGCCCTTGCCGACCTGGTCGGCGGGGTCGCGAAGATCGCCGCCAACCACGACGTGATGATCTCGGTGATCGCCCACGCCGGCGACGGCAACACCCATCCGCTGATCGTCTACGACCCTGCCGACGCCGCGATGGCGCAGCGTGCCCAGAAGGCGTTCGGCGACATCATGGATCTGGCGGTCGGGCTCGGCGGCACCATCACCGGCGAACACGGCGTCGGCCGGCTGAAACGGCCCTGGCTGGCAGGCCAACTCGGGCCCGAGGCGATGGAGCTCAACCAGCGGATCAAGCGGGCGCTCGACCCCGACGGCATCCTCAACCCCGGCGCGGCAATCTGAGCGTCGCTATTGACAGGTTGCCGTGACCTGTCGTACCAATGAGACATGACAGCCACTCTGTCTCACGGTTCACCGGTCCGCTTCCAGCTCGCTGACGCCGACACCTGGGCGGAACCCATGGCCGATGTACTCGGCGCTGCGCGACCACGACCCGGTGCATCACGTCATCCCGCCGGGCAAGCCCGCGCACGACTACTGGGTGTTGTCCCGCCACGCCGACGTTTGGCTGGCCGCCCGTGACAACGAGACGTTCTCGTCGGCGCAGGGCCTGACCGTCAACTACGGCGAGCTCGAACTGATCGGCCTGCAGGACAATCCACCCTTCGTGATGCAGGACCCGCCCGTGCACACCGAGTTTCGCAAGTTGGTGTCGCGAGGCTTCACTCCCCGGCAGGTCGAGGCCGTCGAGCCGAACGTTCGCGAATTCGTGATCGAGCGCATCGAGCGCATCCGCGCCAACGGCGGCGGCGACATCGTCGCCGAGTTGTTCAAGCCGCTTCCGTCGATGGTCGTCGCTCACTATCTCGGGGTCCCGGAGGACGACCGCAATCAGTTCGACGGATGGACCGAGGCGATCGTCGCGGCCAACACCACTTCTGGTGGCGTCGCGGGAGCGCTGGGCGGTCTCGGCGACGCACTCGGCGAGATGATGGCCTACTTCACCGCGTTGATCGAAAGGCGTCGCTGCGAACCAGAGGACGATACAATTTCGCATCTCGTTGCTGCCGGCATTGGTGCGGACGGTGACATCGCAGGGACGCTGTCGGTGCTGGCGTTCACGTTCACCATGGTCACCGGCGGCAACGACACCACGACCGGAATGCTCGGCGGCACTGCGCAATTGCTTCATCAGCGGCCCGACCAGCGGCGGCTGCTGGTCAAGAACCCCGACCTGATCCCCGACGCGATCGACGAATTCCTGCGGCTGACGTCGCCGGTGCAGGGTTTGGCCCGCACCACCACCCGCGACGTCAGGATCGGCGACACCACGATTCCTGCAGACCGCAGGGTGCTGTTGCTCTACGGGTCGGCCAACCGCGACGAGCGTGAATTCGGCGAGGACGCCGCGGAACTCGACGTCCAGCGGCGGCCACGCAACATCATGACGTTTAGCCACGGCGCGCACTTCTGCCTTGGCGCTGCCGCGGCCCGCATGCAGTCCCGCGTCGCATTGACTGAGCTGCTGGCGCGCTGCCCTGACTTCGAGGTCGACGAGTCCGGAATCGTATGGGCCGGTGGCAGTTACGTACGACGGCCGCTGTCGGTGCCGTTCCGGGTGAGCTCCTGATGCCCGGGGACTGGCTGGCGGCGCGGCGCACCGAGGTGGCCGCCGACCGAATCCTGGACGCGGCGGGCGAGCTCTTCGCCCGGCAGGAGGCGGCGACTGTCGGCATGCACGAAATCGCCTCGGCCGCGGGCTGTTCCCGCGCCACGCTGTACCGCTACTTCGAGAACCGGGACGCCTTGTACACCGCCTACGTGCACCGTGAGAGCTACCGGCTCTACCGCGAGATGACCGAGCAGATCAATTCGGTGGTGGACCCGCGTGAGCGCCTCATCGAGGGCATCGTCGCGTCGTTGCGCAACGTCCGCGAAAGCCCTGCTCTGGCATCGTGGTTCGCCACCACTCAGCGGCCGATCGGTGCGGAGATGGCCGAACAGTCCGAAGTGATCAAGGCGCTGACGGAGGCGTTCGTCATCTCTCTGGGACCCGACGACCCCGGATTGGTTGCGCACCGGGCCCGCTGGCTGGTGCGGGTGATGACGTCGCTGTTCTTGTTCCCCGGACACGACGATGACGACGAGCGGGCGATGCTCGAGGAGTTCGTCGTGCCGATCGTACTGCCGAGCCGTCAAGCCACCCAATAGGCTTGCGCCTTAATCGACTTGCGCGGGATGGCATAGTTCTCGCGGAACACCTTCGCGACCGCGCGGGTGGTTCGGTTGTCGCAGGCCACCCAGCCGAAGTGGTCCGCGGCGTCGAACGCCGATGAGCTGACCGCCTGTACGAGTGCCTCGCCGCCGTTCTTGCAGTCTACCCAAGCCACGTCCGCGCTACGCGCCAGCGGCAGTTGCTTGTCGTCGTCATGCCCGGCCGCCAGGAACACCCGGGCCGGCGCGTTTCCGATCGCGGTCAGCAGTGAGTTGATCGCGGGCAGCGAGGCGGTGTCGCCGACGATGACGTAGCCATTGGGGCCGGCTCGGACAGCGTGAAGTTGCTACCAAGCACCGTCACCTCGATGGTGTCGCCGGGCCGCGCGTCTTGGGCCCACCGCGAGGCCACCCCTTCGTAACCTAAGTTCGCTCCAGGGCTGTCGGTCCCTAGTGGCACCGCCGAGATTGCGCAGATCGCCAATTCCCGCCGACGATTTCGCGATCTCCCAGCAGTTTCGGCGGAGAACTAGTCCGAGCGGACGCGGGTGAACCGGTGCAGCACCCAGGCCACCGGAACTGTCACCACGAACGTGGCCACGAACAAGAGGCCGACCGAACCGGTGTACATGGGATAGCGGACGAGCTCGACCCTCACCAGCTCCATCGTCACAAGGTGGGTCAGGAAGATCTCGTAGGAGATCTCGCCCAGGAAGACCATCGGTCGGGTGGCGAGGAATTTCGCGTACAGGCCATGGTCGCCCAGGGCCAGCGGCGCGACCATCAGCGTGGCGATCGCTGCATAGAACGCCACCTTGGACAGCGCCTCACGCAGTTCGGCCGGTGACGTCGTCGGGTCGCCCGCAATCGGCGTCGAGACGATGAAAAAACACGCCACCACCAATGGCACGCATGCCATCGCGTAGGCGCGCACTCCCATCGGCTGCAGGACCGCCAGCATCATGCCGCCGATAAACCACGAGAGATAGGTCGGCAACCACAGCCCTGCACCGTCGGGCAGGAAGTCGGTGGTGTGCACCAGGATCAGCCACGCCGGCGTGATCAACGCCAGCCCTGACAGGCCCGTCAGCAGTAGCACCGGCCGCCAGCGCCGACGGCACAACACCACCAACAGCAGATAGGCCAGCAGTGGCAGCACCACATAGAACGCGACCTCCACCGCCAGACTCCACATCTGTGTGAGGCCTTGGTGCAGATACGAATACAGGTAGTTGTCGGTGTACATCTGCGACAGCGTCAGGTTGCGGAACAACCCCATCCAGGTGTGACCGGGGTTCGGTCCGGCGGTGCGGAAGTGGTAGACGGCATACGCCACGAGCACGGTGACGATGTAGGCCGGCATGATGCGGCGCACCCGGTGCCAGGCGTAGCGGCGCACCGACGGTGGAGCGCCGCCCGAGGCGGCGGCCTTGACCCACGGGCCGAACAACAAAAAACCCGAGAGCACAAAGAAGATCGCCACGCCGATCTCCGTTCGTGAGTACACCAACCCGACGTAGCCATGCGTGTACTTGCCCGTGGTGTAGGCGGCATGCGTGAGCATGACCAGAAGCGCGGCAACCGCGCGGATACCAGTGAGCGACGCAACACGCTCGGCCTTGCTGACCGACTCCAGGCCGCCCTGCGCGGCTTGGTCCTTCGACAGGGTCATGTCGATTTGCGGTTGTTCTTCTGAGCCTTGCGTGGCGGCCGGTCGGGTTGCAGATTGATCAGGATACCCTGAATTCGGGTGCGCTCCAACGCTTTCACGGTCTCGCGAGACAGCTTGGCGGGCAACTCCACCAACGAGTGATCTGGCCGGATGGAGATGTGCCCGAAGTCGCTGCGATGCAGACCGCCCTCATTCGCGATCGCGCCCACAATCGCGCCCGGACTCACCTTGTGCCGCTTGCCCACCGCTATGCGATAGGTCGCGAAGCCCTGGCCCGGTTTACGCGCGTGCTTCTCCGGGTGGTCGGAGCGCTCGGGCCGGTCATCGCGGCGACGTTTCTCCGGTGGCGGTTCCGACATCAGGAACTGCTCGCCGTCGCGCGACTGCGCGGCCAGCGCCGCGGCGATATCAACCAACGGGACATCGTTTTCCCGTTCGTAGTCCTCGATCATTCGGCGGAACAGCTCGAAGCCCGGAGCGCCCAGCGCGTCGGTGATCGAGTCGCGGAACTTCGCGACGCGCTGCGCATTGACGTCGTCGACGCTCGGCAGTTCCGCCTCGGTGAGCTTCTGCCGGGTCGCCTTCTCGATCGACTTGAGCATGTGGCGCTCGCGTGGCGACACGAACAAAAGCGCCTGCCCCGAGCGTCCCGCCCGGCCGGTGCGCCCGATGCGGTGCACGTAGGACTCGGTGTCGTGCGGGATGTCGTAATTGAGCACATGCGAGATGCGCTCGACGTCCAGGCCGCGAGCCGCCACATCGGTGGCGACCAGGATATCGACGCTACCGTTCTTGAGCGCGGCAATGGTGCGCTCGCGCTGCGCCTGTGGGATGTCGCCGTTAATAGCCGCCGCGGAAAAGCCTCGGGCCTTGAGCCTCTCGGCGACCTCCTCGGTGGCCTGCTTGGTGCGGACGAACACGATCATCGCCTCGTACGGCTCGACCTCGAGCACCCGGGTCAGCGCGTCCATCTTGCGTGGCCCCGCCACCTGGATGTAGCGCTGCGTAATGTTCTCCGCCGTGGTGGTTTTCGCCGTGACCGCCACCTCAACGGCGTCGTGCAGGTACTTCTTGGTGATTTTGCGGATGGCCGGCGGCATGGTCGCCGAGAACAGCGCCACCTGCTTGTACTCGGGGGTGTCGGCGAGGATGCGTTCGACATCCTCGGCGAAACCCATCTGCAGCATCTCGTCCGCCTCGTCGAGCACTAGGTAGTCCAGCCGGGACACGTCGAGGGTGCCGCGCTCGAGGTGATCGATGACCCGACCGGGAGTGCCGACGACGACGTGCGCACCACGCTTGAGGCCGGCCAGCTGCACGCCGTAGGGCGACCCGCCGTAGATCGGCAGCACGTTGACCCCCGGCAGGTGAGCGCCGTAGCGGCCGAACGCCTCAGACACCTGCAGTGCCAGCTCGCGGGTCGGGGCGAGCACCAGCGCCTGGGTGGTCCTGCTGCTGGGGTCGATCTTGGACAGGATCGGGATGGCGAATGCAGCGGTCTTTCCGGTGCCGGTCTGGGCCAGCCCCACGACATCGGAGCCGGCCATCATCGCGGGAATCGTCGCCGCCTGGATGGCAGACGGCGACTCGTATCCGACGTCGACGACGGCCTGCAGCACCGACGGGTGAATCTGCAGGTCAGCGAAGGTCAGATCGGAGCTGGTCGGGTCCGATTCGGAGGACGTCATCTCGGGGGAAGTCTAGTGGTTGAGAGTGCGATTTCCCGCCGCGCGCCTGTCTGACGGCTTGTGAGGTTGGCGGTACGGTGCCGAGTTGTGAAATGGGCCGTCCTCGTTGTGGCAGCGACGGTCACTGTCGCCGGATGCGGTTCGAGCGACTCAACAGTGTCCAAAACGCCGGAGCCGACGGTCCCCCCGGCGGCCCGGACGACCGCTCCGCCGTTATTGGCACCGCCGCCGCCCCCAGCCCTAAACGCACCCACCACGACCGCGGCGATCGACCCGTGTGCGGTCAATCTGGCCGCGCCTGAGATCGTCAAGGCCGTCTCCGAGTTGCCCCGCGACCCGCGGAGCAATCAGCCCTGGAACCCCGAGCCGCTGGCAGGCAACTACAACGAATGTGCGCAATTGTCGGCGGTGATCGTCAAGGCCAACACCAATTCGGACAATCCGAACACCCGCGCCGTGCTGTTCCACCTCGGCAAATTCATCCCCACCGGCGTGCCGGACACCTTCGGGTTCAACGGCATCGACGAGTCGGCCACCGGCGACACCATCGCGCTTCGGTACTCCGGCGGTGTCGAGGGCCTCGACAGCGTGGTGAGGTTCCGGTGGAACGGCAACGGTGTCGAGCTGATCGGCAACACGCCCGGCTGAGGAGACGTCCCGCCACGCCGAGATCGACGAAATGGCGCCATCTACTCGCACTTTTCCGCCCAGACGTGAGTTTGGGCTTGAAGCCGAGGTGTCGGCTGGCTCACATACAGTAGCGGCGTGTTTGTCGCCGACGATCGTGTCATCTACAGCGCATCCGACCTCGCCGCCGCCGCGCGCTGCGAGTATGCGCTGCTGCGCTCGTTCGACGCGCAACTCGGCTGGGGACCGCCCGTCGCCGTCGAGGACGAACTGCTCGCGCGGACAGCCAAACTCGGCGGCGAGCACGAGCAGCGTCATCTCGACGAACTGCGGGAGCTGGCCGACGGCACCGTGGCCATCATCGGCAGGCCCAAGTACACCGTTGCCGGGCTGACAGCCGCCGCGGAGCAGACCATGCGGGCCGTCGAGCGCAGCGCGCCGGTGATCTATCAGGCCGCCATGTTCGACGGCCGGTTCGTCGGCTTCGCCGACTTCCTGGTGTTGTCGCACTCTGAGACTGGGACGCAGTACCGGCTGCGCGACACGAAGCTGGCCCGGTCGGTCAAGGTCGAGGCGCTGCTAGCGCTCGCGGCCTACGCCGACACGCTCGCCGCGACGGGCATACCCGTCGCTCCAGAAGTCGAACTGGTGCTCGGCGACGGCGCCACCGCGACCTACCGCGTCGACGAGTTGCTACCGGTGTATCTGCCCCGCCGCGCCGCGCTGCAGCGCCTGCTCGACGACCACCTGGCCGGCGGTACCGCGGTGACGTGGGAGAACGACGAAGTGCGGGCGTGTTTCCG
This sequence comes from uncultured Actinomycetota bacterium, assembly GCA_963770125.1. Lineage (GTDB taxonomy): Bacteria > Actinomycetota > Actinomycetes > Mycobacteriales > Mycobacteriaceae > Mycobacterium. The sequence goes on along the minus strand of CAVYPI010000122.1, from coordinate 8,829 downwards.
CTGTCCCGAGTGCGCGATCCAGGTCCGCGCCACCGACGACCTTCTGCTCGTGGCAGGCATGCGGGTCAGCCAGCGCGCCCGGCTGATCGAAGCCGAGATCACCACCTTGTCGGCGCTCGCGCGGCATGAGGGCCCGGTGCCCGAGCTTCCGGCGCGGACCGTCGCGTCGTTGACCGCGCAGGCACGACTGCAGATCGCCCCGCGCGTCGACGGCAAGCCCCCGTACGAGATCGCCGACCCGCAGCCGCTGAACCTGCTGCCCGATCCCGACAAGGGCGACCTGTTCTTCGACTTCGAGGGTGATCCGCTGTGGACCGCCGACGGCCGCGAATGGGGCCTGGAGTACATGTGGGGCGTGCTGGAAGTGGGCGGCGCCTTCCGGCCGCTGTGGGCGCACGACCGCGCCAGCGAGCGCCAGGCACTCGTCGACTTCCTCGCGATGGTCCGCAAGCGTCGCAAGCGCTACCCGAAGATGCACATCTACCATTACGCCGCCTACGAGAAGACGGCGCTGCTGCGGCTCGCGGGCCGCTACGGCGTCGGCGAGGACGAGGTTGACGACCTGCTGCGAAGCGGTGTGCTCGTCGACCTTTTCCCATTGGTGCGCAAGAGCATTCGCGTCGGCACGGAGAACTACAGCCTCAAATCCCTCGAACCGCTCTACATGGGGTCCGAGCTGCGCTCCGGTGACGTGACCACCGCCGCGGAGTCGATCACCATGTACGCCCGCTACTGCGAGCTGCGCGCCGACGGCCGGGGCTGCGCGCTTGCTGAAGCCGCCAACGTGCTCAAGGAGATCGAGGACTACAACCGCTACGACTGCCGCTCGACACACAAGCTTCGCGACTGGTTGATCAAGATCGCGATCGAGTCCAGCGTGCCGCCGCTGGGCCCGCAGCCCGTCGCCGACGGCATCGCGGTCGAGGACACCGACGAGCTCGCCCGCACGTTGATGGCCTTCGCGGGTGACGGCGTCGAGGAGCGCAGTCCGCAACAGACGGCGGTCGCGTTGTTCGCGGCTGCGCGCGGATACCACCGCCGCGAGGACAAGCCGTTCTGGTGGGGGCATTTCGACCGCCTGAACAACCCGGTCGACGAGTGGGGCGACACCAGCGACGTCTTCCTGGCGGACGACCCGCCAACGGTGGTCAAGGACTGGCACGTGCCGCCGCGCGCGAAGAAGCCGCAGCGCTGGGTGAAACTGACCGGCACGCTCGCCGCAGGTGGGCTCAAGACGGGCGTGTATGCGCTCTACGAACCACCCGCGCCCGCCGGGCTCGTCGACAATCCCGACCGCCGAGCCGCAGGCAACGCCGAGATCATCGACGTCGACGACCCCACCATCCCGACCGAGGTGACCATCTGCGAACGGGAACCCAAGGAGGGTGGACCTTTTGGACAATTGCCGTTCGCGCTGACGCCCGGCGCGCCGATTTCGACGACGAAGCTGCGCGAGTCCATCGACACCGCGGCCGTCGAGGTCGGCGCGACGCTGCCAACCCTCCCTGACACCGCGGTCGTCGACATTCTGCTGCGTCGGCGCCCACGCACGCGCAGCGGCGCGCCGCTGTCCCACACCGGCGACGCCGCCGCGGACATCACTGCGGCCCTTCTCGATCTCGACTCGTCGTATCTCGCGGTGCACGGGCCGCCGGGAACCGGCAAGACCTACATGGCGGCCAAGATCGTCGCGCGCCTGGTGAATGATCACCAGTGGCGCGTCGGTGTGGTGGCGCAGTCACATGCGGTGGTGGAGAACCTGTTCCGCGACCTGATCAAAGCGGGTGTCGACTCGGCGCGGATCGCCAAGAAGGCTCACGGCGACGGCGCCACTTGGCGCGAGATCGACGAAAAGGACTACCCCGGGTTCATCGCCGAAACCGCTGGCTGCGTAATCGGCGGCACTGCATGGGATTTCGCGAACGACACCCGGGTCGACGCGCGGAGCCTCGACCTGCTGGTGATCGAGGAGGCCGGCCAGTTCTGCCTGGCCAACACCATCGCGGTGGCCCGCGCGGCGAACAACCTCATGCTGCTGGGCGACCCGCAGCAGCTGCCGCAGGTCAGCCAGGGCCACCACCCCGAACCGGTCGACGCGTCGGCGCTGGGCTGGCTCGTCGACGGCCACCGGACACTTCCCGAAGAGCTCGGCTACTTCCTCGACCGCTCGTATCGGATGCACCCGGCGGTGTGCGGGCCCGTGTCGCGGCTGTCCTACGAGGGCCGGCTGCACTCTGAGGAGAGCCGCACCGCGGCCCGGCATCTCGACGGCCAATCGCCGGGCGTGCGCCTGCTCACCGTCCCCCACGACGGCAACTCGACCAGCAGCCCGGAGGAGGCCGCCGCGATCGTGGCGGCCACCCGGTTGCTGATCGGCTGCAAGTGGACGGACGAGGACGGCACTCGACCGCTGCGCCCCGACGACGTGCTGGTGGTCGCACCGTACAACGCCCAGGTGCTGCTGCTGCGGGACTATTTCGATGCGGCCGGTCTGCCCGATGTCGCCGTTGGGACCGTCGATAAGTTCCAGGGGCGTCAGGCACCGGTGGTGTTCGTGTCGATGACAGCGTCATCAATCGATGACGTTCCGCGTGGCATCTCATTCCTGCTCAACCGGAACCGCCTCAACGTCGCCGTCAGCCGTGCCAAGTACGCGAGCATCATCGTCCGCTCGGAGGCGCTGACGGAGTATCTGCCGGCCACGCCGGACCGCCTCGTGGAGCTGGGTGCGTTCTTGTCACTCGCGCCGTGTGATACACCGACGGGGTGAGCCTGACCGACACGCTGGCCGGGATCGTGGGCGCCGCACACGTCATCACCGATCCCGACGTGCTGGACGGCCGCAGTGTCGACCACACCGGGCGCTATCGCGGCCACGCCAGCGCGCTGGTGCGGCCCGGGTCGGCTGACGAGGTCGCGGCCGTGCTGCGCGCCTGCCGCGACGCGAGCGTGTACGTCACCGTGCAGGGTGGCCGGACATCGCTGGTCGCCGGGACCGTGCCCGAACACGACGACGTGCTGCTGTCGACGGAGCGACTGCGCGACCTCGGTGAGGTCGATGTTCTCGAGCGGCGCATCCACGTCGGTGCGGGCGCGACGCTGGCCGATGTGCAGCGCGCCGCGTCCGCCGCGGGTCTGGTGTTCGGTGTCGACCTCGCCGCGCGTGATTCGGCGACGGTTGGCGGGATGGCGTCGACGAATGCGGGCGGACTGCGCACCGTTCGATACGGGAACATGGGCGAGCAGGTCATCGGCCTGGATGTGGCGCTGCCCGACGGGTCCGTGGTGCACCGTCACAGCCAGGTTCGCCGCGACAACACCGGGTACGACCTGGCGTCGCTGTTCGTCGGCGCCGAGGGCACGCTCGGCGTCATCACCGCGCTGGATCTGCGGCTGCACCCAACCCCGGCGCACCGGGTTACCGCGATCTGCGGGTTCGACGACCTCGACGCGCTGGTCGAAACCGGGCGTGCGTTCCGCGACCTGGACGGCATCGCGGCGTTGGAGTTGATCGACGCACGCGCCGGCGCGCTTACCGCCGAGCACGTCGGGGTGGCCGCGCCCGTCGACGGCGCATGGCAGCTGCTCGTCGAATTGGCAAGTGACACAGACCAAACCGAGCGACTGGCCGACGCGCTCGCGAACGTGCGAATGTCGGGCGAGCCGGCGGTCGGCGTTGACGTCGGCGCGCAGCAGCGGCTGTGGCAGGTCCGCGAATCCGTCGCCGAAGTGCTCGGCGTGTACGGGCCTCCGCTGAAATTCGATGTGTCTCTTCCGTTATCGGCGATCGAGGGGTTTGCGGCGGAATCGGCCGAGCTGGTCGCCAAACATGCCCCCGATGCGATCCCGGTGCTGTTCGGTCACATCGGCGAAGGCAACCTGCACCTGAATCTGGTGCGGTGCGTGCTCGACGGTGATCGCGAGCGCGACTTGTATTCGGCGATGATGGAGTTGATCGCCCGCTGGGGCGGCAACGTCAGCTCCGAGCATGGCGTCGGCACCCGCAAGCGTGACTACGTGTCGATGTCCCGGACCGAGGCCGATATCGCGGCGATGCGCGCGGTCAAGGCCGCCTTCGACCCGTCCGGATACCTCAACCCCGCGGTGCTATTCGGCTAACGATCTCGCGCGAGCTGGGGGCACCTCCCGCTTGCGGGGGAACGCAGAGGGCCCCGAAAATGCGGCGTGTCGGGCCAACTTGCGTCTGCTCGCGCACAATCAGTCGCGGCCCGGCATCGAGTGCCTGCCGTAGCTCGACGCGTCATCGGGGTCGTCACGCGAATGCCTGCCGCTGGAGTCGAACCAGAACGACCTCTTCTCCGGGTCGTTCTCGGGCAGGTAATGGCGCGCAGAGCGCTCGTGGCGCGATGGTCTCGTCTCATCCGGGATGGGCGGGGGCGACGGCTGTAATCGCTTTTCCTCGTCGACATGAAAGCCGTTGTGCGCGAAGCCGATCGGTTCGGCCTTTTCGTTCTTGGGTTGGGCGGGAAGGTCGCTGAGCAGCTCATCGGGAATGCTGCGCCACGATTCGCGCGGCGGCTTCTCGGGATCGTCGGGGAGCAGAGAGTGCCACGACTCGACCGGGTCGTCCCCCTGCTGTTCGGGCGGGCGATGCCACCAGTGCCAAGTCGTCGCAGGGGCATGCAGTAGATGGTCGGCGCGCGACCGCATCGGCTCAGTGACGTCCCCCTGCCCTTCGGGCGGGTGGGGCCCCAGCTTGCGAGGGGAGTGCCCCCAGTCGTCGGCCTGCACGACCGGTTCGTCCTGTGTCCCCGGTTCGGGGTCGTCCCACGACACCGTGTACTCGAGGTACTCGTCGTCGTCGACGAACGTTTCGTCGCCGCCGTACTCGACCGCGTAACCGGCGTTGCGGTCCGCGTCCTCCAAGTCGTCATCCTCGACGAGCCGCTCCGAGTCGCCAAAGCCAAGCAGGAACATCGCGGCCACCACGCCGAACAACGCGAAAAACGCAGGCAACAACAGCGACTGCGACATCGCCGCGGCGAACGGTTCGTGCAGCCACGCGGGAAGCCGCGTCACCGAGCCTTCGCCCTGCACCGCCCGGGTGGGCATGGGTGGCATCTCGGCGCTGATCCGCGACGTCATGAACGCCGCCATGCCTGCGCTGCCCAGCACCGAGCCCACCTGCCGGGTGGTGTTGTAGACCCCGGAACCGGCGCCGGCCAGCTGCGGCGGCAGGTTGCGGGTGGCCGTCGCGGCCAGCGGCGACCAGATGAACGCCATCCCGACGCCCATCGCGGTCAGCGGCAAAACCAGCCGCCAGATGGGCGTGGTCGGCGTCATCTCGATGGACAGCCAGGTCAGCGCGATCGCCAACACGGAGAAGCCGAAGCCGATCACCGGCCGCGGGTGCGATCGGTCGACGATCTTGCCGACGAGCGGTGCCAGCATGCCCGTCGCGATCGCCATCGGCGCGGTCAGCAGCGCCGAGCGCGTCGGCGAAAGCCCGCACACCGCCTGCGCATAGAACATGACCGGCAGGATCATCGCGGTCACGACGAAGCCGATGGTGGCGATGCCGACGTTCGACAATGAGAAGTCTCGGTCGCGGAAGATGACCAACGGGATCAGCGGGTCGTTGCGGTTAACCGACTGCCAGACCAGGAACGCGGCCATGAACCCGATGCCGCCTGCGAGGGTGCCCCAGATCCACGGCGCCCAATGGTGCGACTGGCCTTCCTGCAGCGCGAACACGATCATGAACATGCCGATTCCCGAAAGCAACACACCGAGCAAGTCGAAGCGGTGCTTCTGGGTGGGCAGCACCGGGATCAGCCAGACGGCAAGCGCCAGCCCGATGATGCCGACCGGCACGTTGACGAAAAAGATCCACTGCCACCCGAGCCGGTCGACCAGCACACCACCGGCGAGCGGGCCGACCAGCGTCGCGACCCCCGCGGTGGCACCCCACAAGCTCATCGCCACGCCGCGGCGGTCGGCCGGGAAGATCCGGGTGATGGTCGATAGCGTCTGCGGCGTGAGCAGCGCGGCGCCGATGCCCTGCACGACGCGCGCGGCGATCAGCATCTCGATGCTGCCGGCCACGCCACACCACAGGGACGCAGCGGTGAACACAGTCAGGCCGAGCAGGTAGAGGTTCTTCGGCCCGAACCGGTCGCCGAGGCGACCGGCCACCAGCAGCGGCACCGCGTACGCGAGCAGGTAGGCGCTCGTCACCCAGATGACGGAGTCGTAGCTGGCGCCCAGCTTGTCCATGATCGACGGGTTGGCGACCGCGACGATGGTCGCGTCGACCAGGATCATGAAGAAGCCGACCAGCATCGCCCACAAGGCGTTCCACGGGTTAGCGGGGTCGACTTGTCGCCGCACCCCCCCTCGAGCGCGGCCATCTTGCCGGGTAGTCAGCGTTTTGAACATCTCGAGTCGACCAGATAGACAGCGATTCAGCCGACGGTACGGACCTCGGTATGCCCCGACAAGGCCGGGGTCAACCAGTAAACGAACGTCAGGCTGGTTCGGCGACGGCGTCGCCGGTGACGTCGTCCTTGGGTTCGGTGGCCGGCATGCCGACCGCCTGGGGGTCCCCCCAGCCGAGCGAGAGGGCCAACGCCAGCAGTGCGATCACCATGCCGGCCGTCATCACCAAGGCTAACGCGATCTCGTTGTTGCCGAGCACGCCGACCAACGGCGCCACCGCGGCGCCCAGGCCGAACTGGGCCGCACCAAGTAGCGCGGCCGCTGTGCCCGCGGCATCGGGATGCCGGGACAACGCCACCGCGGGAGCGTTGGGAATGACCAGGCCCATCGCGGCGAGGATCGCCCAGACCGGCACAACGAAGCCCGACAGCCCGCCGATGTGCTCGTATGACAGGCCGACGAAGACCACACCCGCCAGCGCGGCTGCCACCAGCGCCCACAGCACGATCGTCTGCGGCGCGAACCGTCGCAGCAGCACCACGTTGACCTGTGTGGCACCGATCAGCGCGACCGCCCCTGCGCCGAACACCAGCGCGAAGGCCTGCTGATCCAGGCCGTAGTGACCCTGGAGCACGAACGACGCACCCGCGATGTAGGCGAACAGACCAGACATGGCGAGCGCGCCGACCAGCACCAGGATGACGAAGCGAACGTCGCGCAGCACCTCGACGTAGGTGGCGGCGATGCTGCGCACCTTCAGTGGCCGACGATGCGACACGGGCAGCGTTTCCGGCAGCGCCAGCGCCGCCAACAGAAGCAGCCCGCCCGCCAACACGACAAGTGCAGCGAACACCCAGTGCCACGAGGCCTTCAACAGCACCGCTGCGCCCAGTGACGGCGCCACCACGGGCGCCACGCCCAGCACCAGCATCAGCCGCGACAGCACCGTGGCCGCGACGGACTCGGCGAACAGGTCACCGACCACGGCGATGGCCACCACCATCGCTGCGGCGGCGCCCATCCCCTGCAGTCCACGCGCCACGCCGAGCACCGCGATGTTCGGCGCGGACAGGCACAGCAGCGACGCCAGAATGTGCAGAACGATGCCGGCCATCAGCGGCCTGCGGCGGCCGAGCGAGTCCGACAGCGGCCCGACGATCAGCTGACCGAGGGCCAGCCCGGCGAGCGTGCCGGTGAGCGTGAGTTGCGCGACCGAAGAGGACACCGACAGGTCATCGGCGATCTTGGGCAGCGCCGGCAGATACATGTCGATGGTGAGCGGGCCCAGCGCGACGAGCGCACCCAGGACCGCAATCATGCGGACGCGGCTCGGTGGCTTCGACTCCCCTTCTGGGGTCGAGGTTTCGGCGCTGGTCACGTCCACGATGGTCGATGCTGCCATGGGAGTGGTTAGCGCCGCTTCTCAATAAATTGTTCCCTACCTCACAGACAGCGACCGCGATCACGATCGGGCACCCGCAGGCCACCTCCGTTCGTTCAACAAGCGTTAGCCTGAAGGTTCGGACAGGCGAACCGGGTCGACAAGGGGGAGCGGTACATGAGCGCTCGGTCAAGCACCAAGAGCCAGCTGCCGGCCACTACCGACGACAATCCCAGCGCCGCCGCGAAGGTGCTGTCGCAGATCCTCGAACGTGGGACCCGAGTCCAGGGGCCTGCGATCAAGGCCTACGTCGATCGACTGCGCCAGCACAATCCGGACGCGACACCGGCCGACATCGTCAAGAAGCTGGAGAAGTACTACCTGGCCACGGTGATGGCCAGCGGCGCCGCTGTCGGGTCCGCCGCCGCGTTCCCTGGGATCGGCACACTGGCGGCGCTGTCGGCGGTCGCCGGCGAGACGGTCGTGTTCCTGGAGGGCACGGCGGTCTACGTGCTCGCGCTCGCAGAGGTGTACGGCATTCCCGCCGATCACCGCGAGCGCCGCCGCGCCCTCGTGCTGGCGGTCCTGGTTGGCGACGAGAGCAAGCATGCGGTCGCCGAGCTTGCTGGGGCCGCCGCACCAGCGGCGCCTGGCTGTCCGACGGCGCGGCGACGTTGCCGCTGCCCGCGGTGTCCCAACTGAATTCGCGGCTGCTGCGCTACTTCGTCAAGCGCTACACGCTCAAGCGTGGCGCGATTGCGTTCGGCAAGTTGCTGCCAGTTGGCATTGGCGCGGTCGTCGGCGGGGTGGGAAACCGACTGATGGGCAAGAAGATCATCGCCAACGCGCGTAAGGCGTTCGGCAACCCCCCGCCACGGTGGCCGTCGTCGCTGCGCGTGCTGCCCGCCCCTGGCGAGCGATGACCATAACTGCCGTTCACATGGTTCGGCACACGGCAGAAGCGTTAGCCTTTAGGCGGCGGAAATGCGGGCAACCGTGGACCGCCGGAATATGGGTGGCGAGCGTCTAGAAAACCGCTTGCCTGAAGC
>CAVYPI010000121.1:0-53775 GCA_963770125.1 uncultured Actinomycetota bacterium | reverse complement strand
CGAACAGCGGACCGGATCGGGAAAGGACATCATGTCCGAGGGACCCTACGAACTTATCCCGTCCGCCGACGGCTACACCGTGCGGATCCACGCTCGTGGCCATGCCGTGCTGGCCTCCCCCACCATGAACCGCGGCACCGCATTAACCCAGGCGCAGCACCGCGAGCTCGAGCTGCTCGGCCTGCTCCCCACCGGTGTGACCACACTGGACCGGCAGTCGCGACGCACCAACGCCCAGTACCTGGAGCAGGCAAATGATCTGGGTAAGTGGGTGCTGTTCTACCGGCTGCTGTGCGAGCACATCTCCGAGATGCTGCCGATCGTCTACACCCCCACCGTCGCGATGGTCTACTACGCGGGCGACCGCGCTGAGCACGGCGAGAAGGGACTTGGCTTCATCTCGTCGGCATCCAACTGTTTCGCCTCGGATGTCGCTATGGAAGTGACCACCGATGCGGTGCAACTGTTCGGTGGGGCGGGCTACACCATGGACGTCCCGGTCGAACGGATGATGCGCGACGCCAAGATCACTGAGATCTATGAGGGCACCAACCAGATGCAACGGGTCGTCATGGCGCGGGCGCTCCTGGCATGATCGTCCGGTCCCCAGCGCGTCCACACGGTTGGGCGAAGGCACACTGTCATGAGCCCGGCGGGGCCGAGAAATCAAGCCGGGCAATGACGCTACGGGTTGTGCTGCATCAACTCGGGCTTCCCGATGCGATTGAGGCGACCGCTTCGCCGGTGCCGAGCAGCCGGTGGAAGCTGGTTGATTTCCCTGCGCGACACCGAATCTTCGACGAAGGGGATCCGACTGACCGGCTCTACATCCTGGTGTCGGGTGCGGTGAAGTTGAGGAATTCGCACGCTGGGCAGCGTGGGCTACTTACGGTCGTTGGCCCTCCGGAGATATTCGGTGCAATGTCGGTGATCGATTCGTCACCACGCATGGCCAGCGCGACCACCATCTCCCAGGTCCGCGCGGTGGCCATCGGTGCGGATGGGTTGAGTTCGATGATCGCCGAGCACCCTGCGCTGGCCGAGCAGTTGCTGCGGATGTTGGCGCGGCGGGCCCAGCGAACCGATGAGGAGATCGACGACCTGGTGTTCATCGACGGGCCCGGTCGGATCGCGAAACGGTTGTTGCAACTGGCCAGGCGGATCGGCACCACTGAGGCCGGCGGCGATGTGTTGGCCATTCATGGCCTGACTCAGATAGAACTGGGCCAGTTGGCCGGAGTGACGCGCGAAACAGTCTCGAAGGCGCTGTCGAACTTCGCCGAGCGGGGCTGGATCAAGATCGGGCGGGAAAGCGTGTTGATCGTCGATCCGGATCGGCTCGCACGACGGGCGTCGTGACTCAGGAGGCGGCCATCACGGTGGGCACGGAATTGGGTTTCGAGAACTGCCACATCCCCGACCGGTACACCTGCCTGGTTCGGCGGTCGCCATATGGAGCCGCACGCCACGAATACCCCGAGAGGTCCACTCCCCCGGGAACCTTGTCGATCGGATACGTCTGGTCACACGGGCATAAGGTGCCAGGCTTGAACATTGGGCCGGCAAGGCATCGGCTGACTGATCCATGCGTGGGGCCTGCCGCGGCCACAATTCGTCCTTACGCTTCACTGATCTCACTCCGGTCTGCCGATTCGCCGTGCTCGAAAGATTCGGTCCGGCACCGGCGTCAACGGACATAGTCGATCCATCGCTGTGGTCCAGAGGGTCCTTCCGCGACGCGGGCGGTGCGCGCTACAGCCGCGGAGAAACTTTCAGATCTTTCGGTCCCGGTCGGCCCAGTACGGATCGCGCAATTCGCGCTTAAGTGTCTTGCCGGCCGCGCTGCGCGGAAAGTCGGCCATGATCGCGACCTGTGACACACGCTGGTAACGCGCGTGGACCCGCTCGTTGATCCAGTCGCGCAGCGCCTCCGGCGCCGCCTTCGCACCCTCGCGCAGGATGACGGCGGCCAGGGGCACCTCCCCCCACTTGCTGTGCGGCACACCGAATACCGTGACGTCACGGATATCGGGATGGCGCGCGGCGATCTCCTCGAGGTCGCGCGGATACACTTTGACGCCCCCAGAGTCGATCATGTCCTTTTTGCGATCGACCAGGTAGAGGTATCCGTCGTCGTCCAAGTAGCCCATGTCGCCCGAAAACAGCCAGCCGTCGCGGATCGCGTCTGCGGTGAGATCCGGCCGCTTGTAGTAGCCACTCATCAAAAACGGTGCCTGACCGGTGATCTCGCCGATTTCACCGGGCTTTGCCATGGTGCCGTCATCGCGAGTGATACGCACGCGGCAAAACGGCGGCGGAACGCCCACCGAGCCGCTCTTGGCGCCGGCATCGACACGATCGAGGATGGTGAGAAATCCTTCGGTAAGGCCGTACAGCTCGTAGAACCGTCCGGGCAGTACGGCGTTGAGGCGATCCTTGTGTTCCTGCAGTAGCGGTGCCCCCAACGACAGGATGCACTCCAGGGAGGCCAGCCGTTGCGGATCGAATCGCGGCGAGCTGAGCAGCTCGATGATCTGTGCTGGCACCAGCATGATGTGGGTGACCCGCTCACGTTCAATGGCCGCCAATGTGGCGTCGGCGTCGAACTGGCGCAACAGGATGTATGTGCCGCCGAGGTGGAAGGTCGGCATCATGGTGACGAACGCGCCATTGAAGACGATCGCACCCGCATGCAGCGTGCGTGACTCCGGCGTGAAGCGGAACGCCGCGCCGAGCATCGTGCAATACATGGCCCGCACGAAATGGGAGTGCATGATGCCCTTCGGCAGGCCGGTCGTTCCGCTGGTGTACATGATGTTGATCAGCGCATCGGATGTCACGGGCGCCGGTACCAGCGTGTCGGGCTGCGCTGCGGCGAGCGTTTGATAGTCGCCGTAGCCGGGTTCGGCGGCGTCGATCAGCAGTACCTGCGGTGGCAGTTGCTCCCGGATCTCATTCAAGACGGGCAGCATCGATGCCTGAGTCACCAGGCAACGTGCATCGGAATCGCGCAGCAGGCTCGCCAGCCCGTTGGCCAAGAGCAGCGGCGACAGCGGCACGAGCGTCGCACCGATCGCCGGAACGGCCCAGTATGTTTCCAATAGTGCGGCCGAGTTGCCGGCCACGGTGGCGACTCTGTCACCCGGCTCGACGCCGAGTGCGCGCAGCATGTTGCCCACTCGCGCGACACGCACCCAGAATTCGCGGTAGGTCAGACGCTCATCTTCGAACACGACAGCCGTCGCGTCGGGTCGATACTGTGCTTGACGCGCGATCAAGCTTGCGAGTTCGAGCATCGTGTCCTCCTGTGGGGTGCCTGGCTGTCCACGGGACCAGCAGATGACCGGCGTGATCGCTTCGGGTACCGCGTCGCGCGCCGCGACAGGTGGTAAAAGCGCGCCGCGAGCGACGCGGAAAGTGACGCGCCAACCGGTCAACCTCGCTTTCGCTCCTTTTGCCACTTCGCTTCCCAGGGGGTGCAGTCCGTGGTCGTGGTGTGCTCTCTGGCGGCCGCGGGCTGACGTGCCCGGGCCGATCGGCTCTCGGCCAAAGACTATTACGTGACAGTTGAATATTCAAGTCAGCTCACGGTACTGCTGACTTGAACATTCAATCATGGGCGGTCGGCCATCCCGTATCGCACCGCGCGTGGCCGCGAGCGAGCTGCCTCGCAGGAGTGTGTGAGCAAGTCAAAGATCACAACCGTTTTCCCGAGAACCCGAGGAGATCGCGCCCGTCAAGGGCAGCACGCCAGCGAGCGCGCCAAGGCCCGGGGGCGACGATCGCCCGCACGACGGATAGATCCCGGTCAAACCCGAGCACAAATTCCCCGCCTCCGGCGTGCTCAAGACGCCATCGACTAACCCATCGCTAATGGAAGAATAGTGCCGCCCTGCTGCGAGCTGCATTGCCCACGTGCGCCAACAGCTGACATTCGTGCGGTTACCGACTTCGAAATCCTCTCCCCACCGCGCCAGCCGGATCTCGTAACGAACTGTCCACCACAGTGTTTCGCTCAGCTGTAAGCCTGGACCCGCGCTCAAACACCCATCGAAGTTGACGCGCAGGCGTGTCTGAGGGGCGGTTTGTGGCGGCGACGGCGCCAGGATCGAATACTTCAGCGTCAACGTGGCGATCCCCGGCGCTGCGCCGGTGCCCTTTGGCGCCCTGGACACGGCGGTACCGATTTGGCGAGCCGCTGCATTACGATCGAGGTTTCGTCCCACAACGCGGCAATTATCGACATGCTGGCTAACATCGATAATCGTCTTATAGTGGATATATGTCTGGTTCAAAGGCGACGCGCACGGCCCAGGTATACGAAGCGTTGCGCACCGACATCCTCAACACCCGCATAGAGCCTGGCAGCAAACTCAAGATCGCCGACCTGGGCACTCGATTCGGCGTCAGCCTGTCGGTCGTGCGGGAGGCGTTGACCCGGTTGGGCGCCCAGGGACTGGTTGCGGCGAATCCGCAGCGCGGTTTCAGTGTGATCGAGTTGTCGATCAACGACTTAGATGACCTGACCAACACTCGAATGCAGATCGAGCCGATGGCTATGCGTGATTCGGTTGCCCACGGCGGTGTGGCGTGGGAGGGGCAGGTTGTTGCCGCACATCATCAGTTGGAGCGGACCGAGGTGTATATCGATGCCGATCGCGTCAACCCCGAGTGGCTCGACGCGCATCGGGCATACCATCAGGCGCTGGTGGCCGGTGGTTGCAGCCCGCGGCTGCGGTCGATCGCTAATGCGTTGCGCGACAACGCCGAGTTGTATCGGATGTGGTCAAGAACCTGGGCGCACGATGTCGATCGTGACCTCGCCGCCGAGCACCGTGCCATCATGACCGCGGCTATCAGCGCGGACGCGGACGCTGCGGCGGAGGCGTTGTCGCAGCATATTGCGCGAACGACGGATGCGATTAAAGCATTCGCCGCATCGGCAGAATCGGGTGGTTAGTACTGCGAACGGTTCAGGGTACAAATCACCTCGAGCGCATTCAGTCGGGCGAAGAGGCCGCCGAGTTCGGGTTGCCGTGATTGGCGGGTTCGAAATCATCGCTACAGCAGCGTCGGCCTGACTCTCTGGATTGGCCGACGGGCAAAGTCAGCAAGTCGCCACAGGCTCATTCGCACGCGGCGGGTCAATTTGCGCTTGGCACCACGCATCGACTCGGGCGTGCAGGGTCACCTGCTTAGTCGTAGTCGAGCTGCACCGCCGCCGCGAGCTGGCCCGCTCGCGTCAGCGTGCCTATATAATCGATGTTGATACTGAAAATCGATGTTTTGTTGACACCTGACAGTGTCTCGGTCAGGCTGTCACTCGGAGAGGAGTCCGGAATGACGACCAATGAGGCCCCGCACCCCGGCGTGGCCATCACGGGAGCTAGGAGTGGTCTCGACGACCTTGGCCGCATGTCAGCGGAGGGCACAGTACGGCAGACCCGTGGCGATTGGACGACGCCGATCATGAGCACCCAGGACATCCACTGCCGCGGGGTGCGCCTGCGCGTGCACCGCAGCGGTGACGGCCCCCCGCTGCTGCTCATCAACGGCATCGGTGCGTCGCTGGAGATGTGGCGCCCGGTGCTGGGACACCTGCCCGGACGCGACATCATCACCTTCGACCTACCCGGCGCCGGACGCTCCGCGGTGCCGCGGGTGCCCTTACGGATGCGCAGCCTCGCCAACATCGTCGCCGAGTTGCTGCGCAAGCTGCGCGTCGGCCCGGCCGACGTACTGGGCTACTCCTTCGGCGGCGTCGTCGCACAGGAACTGGCCTACCGCCACCCCACTGTGGTGCGTCGGCTGATCCTGGCCGCCACCGCCGCCGGCTGGCCCGCCCGGCCACCTAGCCCTCTCGTCACTTTGCTGATGATGACACCGGCGCGCTACTACGACCGCCGACTGGCCGCCGCGATCGTCCCGGTCATCGCCGGCGGCCGAACCGCGCGTGACCCCGCGGTGTTGCAGGCGTCGATCGACCATCGCGTCGCCAGCCCCCCCACCATGAGGGGCTACCTACAACAGCTGTACGCCATCACCGGATGGACCAGCCACCCCTGGTTGGGACGACTCCAACAACCGACCCTCGTGCTACACGGCCGCCGCGACCCGATCGTTCCCATCGTCAACGCCCGCCTGATGGCATGCCGCATCCCCCACGCGACACTGACCGAAATCCCCGGGGCCGGCCACATGCTGCTATTCGACGAACCCGACCGAGCCGCACCCGAAATCAACCGATTCCTCAGCTGAAACGAGCTGGCGGCGGCAGCCAACGTGCCGCACGAATTATGCCATGTCGACATCGGTGCCTGCTGAGATACGGCTGGTAGCTGCTGCCGCGTACCTTATTCGGCCGAATTCATTTGCACTGTTGAATAACTCGACCAACGACTCCTCGATATCAGGGCACATCCCATCTGCGCCTTGACGATCGGGGAGCGTTGTGATGCTGCGCAACATAGAGTGACCGCGGGCGCAATCCGGCGCGTCAACACTGGCTGAACGACGACAAGCTTTCGGTTCTTCAGCTAGACAAAGGCCAGATGCTGACAAGGCAAATTCCTGGATGCCTATTTCTGTGCTGCGACGCAAGCGGATACAGCCGCACCTGTCTCTGACCGCAGAGGCATGGCTGCTGAACACTGTTGTATGCCTGGGTAACTCGAGCACAACGTGTCCAAGAACTCGGATACGTTCGTTGGCTTGCGGCTATACGCGTTCGAGGAGAAGGTGAACCGCTGTGTCGCGCCTGAGCACACGAACATCGCAGCCTTCGATCTGTGGCCGCAAAACACCCGCCGTTCGAGACCGACCCCGGTGTCGTCTGCTGATCCGGGTGCATCGGACCAGCGCGAGGCAGCGGATCATAGACAAACTCTTCGGGAGCTTAGCGAGATCCGCTCCATGCGCCGCTCAAGCATCGGCCCGCGCGGGTTGAGAGTTGATCGCAGACCCTCGGCTAACGCCCCGGCCACTTGCGGCTTGTGCATTGTCCAAGGGCTGAAATCCGAGCGCCGGCCGTCAGATTTGTTGGCAGTTGGGTGTTGTTGGTTGGCCGTTGAATCGGTCGGCGACCCATCCCATGGCGCGCTCCCCGTCGACGAAGTAGGGCAGGAGGTGGTTGATGTCGAGTTTGTTGAAGAACGGGGGCTCTTCGTTGGTCCAGAATTCGACGTCGGCACCTTTGGCGCACCAGTCCAGTGCTAACTGGTGTGCTCCGTCCCACGGCGCCAACGGATCCCAGCGGTTGATGGAGATGAACACCGGCGCTTGGGGTTTGAGGGTGCCCACCCGTTGCGCGTCCAGGATGCCCTTGAGCGGCTGGTTGCTGATGAGCTCGTACGGGTCGGTGTTGAACCAGAACTGCACATGCCGGAAGGCGTAGTCGGCCGCGGCTTGCACCAGGCAAGTGTACTGCGACCAATCCAGCATTTGTTGTCCCCGGGGCGTCAGCACGCTCATGAGGGCGTCGTGTATCTGCGGGTAGGCGGCTTCGAGACCCAGAAGCACATAGCCGACCCCTCCGGCGAGCGCGTTGCCGTCAAAGAATGGCAGCAAAAGACTCAAATCGGCGGGGGGTGCACCCATCCATGCTCCGACCAGATGTAGGTCGGGTGCATAGGTGGGCGCCAGCTCGGCCGCCGATGCGGAGGCCTGCCCGCCTGAGGATGTTCCCCACAACGCGACCGGCCCATGGGGGTCTAACGAGGTGCCCGGTAGCTGCATCGCGGCGCGGGCCGCGTCGAGCAGCGTGGTTCCCGCGGCGATCCGATTGAGGAACTGCGGCAACGCGGCGCGGTGTATGCCCAGCCCTTCGCCGTCGGTGACCACGACGGCGAAGCCACGTGCAACCATCGTCGCGACGAAGCCCTCCTCGTAGCCGAACATCAGGTCGAAACCCTGGGAAAAGTGGATGCCCTGATTAAACATCCGCGACGGTGCGCACTGTTCGCCCATCCCGTACGGGCCGGTTGCGAACGCGATCAAGGGCCGCGGGCCCTGGCCTGGCCACGGGTTGTCGGGCTCGAAGTAGGTGCCGGTCACCGCGGTCGGGTTTCCCTGAGCGTCGGTGCTGCGGTACATGATTCGCGTTCCGGTGGCCACAAAGGCGCCCAGCTGTCCGGAAGGCTCCAGCACTAGTCTCGACGGTTCGGAGCGGATGAGGCTGCCGGGGGCCCCGTCCGGTAGCGGGTCGGGCGGGGTGTAGAACTCCTCGTACTGGCCTTCGTCCGCATGGGCGGCGGGGGGTGAGATCACAGGCGATGCGATGGCGATGGGGGAAACTGCTAGCAGAACGATTGTCAGCACGGCCCGGGCAATTCGCTGCAACTGCGGCGTTGGCCAGGTGCCGATGAGGTGCGTCGTCATGTTGCTCCTTGCTTAGGGTCGCAAAAGATCCCGAGTTCGTCCGGTCAAGCGCCAACGAACACGTTTGGGGCCATACTTGGGGTTGTTGTCTAGACGCGCGGTGCGGTGGCCTCCGGTAAGCCCGGCCTGCCGCTACTCAGGCAGCCACCAGTGTCGGCATCGTTTTGCTGTTACACCAGTCGATTTCGCAGCTCTCCGATCCCTTCGATTGCAGTGATCAGGACCGATCCTGGGGTCAGGAAGCGGTTGGGTGTCCGTGCGCCGCCGACGCCAGCGGGTGTTCCGGTGAAGATGAGATCTCCGGGCAGCATGGGACAGATGGCCGAGATGTGTTCGACGAGTTCGAGGGATGGAGAAGATCAGGTCGCTGGTTCGGCCTTTTTGGAGCACTTCGTCATCGAGCAGACAGCCGACTTCAAGGTTGTCGACGTTGGCGATTTCGTCGAGGGTGACGATCGCCGGCCCGGTCGGCCCGAATCCCGGGTAGGACTTTCCGAGGCTGAATTGCGGTGCGGGGCCGGCCAGCTGGACGCGTCGTTCGGAAAGGTCTTGTCCCACAGTCAAACCGGCGATGAATCGCCACGCATTAGCGGCCTTGACATGCTCGGCCCGGGCACCGATGACCGCGACGAGTTCGGCCTCCCAATCGACGTGCTCCGAGGGAAGGGCGACCGTAGCGCTGGGCCCGGTGATCGACGTGGGGTACTTGGTGAACACCAACGGCTCGTCGGGCTCGGCGAGCCCGGACTCGGCAGCGTGGTCGCGGTAATTGAGGCCGATAGCGAAAACCTGGCGCGGCATGGGCACGGGCGGGCCAAGCGCGCCACGGTCAAAGGGCGTGTAGGCGGCGTCGGGAACGGTGGCCAGCCAGCCGGCCAGCTCGTCGAACCGCTCGAAGATCTCGAAGCCATCGGCGGCGAAGCGCCCCTGACTGGCCTCGGCGATGTCGAGGGCCAGGTTGGCGGCCAGCGCGTGGTAGCGATTGTTGAGTGTGCCGATTCGCATTGCAGTCCTTCGTAACTGGCGGGTTTTACCGAGCGGTGTGTGATCCGGTCATCAGCGCGGCGAGGTCCTCGGGCGCCAAGAACGACGGCGGCGGCGGCGGCCCCCAGTTGTAAAGCCCTTTGGCGCCCTCGACAACCGTCGGTTTCCACAGCTGCTCATCGACGACGCAGTCGATGTCGCTGTAGTACTCGGAGAAGTTGCCGGCAGGATCTTTGAGGTACCAGAAGAAGTTGGATCCGATGTGGTGGCGGCCCAGCCCCCACACGTGGCGTTCGGGATGATCTTCAAGCATCGCCGTCGCCCCGCGGCCCACCTCGTCGACGTCGTCGACCTCCCACGCGGTGTGGTGCAGGAAATTCAGCGGCGCCTTCTGCACCAGCACGTTGTGGTGATCAGTCGAACAGCGCATGAAGGCGGCCAGGCCGGGCACCCGGTCGGTGATCTTGAAGCCCAACCCCTCCACAAAGAACCGCTGGCTGGCTTCCTGGTCCAACGTGCCGACCACAACATGGCCGAGTTTGCGGGGTCGGACCCGGTTTTCCCGGTCGATCGCCGGCGCCCGCGTGTTCGCCCGATCAGCGCGGCCGGGTCCGTTGGTAGCGGGGGCGGCGGTGTATTCCTGTTTCACCTCATCGGCGATCTCCACGACGACCGTCAATGACGAATTGGGGTCATCGACCGACAAGGCTGCCTCGGAACGGATATAGCCGACACCGAGTTTGTCCAGCTGCGAACCGATGCGGTCGAGGTCCTCGGGGTTGTGCACCCCGACGCCCAGCTGCAGCAGCCGTCGCTGCGGTGCGTGTGCGACGCGCAGCTGCTCACCGCCGTCGGTGGTAGCGAAACGGTTAGCGCCCAGATCCGCCAGGCCGAAATCGCGGTAATACGCCGCAGTGGCCTCAACATCGGGCACACCGATAGTGATGGAGGTCAATCTATGCAGGCTCATTGCTCTCTCCGGTCGGGTATGTGGTTCGGTTGCTTGCGTCAGCTCTGTACTGCCCGAGGCACGTGCTCGGCGTACCAGTCGATCAACGTCGGGTCGTCGACAGAGGCACGGTCGATGACGGAGTCCACAGAAGCGCCCTGCAGGAGGCGTTTGAGTGGCACCTCGAGCTTCTTGCCGGTGCGTGTGTGCGGAATGCCGGGCGCGGCGATGATGTCGTCAGGGACGTGGCGGGGAGAGGCTTTGCGGCGGATCGATTCTGCGATGCGATGTCGCAGTGCCTCATCGAGATTGGTGCCGTCAGCGAGCACGACGAACAGGGGCATCCAGTAGCCGCCATCCTGCTGCTCGATGCCGAGCACCAATGAGTCGACAACCTCGGAGATCTCGTCGACCGCGTCGTAGATGTCGGCGCTACCCATGCGGACACCGTGGCGGTTGAGGGTGGAGTCGGATCGACCGTGCACGATGACGCTTTCGCGCTCAGTGATTGTGATCCAGTCTCCCTGCCGCCAGACGCCAGGAAACGTCGAGAAGTAGGCATCGCGGTAGCGCGAACCGTCGGGATCGTTCCAGAACCGGATCGGCATCGACGGCATGGGTCTGGTGATGACCATCTCGCCGACTTCGCCGCGGAC
Source organism: uncultured Actinomycetota bacterium (assembly GCA_963770125.1). Lineage (GTDB taxonomy): Bacteria > Actinomycetota > Actinomycetes > Mycobacteriales > Mycobacteriaceae > Mycobacterium. Next base: position 42,810 of record CAVYPI010000121.1, on the reverse strand, counting down.
CGGATGACCGCTTTGGTCGTAGGCGTCGACCGCTACGCCGAGGCAACGCGCGGAGATCTCGCCGGCCCACACCGGCACCGTCGGTGCGCTACCCACGAAGCCGGTGACGACATCGGTGCCGCCGCTGACCGACCCGATCCGGACCCGCGGACCGAGTTCGCCGGCGAGCCAGGTGGTCGTGCTGGCAGGAAGCGCCGCACCGGTGACGGAGACCGACTGCAAGGATTCCAGATCGCGGCGGTCGGTGATTGCAGTGCCGTCTTTCAGACAGCTCAGCAGGTAGCCGGGGCTCGTGCCCAGCGCGGTGACCTTCTGCCGGGCCGCGACGTCCCACAGGCTGGCCGGTTGGGGGAAGGACGGGCTGCCGTCGTAACAGACGATGGTCGCGCCAACCAGCAAACCGCCGACGAGTGTGTTCCACACCATCCAGCTCGGCGTGGTGAACCAGAAGAAGGTGTCATCCGCGCCCAAGTTGAGGTGCAGACCGCCGAACTTGAGGTGTTCGAGCAGCACTCCACCGTGCCCGTGCACGATGCCCTTCGGCCGTCCCGTCGTTCCCGACGAGAACACGACCCACAGCGGGTGATCGAACGGCACCGGCAGCGGGACCAGCTCGTCGTTGCCGGTGATCGCCTCGGCCCAGTCGAGCATGCCCTTGACGCCGATACCGACACGGGAGACGGCGATCGCCAGCCGCACGCTGGGCAACAGTTCCAGCAGGTTCGCGGCATTCGCGGTGTTGTCCCGGCACTTGCCGTTGAAGTAGTAGCCGTCGGCGGTAATCAGCGCTGCAGGCTCCAACTGTTCGAAGCGGGCGTGCGCCGCGGCGACGGCGTAGTCCTGCCCGCAGCCGGCCCACACGGCTCCCAGGCTTGCCGTCGCGAGAAAGGCGACCACCGTTTCAGGAATATTGGGCAGGTAGCCGACCACCCGGTCGCCTCGCCCGATTCCATTGCTGGACAACGTATGTGCCAAAGACGCCACCTGGCGCTTAAGCTCGCGCCAGCTCAGATCAGACTTGGGCGGCATCGGTCCAGGTTCGGACGCATCGATGATCGCGGTCCGGTCGTCGGCGTCGCGCTGCTGAAAGGCGTGCGCGACATAGTTGAGCTCCTCCTGCGGGAACCAGGTTGCGCCCGGCATAGCCGTCGAAGCCAGCGCCGGCGCTGTAGGACGGTGCGATCCGACGTCGAAGAAGGTCCAGACGGCCGACCAGAAGTCGTCCAGCCGTTCGACGGACCATCGGTGCAACGCCGCGTAGTCGGGCAGCGTAACCCGATGTTGCTGCTCAACTCGCTGGGCAAAGTCGGCTATCCGAGAAGACCGCAGGTCGTGCTCGCTGGGTTGCCATACGACAGGATTCACGGTCGCGCGTCCCTAGCTCCCGCTCCCAGGATCTGGTTGAAGGCATCGTTGAGTTCTTGGTAGGGGTTCTCGCCGGCACCGATGCTGCGCCATGCGATGTAGCGGTCGGGGCGCACGAGGACTGCCCCTTGCGCGCTGATTTCGCGCTGTTTGAGCCAGGCGCATCTGATGTCGAGGTAGTCGCCGCTAAGCGCGCCAATTCGCGTGGTGTCCAACGCGATTCCGCGGTCCTCGGCGAGTTTGGCTGCGGCGTCGCACCAGGTCTGTCCATCCTCACCGGCGATCAGCAGGAAATGGCCGGGCGCGACCAGTTCGGCGGTCGAGGTTCGCCGGCCTTCGCGTTCGACGAACGCGTGTGGCAGCGGGTGACCCGGGCGGGTGGTCGGCTCATAGAGCCGGATGGAGTCCAGCGGCTGTGGGGCTGGCGTGGGTTCGGCGACGATCGCGCCGTCGGGGTAGGTGTAGCCGAAATCGACGTTGTGATGGCGGAGCTCCATCGTCTGGGATGCAATCGCTGTGTTGAGGAGGTGTCGCTTGGCGGCTGAGTCGGGCCGGTCCTGCCAGATCGGCATCAGTGTTTCCCAGTTCTGGCCCGCCGAGGATTCGGGCGACAATCCGATGGCCTGGTCGATCGTTGCGTGGTTGAGCGCGTTCTTCATCGACCTGTCGGCGTTGGTGGCGTCGACGGGCTTGCGTTCGGACTCATAGCTGTCCAGTAACTTGTCGGCGGCTAGGCCGCTGAGGATTGCAGCGATCTTCCAACTGAGGTTGTGCGCGTCATGAACCGCGCTGTTGAGTCCCAGCCCGCCCGTCGGGGGATGCCGGTGCGCGGCGTCACCGACGAGGAATACATGGCGATCCCGGAACTTTTCTGCAACAAGGGCTTCCATGATCCAGTGGCTGATGTTGTGGACCTGGGGAGCGAGGTCCGGCAGGCCCAGCGTGGTTCGCATCCGGTCGAGAATCTTCGTCTGATCGAGTGCGTCGGCGTCGTCGACCGCGTATTGCAGGTGGAAAACCCACTCCTCCGATTGCGGACCCCAGTGGTCAGGACCCATGGGCACGAGGATCCCGCTGGCCCACATGCCGCCGAAGTCGGGGTTGATCAGCCACCGGATCAGCACGTCGGGGTCCTGCGCCCAGGGCGACAGATCCGCGGTCATGTGCACCGAGACCATGTGCATCACGTTGCGCACGCCGTCCATCTGCACACCGAGCTGTTTGCCGACCGTACGCCCGCCATCGCAACCCAACAGGTACCGGCAGCGCACGGAGTACTGCTCACCCGTTTGCTTGTCGAGGACCTGGGCGGTGACACCGTCGTCGTCTTGCTCGAACGACACCACATCGTGGTTGAACCGGACCCGGTCCGGCCCAGCGAGCGTTTCAGCGCGCGACCGCATAATCGGTTCGAGCCGGATCTGCGGCAGGTTGGCGGTCCGGCACGAGCTGGCTGCGACATAGTCCGGATCGGTGTATCCCGCCCCCCACGCCTCGAGGCGGCCGATCTGGCGGCCGTAGTTGTCATTCGGCCCGGCCAGACCCGCGTACCACGCGGTCGCACGCATGTTCTCGGCCGGCGTGCTCACTGCGTAGACCGCGTCGGCGATACCCACCTCGCGGAAGATTTCCATCGTCCGCTGGCTCAGTACATGTGCCTTCGGCAGGATCGAGGTGGTCGGCCACGCCGACACCAGCAGCGAATCGATGCCGAACTGGGACATCAACATCGACGCGGTCAACCCGGCGGCGCCGCCGCCGACGATCAGCACCGGCACCTCAACATCACTCATGATTGGCCTCCAACCTTTGACATCTCCAGCACCTTGGTGGCCAACGACGATCGCCACCCTCGCCAGCCGCGCCCTTACGTTGGATATATCACACCATTTTCTCCAATTTAGCGCTTTAGTTGAAAAAAATCGATGTTTAAGCACGGTTAACCGTCTGTGGTGACTCTGTGCCTGGAGCATGACTCCCACCACTCGCCCACCGCGTGCCCCGGCAGTGGGCCGCTGGTGGGAGCGTGTTCTCGAAAGCCAGGCGAGGACCCCTGGGGCTTCCGCCCGGCGGCCGCAACGGCGCACACTGCAGACGCCCAGACGCGACGTCTGCGGGATGGTTTCTCCGCGTAACCGATTCGGAGGCAGCGGACTGTAGCGCCAGTGATGGCATCCCGTCCGCCCCATGCCGGCGAGCGGACCCATCTGAAGAACCTGACCGCGGGCGGTGTTCCCGCTCGCGCCGCGACAGCCGGGACCCTGGCTCAGGCCGACTGCCCAGTGGAGTGTGCGGTTAACTACCGCCGGTGCACCTTCAGGCGAAAACCGGATTGATGTCCATGAAGATTCGGTACTGGGCGACCTTGCCATCGCTGAAACGAAAAGTATTCGCGCACGGCAAGCTCAGGGTGCCGCCATCGTGGCGTGTGTAGTGCACGGTCATGACCGCGACCACCCAATCGGGTGCCACCTGCCACAGGTGCTGGATATCATGGCTGATACCAGCTATCCCAGCCAGGAATTCCACGCAAGTGTCGAGAACGGCGGCCTTACCGCCGACCGGATCAGAATTGCCGAATCTGAAGACGATTCCGTCGGCGAAGTATCTTCCGAGCGAGGCGGCGTCCTTGCTGTCGACCGCCTCGAGGAGGCCTCGGACATCGGTCTCCAGCGAAACATTGCCACTGGTCATATGCTGCTCCTCGGCCTGAAGCTGCGCCAGGCGGACAGCCCCTGCACGCGTCAGCTCATCCAATGTGATGGATCACATTCTCAGGAATTCCGTCGATCAAGTCAATAAAAATCGATATTCTGCTAGGCCTCCGCCACCGTGGAGATCTGCTTCAGCCGATCAGAGACCGAAGACACGGGAGTCGTCATGACTGATGTGCGAATCGCGATCATCGTTGGCAGCACGCGGCCCGGCCGCCAGGCCAGGGCGGTCGCCGATTGGGTGCTTGAACAGGCTTCGACACGGCCGGGCGCTCGGTATGAGATCGTCGATCTCGCCGATCATCCCCTGCCCCACCTCGATGAGCCGATGCCACCGTCGCTCGGGCAGTATCAGCACGACCACACCAAGGCCTGGGCGGCCACGATCGGCGCATACGACGGTTTCATCTTTGTCACCCCCGAGTACAACCACTCGACATCGGGAGTGCTCAAGAACGCCATCGACTACCTCTACGCCGAGTGGAACAACAAGGCGGCCGCCTTCGTCGCCTACGGTTCACTTGGCGGTGCGCGGGCAATCGAGCATCTGCGCACAATGTGTGGCGGACTGAAGATTGCGACTATCCGTCAGCAACTGTCGTTCTCGTTGTTCACCGACTTCGAGAACTTCGCTGCCTTCACTCCGGCACCGCTGCACAACGACGTTGCCATCGTCCTGTTCGACGAGCTCGAAAGCTGGGCCGCCGCATTGGGGACCGTACGGGGGTGATGGCGCATCCCCGGGGAATCCCATCGGCAGCCAGCGGACACCTGGCCGCTATCGCGTTGCCGACAAGGTGGTTTCGCGTATGGGGGTGACGCGCGACGCTGCTGGCCGGGACGGCGTCTTCGCCCACCCGGACCGCGACGGGCCATTGCGGCCCTGGGGGCAGTGCAGATTCGCCGTGCTGCCGGCGCCGCGTATGGGAGCGTCGCCTCTGCGGCTCGACATCTAGCAGCGCGCGACAGGTCCGGCTCCTCGGCGCCTGGCCGTCACTGAACTTCTGCTGCGATGCGCTCCGTCGCATCAGCAAAAGCGGCGAAGTCCAGTCCGCGCAGATGTCGCATGACTCGGGTCCGCACGCTTCGCACAGCTCGCGCATTTCAGCGATCAAGCTGGGACACGCCGCTCCTGACAGTCATGGCCGGCCCGTCCACCACTCTGCTGGGCGCAACCCAGAACTCGTCTGAGACAGTGGTCACCTCGCCGGAGCCGTGCTAGAGCCTTTCGTTCGCGTCCGGTTCTGCGGCGCCAGCCGCTCACTGGTCGTGTTGAGTTGGGTGAGGATGGTCTCGGATGCGCGCCCGAGTTGGCTCAGCTGTTGCTTCGTCAGCGGGTCCACGACCAATCGTCGGACGGTTTCGACGTGGGCGGGCGCGGTCGCGACCAGCTTCGCGTAGCCGGCTTCGGTGAGTGTGGCCAGCGTGATGCGGCGATTGGCCGGTGCCGGGTGGCGGGTGACCCAGCCCTGGCGCTCCAGGGCGGAGACGGCATGTGAGAGCCGCGACAAGGATCCGCCGGCATGCACCGCCAGATCGGTCATGGCCAGGGTTCGTTCGGGCGCCTCGGACAACCCCGCGAGCACAAGATAGCCGAACAGCGACAGCTTCGCGTTGCGCAGCTGCGTGTCGAGGGCGCTGAGCAGGCCTATCAGCATCCCGCTGAACGGGATCCACGCCGCCAGCTCGATATCGCTGAGCCAGCGGGGGTCGGCGGCGTCGGAGTTCTCGGTCACAGCGTAACCCCTTGACTTGAAATCTCAACTGTAGCCATACTTAGATTTGAAATTTCAAGTTTACCCACAGTATGCGACCGGGACCCACCCCCAACTTGCCCGGCGCTGTTGACGCACCGAGCGGGAGAATCATGTACCAACTCCGAAAATACAGCCTGAAGGACCGGGAAAGTCTGGACTTCTTCCGCAACGTGGTCTATCCGCGACACTTTGCAAGCTTCGCCAAATTCGGTATGGCGATCCAGGGCATCTGGACCGCTCCGGACCCCCTTGACTTCACGCTCTACGTCCTGTTCTCCTTCGCCGAGCATGACGACCCGGCCACCGTACTGGCCGAGTACGTGCAGAGCGATGAGTTCCAAGCAGACGTTGTCGACTGGGACGACTCCAACGTCCTCGACTTCACCGACACTGTCATGACACCAAGCGCAGCCTCCCCGCTGCGGTGACGGGCGGCGACATAGTGACCGCGGGTCGACGGGTGGTATCGGCGGCCGTGGCCGTCGTGGCCGCGTGCCGGGCGATCAGCGAATAGCCTGCGGTGGCGGGCACTGGGTGAAGGTGACCTGCCCCACACTCCACGAGGCTGGCTCACCATGACGGTACCGCGGATCCGGGCGTGGCGAGTCGACCCGTTGAACACCACTGGATGGACCGGAACCGGCCACCTCAACGGCCCGCTCGCCGTGCGGCCCGGGTCGCGACCGACGGTGGCGCCCTACCCGATCCCCCATCGCCAGCTCGATCAGCACCCCGACCGACAGTTCACACCCAGCCTCACCATCGCCTCGTTTGTCGCTCCCGACCCGGCTTGACCTGCGACCGCAGCTACTTCGAGAAACACATTGACGCCGCATTCGCGGCACCGGGCTCTGCAATCCACACCGATGGCGAGGTCTCCGGCGGCGAGATCGCCCACATATATGGCGACGGCTCATCGCACGCCGTGTTAGCCCGGGCGGACGCCTCGCAGGCGACCGACAAGGGGATGGAGTGAGTTGCATCCGCTAGCGGGCCGCACTGCAGGCTTGCCCGCAACGCATGTGCTGCTGTACTCGCCACGTGATGCCAGCGAGGTCGCCGTGATCGACCGGCTGCTCAACGCCGCTGCGGCGCACATGTCGGCAGATGCTCACACAGGCCGCGCGTCGTCCCAGCAGAAAAGCTGACTGCCTTCATCTCCAACCTTCGACGGATGAAGGTCACCGGTCACCGCGCCGAGTCAGGAGAACGAGACGGCTCAATACCGTCACAAGTCCTGGTGCACACGCCCTTACGACCAACACCCGCTGCTGGCGACGTTTAACAAGCACTACGTGCCCACGACGACGGACGTGTCGCGATTGGCGACGGCCTGCTCGCCGCCGGCGATTGACGTTCTTTCACCGAAATGAATTCCCGGTAGCCGACCACGCGGCATTGTCCAGCGGTGAGTGAGTTGCAACGAGGTGTCTGGATACTTTGATTTGCCCGGATTTCATGCGGTCGGATTGCCGGACTTCTGGTCACGACACCCCTGGAATGAGCCGTGTTCGTGTCCAAGCGTTATCCCGACCAAGTTTGCAGCAAGGGGTTGATCTCGTGGCGGCCGGCCTGCCGGTCGCGCGGATCGCCGCCGATCTGGGTATTACCGACCGGACCATCTATGCCATTGGGGCCATTGGGGTTGGGCAGGCGTCAGTAGGCGCCCAACCCAATTAGCGCCGGCGGCAACATGGCACGGTTCCTCTTGCGTCCCAAATGTTGCGCACAGTCTGGCGTGCCATTTCGCCCCGACATCCCCTTCTGAGTCGACAACGCCGACGTCAGGGAGGGTCGCCGGCGGCGCTGCAGGCCTGCAAAGCATTGCTGGCGAGCATCGCTGGGATCCGTCGTGACATCAAGCACCTCTGGCGGGCGGACACCGATCGGGTCGTCGCGGTGATGGCGGTGCACCACGAGCGGCTCGACGCCGGCAAGCGACCACCGCATCGACGTGGAACATCGCCCGGTTTCGCATAACTCGGCAGGGCAGCCATCAAGTCTGCGATTGAAATCGATTGTTCTTGACATAATCGTTAAGTGCGGCCAACACTATGTGCCTTAGCCCACTTCGGGTCATCTTCGGGTGGGGATTGCCGCCCTTTGGAGACTGCAATGCGAATCGGCACACTCAACAATCGCTACCACGCGCTGGCCGCCAACCTGGCCCTCGACATCGCCGAGGCCAGTCAGGGGCGCTTCGCCGCCGATGGCTTCGAGATCTTCGAGCGGTTCGACGAGCTGGCCGGCTGGCTGGCCACCGTTCCCGACGCCGCCTACACGCCCTTTGACCGTGGCGCGCTTGGCCCGCCCGTGCCCATGCCGCGCCAGGTTTTCGCTATCGGCCTCAATTACCGCGACCACGCTGCCGAGTCCGGGCTCGCCGAGCCCGACGAGCCGTTGGTGTTCACCAAGTACCCCACGTCGATCACCGGGCCCAGCGCTACGGTCGCCCTTCCCTCGGAGCACGTCGATTGGGAGGCCGAACTCGTCGCGGTCATCGGTGCCCGGGCCGAGCATGTCAAGGCCGCTAATGCGTGGCGATTCATCGCTGGTTTGACTGTGGGACAAGACCTTTCCGAACGACGCGTCCAGCTGGCCGGCCCCGCACCGCAATTCAGCCTCGGAAAGTCCTACCCGGGATTCGGGCCGACCGGGCCGGCGATCGTCACCCTCGACGAAATCGCCAACGTCGACAACCTTGAAGTCGGCTGTCTGCTCGATGACGAAGTGCTCCAAAAAGGCCGAACCAGCGACCTGATCTTCTCCATCCCTCAACTCGTCGAACACATCTCGGCCATCTGTCCCATGCTGCCCGGAGATCTCATCTTCACCGGAACACCCGCTGGCGTCGGCGGCGCACGGACACCCAACCGCTTCCTGACCCCAGGATCGGTCCTGATCACTGCAATCGAAGGGATCGGAGAGCTGCGAAATCGACTGGTGTAACAGCAAAACGATGCCGACACTGGTGGCTGCCTGAGTAGGGGCAGGCCGGGCTTACCGGAGGCCACCGCACCGCGCGTCTAGACAACAACCCCAAGTATGGCCCCAAACGTGTTCCTCGCCAAAGGCGCCGACGTCGAATTCTGGACCAACGAACAACCCCCTTCCTCAACAAACTCGACATCAACCACCTCCAGCTCTACTTCGTCGACGGAGAGTGCGCCATGAGATGGGTCGCCGACCGATTCAACGGCCAACCAACAACACCCAACTGCCAACAAATCTGACGGTGATTTCCTCCGCTGCGGGTGTCTTCTTTGCGAGCGTCGTTCAGCCTGAATACGATCCGCCCCCCGCCTAGGCGGAGCCGCGTCAGAGAATGCGGCGTTCGTGGTCGCGCGACGAGGCGGCGCTGACCGTCAGCTTGCGGTGTGCGTGGGTAGTCGCGGCCCGGGAATCTGCACCCTGATCAAACGGCTCACTCTGCGAGGCGTAGCGCACCACGTTTGGGTGCTGACCATCGCCGTGCACATTCCGCTGACCGGAGTCGGGTCGAGCTACAGTCAGGAAACCCGTCCCCAAGCATTGTTCTGCGAATGCGGCGTCTACTGCGAACTCCTCGGCACTGCGGAGATGGCGCGCGGCGCATCTTCGAGATTGCGATGCGCCGCGGTGGAGGAGCGCGGGGTCGCCGTCGGCCGGGTCCTGGACTGAACGCTTTTCCGCGCATCTGCACAGAAAAACGGCCTGTACCGCTGGCGGAAGGCCTTGGCCGCCTATCCGATCCACGTCGATGCCGCGCTGCGCATGTCGGGAAGTCGACAGGCCCAAGTCAGGGATAGCAATCCGACTTTCATGCGTCGCCGAACACTCTGTTGGCGGTACTAGCACGCGATTCTGCTGATGCGGCGAATGCTTTAATCGCATCCGTCGTTCGCGCAATGTGCTCCGACAACGCCTCCGCCGCAGCGTCCGCGTCCGCGCTGATAGCCGCGGTCATGATGGCGCGGTGCTCGGCGGCGAGGTCGCGATCGACGTCGTGCGCCCAGGTTCTTGACCACATCCGATACAGCTCGGCGTTGTCGCGCAACGCATTAGCGATCGACCGCAGCCGCGGGCTGGAGCCGCCGGCCACCAGCGCCTGATGGTATGCCCGATGCGCGTCGAGCCACTCGGGGTTGACGCGATCGGGATCGATATACACCTCGGTCCGCTCCAACTGATGATGTGCGGCAACAACCTGCCCCTCCCACGCCAGACCGCCGTGGGCAACCGAATCACGCATAGCCATCGATTCGATCTGAATTCGAGTGTTGGTCAGGTCGTCTAAGTCGTTGATCGACAACTCGATCACACTGAAACCGCGCTGCGGATTCGCCACAACCAGTCCCTGTTCCCCCAACCGGGTCAACGCCTCCCGCACGACCGACAGGCTGACGCCGAATCGAGTGCCCAGGTTCGCGATCTTGAGTTTGCTGCCAGGCTCTATGCGGGAGTTGAGGATGTCGGCGCGCAACGCTTCGTATACCTCGCCGGTGCGCGTCGCCTGAAAGCCTGACATTCACCCACTATAAGGAGCGGAATTGTTTGCGGTTGAGTGAGGGGATCAAGGACAATTTGCGCGCCGCATCGACAGGGCCACGCGCGGTCGCGACGACTTTGTCCTAGCCTTCGTTGGTGAGGATCGCCAACGTGTAGCGCGGTCTGGATTGCGTCGCGGCACACACCAGCGCTTACCCAGCAGCGCAACGGCTTGACATCGCCGGGGCGGCGCCATGTCAGCGTGCGCGGCACTGGTCATCAAGCCAACGAGGCGCCTCGGCGTCATCCGATCCGGCGATCATAGTTAAGCGCCGACCACACGACGGAATTGGTCAGTTGGACGATTAAGTCATCGCATTCGGAATAACTATAGGTTTGCGTGAAACCGCGACCCTCTGGCGGACTCGTCCCCGAAACCATACACAGACTGCGCGCAAATCAGCCCTTTCGGCGCCTCGCGGGAAATCGATATCGATAACTATTAGCGATTTATCGTGACCCTGGTAAGGGTCGCGAATGCATACGTTCGAGAGGTGCCGCCGCGCCTGGATCGGTCAGGTGGATCCTGCAGTGCCGCTCAGGATCAGCTGCTTGTGCGTGGGTCGAGCGTGCATCGCCGCCGCGAGCTGGCCCCGCTCGTGCCCGGCGTGCGTGCCCATAGCATCGATGTTGCTCAGGAAAATCGATGTTTTGATTGACACTCGACATTATCTCGGCCAGGCTTTCACCGGAGAGGAGTCCGGAATGACGATCAATGAGGCCCCGCCCCGCAGCGTGGCCATCACGGGAGCCGGGAGTGGTCTTGGCCGCGAAATTGCCCTCAGACTTGCCGAGAAGGGCTATCGGGTGTTCGGTACCGCACTAAACACCGACGAGGTCGACGACCTCGCCGCCGCGTCGAGCGGGCGGGCGGCGTTGTCGATCGCCGACATCACTGACCAGACCGCGGTCCAGGAGTGGGTTGACACGGTCACCGCCGAGCTCGGCGAAGGCGGCCTCGATGTGCTGATCAGCAACGCCGGGATCCTGACCCCGGGCCCCCTTGAGGTGCTGCCGCTCGACGCGATCAAACGCGAGTTTGAGGTCAATGTTTTCGGCGCGCTGGCGGTGATCAACGCGTTCCTGCCGTCGCTGCGTCAGTCCCGGGGCCGCATCGTGGCGATCGGGGCCATGACCGGGCGCTTCCCGCTGCCGTTCAACGGGCCGTCAAGTGCCACCAAAGCAGCCCTGGAAGCTATCGCCGATGTCTATCGCGCCGAGCTAAAGCCATTCAACGTGCACTTTGTGGTGGCACAGGCGGGCAACATGGTCACCGGTGGGCCGGCGAAGACCGCCTCAGCGCTGCAACGCACTGCCGAGGCGATGACCGACGAACAACGGGCGCTCTACGGTGAGGCCTTCGCCAAGTTCGCTGACGCCCTCAATAAGGCGCAAAGCTCGGGGCTGAGCGCGCAAGCGTCGGCTGACCGGGTAATCGAGCTGGTCGAACAGCAACCCCCACCGATCCGCGGTGCCGTCGGCGAGGACGCCGAACAGTTACTGGCTCTCGTCGACGAAAAGTCCGATGCCGAACTGGACGTGCTTCGACTCCACTACGTCGGTCTCGCCTAGCACGTCGCGGGTACCTGTCTCGAGCCGACACCGGCGACAACATAGCGAACCGACCCAAGGAACAAACAGGTGAACATCCCCCGCATCAGTCTCGACGACTTTCACGCGACCAGAACGGCCAAATATTCCGACGAACTGGCCCGCGGCTTCGTCGATGCCATCAACAGCCAAGACGACTCGGCCTTCGATGAGGTACTAGCACGCAACTTCCTCTCCTACTCCTTCGACGGAGTCCGCAGCCGCACAGCAACGAAGAAATACCATGCGGAACTTCGGAACTCGTTCGCAGACCTGCACTTCCGTGTCCACGAAAACGTCGGCGTCCTGGTCGAGAATGACCTCATTGCATTGCGCACGATCCTCACGGGAACACACACCGGCGACTACGCCGGTGTACCGGCCACCGGCCGGCCGATCCAGACCTCGGTCTCGCACTTTTTCCGCGTCCGCGACGACCAACTCTTCGAGCACTGGTGGGTCATGGATACCTACCGGATCTTAGTCAAGATCGGCCGCATACCCGGCGTGGCTGCCGCCTTCCAGCAAATGCTCGGCGTACCCGAATCGCCCGAGGGCATCTTCCAGGAGCGGCCCGGAACCGAGTTCGACGCAGTGCGCACCGGCCGCCGGCCGACCCGAGACGAATCACGGGCGATCGCCCGGCGCCTCTACGACGGCGCAATCACCACCGGGGTGGCCACCGATGTCGACGCCCTAGCTGGCAACTACATCCAAAACACCGGCTGGACCCCCGACGGAAGCGACCAATTCGGCAACGCGTGGGCCATCGGACGCGGAGCCATGCCCGACGGGCAGGCCGTTCACACCCACGTCGTGGCCGAAAACGACCGCGTCGCCTCGCTCAGCGTCTGGGACGGCACGGTGACCGCCAGCGGGCAACCCGTCAACTTCGCCTCAGCCGATTTCCTTCGGATCGAAGACGGTGTCGCCGCCGAACACTGGGACACCGTTGACTACGTCCGGCTCTACCAATCATTCAGCCTCCTGCCCGATGACCCCTGAAACCGGGCCTCGAAATCAAAACGCCCGCACCCAGACTGGAGACCAACACATGCCAAACGCGCCGAGTTCTCTGGACAAGACGACAACGACATGCTCAGCGTGGCCCGCCGTCAAACCCCTACCTCGTCCGGTGCCGATCGCGGTGCCGGCGCCGGGATTCAGTCTCGTTAGTTGGCAGACGCTGAAAGGTTTCATCGAGCAGACAACGCGGCTGATGCTGACCGCTCCCAGCTGGACCATCCTCCGCCAGCGCAGACGGCAAACAGCGCCGGACACAGACTGCCAGTCGATTGTGTGGATGGACATTGCTGTCACTAAAATCTAGTTATTTCGTTGACCTAGCGATATAGCGGCCCTATTGCTAGAAAGATCCGCCCCGGCCCGGGAGCGAGCCCCTCGTCCTCCGTCGAGTGCCACTGGCTACGACTGCAAGTGCTGTCGGGTCGATGTCGGCGCCACCCGGTCGAACGGACCAGAACCGGTAACGCATAGGAGGTTTCGATGACAGACACCGTCACAGACGTCAAAGCGTGCCAGGGGTACGCGGCAGGCAAGTGGTGCAATGTCGCCACACTCGGCATTGCGGGTATCGGTGAAGACCACGCCGCGAATCGCTGAGTCGGGCCGCCAATCCGATGCGAGAGCCGCGACGGTCCGACTGCTTCGCATGTTTGGGTCCGCGTGATCTCAAAGGTGTTGGTGGCCAACCGCGGAGAGATCGCCATCCGCGCTTTTCGCGCCGCCTACGAATTGGGCATTGCGACCGTGGCGGTGTATCCGTACGAGGACCGCAACTCACCGCACCGATTGGCCGACGAGGCCTATCAGATCGGCGAGGTCGGACACCCGGTGCGGGCCTACTTGTCGGTCGACGAAATCGTTGCGACCGCGCGCCGCGCCGGTGCTGACGCCATTTACCCCGGATACGGATTCCTTTCAGAAAACCCCGATCTCGCCGACGCATGCGCTGCGGCCGGCATCACGTTTGTCGGCCCCGGCGCAGATGTCCTGAAGCTGACGGGCAACAAGGCGCGGGCAATCGCGGCTGCCCGGGACGCAGGGTTGCCCGTGCTCGAGTCTTCGGCGCCGTCGGCGTCGGTGGCGGAACTGCTCGCTGCCGCGGAGACGATGCGATTTCCATTGTTCGTCAAGGCGGTTTCCGGTGGCGGCGGCCGAGGGATGCGGCGAGTCAGCGAGCTCGCCGGTCTGGGCGAGGCGATCGAGGCGGCCAGCCGTGAGGCCGACGCAGCGTTCGGCGACCCTACCGTGTACCTGGAGCAGGCTGTCGTCAGTCCCCGTCATATCGAGGTGCAAATCCTCGCCGATAACCACGGCAACGTCCTGCATCTGTTCGAGCGCGACTGCAGCGTTCAGCGGCGCCACCAGAAAGTGATCGAGCTGGCGCCCGCGCCGAATCTCTCGCCGCAGGTGCGTGACCGGATGTGCGCGGACGCCGTCGCGTTCGCCCGTCAGATCAACTACACCTGTGCGGGAACCGTGGAATTCCTACTCGATGAGCGCGGCCAGTACGTGTTCATCGAGATGAATCCACGGATCCAGGTGGAGCACACCGTGACCGAAGAGATCACCAACGTTGATCTCGTCGCCGGCCAGCTCCGTATCGCAAGCGGCCAGACTCTGCGCGATCTCGGACTCAGCCAGGATGCGGTGGAGGTCCGAGGAGCGGCGCTTCAGTGCCGGATCACCACCGAAGATCCCGCCAACGGTTTCCGGCCCGATACTGGTCGCATCACCGCCTATCGCACTCCTGGTGGTGCGGGCATCCGGTTGGACGGCGGCACCAATCTCGGCGCGGAGGTGTCGGCGCACTTTGACTCGCTACTCGTCAAGCTCACCTGCCGGGGCGCGGATTTCGGTACGGCGGTGCGTCGAGCCCGCAGGGCAATCGCTGAGTTCCGGGTGCGGGGCGTGTCGACGAACATCGCCTTCCTGCAAGCGGTTCTGCACGACCCCGACTTCGAGTTGGGCAGTATCACGACGTCGTTCATCGAGCAACGCCCGCACCTGTTGACCGCTTGGCGCCCCGCCGACCGTGGCACCAAGATCCTCAATTACCTCGCCGATGTCACGGTGAACCGACCGCACGGTGAGCGCCCATCGGCGGTGTATCCACACGACAAGTTGCCAGTCATCGATCTCGCGTCGCCGCCGCCGGCCGGCTCCAAGCAGCGACTGGACGAACTCGGTCCCGACGGTTTTGCCCGCTGGCTGCGCGATTCGAAATCGGTGCGGCTGACCGACACCACCTTCCGCGACGCGCATCAATCGCTACTCGCAACCCGGGTGCGCACGACTGGTCTATTGCGGGTGGCGCCCTACATCGCCCGGTTGACGCCCCAACTGCTTTCGATGGAGTGCTGGGGCGGCGCGACCTACGACGTGGCGCTGCGATTCCTCAAGGAAGATCCTTGGGAGCGGCTGGCGGCGATACGCGAAGCGCTGCCGAACATTTGTCTGCAGATGCTGCTGCGCGGTCGCAACACCGTCGGCTACACACCCTATCCAGAGCTGGTGACCTCGGCGTTCGTCGAAGAGGCCACGATGACGGGGATCGACATCTTCCGTATCTTCGACGCACTCAACAACGTTGAATTCATGCGTCCCGCGATCGACGCGGTTCGCGACACCGGGACCGCCGTAGCCGAGGTCGCCATGAGCTATACCGGCGACTTGTCGGATCCTGGCGAGAAGCTCTACACGCTCGACTACTACCTCACGCTCGCCGAGCGGATCGTCGAGGCGGGGGCCCACGTTTTGGCGATCAAGGACATGGCGGGGTTGCTTCGACCCCATGCCGCGACCGTCCTCGTGGGTGCACTGCGCGACCGCTTCGACCTACCTGTGCATGTGCACACCCACGACACCGCCGGGGGACAGCTGGCCACCTATGTGGCAGCTTGGCAGGCCGGGGCAAGTGCCGTGGACGGCGCGGCCGCACCTTTGGCCGGAACTACCAGTCAGCCGGCGCTCAGCTCAATTGTGGCCGCCGCCGCCCACACGCCCTACGACACCGGGTTGTCCCTTTCGGCGGTATGCGATCTCGAGCCGTACTGGGAGGCGCTGCGAAAGGTGTACGCTCCCTTCGAATCCGGCATCCCCGCACCCACCGGTCGTGTGTACCGCCACGAGATTCCCGGCGGTCAGCTGTCAAACCTGCGTCAGCAGGCGATCGCATTGGGATTCGGCGATCGATTCGAGGAAATCGAGACCAATTATGCTGCCGCCGATCGAGTGCTGGGTCGGCTCGTGAAGGTAACCCCATCGTCGAAAGTGGTCGGCGATCTAGCGCTGGCGCTTCTGGGCGCCGGGGTGAGTGCCGACGAATTCGCTTCCGATCCAGAACGATTCGATATTCCGGACTCGGTGATCGGATTTCTGCGCGGCGAACTCGGCGATCCGCCTGCCGGTTGGCCAGAGCCCTTGCGTACCAAGGCGCTGGCCGGACGCTCGCCCGCCAAGGTGCAGCACGAGCTCTCCACCGAGGACGAGGCGGCGTTGGTCTCGCCGGGGGTCGCGCGGCAAGCTACCCTCAACAGGCTGTTGTTCCCCGGCCCGACAAAGGAATTCGAGGATCATCGCGACCTCTACGGGGATACCTCGATCCTGTCGGCCAACCAGTTCTTCTACGGATTACGCCACGGCGATGAGCACCGGATCGAGCTCGCGCGCGGCGTGGAACTGCTCATTGGGTTGGAAGCCATCTCCGATCCCGATGAGCGTGGCATGCGTACTGTGATGTGCATCATCAACGGTCAATTACGTCCGGTCACAGCGCGCGACCGTAGCGTCGCCAGCGCGGTACCGGCCGCGGAAAAGGCTGACCGCAACAATCCTGAACACATCGCTGCGCCGTTCGCGGGGGTCGTCACGGTGAGCGTGGCAGGTGGCGAGACGATCGCGGCTGGCCAGACGGTCGCAACGATCGAGGCGATGAAGATGGAAGCCGCCATTACCGCACCCAATGCAGGAATCGTCACGAGAGTGGCAGTGTCACAGACGGCATCAGTCGAAGGGGGCGACCTGGTCGTGGTCATCGGCCAGCCCTTACAAACCGAGGGTTGATCACTCCGCTGGTATGCGGATCGTCGAGGAGCCCTCGGTCCCGTGTTCGCGTCGTAGCCGTGCTCAAGACGCTGCCCGCCATACATGGTGATCGCTTGCAACCTAGGTAGATTCGCGTTATTCGTGGCGTTACCGCGACCCGTCGATGTTGCTCTGCCGAAGCATCGCGGAAGTTCACCGCCACCGCGACAAGCCATTCCAATCGATCGGTGCGCCCATTCAACACACCGATGCGACTGCGTCGGCGCGGTGGCACTACGTCTCAGGTCGACAACATCTAAATCTAAATCGCAATTCTTGGCGCTGGCACATCTACCCGGCGATAGGAGGCCAGCCCACCGGCGTCAGCCACCGCGTAGGTGGGCGTTTCGGTTCCGCGGGGCGTCGAATCACCAACAGTCACAACGCCGAAACCTAGATCGCTGCGGCCTGGCGAGTCGTTCGGCAGATCAAAAGGAGGGTTCACCGTCCTGGGGCGTGCCGTGTTCAGCGGCGTACGCAATGAGCTTCAATGGTGCACGCTCGATATGAGTGCGTAGCAAGGCCTGAGCCCACCCGCAGTAAATCGTCCAGGGCCGAAACGCTCCTGATGGAAGTGGTATCGCGGCCGCGGTCGTCGCGACGTACAGCGCGGAGCGGGTTGGCATCTTCGCCGAGCACCACATCGCTGGTGCTGAGATGGACGACCCCAGATACCCGCTCGCTAAACCGGGTCGACGAAGACCGGCAGCTCTCCGGACAGTCCGGCTGTTACAGCGGCGATCTGGTTGGGGCTGCCAAGCAGTCCCACCTGCAGTTCGGTCTCGAGCACCAGCGCGGCCGCACTGTCGCTGCTGCACCAGGTCTCGTTATAGAGGCGCTTCGCCGCGCGGATAGCATGAGGGGACTTCAGGGCGATCTCACCCGCGAGCTCAAATGCCACGCCGAGCGGATCTTCCGCAACGCGTGTGACCAACCCGAGTGCGGAACCCTCGCTGCCGGAAACGAGGCGGCCTGTAAACGTCAACTCTTTCGCAACGTCGATGGGTACCAGCCGGGGCAACGTCTGAGTGATGCCCATGTCTGGCACGATGCCCCACTTGATCTCCATGACGGCTAACTTCGCGTCTGGCGCGGCGATCCGGATATCGGCACCGAGCGCGATCTGCAGACCGCCGCCGAAGCAGTTGCCGTGAATCGCAGCGATAACCGGTGCCGGCACCAGAGACCAGTCGTATGTAACGCGCTGAGCGAAATTCGCCAGCCGTTTGTCGTCGCGGGTTAACAGGACGTCCGTACCGCCTTGTCCTGTCATGAAACTCGCGATATCAAGACCAGAGCAAAAACTCTTGCCTTCGCCATGGAGTACGACCGCGCGGACCGATGCATCGGTGGCCAACTGTTGGGCGGCATTCATCAAGCCTTCGAACATTGCTTGATCGAGTGCGTTGTGCTTATCAGCGCGAACCATCGTCACCGTTGCCACACCGTCGGCGCCGACTCCAACACGAACTCTGTCTTCGTTCACCCGGGCAATCTACCTTGGCGCCGGGGTGTCACCAGCGGGCCGGACGTGCGGACGGACTCATGGCTGCGCTAACTGCCGGTGCGTTCGCGGTGTTTGCACCCCGGTGAGCCGCAGGGTCGGCGCTGAATGTCTGCTACGTCGCGTCCGGCCTGACTTCGAAAAGTCCCGCTCAGCTGCGGCTTTGAGTGGAGCTAAGGGGACTCGAGCCCGGATATGACCTACGGAGATAGGACCTGATCTGCGTCAACGCTGAAGTTGCCGGCGCGAGGTGAGGCCTAGTTTGGAGAAGATCTTGCTGAGGTGCCATTCAACTGTGCGTGGGCTGATGAACATCCTCGCGGCGATGTCCTGGTTGGTCAGGTCTTCGCGAACCAGACGGACGATGTGGGCCTCTTGGGGGGTGAGTTCGCCGTTGGAGATCGGGGTGCGTTTGCGGACGGTCCCGCCGGCGGCATGCAGTTCGCGGGCGGCGCGCTGTGTGAATGCTTCAGCGCCGATGGTGGTGAAGATGTGGTGGGCGGTGCGCAGATGGTGGCGAGCGTCAATTCCTCGGTGCTCTCGGCGCAACCATTCGCCATATAGCAAATGGGTGCGGGCGAGTTCCCCGCGGATGCGGGTGTGTGTGAGGCGCGCGAGGGCTTCTTGATAGTCGCTGTCAGCGGCTGGGCCGGTGCTGAGTAGCGCCCGCGAACGAGCCTCGAGTCCTAACGCCCAGTTGGTACTACTGGCCTGTGTCATGGAGGTCAGCCGGTGGAGGGCTTGGGTGCCGAGTTCGGATTGTCCGCAGCGCGTGGCGGCCTCGATGGTCTCAACGAGCGCTCCCCATGTGGCGGCCCCAAATTCCCCGGGGTTCGCCCCGATGGGGTGCGCGGCGTCCAACGCCAGTTCGTATTTGCCGAGGGCGTTGTACAGCAGCGCTGCAAGCCATCCGGTGTAAGCCGCTCCGATTCCCTCGCCGCGGCGCACAAGCTCCGCGTGGGTGGCTTCGATCAACGGGACAGCCTCGGTTTCTCGGCCCTCCCAGACGGCCAGCATTAGTGGAGCGTAGGGGGCGACGCGAGTGCGGGTCGCCTCGTTGACCTTTTCCAGTTCAGCGATTTGGGATGCCGCATCAGCGAGCGCGCCGGTGAGCACGTGTGTGACGATGCACATCCATAACGCCATGGAAAGCGCCGCTATCGAGCCTGAATCTTGGGCGAGCTTGAGCTGTCGAGCGGGGAGTGCCGCCCAGGTCTCCTCGTCCCAGACGTCGGCAGCCGCGCTGTGCGCGAGCCAGAGCCATCGGTGCGCCTGCGCCGTGCTGAGCTCGACGGTCATGAAGGCGTGCAGCGCCTCTTTGAGTGTCGGGGTTGCACCGGGAAATCCGTCGGTGAATCGGCTCGTCAAGCCGTCCAGCAGCAGATCGGATGGGCGCGGCGGCTGCGCCGGGGGCGGTCCGGCCCTTGCGGCTCGCGCCACCTGGGCGCGACTGTCGTCGCGCGCCCCGGGACCGGCGGCGGACATGGCCGCGGCCATTGCGTCCAGGTAGTTGTCGCGGGCGCGTGTGGTGTCAAAGCATTGAAACTGGGCTGCTGCTCGCAGAAATGGCGCAACCGCGTCGCTGCCTCCGTTGGTGGCCAACGCGATTTGTGCTCGTAGCTCGTCAACCTGGGCGCTGAGTGGGTGGTCCAGCGGACCGGCCGCCGCGATCGATAATAATCTCAATGCTGTTTCGGGCTCGCCGGCCTGGTGTGCGGCACGCGCGGCGGTCAGCGCCCGCCCGGCGCGGCGCGCGGGGTCGGGAGTCAACTCTGCGGCGCGTTCCAGGAAGGCGGCCGCGGCTGCCCGACCCCCGCGCGCTTGGGCGCGGTCAGCGGAACGCTCGAGTTCGACAGCGATGTCCTCATCGGGCAGGGCGGCGGCTTGGGCCCGGTGCCAGGCGCGGCGATCCGGATCGCCGTCCACGTCGGTGGCTTCTGCCAGAGCGCGGTGAACCGTGCGGCGCTGTTCTGCCGACGCGGCCCAATAGATTGCCGAGCGCAGCAGTGGATGGGGAAACCTCACCCGGGTGCCCATCTCCAGCAGCCCAGCCGACGATGCCGGCCCCGCGTGGGCCACACCAATCCCGAGTCGCGCCGCTGCCCGCCACAGCAGCACGGGATCACCCAGCGGCTCGGCCGCTGCGGCCAGTAACAACTGCCGGGTCTGAGGATCAAGCGGTTCCAGTCGGCGCCGATAACTCTCCTCGATCCGCTCCGAGAGCGGGCGCGGACCCTGCATTGCGAACCCGGCCGACAGTTCGGCCTGCGTGAATCCTCGGGGCAGCTCCAGCAGTGCCAATGGGTTGCCGCGTGTCTCGGCGACGATCCGGTCGAGGACACGGTCGTCCACCGGCCCGAGAAGGGCCGAACGCAACAGAGTGCATGCCTCGTCGGTCGGTAGACCCTCAACGAACAGACGCGGCAGGTCTGCTAACTCGTCTTCGTCGTCTGAGCCTCGGGTCGAGAAGACCAAGGCCACCGACTCGGCTACCAGCCGGCGGCCAATAAATGCCAGCGCCTGCAAGGAAGCCCGGTCAAGCCACTGTGCGTCATCGATCACGCAGATCAGCGGGCGATCCTGCGCGCACTCAGCGAGCAAGCCCAACGCAGCCAAGCTGACCAGGAACCGGTCGGGCGGATCCCCACAGGACATCCCGAACGCCGTGAGCAACGCGTCGGCCTGCGGGCTGGGCAAGCGGTCTACCCGACCCAACATGGGCGCACAGACCTGGTGGAGCCCCGAGAATGCCAATTCCATCTCGTTCTGGACACCCGCGGCGCTGACCACCTGACACCCCGCGGCCCGCGCAACGAGGTAGTTGAGCAGCGCCGTTTTGCCCACCCCGGCTTCGCCGCGCAGCACCAGTGCCTGACTCTGGCCGATTCGAAGGGCCGCCAGACCGGCGTCGAGGGTGGCGCACTCCCGGTGCCGGCCGAGCAGCACCGGGGTTCCCCGGCTAGCCGACACCGGCGGTGCCATAGTGCACTCCTTGGGAGGGGCTGCCGTCGGCGCACGGCACTCCGGCGTTTGTCGCCACGGCTGTGGCGCCGCGGCGCAGCCGCTGATCGCCGCGCATGTTTGCCCTTTCGCGGATTCATCGCAACTTGACCGGCTCAGCCTAGAGCGGGGACAGGCCTGCGGCCACGGTGTTGGCTCACGCCGCCAAACCGCCGCGGCAACCACGGCTCCCGGACACCCAGCCCCATCGCGACAATCGCCCGGCTCTGAGGGTCAAAGATTCAAAGCACGTCACGCGGCATTCCGGGCAGCCGATTAATGGCCGCAGGCCAGTGGCTGCGGATGGCTAGCGGGCACGCCACTCGAGGCGTTCGGGGTTACGTATCAAGACGCCTGGCCCGTCGATGTTGATCCAACCCCGACGGGCGAATTCCGACATCGACTTGTTGACCGTTTCCCTGGACACGCCGGCGAGCTGAGCGATCTCTGCCTGAGTGAGGTTGTGCACGACCCGCAACGCGCCCGCTTCTGGTGTTCTGATTCGTCCCGTCGGTGAAGACGAGGTCGGCAAGTTCGTCATGGGCGTGCTTCACCCGCCTGGACAGGATCTGCAAGAGCTGCTCGGCGATGCGCGGATGCTCAAGAATCATCGAGCTGATTGTGTGGCGGTCTATCGCGGCCGCTCGTACCTCGCTGAGCGCGGTCGCGCTAGCCATTCGCGGGCCGGGATCCAACACCGACGAGGCGACGAAGATTTCCTGCGGTCCCAGGACGGCGAGCACCGTTCGCCCGAAAGACGATGTACGACTGAGCTTTACGCTCTCCGAGACGACGATGTAGAGATTGTCTGCGGTGTCCCCCTCGGCGTAAATCTGTTGTGCCTTGGGGAAGACCACCAGCTTCCAATGCGGCGCGGTGGGCACCGTCGCCGGGTCGATGTCACCGGAGCCGTCCCATCCGGCTACAAGCCCAACCGGGTCTGCCTCGACACTCCCGAGCTCGACGGGGATGTGGTTCACCATGGATCCGTCGTGTTGGCGCGCCGCCCTGTGCGAAATCCCCAGTCCCGCACAGCCTGTGGTCGGCCACCGGATTACGTCGGTTCACCATCGTGCGGTGCGACGTTGGCGTCGTCCTTCACCCGAACCCGGCCGGTGGTGGCTCCCGCTCTATTGCCCGCGCTGCGGCTGCGTTTTCAGTACGTCTACCGGTGCTGCGGACTCTTGAGCCGTTTCGCGGGTATGTGCCTAACAATCGATAATAGTGTGAAAAATCGCAAGTTGGTTTAGCATCGTAAAGCCGAGGACAAGTTAGGAGGCCGGCCGTGGCGAGGATCCTCATCGTAGGGGCCGGGATCGGCGGATTGACCGCGACGGCGTTGCTGGAACAGGCTGGTTTCGACGTGTACACCATCGAACGTGCGCCACGTTTCGGCGAGGTGGGCGCCGGAGTACAGCTGGGCCCCAATGCGACTCGGGTGCTGATCCGCCTGGGCCTGGAAGAGGAAATCCGTGACCTCGGGGTGGCCCCGTCACACGTGAGCTGGCTTCGCTGGCAGGACGGCAACACGCTGGCGACCATGTCGATGGCGGAAATGGAGAGCACGTTCGGTACGCCGTATCTGACGATGTACCGACCGGATCTGATCGACGTGCTGTCGTCGAGGGTGTCTACCGCCGAGGTCAGACTCGGAGTCGCCGTCAGCGCGGTGACCGAGGCCGCAGGGCGGCCGGCCGTCGAGCTCGGCGACGGCACCGTGGAGGCTGGCGATCTGGTTGTCGGTGCCGACGGTATTCACTCGGGTGTGCGGGCGCAGACGGTCGGCGATGCCGCACCACGGTTTTCCGGGATGTCGGCCTATCGCGCACGGATTGCGCGCGACGCGTTGGGCTTTGACGACGTAGTGCGCAACTGGATGGGTCCGGATCGCCACCTGGTGGCCTACCCGGTGGGCGCCGGGTCGGCGTATCTCAACATCGTCGCGGTGGTCCCCGAGCAGGAGCCGACCGCCGAAAGCTGGACCATGCCAGGGTCTGCCGACGAGTTGCGCAGCCAGTTCGACGGATGGTGCGACAACGTGCAACGCATTGTCGGCGCAGTCCGCGATCCCGTTTATCGCTGGGCCCTCTACGACCGCGATCCGCTTCCGCGCTGGTCGACGGCGACCACCACGCTACTCGGGGACGCGTGCCACCCCATGCTCCCGTTCTTCGCTCAAGGCGCCGCCCAGGCCATCGGGGACGCCGCGGCGCTGACCCAGGCACTCTCGGCTGCGCCGGATGATCTCTCCTCGGCGCTCAAGCGATATGAACACGCGCGCCTGGACCATACCGCCCGAATACAGCGACTTTCCTGGGACAACAATGTCTTTTATCACTTACCCGATGGTCCCGAACAACGGGAGCGCGACGCGTTCTTGTCCGGGTCATCGGCCATCGACACGTTCTCGTGGCTGTACGGCAACGATCCCTTTGCGCTAGGAACCCCAGGTGTCTAAGGGTCAAGCTGCGGTGGTTGTGCGGTGCGCCCAGGCGTTGTGTTCGTCGTAGTGGGTGTGATGGTTCAGACAGCCGTGGAGGATGCCGGTGAGGCGGGTTGCCCAGGGCACGTAGTACTTGGTGGTGGGTGCCGCCGAGGAATTGCAAATATTTGTGGATCGGGTGGTTCTACGCGACCTCCGATCCTGCTGTCTGGGACTCGGTGGTGTCAGCGTTGCCTGTAGCGCTTCCGATCCCGCGGAACTAGCACCGCCCAGCGAGTCATCTTGTCGGACCGGGCATAGCAGCGATAACAGGGTGGAATACCCGCTGCTGCGGTCATACCCGCGACGACATCGCCAGCGCCGATACTGCGTTTGAGCATGAATCGAGGCAGCCGGATCACCGGGGTAGCGTTGCGGGACATCGACTCTGGGAGTTTCACCGGTACTCGGGGCAGGCAGTGGGCCGGTGGACTGCATTTGGGGTACCCAGGTTTCGTCGCGATCCAAGAACCGGGTATACCACACGGTTTGATCACCGTACTCGCCCTTCCAGAACGCTTGTGTCAGCTTGAAGTTCCCCGTGTCCGGCCCGACCGCTTTATCGGGTGCCGGTCCACCAGCGCCGTGGATGATCCCCTGGCCGTCCTAACGGCTGGCCTTCAGAAGATCCTCGCCGTCAATGAACTCGGAGCCAGACGGTGACGGTGAAGTTCGCCAACTAGGGCCGAGCCGCTGATGCCGAGCATGCCGCAACGCGCCGGGACACCCGTACGAGGTAGGCGACAAGCGACGAACAAGAACGTGCGATCGATGTCAGGAGCGACCCTTAGATTGCGTTGAACAATCAGAGGTCGAAGTGCTTCGTTCTCGTTCTGCGGGGATAGCCATCTTCCGGTACTTCGACCCATGCGGACCCAACATGTGGGTTGGGACCGGTTGCGGGGGTTTGTCACAGGCGTCGGCAACTATCTCCGCGCCGGTGCAGGACGCCCGTGGCGGCACAACTCCTTTGGCGGAGGCTGTCGGGGCAAGACCGATCGTCGATGCCATGGCGGCCACCGCGAGGACCCCCGCAAGCCATTGGATGATGTTTTGCCCGGTACCCATCGCGCGACACTTCCGACGAGTCCCGCAGCGGGGTTGCCTACGGGGCATTTTGGTTGCCATGTCCATAACTTCATAAAGTGGACATGGCAACCATTGATTCCCTTACGCGCCGGGTGAGCCGCCTCACATCCCGGACTCGACCTGGAGTGGGCTCGACGAACAAACATGGGCCGCTGCCCCGGGATGTGGCTCGGTGCCGCCCAAGCGGCGCGCCGCCTTCATCGTCCGCATCAGCTATCGCGCCTTGCGTGGGACAAAAGCCGCCTGTCCAAGCAGATCGGCAGAATGGCGGCGCGTGGACTGGTGGCGAGAAAAGGATTTGCCACCGACGCCCGCGGCGCAGTGGCTGCGCTCACCAAGACAGGTCGGGATGCCATCGCAAGAGCCAGTCCTGTGCAGAGCGCAGGTGTCCGCAAGTGGTTCATCAGTGCGCTAGCGCCCGAGCAACTCGACGCGATGATTGAGATTTCGACCGCCGTCACCGACAAGTTGGCGCGACGTGATCCCGAATTGTCTGAGTGAACCAGCGCAGTCGGAGACGCGCCCCCGAGCTACGACTACAGCGTCCTCGACAACGTCGGCAGCAAGACCAAGACAAGGAGCAAGGCCATGCGCGAGGTGGCGGCCGAGTTGAACCAACTGCGGTTGTTCATCCGCCACGCCGCGCGCATCGACGTAGCCACCGCCCGTGGCTCACCCGGCGCACAAGCCACTTTCGTGCCGCCGAGTCGTTGAGAGCTCCGCGCGGACTTGTCGCAAGAGTCACATTTCGCCGATCAGCCTATGTTCGCACTTCAACCCGGCCTGGACGTCGGTCACGTCGGTCACGCCTCTGCGTTACTCAGAGTGCGCGTCTGCTTGCTGATATGGGTCAGTGCCGCAGGTGCGCACGCATTCGCCGAGTAGACGTTATTAGACGTCGTGATCGATTTTCTCTGTCAAATCGTAATTCTCTAGAGTAGCTTGTGGTTTACGTCACTTTCGTCTGCGGTGTAGCGCTACGTCCAGGAGGTTGAACCCCGTCATGACCACCGTTCCCGTTCTCATCGTCGGAGGAGGCGGCGCAGGCCTGTCCGCGTCGATGATCTTGTCCACTCTCGGTGTCGAATCGTTGCTTGTCAGTGGTCTGCCGACGACGTCGATCCTGCCCAAGGCCCATGTCCTGGGGCAGCGCACCATGGAGATCTTCACCGAGGTCGGTGTCGCCGACGAGATCTATTCCCGGAGCACTCCGCAGGCCAACTTGGTGGCCACCGGTTTCTACGCCGGTGTGAGGGGATCGAATCCGAACGCGGGCCGCCTGATCGGCAAGCTCGATCTCTGGGGCGCGGGGAACCGAGACCCCGAGTACATCGATGCCAGTCCCTGCCCCACGGCGAACCTGCCGCAGATCCGCCTGGAGCCGGTCCTCAAGAACCACGCCGAGAAGCTCAATCCCGGTGGTGTCCGGTTCCACCACGAGTTGATCGGACTTGAGCAGGATGGATCCGGTGTGCGTAGCACCATCCGCGATCATCGCGCCGGCGAGGACTACGAGGTCCGGTCGCAGTACGTGATTGCCGCCGACGGGGGCCGCACAGTCGGCGGGCTCGTCGGCATCGAGCTACAAGGCCAACGCAACATCCTCGACATGGTGTCGGTGCACATGACTGCCGACCTTTCGGGTGTGCTCGAGGACGACTCGGTCTTCCTGCGTTGGTTGGCAAACCCTGACTTCGGCGGCACATTCACCGGTGGTGTGCTGGCCCCGATGGGCCCGCACCGGTGGGGCACACAGTCAGAGGAATGGGTCTTCCACATCGGCCATCCCTACGGCGACCCGGACGCCGGCGATCGGGAGAAGGTCATCGCACAAATGAAGTCGCTGCTGGGCATGCCCGACCTCGCAGCCCAAATTCACGCCGTGTCCGTCTGGACCATGGAAGGCATCATCGCTGAACGATTCCGCGCGGGTCGTGTCTTCGTCGTCGGCGACGCCGCCCACAGACACCCGCCCACCAGCGGCCTCGGGTTGAATTCGGCGATCCATGACGCTCACAACCTGTGCTGGAAGCTCACTCAGGTTCTCGCGGGACAGGCTGGGGATGGATTGCTCGACACCTACGAGGCCGAACGCCGCCCGGTGATCCTGCGCAACATCGCCAATTCCGTGAAGTGCGCAGAAGACCGGTTCCGACTCGACGCAGCGCTGGGGTTGTCCCCGGAAAAGTCGGCCGAGGAGAACTGGGCCTCAGTGGAGGTGATCTGGGATGAAACGCATCCCGCGCACGCCGAACGCTGCGATCAGGTCAACAACGCGCTAGCCCTGCAGTCCGGTGAATTTCACCATCATGGTTTGGAATTCGGTTTCACCTACCACTCCGCGGCGGTTGTCGACGATGGCAGCCCGGACTATGTGCCGATCGACGCCGTACGACTGTACGAATCCAGCACCAAGCCCGGACATCCACTCCCCCACGCCTTTGTTTCCCGCCGCGGCAAGACATTCCCCCTGCAGAACCTCACCCATGGCGGCAAGTTTCTCCTCGTCGCCGGCGAGGACGGCAATGCATGGGTGGAGGCGGCCCACAAAATTGCCGAAAGCACCGGGATCGCACTCGAGGCAGTCACCGTCGGAGCTGACGATGCCGAGCTGGTCGATACCCGCCTGGCCTGGCTGCGCAAACGCCAGATCACCCGTGACGGCGCGGTGCTCGTCCGACCCGACCGCTTCATCGGGTTCCGGTCGGCGGGCGCCGTGGATGATCCCCTGGCCGTCGTAACCGCTGCCCTTCAGCAGATCCTCGCCGTCGATGAACTCGGAGCCATTCATGAGTGATCCAGGGCGCTGAAGTCCCTGCCGTCGACAGCTGTTGGCTCCGTTGCTCTTTCACACGATCTTAGGGGCTGCGGCGATCTCGTTGCGATCGATTCGGAACTCGGGGTAGTACAGGTCGGGGTCGATGGCGGCGGGTGGCTCCGTTGATCGCCACGCATACCAACACGTCGGGCACGAGTTCATCGTCCACACTCCCGGTACCGGAGAGTGCGCGACAGTGCTGGCATCGGGTGATTGGCACCGGGGGCAGATCATCGGGTCATCTCCTTCAGTAGGCGTTCCCAGTCGGCCGATTCCGGGTAGGCGGTGACGGGGGTTCCGAAATCCCCGCGGATGTCGGGGGCTTTCGGCGGGGTGGCATCGATGATCAGCCGGGTGGTGATGCCTTGCGGGTTCCCGGTGGGATCGAGGGGGATCTCGTACATGCGCGGGATGCTGACGGCGTCGAACTCGGGATTGACGTTGGCCGTGAGCGCCCACATCACCTGTTCGAGGTTGAACGGGTCGACCGTTTCGTCGACGACGATGACGATCTTCGAGTAGCCGATGCCGTGGGGAGTGGTCAGCAGGCGCATTGCCACCACCCGCGCGAATCCGCCGTGTCGAACGCGGGTGGAGATGATGTTGACCAGCCCGTGGGTGTACATCGCGTTGACAGCCTCGACTTCAGGGAACTCTTGTTTGAGTTGCCGGTACAGCGGCACCGAGGTGTTCAGTGCCAGCAGGTAGTCGATTTCGGTCCACGGCTGGCCGAGGTAGAGGTGCTCATAGATCGGGTTGCGTCGCATGTGCACCCGGTGAACCTTGACGACCGGCAGTGCACGCCCGCCCGAATAGGATCCGGTGAACTCGCCGAACGGGCCCTCGTATTCCCTTGCCTCGTATAGGACTTCGCCCTCGAGGACGATTTCCGAGCCCCATGGGACGTCAAGTCCGGTGTAGGGCGCTTTGACGATGGGATAGGGCACACCACCTCGCCAGGCGCCGGCCATTTCGTACTCGGACTGGTCGTATTCCAACGGCGTCGAGGCGACCAGCGTGAGGATCGGGTCGTTGCCGATCGCGATGGCCACCGGAAGTCCCTGGTGTTTCTTTTCTGAGGCGGCGATGTGGATCGCGAAGTCGTGTGGTGGCCCGGACTGCAACCCCAGGTGATCAGGGCCCTTGACCTGAAGTCGGTAAAGACCCACGTTCTGTTTGCCGAAGTTCTCCGGATCGGCTGAGTCCCTGGTGATTACGGCAGCTTTGTCGATGTAGGGTCCGGCGTCACCGGGGTTGAGGCGGAACACCGGCAGCAGTTCGAACAGGTTGATGTCGTCGGTTAGGGTGATCTCCTGCCAGGGAGCGTCTGTTCGGCGATCCACCGCTACGGGATACTTCTGCCAACGTTCTTCGAGTTCGAAGAACTGTTCTTTAATGGTGCTGGTTTTGGGCATTCCGAGCATGAGCGCGTGGTTGGCCCAGGAGCCGTGGACGTTGAGTGCTACCTGAGCGTCGGTGAATCCAGCGATGTTGGTGAACAACAGCGCGGGCGCGGTTGTCCCGAGGTTGGCAACCGCTCGCCCGGCCGCGCCGAGATCTGGTTCGGGGTTGACGCTGCGTTCGATGCGTAGGAGTTGCTTCTCGGCCTGCAGGGCGGTCAGGAAGCTGCGCAGGTCATCAAACGGCGGGTGCATGGTGCTCCTTTACGGATTGGCCGGGCCTCCCCGGCGGGTGATGCGCGGTCGAGACCGTACACTGTTCGGGCGCAGGGCCGCTTGGCCGACGGACCGGATCCCCTGTGGCGCACTAACGATGGGATAGCGATCGATCAGGGCATCATTGCGATGTCGGACACCATGGTCGTCATCGGGATCTTCCTTTCACTGGCTCGTATACACATGCGCTGGTGTGGACTTCACCGTTGTCGCAGACCACCCGTCAGCGTTGACTGGGTTGTGGTTTCCGCTATCAGCGGTACGTGCGGTGTGGACGCCCTGCCAGCGGTGCGCGTGTGGAGCGGGCAGGCCGAACTGGTCGAGAACGCGCGCGACCAGGTGATCGAGGATGTCGTCGATCGAGGTGGGGTTGTTGTAGAACGCAGGCATCAGCGGCAGGATCGTCACGCCCATCCGGGCCAGCGCGAGCAGGTTGTCTAAATGGATTTCGCTGAGCGGGGTTTCGCGGGGGATCAGCAGCAGTCTGCGGCGTTCCTTGAGGACCACGTCGGCAGCGCGGCCGATCAGGTTGTCGGCGTATCCGGTCCTGATGCCCGCGACGGTCTTCATCGAGCACGGCACGACGACCATGCCGTCGGTCTGAAACGAGCCGGAAGAGATCGCCGCGGCCTGATCACCGGGCCGGTAGGTCACGTCTGCGAGCTTGGCCACTTCCCCAGCGGTGTAGGGGGTTTCGAGCTCGATCGTGGTTCGCGCCCACCGGCTCATCACCAGATGGGTCTCCACATCGGGAAGTTGGCGCAATGCCTCTAGCAATCGCACACCGAGGGCGGCGCCACTGGCACCGGTCATCCCGACGATCAGCCGCGGCATGTCAGGACTCCACGCGGTCGCGGTGCGCAGGCGTCTCGTCGCCCGAGTACGTGTAGTAGTCGGTCTGGGGCAGGCCCAAGAAGCCCAGCAGTCGGGCGGTGAACTCCTCATAGACCTGGTCCACGCTGCTCGGCAGGTTGTAGAAGGTGGGGATGACGGGATAAATGGTGCCGCCGGCCTCGGTGATCTGAGTCATGTTGCGCAGATGGATCAGGTTGAACGGGGTCTCCCGCACGCACAGAACGAGCGGGCGGCGCTCCTTGAGGGTGACGTCGGCGGCCCGCTCGATGAGCGTGTTGGCGGTGCCATGGGCGATTCGGCCCACCACGCCGAGAGCGCAGGGCACTACCAACATCCCCCAGGATGGGTAGCTGCCTGATGTCGGACCGCCCGCCAGGTCCTCTGGATCCCAGTTGACGACTTTGGGTGACGGGCCGCCCAGCACCATCTCGACCGCTTCGCCGACTGAGTCCAGTCCCGTTTCGTGGGCGATGATCTTTCGTCCCGTTGCTGAGACGATCAGGTCGACTCGCTCGACGCGGTCGTCCTTGACTAGAGATTCCAGGACGTAGCGCGCCACTCGGGTCCCGCCCGCGCCCGTTATCGCGAAAGTCACATTTCGCTGATCAGCCATCTCCACTCTCTTCTCAAAGATCCGCACGAAGTCGTCTACGTCGTGATCACTGTGTAGAGCTCGGAAATGAAGTCATCACGCACGATGGCCACGTCGAACCCGCTGGCCACCGGGTCGCCGCCTTCGGGCCCGAGCTTCCACGCCAAGTACCCGAATCCGAGGGTTTGGTAGACGGGACTGGCTTTGGTGAAAACCAGTCCCTGCATCTGCGACTGCAATGCTTTCGCCTTGGCTTCTAACGCTTCACGACCGACACTGACCCCCTCATCGTCGGTCCAACGAACGCCCGGAGCGTAGGTGGTCTCAATGGTCGCGGCCCTGCGTCGGGCATCGCGTTCGTTGAACACCCTGAGCAAGTTCGCTTCCATCAGGTTGCTGATGATCTCAGTCATGGTCAATCCTCCGTCTATTCACTCGTGTCCTGAGGCGGCGCGGCTCATAAGGGCTGTGGGAGCAGGCCGAACGCCTGGTACAGCCGTACGTAGTCGACGGTTTCCCAGTGTTCGGCGGCGACCCCATTGATGCGCAGGAAGTCGGCCGACGCGAAGTCGACGGTTTGGCCGCTGGCGGTGATGGTGCCGTCCCAAACGCTCATCGATGCGACGCGGTCATTTTCGGCCACCACGTGCGTTTGCACCGCCAGCCCGTCGGGCATCGCGGCGCGCCCGACCGTCCAGCCCCGCCCGAAATACTCCCGGCCGTGCGGTGTCCATCCGTTGTTTTGAATGTAGTTCTCTGCCACGGCGTCGACGTCGGTGGCCACGCCGGCGGTGATCGCACCGTCGTAGAGGCGCCGACTGACGGCACGTGATCCTTCACGCGTACTGCGTCGTTCGGTGCGGGCGGCGTCGAAGGGGGTGTCGAGCTCTTCGACGAAGATGCCGTCGGGTGCTTCGGGCACCTCGAGCATCTTCTGAAACTGTGCTCCGACTCTGGGGATGGCACCGATCGTGGTCAGGATTTGGTAGGTGTCGACGACCTGCCAGTGCTCGACGAGCCGATCGTTGCGCACGCGGAAGAAATGTGATGCGGACGTTTGGATTGGGCGGCCGGTGGCCGTCACCCCGGCGTGGTCGCCGGTGTGAGTTCCCGTGATGATCGTGCGCAGGGCGATCATGTCGTTCTCCACCAGGACGCCAATGTTCTCGTGCACCTGCAATTGCAGGTCTGAGAACGAGTTCCGCAGGCTCTCATAGTATTTCTTCGTTGGCGTGCGGCTGCGCACACCGTCGTAGGCGTACGACAGGAACCCGCGCGCCAAAACCGTGTCCAACGCGGCGTCGTCGGCGGCATTGATCGCGTGCACGAATGCCCGAGCCAGTCGGTCGGATCGCCGCGCGGTGGCTGTTTCGTGGAAGTTGTCGAGCCTGGTGTGTGCCATGACCATCTTGGGACCTGCCTTTCGAGGAAAACTGGGTTCGGGAGTAATGGCGCTAGTCGAGGCCCACGTAGTGGCATCGGAGTTCATCGAGTTCGAGGTCGGACTTCTCTGCGACGAGCCGCAGGATCTTTTCGGCGTCCGGACCCACGGGTGCACGCGCCGGAGCGGGCTGTTCCTCAACGGGCTCGACGATGCGGTGCAGCCGACTCATCGGCGCTCAGTCGCTCGCTCTGCGACTTGTTGAGTGAGGCGGTGAATTTGGCGAATTCCTCGCCGTATAAGTCCCGCTGGGCATCGGTGAACGAATCGGTCACCCGCTTCATCGCCGCGGCGGTGTTAGCAGGGCCGCCGATTCTCATGTTGCCGGCTTGAGCGAGTACAAACTCAACGCCAAACGGTTTGAGCTCGCTGCGGTACACGTCGGCGAGGGCTTCGAACGCGGCCTTGGAGGCGCTTGACGGCCCGTTGAACGGAAGTGGGAGACGTCCCGTCATTGCACCGACCTGGACGATGCGGCCGTGCGCCGCGCGCAGTGCGGGCAGGAACGCGTTGATCACACTGATGCTGCCGAACACGTTGACGTCGAATTCGCGTTTGATGGCTTGCAGCGGAAGCACTTCCAAGGGGCCCCGTGTCAGAATGCCGGCGTTACTTACTAGCACGTTTAGCCCGGCCGGGCCGATCTCATCGCCAACCCGCGTCGCCCAGGTACGCACCGCCTGTTCATCGGTTATGTCGGTGACAGACAACGAGACTCGGCCATCGGAAGCATCCCGAAGCTCGTCGACTTCCGCATCGACCAGCCCGGTGCCGTACACCCGTTGGCCCTTTTCGGCGAGCTTGAGCGCGACCGAACGGCCCAACCCGCCTCCGGCGCCGGTAATCGCCGCGGTGCGACATGCTGCTTCACCACTAGTCATGTTCTGCTCCTACCCAAGTTCTGCTCCTACGCTTCTTAGATGAACTGATCTAGGTGTTCTGTGTCGCCAGGCCCCGGCCACCGCATCCATCGCCCTCTCAGGTGAAGCTCTCAGGTGAAGTCGGCACCACCGTCCACGTGGATCGTCTGGCCGTTCACGTACGCGGCGTCCTCGGAAAACAGGAACGCGACCATCGCTGCGATGTCCTCGGGGATTCCGAGGCGAGGCGAGGCGACCGACGTCAGAATCTCGGTGCGCCACTCTTCGGTCGTATTGGCGAGCGCTGCTCTGGTGAGAATCACCCCGACGGCGACCGAATTGCATCGAACACCGTGCTTGCCGCCCAGCGTGGCGGTATGGCGAGCGAGCCTACACAGTCCCGCGTTGGCAGCCTGATAAGCGACATCGCGATCCGCACCGGTCCAAGCGCTGGTTGACACCGTGTTGACGATCGCACCACCGCCTTGTTTGATCATGACGGGTAGGGCGTGGCGGATGCCGTACATGCAGCCGGTGAGCGTGACATCGATGGTGTGTCGCCACAGGTCAAGCGTGCCCGAGATCACATCGAGGTCGTTGACCCCTGTGCCGGCCGAGGGGTCCACAGCCACGTTGAATAGGCCATCAACCCTGCCGAACTCCTTCACGGTGAAGTCGATCAGGGCTTTGTATGATGCCTCGTCACTGATGTCGAAAGATTGCGCAGCCGCCCTTCCGTCCAGCTCTCGAATCTCGGCAACTACCGCCTGGGCGGCGGACTCGTCGAGATCTGCCACCACGACTGTCGCGTCCTCTTCGGCGAGGCGGACGGCGGTCGCCGCGCCTATGTTGCCCGGCGTCGCGCCGGCCACAATCGCGACCGTGCCGTCAAGCCCTCTCATTGCTGCCGCTCCCACAGCTTGGCTTCATGCCAATGCGAACTGTGTTGTCCAGCTGACGTGACGGACGAAGCGGATGACCGCGATTTCGCGGCAGTCGTCGAAAGCGCCTGCACCGCACCGTTTCGTCGATCAGTTCAAAACGCGCGCAAAGCACAACGAGATCCAAAAACGGGCCGCGTCCTCGTCGGAAACTGGCGACGCAACCAAACTTCAGCCATTCCAGAGGCGACACGCACGTAATGGGCCGCAGGGAACTAGTCATTCGTCCGCCTCACAATCCGGCTTTCCACTGCATGCGATGCAGTGTGTCGGCACCATCGGCTCCGACTGGTCGGGACCGACGATCTATTGGGATAAGCCTGAGCGCGGCCGGCACGCGATACCACCCGTGTCAGCACTGGCCACTCCCCGGGCCCAATCACGACCAACACCGTGCCAAGCAGAGTTCGACCGGTCGCCGCGTCCGGGAGCCACCGTTGCCGCGACGGTCTGGCCGCGTGAGCCAACACCGTGACCGCAGGCCTGTCCGCGCCTCTAGGCTTGCCCGGTCAAGTTCCGATGAACCCGGAGGAGTGCCTACGTGCGCCGGCACCGCGAGTGCGCGGCCCTCGACGCCAGCCTCGCGGCCCTTCGCTGGGCACCTGAGCAAGATCTTCTCCAAGCTGAGTGTTACTTCGCGCAGGCAGATTCACCGTTGACGTGGTCTCAGCGTTCGCGGCCGTCACAGTCGCGGCCGCGCTTGGCGCTGTGCGCTGATTCGGCGGCGGACCTGCGCACGGGGCCGGCTGCGGCGACAAGCGACGTCCACAAACGTGCGATCGATGTCAGGAACGATGATGGGATTGCGTTGAAGAAGTTGAAGAATCAGCTGCCGAGGTGGGTCCTTCTCGTTCAGCGGCGATGGCCATCTTCCGGTACTTCGACCCATGCGGACTCAACATGTGGGTTGCGACCGGTTGCGGGGGTGCCTTACAGGCGTCGGCGACTATCTCCGTTCCGGTGCAGGCCGCCCTTGGCAGTACAACTCCTTTGGCGCAGGCCGTCGGGGCAAGACCGATCAGCCGCACCCCGAGTTATCTCGGTGAACCAGCGCAGTCGCAGACGCGCGCCGCCCGATCTACCACTACAACTGCGTCCTAGTTTTCAAAACCTCGGTAGCAAACGCGCGCAACTGGGGAATTTGGCGAGATGCCCTAACACTTGGTTGCCGTCAGTTTCGCCCGCGAGTCGCCAAGCTGTCTCAGCATATGAAGCCGAAGTCATACGCGAAACCCCATTTTGGGCGGATCGCAGCTACTAAAGCCGGGGCGCCGGTGCGTGCATTGGTGATCGCCTATCCCAGCGGGTTCAGTGACTTGCGTCGCCGATGGCGCCACTCCGACGACGCGCAGACGATGGCATCTGCAGGCGTCCGGTCGTCAACACCAAGCCGCTGCGCGGTCGGCTTCACCGAACATTGACGACCGGTCATGTTGAACCGCCCCGGTGAGTCCGGACTCCAGGATTTCCAGGGCGTTTCAATGGCGGACTTGGTTTCTGCGCGTCACAACCCCAGGTCAGCCTCGAACGCGCCCTCTTCGAGTCGGCGCTTGATCGTCGTCACGAAGCGCCCGGCGTCGGCGCCGTCGATCAGCCGGTGGTCGTAGGTCAGCGGCAGGTAGCACACCGAGCGCACACCGATCGACTCGTTGCTGAACTGATCGGAGATCACCCTTGGGCGTTTGACGATCGCGCCGGTGCCCAGCATCGCCGCCTGCGGCGGCACCAGGATCGGGGTGTCGAACAGCGCGCCCTGGCTGCCGATGTTGGTGATGGTGAACGTCCCGCCGGACAATTCGTCGGGCTTGAGGTCACCCGAGCGGGTCCGGGCGGCGATGTCGGCGATCGCGCGTGCCAGCCCGGCCAGCGACAGGTCGCCCGCGTTGTGGATCACCGGCGACAGCAGACCCTGATCGGTGTCGACCGCGAAACCGAGGTGCTCGGCGTCGTAGTAAGTGATCTCCTTGGTGTCCTCGTTGTAGCTGGCGTTGACGTTCGGATGAATCTTCAACGCGTCGATCACCGCACGCGCGATGAACGGCAGATACGTCAGGTTGACGCCCTCGCGTTCGGCGAAGGCGTTCTTCGCCTTGGCCCGCAGCGCCACGATCTTGGTCATGTCGACCTCGTGGGTCTGCGTCAACTGCGCTGTGGCCTGCAGTGATTCGCGCGTCTTCTTCGCGGTGATCTGACGAATCCGGCTGGCCTTCTGGGTGGTTCCACGCAAATGGGCCAGTGCCGGCGCGGCACCGGCGGGCGCCTTGGCAGGCGCATCCTTGGTCGGCTGGGGCTTAGCCGGCGCCTTATTGGCCTCGGCAGCGGCGAGCACGTCCTGCTTGCGGATCCGGCCGCCGACGCTTCTGCCTTTTACGGACGCGAGGTCAATGTTGTTCTCCGCGGCCAGCTTTCGCACCAACGGGGTCACATACGCTGCTGAATCACCAGACGGTGCTTGAGCCGCGGGGGTCGCCTGCGGTTTG
This sequence comes from uncultured Actinomycetota bacterium, assembly GCA_963770125.1. GTDB lineage: Bacteria > Actinomycetota > Actinomycetes > Mycobacteriales > Mycobacteriaceae > Mycobacterium. The sequence goes on along the minus strand of CAVYPI010000121.1, from coordinate 6,010 downwards.
GGCTCGGGCTTTGGCCCTGGTTTGGCTTCCGCCGCCGGCTCAGACTTAGGCTCGGGTTTCGGCTCCGGCTTGGCGTCCGGCTCGGGCTCGGGGACAAGCTTTTCAGCGACGGCGGCGCCTGTATCACCGATCTTGGCCAGCTCGCCGCCGACAGGAACGATGTCGTCCTCCTCAGCGGTGATGGACACCAGCGTGCCCGCGACTGGAGACGGAATCTCGGTGTCGACCTTGTCGGTGGAGACCTCGACCAGCGGTTCGTCGACCTCGACCTTGTCGCCGACTTTCTTCAGCCAGCGGGTTACGGTGCCCTCGGTAACCGACTCACCCAATTCGGGCATCTTCACCAAGGTCGCCGAGGCCGACAACTCTGCGGCCGGCTTTGATTCCGTTTCCTGCGGTTCTTCGGTCTCCTCGGCGGCCGGTTCGGGATGAGTGTCCGGTTCTTCAGTAGGAGTTTCCTCCTCGACCATCTCTTCCTTAGCGGCCGACTTCTCTTCGGGCGCTTCCCCTCCGTCGCCGATCACCGCCAGCTCGCCACCGACCTCAACGGTGTCGTCCTCCCGGGCGATGATCTTCTTCAGCACGCCCGCGGCGGGTGAGGGGATCTCGGTGTCGACCTTGTCGGTGGACACTTCCAGCAGCGGCTCATCCTGTTCAACCGTGTCGCCCTCTTGCTTGAGCCAACGGGTGACAGTGCCCTCGGTGACGCTCTCACCGAGTGCGGGCATCTGAACGGAGATGGCCATGTATGTACTCCCTCGAACGATCGGGTCGATTGTCGGCGACTCGGCTTTGTTTGTTCACCGCGTTCAGAGCGCTTTGAGTTCGTCGGCGACTTCGGTGACGGACTTCTTGGCGTCGCCGAAGAGCATGGTGGTGCCGTCGGCGTAGAACAGCGGGTTGTCGATGCCTGCGAAGCCGGAGTTCATCGACCGCTTCAGGACGATGACCGACCTGGACTGGTCGACGTTGAGGATCGGCATCCCGTGAATCGGGCTGGATGGGTCGTTGCGCGCCGCGGGGTTGGTGACGTCGTTGGCGCCGATGACGATCGTCACGTCGGTGCGACCGAATTCGTCGTTGATGTCGTCCATGTCCTTCATGGCGTCGTAGTCGACCTCGGCCTCGGCCAACAGCACGTTCATGTGCCCGGGCATCCGGCCCGCGACCGGGTGGATCGCGTACTTGACCGGAACGCCCTTGTCCTCCAGCAGGTTGGCCAGGTCCTTGACGGCGTGTTGCGCCTGCGCGACGGCCAGGCCGTAGCCCGGCACGACGATGACCTGGTTGGCGTAGGCCATCTGGATCGCGGCATCGGCCGCCGAGGTCGCCTTGACCACCTTGTCGCCGTCGTCGCCGCCACCGACCGCGACCCCGCCGCCACCGAACCCGCCGGCCACGATGGCGGGGATGGAGCGGTTCATCGCCTTGGCCATCAGGTTGGTCAGGATCGAACCGGATGCGCCGACGATCATGCCTGCCACGATCATCGCGGTGTTGTTCAGCGCCAAACCCGCAGCGGCCGCCGACAATCCGGTCATCGCGTTCAGCAGCGAGATGACCACGGGCATGTCGGCGCCGCCGATGGGTGCCACCACCATCAGGCCCAGTACGCCCGCGGCGGCCAGCAGTCCGATCATCCACCACAGCGGCGCCCCGCCGCTGCCGGGATGGGCGTTGATGCCGATGACGACGGCAGCGCCGATCGCGCCGATCAGCAGCAGGATGTTCAGCGGCTGCTGGGCCTTGCCGACCCCGATCGGGCGGCCGGGCAGGATCTCCTGCAGCTTGCCGAACGCGATGATCGAGCCCCAGAACGAGATCGACCCGATGATCGCGGCGAACAGCGACGCCACCACGATATGCGCGGTCGGGGACTCGCCATGCTTGAAGTTCGAAAAACCGGAGGTGTCAAGGAATTCCGCCAGCGCGATCAGCGCGACGGTGCCACCACCGACGCCGTTGTAGAACGCCACCAGCTGCGGCATCGCCGTCATCTTGACCAGCCGGGCCGGCGGCACCCCCAGCGCCACACCGACCAGCAGGCCGGCGATGATCAGTCCCCAGTTCTCGGTGTGGCGGATCGCGATCAGCGTGGCGATCACCGCGACGGCCATGCCGGCCGCGGCGATCCAGTTGCCGCGCACCGCGGTCTTGGGCCCGGTCAACCCCATCAAGCCGTAGATGAACAGCGCGACCGACGCGAGATAGAGCAGGACGACCAAATAGTTCATCGCGCTTGCCCGTTCGTCGAGACCTTAACGGCGGCGGGCTTTTTGCCCTTGAACATGCCCAGCATGCGGTCGGTCACCACGAAGCCACCAACCACGTTGAGGGTGCCGAACACCACCGCGACGAACAGGATGATCTGCTCGGCCAGCGACGGATGCTCCACCCGGCCCAGCACCACCAGCGCACCGACGAGCACGATGCCGTGAATCGCGTTGGTGCCCGACATCAACGGCGTGTGCAAGGTGTTGGGCACCTTGGAGATCACCGAGAACCCGACGAACCCGGAGAGCACCAGGATCGCCAGATTGGCCAACAGCTGGTCATACATTTTTATGGGACCTCCGCTCTAGCTTTCTGCGCCGCTCGCGGCGCGGCGCGTGACGCAGGACTCTGCGATCACTTCGTCGTCGAAATCCGGTGCCAGGACGCCGTCTTTGATCAACAGCTCCAGCAGCGCGGTGATGTTCTTGGAGTACAGCTCACTGGCGTGTTCGGGCATGGTGGCCGGCAGGTTCAGCGGCGAGGCGATCGTCACGCCGTGCTTGACGACGGTCTGGCCCGGTTCGGTCAGCGCACAGTTGCCGCCGGTCTCCCCGGCCAGATCGACCACGACGCTGCCGGGCTTCATGCCCTCCACCGCCTCCGCGGTCACCAACCGTGGTGCCGGACGGCCCGGCACCAACGCCGTGGTGATCACCACATCGAAACCCGTGATCGCCTCTTCGAGCTTCTTCTGCTGCTGCCCGCGTTCCTCATCGGACAGTTCACGGGCATATCCGCCTTCACCCGCGGCCTCGATGCCCAAGTTCAGCCATTGCGCGCCGACCGAGCGCACCTGATCGGCCACCTCGGGACGCACGTCGTAGCCGGTGGTCTTGCCGCCGAGGCGCTTGGCCGTCGCGAGCGCCTGCAGGCCGGCGACCCCGACTCCGAGCACCAGCACGGTGGCCGGTTTCACCGTGCCCGCGGCCGTGGTCAACATCGGGAAGAACCGGGTGGACTCCGAGGCCGCCACCAACACCGCCTTGTAACCGGCCACATTGGCCTGCGACGACAACGCATCCATCACCTGCGCGCGCGAGATCCGCGGAATCGCCTCCAGCGCGAACGCCTGCACCCCGGCGCTCTTCAGCGCATCGATCTGGTTGTCGGCGTTTCGCGGCGCCAGAAACCCGATCAGGGTCTGCCCGCTCTTGAACTTCTTGACCTCTTCGGCCGTCGGCGGCGTGACCTTGACCACTCACATCGGCCGCCCATGCGTCGCCGATCGTCGCGCCCGCCCCGGTATAGAGGTCATCGGGCAGCAGCGCCGCCTCGCCGGCGCCGGACTCCACCACCACCGTCAAACCCTTGTTGACCAGTGACCCGACCGCCTTCGGGACCAGCGCCACCCGGCGCTCGTCGGAGCCCGACTCGGCGACCACCCCGACCGTCGTCTGCTCAGTCATGATATCCACGGTGCTGGGGTCGGTTGTTGTACAGGAAGATTGATCTGAGTGCGCACTTGTCGCCAGGTCCTGACCAGTTAGTAGGATGAGATTTTGGAGGTCGTGAGGCTGTCGGTTTTCGTCTGGTTCGTCTCGGAGCCATCGAGGCCTCGATACGGCGTTGCGACTCATCGTTTTCCATGAGTGCATCCATCTCTTCTGTGTCCTGCCGCAACGTTGTGATTAGAGATTGATCATGTGGCCGATGAGCCCGTGGAAGCATTCCTGTAGCGCCTCGGACATCGTCGGGTGCGTGTGGACGTTTCGGGCCAGCTCGCCCGCGGTCAGGTCCCACTTCTGTGCCAGGGTCAGCTCAGGCAGCAGCTCGGACACGTCGTGCCCGATGAGGTGCCCGCCGATCAGCTCGCCGTACTTGCCGTCGGCGATCAGCTTCACAAATCCGCTCGGGTCGCCGACGCCGTGCGCCTTGGCGTTGGCGGTGAATGGGAACTTGGCGACCTTCACGTCGTAGCCCTCGGCGCGGGCCTGTTCCTCGGTGAGTCCGAAGCTGGCCACCTGAGGCTGGCAGAACGTTGCACGGGGCAGCATCCGGTAGTCACCGAGCGGCAAAGTCTCTGCGCCGCCGATGGTTTCGGCGGCGACCACCCCCTGCGCCTCGGCGACATGGGCCAGCTGCAGCAGGCCGGTGACGTCGCCGATGGCGTAGATGTGGCCCACGTTGGTGCGCATATAGTCGTCGATGCCGATCGCCTTGTGATCGGTGAGTTGCACGCCGGCCTTGTCCAGACCGTAGCCCTCGACGTTCGGCGCGAAACCGATGGCCTGCAGCACCTTCTCGGCCTTGATCTCGTCGTTCTTGCCGTCCTTGCTGACGGTGACGACGACCTCGCCACCGTCATCTGAGATCGACTCGACCTTGGTTCCCGTCAGCACCTTGACGCCCAGCTTCTTGAACTGCTTCTCGATCTCCTTGGAGACCTCGGCGTCCTCGTTGGGCAGTGCGCGAGGCAGGAACTCGACGATGGTGACGTCGACGCCGTAGTTCTTGAGCACGTAGCCGAACTCCATACCGATCGCGCCCGCGCCGGCGATGACGATCGACTTCGGCAGCTCGCGCGACAGGATCAACTCTTCATACGTGACCACGTTGTCCGACAGCGAGGTGCCCGGCACCAGTCGGGTGCTGCTGCCGGTGGCGATGATGATGTTGTCGAAGGTGACCGTCTCGGTGCCACTTTCGTTCAATGCGACCGACAGCGTGTGCTGATCGGTGAACGTGCCGTACCCGTGGATCTCGGTGATCTTGTTCTTCTTCATCAGGAAGTGCACACCGGCGACCCGGCCCTCGGCGACCTTGCGGCTGCGGTCGAACGCGACACCGTAATCGAACGTCGCCTCACCGCTGATGCCGAACTGCTTGGCTTCCTTCGTGAAGATGTGCGCCAGCTCCGCGTTGCGCAGCAGCGCCTTGGACGGGATGCAGCCGACGTTGAGGCATACCCCGCCCCAATACTTGGGTTCGACGACTGCGGTGCTCAGCCCTAGCTGGGCGGCGCGAATGGCCGCGACGTATCCGCCGGGGCCTGCTCCGAGAACAACGACGTCATAGTGGTGGGCCATGAAATACCTCTCCCGCTGTCAGTCCGCGGTACAACGCGGAACCGCCACTGACGCGTCGCAAGTGGATCGATGCTCCAACGCGAAAGAACGCGGGTCGGCGTGCCGTCGAGTGCGTGCACAGGTACCAGCACCACCTTGGCTGCGTACCTGCGCTGGGAAGTGGCCTGGACCAATCCCGACTCGGCATGCCGGGTCACCGCCTGACGTACCACTGAGAGACTCATGCCGTACTCGGTACCGAAGTAGGTCATCTTGAGCCGGCTGCCAGGCAGCAGCTCGCCGCTGACCAGTCGACTGCGCGGGCGACCGCGCACCCTCTCTGCGAGGGTGCCCTTCGTCGCCATACGTGCAGTATAGCGATCGGCACGCCTAAAAGTGACTATTTTGTAATAAATCGATGTTTTGGCAGCAGTACCGTCGATTTCCATTGGGACTCCTTGATACTCGGCTGTTAGTCCCGTACCCGTACGACAAGCACCGGCGGTCTTTTCGGCAGCCGGTGAACAGTCCGACGCATGGAATCTCGAACTCAAAGAGGCCTGCGGTGATTGCTGCGTGCCGAATCCCCACAACCGCTAAGGACCAACGGTGGGCGCGTCGCTGGGATCTGATGGCCCACCTCGACGCAATTTAATCGATGTTATCAGTAAAATCGATAACCCCTTCGGCGATCGACTATACTTTGACAAAGCTGGCTAGCGGACAGGGGC
>CAVYPI010000120.1:0-13719 GCA_963770125.1 uncultured Actinomycetota bacterium | reverse complement strand
GACGGGGTTAGCTTTCCGGTTCGACCGCCGTCATGGCAGCGCCTTCCAACTTGCCGCCACTTGACCCGAGACAATAGCGGTAACGCATTTTCCTCTAAGTCGCTGATGCGGTCGTAGTCGATCAGCAGGTGCTGCGGGCCGCGGAAGATGTGGCTTCGCCGATAGGGCGGCGGATCGACCACCAGCCGCGGGTTCTGCACCCGTCGGATGAAGGTCTCGAGCGCGAGGTTGACCTCCAGGCGTGCCAGCGCACCGCCAAAGCACGGGTGGATGCCGCGGCCCCAGCCAACGTGCTGGTTGTCGGGGCGTTGGGGTCGAATTGGTTCGGGTTGGTAAACCGGGACGGGTCGCGGTTGGCGGCGCCATACATTAGGTGCACCGCCGCGCCTTTGGGGATGACCGTGCCGCCGATCTGGATGTCGGCGGTGGCGCTGCGGGTGGGGAAGAACTGCACCGCCGACTGCATACGCAGCACTTCCTCGATGGCGCGCGGGATCAGCTCGGGCCGTTGGCGCAGCAGCTGCAGGGATTCGGGGTTGCGCAGCAGCATCAGCACACAGTGGGTGATGGTGTTGACGGTCGAGTCATGACCGGCCACCAACAGCAGCATCCCGTTGGCCACCGCCTCTTGCGGTGACATCGGCCCGTCCGGGCTGTCGTCGTTGACCACATGCGACAGCAGGCCCTCGCCGGGCTCTTTGAGGTAGCGCTCGATCAACTCGGCCATGTAATTCTTGAGCGCCGCGGCGCCCGTCCGGGCCGTTTCCGCCCGCGCCTTGCCCTCCTCGGTGGCCGCATCCGGGCCCAAATCAACGCCCGCGAATGCATCAAAAACCCAGGCGTGAAACTTGGGCTCGTCTTCCAGGGGAACCCCGAGGATCTTGCAGATCGCCCACACCGGCACCGGATAGGCGTACTCATCCACGACGTCGATGCGGGTCTTGTTCCTAGCGGTATCCAACAGCTCGCTACACAGCCGCTGAATGCCGGTCTCCATGTTCGGAATGAGATCCGGTGAGTGCGGCGGGCCGAAGTAGCGCATCAGCAGACGCCGCGCCCGATCATGCTCTGGCGGGTCGGACCCAATAATGCTCTGATCGTGGCCGTAGGCCTGCAGTTGCTCGGCGTCGTCGTCCAAATAGTCGGCCTTGGCGGCGGGCTCGGCCTCACCGGCCAGACGGGCCAGAACCGGGGTTCGCTTGACGTCAGAACTGATCCGCGGGTCATGCGCCAGCGCCAACAGCTCGTGGTACCCGGTGACGACGTAGGTGTCCTCGGCCACCTTCGCCACCGGCGTGTTGCGCAGCGAATCGAAGAATGGGTACGGGTCGGCGCGGTTGTCGAATGTCATCGCCTCGGCCCAGGCGGTTTCTGCTGTGGTCATGAGGGCTCCTTATGTGGTGGCTTCAGCGGCTTTTCGAAATGAACTCGGCACCCCGTGAGGTGGGGTCGTGGCCGGTCAACACCACGTCGGGGATCTCGGTCGGCACGCGGGGATCGGGGAACCGGGCCGGCATCGGCTGGCATATCCTTGGGCTGGTCGTAGCCCGGCGGCGGGGGCGGAAACGGCGCCGACCGCTCGATGAGCGCCGCGTAATACGGCAGCCACTTGCCGTGATCGAAGGTGACCGCACCCACGATGCGGCCGCGGTGCCCGTACGCGGCCGCGAAGCGGCGGTCCTCCACCGAGCCTTGGGTGAACACGATCTCATCGCCGAACGAGCACACCCCGACGCCCTTGATGTTGAGGCCGAACTGGCCCGACCAAAACGAGGGCAGCGGCAGGTGCGGGCGGCGGTCCGTCTCGAGGCTGACCATGTTGCGCGCGGCGACCTCGGCGCCGGACACCGCGTTGTCCCAATGCTCCAGCGACAGAAACTCGTACTCGTAGAGCACGTGCGGTGCGCGCGCAATATCACCGGCGACGAAGATGGTGTCGGTCACCACACCGTTGATGTCGAACGCGCGGCATCCGGCGTCGCAGCCCACCCCCCAAAAACCGGTGGCCAGCCCGGCGCCGTCGAGCCATTCGACGTTTCGGATCGACCCCAGCGACGCCACCACCACGTCGACGTCGAGGGTAGTCCCGTCGGAGAGCCGGGCGCCGCCGCACATGCCCGGCGGCGTCTCCCTCGAGCGCCTCGACCGACACGCCGGTGCGCAGATCCACCCCGGCGTCGCGCTGCATCTTGGCGGCGATCTCGCCGATCACCCCGCCCAGTGGCCCGACCAGCGGCGCGTCGGCGCGCTCGGCCACACGTCACCGGAAGGCCCAATTCGCAACACACCGAGGCCATCTCCGAGCCGATAAACCCCGAGCCCACGATCAACACCCGCCCCGGGCGGGCTTTCAATGCCGCCTGCAGCAGGGCCGCGTCATCGCAGGTTCGCAACGTGAACACCCCGTCCAGGGCGCCCTCGGCCGCATTGAACCACGGCCGCGCGCGGGTGCCGGTGGCGATCAGCAGCCGGTCGTAGGGCACGGTGTCCCCGTTGGCCAGCAGCACCTGCTTGTTGGCGCGGTCCAGGCCGGTGGCGGCCACACCCAGGCGCCAATCCGCGTCGAGCGCCCGCATTCGGGGAAGCTTGGTGTGATCGGCGGGCACCCAACCCGTGAGCACCTGCTTGGACAACGGAGGACGGTCATAGGGCTCATGCGGCTCGTCGCCGATGATCGTCAGCGGCCCGCGGAAGCCCTCATCGCGCAACGCTTCCGCGGCGCGCAGCCCGGCCAAAGACGCGCCCACGATCACGATCCGACCCTCCGCCTTAAAGATCGGAACCAGGTCGGCCAACAGCGGATGGGTGGTCATTCCGACGCCCCCCGTCCGGGGTGTAGGTCTCGACCAGGATCGCCTGCACCGGGCACGACGCCGCCGCCCGCAACACCCGCTGGCGCTGCGAATCGTCGGGGTTCGGGTCGTAGGCGAGGTTCTCCTCACCGACAAGTTTTAAGACATCCGGGGCCAGCGGAACACACTGCGCATATCCCAGACACCGGTTGAGGTCCACCACTATTCGCATGTTTGCGCTCCTCGTGGAACCGCATTCACGGGCTGATGGACGCGGTCGCTCCGACACATGGCAGGCCGCCGATCGGATTCGGCGACCCGAAATGTTAGAACATGGCCGCGAGAATACGCGCGTGCGGAAAGCGAAGATGGGCTTTGAGCACTTGTTGTGACACTGTTGTCCCGCGTGCCACGAAATGCCTTATGACGGAGGGGATCTCGTCATCGTCAGACGTCGCGCTCTCGCTGTGGATGACCTGAAAAAGCGCTGGGCACACCCACCACAGTGGGCTCGTTTGTCGAGCGGCCAGCAAGGTGCGAAAGCGGTAGGCGCGTCGACCACGGTGCTGACATGGGCGATGATGGCGGCGATCTTGCCTTCCACGCGTGCCAGGGCGGTGAGGCGCTGGCGTGCCCATCGTCCAGCCAGCAGCGGCAGGAAGTTGGGGATCCTTGCGCGCCCGGCGAACTGGTCGTAGGACGAGTGCAGGAACCGTTCGATGGTCTCGACGCCGAAGTGCTCGCCGAAGACGTTGTGCAGTCGCGTTGATGCCGTGCGCATCGTGAGCTGCTGATCGATGGACAGATCGAGGTGGTGGTGGGTAGCCAGGGGGACGGGACTGTCGGTCATGTCGGACTCCGTTGATCGGCGTGATAGGCATCGGCGTTGTGCGGGGATGACGACGTCGTTCGCAGTGGCGGCGGCATCCGGGTACAGGGCGGCGATGAGCGCCAGTCCGAGAAAACCGCCGACGATCTGGGCGGCGATGAACGCAGGCGCCGAGCCGGGCGCGATGCCCGCGAAGGTGTCGGAGAACATCCGACCGATCGTGACGGCGGGGTTGGCGAATGACGTGCTGCTGGTGAACCAGTACGCCGCGCCGATGTACGCCCCGACCGCTGCGGCAGACAGTGCCGCTCGCCCGGTGCGTGCCAGGGCGAAGATCAACGCGATCAGCCCCGCCGTGGCGACGACCTCACCGACGAGATGACCGGTCGTGACGCGGTCCTTGGTGGCGATCTCGAACACCCGTCGGTCGAACATGACGTTGGCCAGCACCGCGCCGACGATGCCGCCGGTGATCTGGGCGACCGTGTAGGAGGCGACGTGGCTGACACTGATACCCCTGCCCGCGCGGCGGCCCAGCAGCCAATCCGCCGCCGAGACAACAGGGTTGAAGTGCGCCCCGGAGACCGGCCCGAACAACAGGATCAGCACGGCCAGGCCGAACACCGTCGCGGTCGAGTTCTCCAACAACTGCAATCCGACATCATTCGGGGATAGCCGCTCCGCGGCGATACCGGAGCCGACGACCACGGTGACCAGCAGGGCGGTGCCGGTGAACTCGGCAAGCAGTCGTCGGGGCAGCGGGACGGGATGGTTCACGGACCGCTCGTCACCAGGGCGTCGGCCCCGAGAAGCACCGAGAGTTGTTGCAGCGCGTCCATGACGACCCGGTAGTAGACCCAGGAGCCTCGGCGCTCACTGTCGAGCAGTCCGGCGGTCCGCAGGATCTTGAGGTGATGGGAGATGGTCGGCTGGGTCAGGTCGATCCCGACCGACAGGTCGCAGACGCACGCCTCGCCACCGGCATGGCTGGCCACCACGCTGAGCAGTCGCAGTCGCACCGGGTCCGATAGCGCCTTGAGCTTGACCGCCAGCTCGGCAGCGGCCTGGGCGGTCAGCGGCTGTCGCACCAAGGGGGCGATAGCGCATCCGGATGCGTCCGTCAGTTCCAAGTATGACTTCGACACATGTCGATATTGATGGATGTCTAATCAGTGCACAAGCGAACAGGCGATGAACACCGGATAGCACGTGTTCAGTCGGTTGCGGTGAGGGTCAGCTGACGGGCATGAAAGTCGAAGTGCTGGCCGGCGAAGCGATAGACGTCTGCCAGCGTCATGTGGTCCTGGAAAAACGGGTCCCAGCGTGTCGGGAAGTGCATCCCGCGTCGCGGGCGCCGTCGCTTTCGCGGGCTAGTTTGCGTTGCAGCGCGGCGATGACGCGGTCCATCTTTGCCCCCATCCGGCGGCGGTTGTAGACCAGGGCCGCTGCGCTGGAGCCGTAGTAGTTGATGACATCGAACGGTATGGTCGCCGCGTTTAGGAGGCGGGCGAAACTTCGGCTGACTTCATCGGGCAGCCGGTTGAACACCTTCACCAGAATCAGCAGCCGTTGCACGATCATGTAGCCGAACACCATGCGAAACAGCAGTTGCTCGTTGGTCCATCGGGTGCCGCGCGTCGGCCTGCCCCAGTCATGGGGTCCCGCCACACCGAGCAGCCGGTGGAACTCGATGCGAGCGTGTTCCAACTCGGCAGCAAATCAGCGCGGTCAATCGGGTCGGTCGACATGGTCCCCGCCGAGGGCGGCTGTCAGTTGCTCAATGCTCGGTGCGCCGGTGGTGCCTTCAGCGGAGCGGTACAGCCGACAGGACAAGCCCACCACCGCGTCAGGTTGCCGGAACAGATCAAGCCCATCGATAAGGATCGTCGGCGATCCGGTGAACCCCAGCGCCTGGGCCTCGGCGTCGGTGTGAACCCGTCGGAGCCGAACATCGACTCCGGCGCGACCGACGGCATCGAGGGCATGCCGCAGCCGTTGCCGGGTGACCGGCAGGCTGGGGCAGCCCTCGACGAACCGGACTTCTACGTCCACCCTTCGATACTGCGCCTGCTAGCAGCATGGCGCCGCGATAGCGGACTGTGTCTCGTCGTCGGCCCGCTTGGTGCCACCGCAGATGACCACGATGACCGGGCTGTCGCCCAGGCAGAAGTCGGCGCAGGCGCGCCATATCAGCGGGTGGGGGTGATGGTTGATCGGTGACTGCCGCCGGCGCGCTGGCTGACTGGGTGGTGGGGGAGGGGCGCAGCATCAGCCATGTCGACACGCCCACCGCGACGATGAGGATCAACAGGCCGACACCGAGTGTCCGACGGGTTCGCCCGGTAGCCCTGCATGGCCGGCCTGCGCATCAGCGATGTGATTCCACCATTCGCCGCCAGGGGCGAACGACGAACCACTCGCAGCCTGCGCCGATGATGTTTGCGGCGAAGGCTTCGGCGGGGCCGCCGCGGGTGCTGCGAACAGCGGTAACCGTTCGGTGTCGTCGTCGCCCAGATCATCACCGCTGGACGCTTCGGGGCCAGCCTGTGCGGCCCCGGCTGGCCAAGGATTCCCCCCCAAGCCGCTCACCCCCTCCCTGGTCAGGTTTGAGCCTAATGCTGCTAAGCGGTCGCGACTCGCGCCAATTGGTAACCGCCGGCCCGACGTCAGCTGCGCTGTCCTGCATGGCTTTTCGTGGCGGCAGATGGGCGCTGGGGGAGCGGACGGCATTTGCTAGGAGATCAGGGCTGTCACGATCGCCGTGGCCTCACGCAGCGCGGCCGGCGTCATCCTGCCAATGGGTTCGTCCAGCGCCGCGATCGGCAGCCACTGCACCAGCTCCGGGAGCAGAACGCCTTGGGGCTGCTCGACGCAGACAACCATGGCCATGGTGTCGGCCGGGAGCCGGCCGGGAATGAACGGACAGGTGATGACGCGCCCGGTGTCCGCGGACAGGTGGATTGCGTTGGAGAGGACCGCGATATACAGCTCATGGTCGGTGTCTCGGCGAGCGGCCAGGTCGCCGACACTGATCACCGACCCGCGGCCCGGTTCGCGCTGTGTACCTTCTGCGCGTAGGCGTCGATGTCCAGCGCCGGCACCGTCCGCGTCGTGTAGCTGTGCAAGGCAACCCGCAGATGCTCGTTGCGCAACGCCTGCTCGATCATCTCCGAGCGATTCAAGCCAGCGGCCTGGGCGTCGGCGTCGGTCGCCGCAAGTACCGTCGCATCCACCGTCACCGAGATCTTCTCTTTCGCCATACCTTTTATCCTACGATTCGTCCTACTCTCGCCGCCAAGACCAGCGGGAACTGGTGCAGATCGCTCCCCGCGGAATGTCGCATACTTATCGCATGTCCGTGGTGCAGGCCTGTGCCGAAACCGAAGCCGCAATACAGCGGGCCCGGTCGCTGTTTGCCTCCGAACCTGAGCCGGCCGCGGGGGCACTGAACGGCGGAAGCACCGTGCAGACCGCGGCGCAATCCACCACCACCGCCGGCCGGATCACCAGCGACTTGTCAGGCGCGTTCATCGCCACGCACCAGGCCTTCGTCGAGCAGTCCGCGGCCAGACTCAGCGCGGGCGCTCAAACCGACGCCGACCTGCAATCCCACACAGTTGCAGCCGCCACGCTCACCCAAGCCGGCGCCCGACGACTCGACGCCATCGCCGCCGAGACACGGGCAACCTCCCAGGCCGCGGCCACCGCGTCGTCGCCCGCCGCTGAGCGCGCAATCCTCGTCGCCCTGCGCTCCCAACTCGCCCGCGCAAACGACGTGGTCACCACAACCAAGCAGCAGGCGGCCGCGCTGGCCGGTCAAGTGCGCGCACTCAAATACCCCCGAGCCGGCAATGACCATGGTGACACCGGGGCCCTCGGGTTCGGGCCCGCGGAAGCACCCGAGTAACCACCGCCCCAGGAACCTCCGCACGGCAAAGACCCGCGCTACTGGATCGACGTCGGCAAGATCATCGACGTCCCCGACGGCGAGCTCGCCCCCGCGAACACGGTGCAGATCGGGCCCAACATGTACTATCCCGCGCCCTACATTCCCGACGCCGTGGTGCCCCACCAGACCCCGTCACGCAGCCCCTAAATCCCGGCGATGTCCGGACTGTGGGACCCGACGAATTGCTGCCTCCCGGTGACAAATTGGTGGCGCCAGGTATCGGTCTGCCGGACCCCGACGCCTACTTTCAGCCGCGCGGAGATGGATGCGCGTTCGGAGCCGGGTCTCAATGATCCGTTCGAAGAGGCGATTGACGACGCGCTGGGCTCCTTGCCGGCCGATCTCCGTGCGGCGATGAGCAACGTCGAGATCGTCGTCGAGGACGAGCCTCCCGACGGGCAGCCGCTGCTCGGCCGGTATCGCGGCGTACCGCTGCCGCGAAGGAGCAGCACGTACAGCGGAGTGCTTCCCGACAAGATCAGCATCTTCGGCGGGCCGCTCACGCGACTCGCCGCCGGCGACGCGGATCGTCTACGCCGCGAGGTCAGCCACGTCGTGCTCCACGAGATCGCGCATCACTTCAGGATCAGCGACGAGCGGTTGATCGAGCTCGATCGCTACTGACGTGGTGCTGATGCTCCGCCCGATCTTGCCGTTGCCGACAGGTCGATGAATGACTTCGGGCGGCGGGAATCGTTGCCTGGGAAGGTAATCCACCGTCTTAGACCGCGTAGGCACCATCCAGCCAGAGTTTGTGCTCGATACGTGGCAGTCGCGCGGGAGCGCGGGACGCCTCGACGTCAATGACTAACGCCGGACGCCTCCAGGGAGGCGACGCACAGCCGACCGAGTCGGCTGAACCCGACTGGTCGGACCAGATCGCCAACGCGCTGGGGACACACCGATCGGTGAACTCGTCGATGGCCGGTCGAAAGCGCTTCCGTGCCTTCATGTTCCGCCCGTTCACGAGCACACCAGTTCGCCAATGTGCCCGCATTGATACCCAGGTCCCGAGCGACCTGGGCGATCGGTTTACCGGTCGCCCGGACGATCCGCACCGCCCCCTCACGGAACTCCGGATCGAACTTCCTTCGTGTTTCTGGCATGACTGCTCCTCATAGTGCATGCCTCCACAATTTCGGGGGAGGTCACTCTGCGTTCTTTTCCGCCTTTACCTTTGACGTGGATGACAGCGGCGCCGTCGTCGGTGGTGCGGATGTCGCTGATGTCGGCCTGGCGGAGCTCATCGGCGCGGAGGCCGGCTAAGAGTGCGATGAGGATGATCGCCAGATCTCTTTCAGCCCAGTCAGTTTGGCGACTCGAACCCCGGTCCTGCGCGACGGTATCCAGCAGTGCTTCGACCGCCGGGCGGGGGAGGGCCTAGGGAGCGGCTTAGCCAGCTTAGGCCGCCCGACAAGCGGCATCGGGTTGGCAGCTAGCTGCTCGCCGGTGTAGAGGAAGGTGCACAACACATTCCACGTAGACCACCAGCGCGGCGAATCGATGCGGCCTCGTGATCCCGCGCGTACGCCGCGAGGGCAGCGTGAATCGAGTCTTTCGTTATGTCAGTTACGGCCAGCCGGGCGGTCGACTCCGTGATGCATGAATTGACGCCGTGCCGCACCGACGATCGACCGAGCTAAGAGTGCCGCTGCGGGCTTTAATTGGCAGGCCGCGCGCCAGACAGGCTCCCTAAAACCAGACTTTTCGACCACCGACTGGGCGACCGACTGCGCCGAGGGATCCAGAGCACGATGCCGACCACCACAAGGATTCCGCCGATCGTGTAAAGAATCGAAAGGCTTGTGAAGTAACCAATCAAGAGAAGAATGATGCCAAGCACAATCATGGTCAATCCGATCCAGTACGTTAGGGTTTTGGAACTGGCGTACGAGTAATTGCCCGATCCGTCAAAACCCAAACGTCCCCATGATTGGCCCATCGGTCGACTCCGTCACAGTGACGTAAGTACGGCGACAGGCCGTGCAAGAAGTCCGACGCGAAGCCCGAGCCTAAGGCCGTCGTGGACAGGTTCGGTGGCTCGAGATCGGGCTGCCGGACGGCCAACATCTTGATGAGATGGACATTCGGTCATAATTGGCCTGGGTGTGAGGCGAGCACATGACTCCTTACCGCAGCGCCGAGCAGTCCGAAGGATTTTGCCGAGCCAGCTTTCATGGCCGCAGCTCGTCGCGGCCGTAATCTCTGAAATTGACAACTAGGCGCTAATTGCACTGCTGGCCAGCATATTTGAAGCAATGGTGCGTGCGTGTGCCCACCGATCTCGGGCACCACCTGGTAGGTCAGCGACTCGATGTTGAACGGCGGGTCGCCACGTGCCGCCCACATGCCACGTCGACGCGCTGCCCGCCTTCTCGATGTCGAAGACATACACCAGCCGGTTGTCTTGGTCGCGGCGCAGCCACAGAGGATGGTCGAACGGTTCGTCGAAGATCCGCACCGCCTCCACATGCGCCTCCGGGGACAGGTGCTGGTTGCGAAACACCAAGACCTTGTACCGCCAGAAGTCCTCGCGCAGCGCGTGGGCGGTTGCCTCGTCGACACCGTTTGCCAGGTCGACGCCGACGATCTCGGCGCCGAGGAGTGGACTGGCCGGTGCGACCGCATAGGGGGCTGTGTGGGGTTGTCGTCATCTGCATCACCTTTGCAACGAGTGCGCTAGAGCGGGGTAACCGATCGAGCAACTACCACCGTAAGTTCCATTGCGGGCGAGGCGGAATGGTTTAGATCACGGCTTAGGAATCCGCCTCACACCAGGTAATAGAGCTGATCCCGGCTTCGCTCCCCGTCGGTCGGGACGGGCTCCGACGCAGGAGCCGCAACGCCGAGCTTCTCTCTGGCGTAACGCACGGCCCGCAGAGTCGCCGAGTACTCCTCATCTTCCTCGGGAAACACCTGCTCGGTAGGGAACCAATCGTCGAAACCGATGTTGCGCAGCACCTTCAGCGCGTCCGGCCGCACGCCCGCGAGCAGGATGGCCACCCGGCGACCGTTCACTCGCGACCGTCTTCTTCGCGCAGGAAGTGCTCCAGGCGTTCGATGCACACGTCATCGGGATCGCGCACGCGCTTCAGTCGCAGGATGACGAATTGGATTCCGTCGGTGTGTATCCGCGCGCTCAGCGTGTCGAAGTAGCGGTCGAGTTCGGGTGCCGCGCCGAAGAACAGTTCGCCCTCGAGGTCGTAGATGACCGTCGACGGATCGACCGGGTCGTCGGGACAGCCGCTCGCGCACAACACGCTCCGGCGTGATCGTCAGTTCGGCGGCCTTCAGTTTGGCCGCGCGGGGCACGAACAGCAGAATCGACAACGCGATACCGAGCAGAACTGCCTTGTCAAGGTCCCACAAGATCCCGGTGAGCGCGCGTGATCACCACCAGTCCCGGCGTCGTAGCGCGACGCCTTCACCGTCGCGATCAGCCGCTTGAAGTCGACGAGTCGCGCCGCGGTGACCAGCAGCAGCCCGGCCAGTGCAGCGGTTCGGAACGTAGTGCAGCAAGGGCGCGAACAGCAGGAGCGCCACCGCCACCGTGGCCGCGGCGACGATTCCGGAGAACCGGGTCAGCGCGCCGGCCTGAAAGTTGATCGCCGACCGCGACAGCGAACCCGACCCCGGCAGGCCTGGAAGAAGCCGCCGGTCAGGTTCGCCAGCCCCTCGGCGAGGATCTGGCGGTTGTAGTCGATCTTCTGCTGCGACTGGTGCGCAATGGCTTTCGCGATCGACAGCGCCTCGATGAGGCCGATGAAGGCGATCGCCAACGCGCCCTGGGAAAGCTGGGCGAGCGAGCCGACGTCGACCGATCGGGGATGTGCGGCGTGGGCAGGCTCTGGGGCACCTTCGCGGCGACCGACACCGCCGACTTGCCGTCGGCGCCTGGGATCGACCATCCCGCCGCGAACGCGATGAGCGCCTGCGACGACGAGCACGGCCAGGAGGTCGATCTGCGGCCAGCCGAAGCGCTTCACCAGCCTGCGCAGGACGACCGCCACCACGACGGCCGTCACGCTGAGAAGCAGCGCGCGGAAGTTGATCGCGTCGCCGTGGAACAGGGTCAGGTACAGGCGATGCAGCACCTGCATGTGCGCGTTGCCCTTGTCCTTTACGCCGAGAGCGTTGCCGATCTGGCCGATGGCGAGCAGAAGCGCCGCCGCGAGCATGAAGCCGATGATGACCGACTCGGAGATATAGCGCGTCAGGTCACCGAGTTTGAACACCGCGATGAGAATCTGGAATGACGCCGACCAGCACACTGAGCACGAACAACGCTTCGAAGAGTGCAGTGCGGTTCTCCGGGATCGATGAACGCCAGCGAGCTGAACACCAGCAGCGAGATCGCGCTCGTCGGCCCGTTGATCAGATGCGACGACGACCCGAAGATCGAGGCGATTGCCGTGACCACGATCGCCGAGTAGACGCCGTACTTGGGATCCACCCCGGCGATGAGTGCGTAGGCGATGCCCTGCGGCAGGGCCACGGCCGCGACGGTGAGGCCGGCGATGAGGTCGCGTCGACCCGTGGTCCACGAGTAGTTCAGCAGCAATACTCATGGCGCTCAGCTCCCTTGGGCGTTGGGGACGATGCGCGCGGCGCGCTGCCGGTGCGATGCGGAGACGACGTCGTAGATGCCGTTGTCGGCGAAGAAGCGTGCTGGCGCGCGTCGGCCCAGTCTTTGGCGATCGCGGTGATCGGGAACAGCTTGAGGTTCGGCAGCCGGTCGACGTGCTTGGCGAGAATCGCGGGGTTCACCGGTCGGTACCCGAACTGGGCGAACTGTTCCTGCGCGGGATCGGTGAACAGGTACTCCAGATACGCCTTGGCGTTGGCCAGGCGGTCTTGGGATCGGTGTCGTTGGCGTCGACCCAGGCGACGGCGGGCTCGGCCTTGATGCTCACCGGCGGGTAGACGATCTCCAGCTCGCCCTTGCTGTCGGCCACCTCGCGCAGCGCCTCGTTCTCCCAGGTCAGATGCACGTCGCCGATCTGTTGAAGGGCGAAGCTGGCTGAGCCGAACTACGGGCGCCGGCGTCGAACACCGCGACGTGGCGATACAGCGACTTGAGGTAGTCGAGCGCCTGCGCCGGCGGTGCCCGCCGCGGGTGGTGACCGAGCCCCACCCGGCCAAGGAAGCTCAGTTGGCCGTTGCCTGACGTGCGCGGGTCGGGCGTCACCACGGCCACGCCGTCCTTGACCAGATCGGGCCAGTCGTGAATCCCCTTCGCGTTGCCCTTCCGGACGACGAACACGATGGTCGACGTGTAGGCGACCGAATTGTTCGGCAGGCGCTTCTGCCAGTCAGGTGGCGATCAGCCCGCGTTTCTGCAAGTGCGTCGACGTCGCTGATCAGCGCCAGCGACACCACGTTGGCCTTCTCCGAGCCGTCGATGACGCTGCGCGCCTGCCGCCCAGAGCCGCCGTGGGACTGCTTGACCTCTAGCGCCGACACCGGTCTGGTTGCGGTACTGCTCGACGAATGCCTTGTCGAGTGCCGCGTAGACCTCGCGCGTCGGGTCGTATGACACGTTCAGAATCTGGTTCGGGGTGTCGTCGGGCAGGTTCTTCACCGTGATCAGCACACCGGCGAGGACGACCGCGACGACGCCGACCACGTTGAGCCAGCGCACACGTGACAGCAGTTCGGAGCGTTTCGACGAGCCTTCCGGCGTGTCTGCTATTCGCCAGCTCCTTGCCTAGGAAATGCCGCAGCGACTCAGGCAGCCGACGTTAGTCATCGACCGCCGACATGGCAGCCACGAAAATCGCTCTGATTAATAGGGCATCCGGCTAATCCACCTTTGACAGCTGCATCGAACCCGCGCGCCGAATGCCTGACCAGGCAGTCGAACAGCTCGAGTGCGCGTCAGCCGATAGCATGGAACGGTCGCCACCGGCCGCGATGCTGTTACCGCGCTCACAGTATTACGAAAACCCAACTAGGCGTTGAAAATTCATGATGGCTCTAGCTCGCATGGGGCGCGTCACTGCATGTACAGGAACAAAGCCCGTCTTGACGAGGTTGAAGAATTACCTGCCTGCCCCGATTCCGTTGACCGGCTCGCGGAGTACCTCACGTTGCTACCAGCTAATTCACAGTTTCGGGCAGGGCTGATGCGCCAAGGCCCACTCGCCGGA
>CAVYPI010000119.1:0-60163 GCA_963770125.1 uncultured Actinomycetota bacterium | reverse complement strand
GATCAGACAAGATACGGGGAGGTGCGCGCGAAACGAACGCCGACAATATCGCGGTCACCTCGATCAGGGCCTGGAACGACTTCGGCGTCATACTGATCATCCTCGTCATCGCCGTCGGTCTACAGCCGGAGCGGTTGTTGCAGTACGCCACGTCCCTCAGATATCAGGCGCTGTTCTCGGAGGCCGGCGGCTTGGCCACCGGCAACGACGTCACGGTGTCGGGAATCAAGGTGGGCACGGTTCCTGCTCCATCGGACTCGACAACGGCGACGCGCTCGTCGGGTTCACCATCAACAGCAAGTACGCGCTCGGCTCCGATACCACCGCGCACATCCGCACGGGAACCCTGCTCGGCGAGCGAGTATTGGCCTTGGATTCCGCGGGCACCGGCACGCTCAACCCTCGTCAGATCATTCCCACGACCCGTACGTCGTCGCCGTACTCCTTGACCGACGCGGTCAGTGACCTCACCGCGAATACCGCGGCAACGGACACCGGCTCGCTGTCGCTGGACACACTCGCCGACACCCTGAACCAATCGGTCTACTTGGATCCGACCTTCGACGGGCTGAGCCGACTGTCCCGGTCGCTGAACAATCGCAACGAGAGCCTGGCCGAGCTTCTCAAGACTGCTGGGGATGTGACCGGGATCCTGTCCGAACGCAGCCAGCAGGTCAACACGTTGATCCTCAACGCGAACGATCTGCTCGGGGTGCTCAACGACCGCCGCCAAGCGATCGTCAGCCTGCTTGCCAACACCTCGGCTGTGTCGCGGCAACTGACAGGTCTGGTAGCCGACAACGAGAAGGTGTTGGC
Source organism: uncultured Actinomycetota bacterium (assembly GCA_963770125.1). Lineage (GTDB taxonomy): Bacteria > Actinomycetota > Actinomycetes > Mycobacteriales > Mycobacteriaceae > Mycobacterium. Next base: position 59,347 of record CAVYPI010000119.1, on the reverse strand, counting down.
GCCGACGCTGGAGCGACTCAACCGCTTCAACGCGATGCTGGACAAGAACCGCGACAACATAGCCAAGGCGCTGCCCGGTCTAGCGAAATACGAACTGACACAGGGCCGAGATCGTGTCGAGCGGTGCCTACTACAACGCGCTGATCCCCAACATTTCACCGGCGCAGATTCTGCAGCCATTCCTCGATTACGCGTTCGGATTCCGCCGCGGCGTCGACGCCGGCCAGCCGCCGGACAATGCCGGACCGCGGGCAGAGATTCCATTCCCCGTCAACGGTATTCCCCAACCAGGAGACCTGCCGCCGCGATGAACAGAAGCAGACTTGTCACTGTCGCGGCCGTTGGCCTGGTCGCCCTTCTCGTGGCCGGCGCGGCGTTCCTGGTGCGCCAGATCTACTTTGGCCCCAACACCATCACCGCGTATTTCCCGACGGCGACCTCGATTTACCCCGGCGACGAAGTGCGGGTCTCGGGCGTGAAGGTCGGAGGTCTCGAACTCGATCACGCCCGAGGGCACCCAGACCAAAATGATCCTCAAAGTGGATCACGACGTGCCGATTCCGGCCGACGCCAAAGCTGTCATCGTCGCCCAGAATTTGGTTGCCGCGCGATACGTCCAACTCACACCGGCATATCGCAAGGGCGGCGGACCGACCATGCGTGACGGCGCGGTCATTGCCAGCGACCGAACCGCGGTGCCCGTCGAGTGGGATGAGGTCAAGACCCAGTTGATGCGCCTCGCAACAGAATTGGGGCCGAAAACAGGAGTGTCGGGTACCTCCGTCTCCCGGTTCATCGACAGCGCCGCGAACGCGTTGGACGGCAACGGCGACAAGCTACGGCAGACGCTGGCTCAACTGTCCGGCGCGGCAAGGATTTTCGCCGAAGGCAGCGGCAACATCGTCGACATCATCAAGAACCTGCAGGTCTTCGTCACAGCCCTTCGCGACAGCAAGGAACAGATCGTCATGTTCCAGAACCGGCTGGCGAGCTTGACCAGTGTCGTGAACGACAACAGGTCCGATCTCGACGCGGCGCTGTCTGACCTGTCAGTCGCTCTCGGCGAGATCCAGCGGTTCGTGGCGGGTAGTCGGAACCAAACTTCCGAGCAGATCCGCAGTCTCGCGAGCGTGACCCAGAACTTGGTCAACAACAAAATGTCTCTCGAGAACGTTCTTCATATCTCGCCGAACGCAATCGCCAACTACGAGAACATCTACTACCCGGAGGCCGGTGCCGTGACCGGAGCGTTTTCGCTGGCCAACTTCGCGAATCCGGTTTTCTTCTTCTGCGGCCTGATTGGCGCTGTCGAGAACACCACCGCACCCGAAACGGCGAAACTCTGCGCGCAATATCTCGGTCCCGCCTTGCGCCTGCTCAACTTCAATTACCTGCCGTTCCCGACCAACCTGTACCTGCGCCCCGCCCTCGACCCGAAATACATGCTCTACACCGATCCAAAGCTGGCACCCGGAGGCGCAGGACCCGGCGATGCGCCTGAACCGCAGCCAACGGTGTCGGCGTACACCGGTATGGGCGATGTGGTGCCGCCGCCTGGTCCGGGCTGGGGACCGCCACCTGGACCGCCAGGACTGTATGGACAGGGCGAGGTGCCTGCGATCCCATCGCCTGCGTTGTTCCCCGGCGCACCGATACCCGGGCCGCCCACCATCATCCCGGGATCGTCGCAGCAGCAGAGCGTTGACGGCATGTTGCTCCCGCAGACGGGGGCACCGACCGCCCCGCCGCCACCACCCGGTCCACCGTTGCCTGCGGAAGCGGGGCCGCCGTCATGATTCGCGCCGCGCACGCGTGGGGGAACCGCCCGCCCGAAGGGCAGGGGGAGAGCAGGATTCACTTGAGTCGTGTGAAGCGATTGACCGTCGTCGGCTCGTGCCTCGTGCTGGCGCTGACCGGCTGCTCTTTTCAGGGGCTGAACTCACTGCCACTGCCCGGCGCGGTGGGCAGGGGATCGGATGCGGTCACCTACCACGTCGAGGTGCCGAATGTCGCGACGTTGGAGTCGAATTCGCCGGTCATGATCAATGACGTCGTCGTCGGCAGCGTCGGCAAGATGACAGTCGATGCATGGCACGCCAACGTGGAGATCTCCGTCAAGCCCGACGTCGTGGTGCCTGCCAATGCGGTAGCCACCGTTGGGCAGACCAGCCTGCTGGGATCCATGCACCTGGCGCTCAACCCGCCGCTCGGTGAAAAGCCAAGCGGTCGACTGCAGCCCGGAGCCACCATCGGCCTGAACCAGTCGTCGACCTATCCCACCACCGAACAGACGCTGTCGTCCCTCTCGACGGTCGTCAACGCGGGCGGGTTGGGACAGATCGGCGACATCATCCACAACTTCAACACCGCCCTGTCCGGACGCGAACCTCAGATCCGCGAACTGCTTACCCGCCTCGACAACTTCGTCGGAGTCCTCGATGCGCAACGGGACAACATCATCGCGTCCATCCAACAACTGAGACGAGTTGCTGGGACGTTCGCGGGACAACGCGACGTGCTCGACCGTGCACTCAAGGACATTCCGCCGGCCCTCGATGTATTGATCAAGGAGCGCCCCAATCTGACGAGCGCGCTGCAGAAGCTCGGGACGTTCAGCGACACCGCCACCCAGTTGGTCAACGACGCGGGCGACGATCTGGTGACGAACCTCAAGAACCTCGAGCCGGCGCTCAAGGCACTGGCAGATGTCGGACCCGACCTCATCCCTGGGCTGACGTTTGCCACTGCCTTCCCATACGGTCCCGCCTTCGCAGACGTGGTCACCCGCGGTGACTACATCAACCTGTTCGCCATCTTCGACCTCACCTATCCACGACTGAAGCGGACGCTCCTCCTCGGCACTCGATGGGGCGACTCGGACGCAAAACTCATTCCGGCACCCGGCGACCCCTGGTTTGCGCAGTACTCGATCAACCCGCTCGGCGTGGGTGTCCAGCCACCATCGCCGGACACGGTGATGCCGCAAGGTCTGCCCGCGCCCACCGGGCCGATGCCGCCTGTGACCGAGCCGCTTGTCCCGGTTGTGCCACCGGCGAACGCCGCCCCGGTGAGCACCGCATCGCAAATCTTCGCGGGACCGTACCCAGGAGCCGGTCCGACGGCGCCGGCGATCCCCAGCGCATTGTTACCTCCGCCAGCAGCCCCACCGACACCGGGAGGTGGTGGCTGATGCTGACGCGTTTCGTTCGAACTCAGCTGATCATCTTCACCATCGCGTCCATCGTCGGCGTGGCGGTGATGGTCTTCACCTACATGCAGGTGCCCACCCTGCTCGGTATCGGCCGCATCAACGTGACATTGCAACTGCCGTCCACCGGCGGCCTGTATCGCTTCTCCAACGTGACCTACCGAGGCGTGCAGGTCGGCAAGGTCACGGAGGTGAAGCTCACCGAGACGGGTGCGGAAGCCACACTGACGCTGGACACGTCGCCGAAGATCCCCGCCGATCTGAAGGCCGACGTCCTCAGCGTTTCGGCTGTCGGCGAGCAGTACGTCGATCTGCGTCCGCGCACCGACTCCGGCCCGTATCTGCGGGATGGCTCGGTGATCGCGGTGGCCAACACGACGATCCCGCAGCAGGTCGGTCCGTTGCTGGATCAAGTCAGCGCGCTTGTGAAGAGCATTCCCAAGGACAGGATCAGCGACTTGCTCGACGAGTCGTACAAGGCCTTCAACGGCGCAGGGGAAGACTTCCAATCCCTGCTCGACTCGTCGTCCAGCATCACCAAATACCTGAACGACGTATCCGACCAGTCGCGGACGCTGATCGATGACACTGGGCCGCTTCTGGATTCGCAAGCCGAGACCACTGACTCGATTCGGACTTGGGCCCGCAGTTTGGCGGGTGTGACCCAGCAGGTCGCTCAGAACGACCCGCAGGTGCGCGCGATCCTGCAACAGGGACCCGGCTTCGCACAGGAGGTTTCGGGGCTTCTCACTCAGGTGAAGCCGACACTACCGGTGTTGCTGGCGAACCTCACCACGCTCGGTCAGATTCTCGTCACCTACAACCCGTCGCTGGAACAACTCCTGGTGATGCTGCCCGCGGTCGTCGCGGCCCAGCAGTCGTTCGGACTTCCACAGAACAACCCAACGGGGCTCCCGCAGGCGGGCGACTTCGCGTTCACCATCAGTGATCCGCCATCGTGCACGGTCGGCTTCCTGCCGCCGTCGCAGTGGCGTAACCCCGCCGACATCACCAGCATCGACACACCGGATGGGTTGTACTGCAAACTGCCGCAGGACTCCCCGCTCGCGGTGCGCGGCGCCCGCAACTACCCCTGCATGGGTCACCCCGGTAAACGCGCGCCCACAGTCGAACTCTGCGACGACCCGAAGGGGTTTCAGCCGCTGGCCATGCGCGAACACGCGCTTGGCCCGTACCCCTTCGACCCGAATCTGATCGCGCAGGGCGTCCCCCCCGATGATCGCGCCGACTTCAACGACCGCATCTTCGCGCCGACAGAGGGCACGCCCCTGCCACCGGGCGCCGTTCCTGGGGGAACGCCGCCGGATCCGCTGGCAGCTATGGCACCGCCACCGCCGTCGGCGCCTCCGTTGCCGCCGCCACCGGCGGGTAATTCGCTCAATGGGGTGCCGATACCGCCCGTCGAGGCTCCGCTCGCACCGGCGGCGGGCGACGTCCCGCCGATGCCGCAGGGCCCGGCTCCGGGACCCGTGCCTGCGCCGCCGACGGAGGGCGGAGCGGTGCCTGCGGCGCCGAGTGCCTTCTCCAGCAAGGGTTCTGGCGGACCGTCAGTCGCCATCACGACCTACGACCCGCGCACGGGCCGTTACGTCACGCCCGACGGTCAGATGCAACAGCTGACGAATGTGGGTTCTTCAGCGGAGCCGAAGTCGTGGAAGGATCTGCTGCCGATCTGACGCGGGGAGCCGACGGTAGGCGGCGGGTTACGACAGTTTGTCCAAGCGTACGGGCATGTCGATGACCAGCGGCTTGTTGATGCCGCACGCACCGCTCGGAGCCTTGGTCACGTCTCTGCCCGTGAGCAGGTCCACCTTCTTGTTGTCCCGATTATTCGTAAGTTGGTCAACGCCCCAGAACCAGAACTTCTGGGCGCCGGTGGCCGCGGTGCCGTCGGGACACGGTTCCCAGTTCGGCCAGACGTGGTCAACTACCCAGTAGTCGCCGACCGCGCCCGGTCCCTCCACGCCGCCAAGCTTGAGTGGTGCGGTCCAGCCCTGGTCGCTTGTCACCTCGCCGATGCATGTGTGCGGGCTTGTGCAGCTCGAGGTCATGGTCCAGGTCTGAACCACCGTCGGCTCGTTGATGAAGACGTCGTTGGTCTTGGCCCAATCCCCGTTCGACATGACCCGGTACGTTCCGTTGAGCTCAACCCCGTAATTCGAGGCATGTGCCGGCGTTGCCGTGCCTACACTTCCGACCACGGCGATAGCCGCTAGGGCACAGGCGGTTACCTCAACTGCACGCATAGCTCGCAAGCCTATCGTCACTGGTAGCAATCCTCTCCGAAAGGGAGAATTTCGTTCCCGCGTATGTGAGAATGACGCGGTGCGATCCACCGTCGCAGTGCTTGCTGCCGTCCTCACCGCCGGATCTGTAGTCGTCGCGCCGTCCGCCGCCGCCGATACGATCCGACCGAGTGCAATTACCCCAGTTGCACGCCGGGAATCATGCCCAATGTCGAGCTGGGTTCCTACTGCGACAACACCACCTATTACGCGTTCGGCGTGACGTCATGGGGGCGGCTGGTCTTCTGCGGATCGCCGAGGCGCTATGAACCGCGATGGTTCCGTTCGCCTGAAATGCATGGCGTCAAGAACGAGGGTGACTTCTGCCCGGCTTTTGACGGCGAGGTGGCACAGGCGCCGGACGGTCTGTTCTTGACGTGCGTCGCCAATGAGGGCGCCAGCCGCTGGGTGCGCGGGGACACCTAGAAATTCACCCACCGCAAGGCCCCATTTACGTCCGCGCACCTCAGCGGGACACCTGGGGTACGCAGCAGCTGTAAGTCGTTGCCTGCCAAGGGTTGCTGCGCCGTATCACCCGGCCTATCGCAGGGAAGCGTCACCTCGCGCTCGCCGACCAACGGCCCGACCCGCACCCGAGGGGGCAGACCTGAGGAATCTCATCGCCGTACCGGTCCTGGCAGGTGGATTGATCGCAGCGCTGATCACTCCTGCCGGTACTGCATCGGCCTTTTGCGACGCGGCGGACTGTGTTCCGAACGTGACGCGCAACGTCGTCGAGGGCACGCCCTGCGTTCCTCAACCGGTGTACGACTTTGGCCTGGACTCCGACTCCAGGACGTTCGTGTGTGCCACGACGGGCGCTTGGCTACCGGCCGGATCCCTGGTCGGTCTGCGCGAAGTCGCGCTGCCGTGCGACGCGATAAACGAGTCGGCGCAGGACCCCAACGGGATCCCGTTGTTCTGCGCGCAGATAAACGGCAGCTTGCGGTGGGCGAACCGCGCCGATACACCGGGGCCGCCGCGGTGCATCAGCGCGGCATTCGGATGTCTCTTCGGACGGGCTTGAGTCCGGTCGTCCGAAAAGGTGATCGGCCCACCCGCTCCTCGGCCCGCTGAAGGTTTAACGGCCGAAGTCTGGCGCGGTCTATTCTCCGTCCAGCTCGCGCAGATTGTCGGCCGCCACGTCGAGCTGCGACATGGTTGCGCCTCGATCCACCGCTGGAAGCTGATGGGCTCGTTGCGCTCGTCGGTCAGCAGGCGGTTGGCCTCCAACACGCGGCCGAAGTCGAGCGCCTGCTGCGCCAGCGCCATCAGGGTCTGGGAGCCGCGCTGCGATGCGACGATCTCAATCATGATCGCGTTGCACGCCGCGTGGTCGTCGGCCCTGAGCGCCGACAGGTAGCGGCGGGCTCGCGCGAAGTCGGCGTCCACCCGCGCCATCTCCTGCTTGAATTCGTCGGGCCAGGCCAGGACGTGACTGCGCTCGCAGAGCTGATCGCCGCAGCCGCGTTCGTCGTCGAGGAGTTGCCGGTCGGCCTCGAACAGTTCCGCCGGGCCGTGCAACTCGATCGAGACGGAGCCCGTTTTGGTGCCGCTGGTGATGTGGGACCGCAGGCAGATCAACCAACTCATCGCGCATCAGTGTCGGGCTTACAACGGCTTTTCGACCAGGTTCTCGACTGCGGTGAAGCAAGGCGCGCACACGCCGTCGACCACCGCGCGGGCCTTTCGCGGGCAGCCGCACAGTTGCCGGGCGAAGGGGCAGACCAGTGCCAGGCGTGGTTGTTGGACATGCGCGTCACCTCGCCTCGCAGCCAGTGCCCCGGCAAACGCCGCGCGATTAGGTTCACAGGAAGCGTTTGAGGAACTCCTGGACCGCTTCCTTCTTCTCGTGTATCTCGTCCTTCTTCTTCATCAGGCTCAGCATGTGGTGGGAGCGCTCGTTGGTCAGGTAGGCGGCTGATGAGAGCTAGCCGCCATCGACCACGATGTCGGTCCCGGTGATGTAGGAGGACTCATCGCTGGCCATGAACAGGGCCGTATAGGCGATCTCCTCGGCCTTGCCGCTCCGGCGCAGCACGACCGTGTGGTTCAATGTGCCCTCTTGAAGATCGGTCGACCCCGCCGCGGCCAGTCCAGCCTACCCAGCGGGCGTGAACTCGATGTTCAGTTCGGTGAGCCCGCGCAGGATGAAGGTCGGCTCGTAGGTGTAATTGCGCCCGTCGATCGATCCGTGCTTCTCCTCGCTGATCGTGATGTCGGCCAGCCGGTCGAGCATGCCGCTCGATCGAGACGCGGCCCTCGACTCGCGCCAGCGGTGCGCCAGGGCACGAGTGGATACCGCGACTGAACGCGATGTGTTCGCGAACGTTGCTTGCGGTCGAGCTGGAACTCGTGCGGATTATCGAACCTGCGGGGATCGCGGTTCGCGGCGCCCGGGCTGACCATCACCGTGGTGCCGGCTGGCACCGGCCGCGTCGCCGAGTGCTCGTGGTCTTGCGGGCCATCCGGAACACGCTCTTCACGGGGCTGTCCATGCGCAGACATTCCTCGATGAAGATCGGGATCAGGCTGCGGTCGTCACGCAGCTGTTGCTGGATGTCCGGCCGGTCGCCGAGCACCCGCAGGGCCGCGCTGAGCAGCTTGGCGGTGGTTTCCTGTCCGGCACCGAAGAGGAAGGTGGCGGTGCGGACCACATCGACCACTTCGGGCGTCGAACCGTCCGGGTACAGCGCCGTGGCCAACCCGGTGAGCACATCGTCGCGCGGGTTGCTGCGCCGGTCTGCGATGTAATGGCTGAACTTCTCGTCGGCCCACTCCAGCGGGTTGGCCGCGATCGGCTCGTGGTCGAGTCCGCCGATGTTCGTGCCGGGCCGCTGGGCCCCGAAGGCCTCGCGAAACTCCTCGTGGTCGTCCTCGGGGACTCCGAGTAGGTCCGCGACCACCAGCAGCGAGAACGGTCGGGCGTATGCCGCCAAGAAACTCGCATTGGCCGTCGTTGATGAACTCGTCGATGTGGCGATCGGCTAACCGCCACATGAAGTCCTCATTCTCCTTCAGTCGCTTCGGCGTGAGAAGCCGACTCAGCAAGGAGCGAGCGTCGGTGTGATTGGGCGGATCCATCGTGACCATGTGCTCATACATCGGGATCTCGGTGCGATGTTCCTCGAGCTGCGCGCAGATGTCGTCGCCCTCGGGCACGAATGGCATCGGGGTGAACGGCCCGGCGACAGCGACGCAGGACGAGTAGTTCTCGGTGTCCTTGTAGACAGCGTTCGCGGCTTCCCAACCGGTGACGGCCAGCACGCCGTTGTTGATCGGGCAGCTGACTGGATTCTTGGCGCGTAGGTAGTCGAAGTAGGGATGCGGGTCGGGCACCAGCGACGGGTCGGTGAAGTAGTCGACGGAGTCGTAATCGGTGGTCATTTGAAGCGCTTCCTCCCGAACACATAGATGCTGCGATGGCTGGACGCCGCACTGTGCCTAATGCGCGAGAAACGAAATATGCTGAGCACCTGCTTAGCATGGCGGTAGAGTCACGGTCAAGATGACAACGCGGTATGACAGCTAATATCTGCGTGTCGATCGTGAGGGCAGACGGTACGGGGAGGTGACATGGGGCCGGTCCGAAGAATCGGAGCGCCGGACGCGAAGAATCGCGGCGTGCTGCTCGATGCTGCCGAGCAGCTGCTCCTGGAGGAGGGCTACGCCGCGGTCACGTCGCGCCGGGTCGCCGAGAGGGCGGGACTCAAGCCTCAGCTCGTGCACTACTACTTCCGGACCATGGAGGACCTCTTCTTGGAGGTGTTCCGCCGCAGGGCCGAGGAGGGCCTCGGTGTGCTGGCGACAGCGTTGGCGTCGCCGCAGCCGCTGTGGGCGCTGTGGAGATTCAGCACGCAGCCGGAGGCCACCCGGCTGACAATGGAATTCATGGGCCTGGCGAATCACCGCAAGGCGCTTCGGGCCGAAATCGTGTACTACGCCGAACGTTTCCGCGAAGAGCAGAACAAGGCGATTGCCGCCGCGTTGCGGCGCTACCACGTGGACGTCGCGGAGGTACCGCCGGTGGTATGGACGGTGTTCGCGACAAGCGTGTCGCAGGCCCTGGTCATGGAACGGGCGCTCGGCATCTCCTCCGGTCACGCCGAGACCTTTGCGTACTGCGAGCAATGGCTATGCCGCCTTGAGGGCGAACCGCAGTCGGCGGACGACGATCACCAGTTGCGAATCGAGCAGAGCGCGCCCTTCGGCCCCTGATTGGTGGCCACGACTGCGCCGTCCACCGCGAGCACACAATGGATGTTGGGCGCCTTCGTCGACTCCCCGCCGGTGCTCGCGACCACCATCGCCCATTCGTTCGGGTTTACCAGCCCAACGTCGAGATTCCATTGTTGGTTGGGGCCGACGTCCGCCTCGACCTTGGGGCTGAACTGGTAAGGGTCGTGGCTGTAGTCCCCCCAGTTCGGCGGGTCGGTGTCGCGGTAGTAGATGCTCACATTGAACGGCTGTTCGGCCCAGACGGTGTAGTGGACCTGATGCAGCGGCGGAGGCGGCGGGTCCTCGTCCGCGGCCGCGGTTGCGGTGCCGACGATAAGACAGGCTGCCGCCAGCGCCGTTGCTGACACCACGCCGAGCAACGGCCTTGTCCGTTCGGCCGCAGGCGGAAACATCATTTCCGAGATCTTAGAACGTTGTTTCCGCACCCGCGTTCCGAATCGGCGATCTGGGTCTCACAGGCTCAGGATCGTTGCCGACGCGGTACCCAGGGGCTCCGTAGACCTGAGCCAGCCCGACCCGCGGGTTGCCCGGCACCTGCCGATCGCCGGCCTCGCCGCGCAGTTGGCGCACCAGTTCGTGCACCTGCCGAAGGCCCGAAGCGCCGATCGGCTCGCCATTGGCGATCAGCCCACCGTCGGTGTTGATCGGCAGCGAACCGTGGATCTCGGTGGCGCCGTCGGCGATCAACTTCTCCTGTTCACCGTCGGCACACAGCCCCGTCTCGGCCATGTGGATGACCTCGGCGCCCGCATCGGTGTCCTGCAACTGCGCGACGTCGATGTCCTCGGGACCGATGCCTGCCGCCTCGTAGGCTGCTTTGGCCGCGTACACGGTGGGCGAGGCGTCCTCCTCGAGCGGTGCGGACGTCGCGTGCACCTCGTAGGCGCCGAATCGACGGGTGCGGATCTCGGTAGCACGCACGTACACCGGTTTGTCGGTGAATCGGTGCGCGATATCGCCGCGGCACATGATCACCGCCGCCGCGCCTTCGTCGGGTGCGCAGAACATGTACTGGGTGAGTGGGTAGTTCAAGCACGGTCGAGTTGAGGATTTCTTCCTCGGGAATCGGCTTGCGCCGGAACGCATTCGGGTTCTTCTCACCGTTGCGGAAGTTCTTGGCAGCGACCTTGGCCAACGTCGCCTGCGAAATGCCGTGCTTATGGATGTAGTGATTGGCCTTCATCCCGAAGAACTTAGTGGTGACGAACTGACCGTTCTCGGCGTACCACTGCGGCAGCGCGAGCTTCGCGGGATCGTCGGTGAATGCACCACGCGGGTGCTTGTCCAGGCCGATGGCGATGCCAATGTCGTACTTGCCCAACCGGATGGTGTCGGCGGTCTGCTGGATGGCGGTGGCCGCGGTCGCGCATGCGTTGAAGACGTTGGCAAAGGTGATGCCGGTCAGGCCGACGAGCCGGGTTACCGCGTCCGGGTTGGATACCTCGTAGCTGCCGCCGAAGCCGAACTGGATGTCCTTCCAGTCGACGCCCGCGTCGGTGAGCGCGAACTGGATGGCTTCGGCGCCCATCTCCATCGCGGTCTTGTCGAACCGGCCGAACGGGTGAAGCCCCACGCCGATGATGGCGACGTCGTTCATTCTTGAAGTGTCCTTCCGCCGGCGGTGCCGGCAATCGTAAAGATGCTCAGACGGGCTGGAAGGCGAACGTGACGATCTCGTTGCCTTCCTCGTCGGTGGTCAACGGCACCATGGTCAGCTCGACCTCCTGGCCGAACTCCAGCTTGGCCGGGTCGTTCTCGGTGAGCCGGCCCTCGACGCGGATCACGTCGTCGAGCTGCACCAAGCCGACGCCGAACGGGACGAAGTCCTTACCGGTCGGGCCCTTGTACGGTGCGCCGGGCGGGAAACCCTGGGTCGTCCACGCGACGAGGGTGCCGCGCCGCGGCAGCAGCACGTCGGACATCTCCCCGGCGCTGCACTTGGGGCAGCGCTGCTGGACGGGAAAGGCGGTGGCTCCGCACTTGCCGCAGGTGCTTCCGATGAGCTGGGGATTCTCGTCGGGCCAGGTAGAGATCTCCGGCGCGAGCGCTATCTGCTTCGACACGTCGTTGACGATAATCGGAAATGGCGTTCTCGTCTACAGAGAACAGGTGGTCGCTAATCCACGCTGTAGCCGGCGACCAACGCGCTGATGTCCCGGCCGACGACGGCCGCGAAGGAGCGGTCGCCGTAGGCGCCCGCCGCCCAATGTCGCGCGCCCTCACTGACAAGGGACTGCGCCACATTCGCCAGGTGGTCCACATCGACATGCGCGGGTAGCTTGCCGTCGTGCTGTGCCCGCTCGAACACCTCGGCGAAGATCACCGACGTCCGCTCCAGATGGTCGTGCCCGGCCAGGGCTTGGCGGTAGCCCTCGAGGATGGCCTCGATGATGAGTTCGGGCGGGCTGTTGCGCATCGTGTCCTCCAGGCTCGTGAGTACGGCCGTGATGATGCTGGGCATCTCAGACGGCTTGGCCAGCATCTCGGTTGCCGCGTGGTGCGCGGCATCGGTGGACAGCACGCCGACCTCGAACAGCACGTCCTCTTTGCGGGGGAAATAGAAGTAGAACAACGCCTTCGACACGCCCGCCGCCCGGCAGATGTCGGCGACCGTCGTGCGCGCGTACCCGTTCGCGCGCCACAGTGCCATCGCGGCCTGCACCAGGGACTGCTTGGTCGCATGGGAGCGGGCCTGTTGGAAAGAGGCCCGGCGCTGACCTTGGTCAGCAACTCGACTTCGCGCTATTTCCGCCATTAGCAATGCTTTCCCGCAGATTTCATAGTTGACCGTAGTCTAACTTATGGATAGCCTTCCCGTGTGGATGCCGACAAAGCGCAGATCGCAGAGGTGTTGATCCGCTACGCCACCGGAATCGATTCCAAGGACTGGCCACTGTTCCGCAGCTGCTGGACCGACGAGATCGACGTCGATTACCAACAGCTGGGGCGCTTCTCAAGCGCCGATGCGCTCACCGAAGTCATGACACGGCTGCACGAGAATATGGGGCCGACGTATCACCGAATGTCCAACTTCGTCATCGCAGTAGATGGGGATCGGGCGACAGTGCGCTCGTACGTCCACGCCGTGCTGATGCTGCAACCCGACGACTCCACCAATTGGGTTGACGCCCTTGGGCATTACGACGATGTCTTCGTCCGTACCCCGAACGGCTGGCGCATCAGCGAAAGGGTGTCCAGGACGGCGCGAACGCTGGCTGGCGGCGACCTCGCCACCGCGGCCGTGAGGGGACAGTCATGACCGATTTCGCGCAGAAGTACGGGCAATGGGTGCTCATTGCAGGCGCATCCGAAGGCATCGGCGCCAGCCTCGCTGACGAATTGGCTTCACGCGGATTGAATCTCGTGCTGATCGCGCGCAATCGACCGCTGCTCGAGGAAGTCGCGACCCGGGCGGGCGAGAAGCACGGGGTGCAGACGCGTGCGGTCATCCAAGACTTAACGGATCCCGATATAACTGCGCGAGTGGCCGAAGCGACGTCGGGACTCGATATCGGGCTGGTGATCTACAACGCCGGCGCGTCGGACCGTACGACTATGTTCCTGGAGAACGAATTCGACTACTCGCTCAAGCAGATCAAGCTGGACTGCATTGGTCCGATCGCACTGGCACGCCACTTCGCTCCCGCAATGGTTGACCGCGGCCGCGGCGGTATCGTCCTGGTCGCGTCGCTGGCGTGTGTGGCCGGCTCTGCCACGCTTGCCGTGTATTCCGCCGTGAAGGCGTTCCAGCACAACTTCGCCGAAGGGTTGTGGGCCGAATTGCGCTCACACGGTGTCGACGTGTGCTGCACCCCGCTGGGCATGACCTACACACCGGCGCTGCAACGCATGGGCGTCGACTATGACCCGCAAACGCAGATGCTGTCCGAGGATGTGGCCCGCGAGATCATCGAGAACATCGGCAACGGTCCGGTCCACGTGGTGGGTGAGAACAATCGGGCGGTGGCCTCGCAGGTCTGGACGATCGACCGCCGATCTCTGGTTGAGATGATGAGCGCTGCGTCAATGGATTTCGCTAGCCGGCGGAAGATCTGATGCGCGCCGTGGTTCTGCGCGACGGCAGGCTGGAGGTCCGCGAAACCGCCGATCCCGTACCGGGCCCGGGTCAGTTGCTTCTACGGCCGCTGAGCGCCGCGATCTGCGCATCGGACGTGCACTACATGGATCACCCAAACTCGGCGCCCCGGTTTGTGTGGGATTCCGACCGCGACACGATCATGGGTCACGAGTTCATCGGCGAGGTGGTCGGCCACGGTCCCGACTGCTCCGGCGACTTTCCGATCGGTTCGCGCGTCACCAGCCTGCCGCTGCTGATACGGCACGGCGCGGAACCGCGCGTCATCGGACATGATCCGGATGCGCCCGGCGCGTTCGGTGAACTCATGCTGGTATCGGAGGTGTTGTCGCGCACGGTGCCCGACGGCGTTCCGAACGACGCCGTCGCCGTCGTTGACGCATTCGCGGTGGGCGAGTTCTACGTTCGCTGCTCCCGCATCGAACCCGGCGAGCTGCCGCTCGTCATCGGCGCAGGCGCCATCGGCCTGTCCGCGGTGGCGGCGCTGGTCGCGCGTGGTGTCGGCCCGATCGTCGTGTCGGATTTCAGCGCCGAGCGTCTGGAGTACGCGAAGAAGTTCGGTGCCGACGTCTTGGTCAACCCCGCCGAGCGAGATCCCTACGCCGTGTGGCGGGAGACGTTCAGGAGCAACAACTTCCAGACGCCGCAGGTCATTTTCGAATGCGTCGGCGCGCCCGGTCTTTTGCAGAACATCGTCGACTCGTGCGAGTTTCTCGCTCGTGTCTTCGCCGCCGGCGGCTGGCACGGCAGCGACTCGGTGTCGGTCACCGCGGCCACGCACAAGGGCGTCACGATCCAGTTCGGCGGTGGCCCGCACCCCGTCGACTGGTACGGCACGCTCGACGCCGTCACCGAGGGCCGGCTCGACCCGCTGCCCAGCATCGGCAAGGTGATCGGTCTCGATGAGGTGCCCGACGCGATCGACCAGGCGCGCAGGTCCCACGGGCCACCACGCGTCGTCGTCCATCCGACGGCGATCATGACTGTCCTGCCAGGCCGCATCCGTCAGATCGGATACGTCGTCAACGATCTCGACCCGGCCATCGCGAGTTGGATCGAGTTGGGCGTGGGTCCTTGGTTCGTGATACACGGGCTGCCGATGCCAGCGCTGTACCGCGGTGAACCCTGTGAAACCACGCTGTCGCTGGCGTTGTCCAATAGCGGCGATCTGCAGCTCGAGCTGATCCAGCAGGAGGACGACACCCCCAGCATCTTCACCGAGTTCCTCGCGTCTGGCGGACCCGGCTATCACCAGTTGGCCTACTGGACAGAGGATTTCGACGCCACGATGAAAGCCGTCGAGAACGCCGGCTGGCCCGTCGTCTGGTCCGGCGGCGAGGGTTTCGGCGTGCGATTCGCGTACGTCGAGCCGCCGAACAGCCCAGCGACGATCGTCGAGATCTCCGAGCTCACGGATGCGCAAGCGGCCAGCGCGAAGTACATCCGCGACGCCGCCGACGGTTGGGATGGCACCGACCCTATTCGCGAAATCGGTGGGTAGGCCCGACTACTTGCCGCGCTTCATCACCTTGTCCGCAGCGGCCCAGTGCTCGTCCGACACCCACAACCGCGCAAAGGCCGCGACGGCCTCCGTCGTCGAGACCCCCTTCATGACACGTTTGATCTCGCGGGCTGGGCGGGTGGCCAGCGACTTGGCCATGGCGCGCCAGTCGTCGTCGAAGGATGCCCGCGGGAACACCTTGTCCACCAAGCCGATTCGCTGCGCCTCGGCGGCGTCGAGCACACTGCCAGTGGCGGCCAGCAACAGCGCCTTGCTGTACCCCACCAGCGTGACCAGTCGCTCGGCGCCGCCCCATGCTGGCATTATTTCCAGCGTCACCTGATTGAAGCCGATCTTGATGTCGTCGGCGGCAAGCCGGATGTCGGCCGCCACCGCGAACTCGGCGCCCCCGCCCAGCGCATGGCCGTTCAGCGCGGCGATGGTCGGCGCGGGGAAAGCGGCGATTCGATCGCAGATGGTGCGCATCCGAAACGCCATCGACGATGCTTCGAGTTCGGTGCGCAATGTGCTGAGTTCCTTGAGGTCGCCGCCCGAGACGAAAGCGCGGTCGCCGGCACCCGTGAGGACGAGCCCGCTGGCACCCTCGGCGCCGTCGAGCGCCTTCTCCAACTGGTCCATGGTCTCCAGCGAGATGGCGTTCCGGGCGTGCGGCCGGTCGATGGTGATGATCGCCAGGCCGTCGTCCAACT
Source organism: uncultured Actinomycetota bacterium (assembly GCA_963770125.1). Taxonomy (GTDB): domain Bacteria; phylum Actinomycetota; class Actinomycetes; order Mycobacteriales; family Mycobacteriaceae; genus Mycobacterium. The sequence continues at coordinate 43,287 of CAVYPI010000119.1, read as the reverse complement.
CGAGGTCGACCATAAAGCGTTCTCCATCGGCGGTATTGGCATTCTCTCTATCGGAGAATAGCATCGCGTTCGAACTGGAGGTGCACCCTGACTCTCGGGAAGTGGATCCGAAACATCCCCACCGAACTGACAAAACGCTACGAGGAAGAGGGGTGGTGGACGGACGAGACCCTCGGCGGTCTCGTCGCCGGCGGGCTGCGGGCCAACTCTGATGCCGGATTCGTCGTGCACTCGGCGGTGCGGCCGTTCAGCGGCACCTTTCGAGATGTCGAGATCGAGGCGCGCAGGCTCGCGGCCGGGTTGCTGGCGCGAGGCGTCGGCCCAGGCGACGTGGTCGCGCTCCAGCTCCCGAACTGGAAGGAAGCCGCGGCGTCATTCTGGGCGTCGACGTTTCTGGGCGCGGTCACCGTGCCGATCGTTCATTTCTACGGGCGCAAGGAACTCACGCACATCCTCGGCACGGCGAAGCCTCGCGTCTTCATCACGGCCGAGGAGTTCGGGCGCATGCGGTTTCAGCCCGACCTCTGCGCGGACATCCCAGTCGTAGGGCTGGTCGGCAAGAATTACGACGATCTGCTCGCTGACGAACCGATGGACGGCACGGTCTCCACCGACCCCGCCAACCCGGCATTGATCGCCTTCACCTCCGGCACCACAAGCAACCCGAAGGGCGTCGTCCACAGCCATCAGACCCTGGGTTTCGAGACCCGCCAACTTCTGGAGAACTATCCGGCCGACCGAGGTCGCCAGCTCACCGCCACCCCGGTCGGCCATTTCATCGGCATGCTGGGCGCCTTCCTCATTCCCGTGCTGGAGGGCGCACCGATCGATCTGTGCGATGTCTGGGACCCGGGCAAGGTGCTCAAGCTCATCGAGAGCGACGGGCTATCCATTGGCGGGGGACCGCCTTATTTCCTCACCAGTCTGTTGGACCATCCCGATTGCACCGCAGAACATATGCGCCACTTCACGACCGTCGGCCTTGGCGGCTCGACTGTTCCTGCGGCGGTTACGCGACGGCTCGCCGACCTCGGCATCTTCGTCTTCCGCTCGTACGGCAGCAGCGAACACCCGTCCATCACCGGTTCCGCGCCGAGCGCGCCGGAGGAGAAGCGGCTCTACACCGACGGCAGCCCGCGGCCCGGCGTGGAGATCCGGCTCGGACCCGACGGCGAGATCTACAGCCGCGGCCCCGACCTGTGCCTGGGCTATACCGACCCGGAACTGACCGCCAAGGCCTTTGACGAGGACGGCTGGTACCGCACAGGCGATGTCGGCGTGCTCGACGACGACGGATACCTCACCATCACTGATCGCAAGGCGGATGTGATCATCCGCGGCGGCGAGAACATCAGTGCACTCGAGGTCGAGGAGGTGCTGCTCAAGATGCCGGCCGTTGTGGAGGCCGTGGTGGTGTCCACTCCCGACGCCCGGCTGGGGGAGCGCGCCGCGGCGGTCTTACGCGTCAAGACCGGTCATGCGATGCCGACCATCGAAGAGGTCAGGGACCACTTCAAGCGGGCCGGTGTGGCCACCCAGAAATGGCCCGAGGAACTGCACCAAGTCGACGACTATCCGCGCACCGCGAGCGGCAAGGTGCAGAAGTTCGTGGTCCGGCAGAATATTGCGTTGAGCAGCTAGGGAGAATACGATTCTCCCCGTAAGAAAAGGAGTGTTCCATGGGGCAACTTTCGCACAGGGTCGATATACCGTTTCCGCTCTTCGACGCGGATAACCACCTCTACGAGCCTGAAGAGGCGCTGACCAAATACCTGCCCAAGGAGTACCAGGACATCGTCCAGTACGTGCAGGTCAACGGCCGCACCAAGATCGCCCTGCGCGGCCAGATCAGCAACTACATTCCGAACCCCACCTTCAATGTGGTCGCCAAACCCGGCGCATGGGAGGAGTACTTCAAGTTCGGCAATCCTGATGGCAAGAGCAAGCGCGAGCTGTTCGGCGAGCCGATGCGGTCCATTCCGGCGTTCTTCGAACCGGGTCCGCGTCTGGAGCTCATGGATCAGCTCGGTCTGGACCGCTCGCTGATGTTCCCGACGCTGGCGAGCCTGGTCGAGGAGCGGCTGCGCGACGATCCGGTCGCGATCCACGTGATCGTGCACGCGCTGAACGAGTGGCTGGACGAAGTCTGGGGGTTCAACTACCAGAACCGCATCTTCACCACCCCGGTCATCACCCTGCCCATCGTCGAGAAGGCCATCGAGGAGCTGGACTGGGTCGTCAAGCGCGGTGCGCGGGCCATTCTGATCCGCCCCGCTCCGGTGCCCGGCTTCCGCGGGCCGCGGTCGTTCGCGCTGCCCGAGTTCGATCCGTTCTGGCAGAAGTGCGTCGAATACGACGTGCTGGTCGCCATGCACTCCAGCGACAGCGGCTACTCCCGCTACACCTCCGAATGGGACGGCGCCGCTCAGGAGATGTTGCCGTTCCAGACCAACGCGATGAACATTCTCAACGAGTGGCGTCCCGTTCAGGATGCGGTGGCCTCGTGGGTGATTCACGGCGCGCTGTACCGATTCCCGACGCTCAAGGTGGCCGTCATCGAGGCGGGGTCGAAGTGGATGTTCCCGCTGCTGGACAACATGGCCGAGGTTTGGAAGAAGGCCCCTGAGGCCTTCCCGGCCAACCCGATGGAGGAGATCAAGAACCGCATCCACGTCAGCCCGTTCTACGAAGAGGGCATCGACGACCTGATCAATCTCATCGGCGTGGACCGCGTGCTCTACGGCTCCGATTACCCGCATCCCGAAGGCCTTGCGGAGCCGACGCACTACGTGACTGCGCTCGAGCATCTCCCCGTCGAGGACCAGGCGAAGATCATGGGCGGCAACCTATCCCGGCTCGTTACGGTGTGACCTACCGCCAACGCTGGGAGACCATCCCCGAGATGGTCCTGAGCGCGGCGGACCGGTTCGGCGATGCGGAAGCGGTTGTCGACGGTGCGCTGCGTCTCTCATTCGCTGAGCTTGTCCAGCGGATTCGGTGCGCCGCAGGCGCATTCGCCGATCTGGGCATCGAAAAGGGTGACCGGGTCGCCATCTGGGCGCCCAATTCCGCCGAATGGATGATCGCGGCATTCGGGTTGCTCACGGTCGGCGGGGTGCTCGTGCCGGTCAATACGCGGTTCAAGGCGGAGGAAGCGGCCGACATCATCGGCCGCAGCGGCGCGAAGGCGGTCCTGGTCCAGAAGGGGTTCCTAGGCCAGGACTACACGGCGCCCGCCGGTATACCCGTGATCGACCTGAAGTCGGAGTTCTTGTCAAGCGGTTCACCGTTTCAGCGGGACGTAGGCGGCGATGACATCTCCGACATCATCTTCACCTCGGGCACGACCGGCAGGCCCAAGGGCGCCAGGATGAATCACCGCCAGACGCTACGGATGTACGAGGAGTGGGCGTCTCTCGCCGATCTGCGCGAGGGCGACCGCTATCTAATGATCAACCCGTACTTCCATACCTTCGGCTTGAAGGCGGGACTGATCGCGTCGTTCCTGCGCGGCGCGACGATGCTACCGGTTGCGGCCTTCGACGTCGGTCGGGTCGTGGAACTGATTGAGCGGGAACGGATCACGATGCTGCCCGGGCCGCCGACGCTCTATCACTCGTTGCTCAATGTCGGCAACAAGGACAAGCTTGCGACATTGCGAGCCGGCGTCACGGGCGCGGCCGACATCCCGGTGGAACTGGTTCGCCGGATACACGATGAACTTCCGTTCCAGACACTCATGACGGGCTACGGGCTCACCGAGGCCGGCAACGTTACGCTCTCTCGCCCGGGCGACTCGTTCGAAGACGTCGCGACCACTGCCGGGCTCCCGTGCGAGGACATCGAGGTGCGCATCGCCGTCGGCGGTGAGGTTCTCGTGCGCGGCTACAGCGTGATGAAGGGGTATCTGGACGATCCCGTCGCCACCGCTGAGGCGATCGATACGGACGGTTGGCTGCACACCGGCGATCTCGGCACGCTCGATGACGCCGGCCGGCTGCGCATTGTCGGCCGCAAGAAGGACATGTTCATCGTCGGCGGCTTCAATGCGTACCCCGCCGAGATCGAAGGCTTTTTGCTGGAGCACCCCGTGGTCGCGCAGGCCGCGGTGATCGGTGTTCCCGATGAACGGCTGGGTCAGGTGGGCAAGGCGTTCATCGTCGTGAAGGATGGCAAAACCGCCGTCAGCGGCGACGAGCTGATCGCCTGGAGCCGCGAGCGGATGGCCGGATTTAAGGTTCCTCGGTTCGTTGAGTTTATTGACGCGCTACCGTTGAACGCCACGGGCAAGGTGATGAAGGACAGATTGCGCTGAGCGGGCACAGCGCGTAAATAGCATTTCCGCAGGAAACGCGCCGTTGGTTCCCAGGTGGGGATGCGGTATCGTCGCGGCAATGCTCAAAAATGAATAATGCCATTCTCATTGAGCAGAGCGCTTAGCAGACAAGGAGGTCGCTGTGCCGTCTTTCAGGCGCCGCGCGTCGGTGATCGACGCTGATCGCGTCGATGAACCGCCGCAGGATCCTGATCGGTCGACCGACGCGGCCGAAGCACTGGCCCTCGCCGAGGAAGCGGAGGCAGAGGCGGCCGAGGCGGAGGCGATTGCTGCCGCCGCGCGTGCCAGAGCCCGTGCTATCCGGCTGCGCAGGCAGGCCCGTTCCGCTGGCGGCGACGCGTTGGCTGAGGTGGAATCCCCCGCCAACGACGCCGAGCCGGAAGTCACCGACGTCGATGCCGAGACCGAGGCCTCCGACCTGGTGGCCGAACCGGTCGAAGCGACCGAGGTCGACGAGGCCAGCCCGGAAACCAAAGACAGCAAAGAGGATGAGGCCGAGGGGCCGACGAAGGAAGAGCCGGCCCGAGAGCGGCGCCGCTTCTCGCTGCGCCGGATCCTGGGAGTCCTCGCGGTAGGCCTGTCCCTCGTCTGCACGGCCGCATTGATCACGCTGAGCGTGCTCATGGTGATCAACCACCGCCACCAGGCCGCCGAACAGCAGCGGCGCGCGGAGTTCGCCGCGGCCGGCCGGCAGAGCGTCGTGACGCTGATGTCGCTGGACTTCAACAAGGCGAAGGACGACGTACAGCGCATCATCGACAACTCGACGGGCCAATTCAGAGACGACTTCAAGAACCAAGCCGACGACTTCATCAAGGTCGCGCAGGATTCGAAGGTGATCACCGAGGTCACCGTCAACGCCACTGCCGTCGAGTCGATGACCAACGACTCGGCCCTGGTGCTGGTTTCGGCCACCTCGCGCGTGACCAACTCCGCAGGGGCCAAGCAGGAGCCGCGCTCCTGGCGACTGTCCGTCAACCTCCAGCGTGACGGCGGCCAGATCAAGATGTCGAAAGTGGAGTTCGTACCGTGACCACCAATGACACCGCCGGTGTGACCGACGTCGACGAGGCCGAAGAGGTCACCGACGAATCCGTCGACGAGGCCGACGAGGCTAGCCGAGAACGACGGCGCGGCCACCGAAACGGAAACGCAGTCCGAGTCGCGGGTTGGCATCGTGCGTCGATCGGCGCGCGTGGTGTGGGGCCGACTCGGCGCCATCCTGTTGGCGGTCGCCCTGGTCGCCTCGGCAGGCGTCGCGGCGTGGCTGTATTTCGAGCAGTATCGCCCAGACCAACAAACTAACGATGCCGCCGCCAATGTCGCGCTCGACGCGGCGAAAAATGGCACGGTTGCGCTGCTGTCGTACTCACCGGAGAGCCTGGACAAGGACTTCGCCGCCGCGAAGTCGCATCTGACCGGCGACTTCCTGTCGTACTACACGCAATTCACCCAGCAGATCGTCACACCGGCGGCCAAGCAGAAGTCGGTCAAGACCTCCGCCGCCGTCGTGCGCGCCGCGGTGTCCGAGCTGCATCCAGACTCCGCGGTGGTGCTCGTGTTCATCAACCAGAACACCACCAGCAAGGAGAATCCCGACGGCTCGTTCGCCGCAAGCGCGGTCAAGGTGGGCCTGAAGAAGATCAACGACAGCTGGCTGATCTCGTCGTTCGACCCCGTGTAGCGTCGGCGCCGTGGCGGAACCGAAGCCTGCGGACCTTGTGCTTTCGGGCGGCGGCGTCAAGGGTATCGGTCTGGTAGGGGCCGTCGTTGCGTTGATGGACGCCGGATACAGCGCCCAACGCGTGTCAGGAACGTCGGCCGGATCCATCGTCGGAGCGGTCGTCGCTGCCGCGTCGATGGGTGACCAGCTCAGCCCCGAGGAAGTCAAAGAGCTTGGGCTGCAGCTGGATTACCACAAGTTCACCGATCCCGGCCCTCTAGAACGTCTTCCGGTGCTCGGCCCGTCGTGGGCGGTGCTGCGGGGAACCGGCATCTACAAGGGCGACTACGCCCACGAGTGGGTGCGCAGCCAGCTGAAGAATCTCGGCGTGCACACGTTCGGCGATCTGCTCATCCGCGACGACAGCCTCCCCGTCGAGCAGCGCTACAAGCTGGTCGTCACGGTCGCCGATGTGACGACGGGGCAGCTGGTGCGGCTGCCATGGGACTACCGCAGGGTCTACGGCCTCGACCCCGACGAACAGTCCGTGGCCGATGCGGTGCGCGCATCTATGGCGATCCCGTTCTTCTTCCGTCCGGTCACGCTGAGCGGCTCGACCGGATTGACATCGACGTTGGTCGACGGCGGCATCCTGTCGAACTTCCCGATCGACTCGCTAGACCGCACCGACGGCCGAAGACCCCGCTGGCCCAGTTTCGGCGTCACGGTGTTGCCGAACCTGCCCGAGGGCAACGATTGCGTGATTCCCGCTTTGGCGCCCCTCCGCCTGCTCGGGCCGCCGCATCTGCTGGAGAGCGTCATCACCACTGTGCTCGTCGGCCGCGATCAGGCCTACCTCAATCAGCCGTGGGTCAACGCCCGTACGATCCGGGTGGACTCGACCGACGTCGGCTTCCTCGACTTCGACATCTCGGACAACGAGATCGAGGCCCTGTACGCGAAAGGGTATGCCGCCGCAGAGAAGTTCCTGTCCACCTGGGATTGGGACGCCTACCTCGACCGCTTCCGCTGATGGCGGTGGATCTTGCCGCGATCGTGCCGGTGTCGGCGTCGTTCGTGGATAACGCCGACGCTGTTTTCGCCCCGTTGGCGGGGGAGGCGCCCTTGGCGCGCGTCGTGCGGACGATGCTCGGCGCGGCCGCGGTGGCCGTCGCCGAACCGCTGGCCGGCGCGGTCCGCGAAACCCTTGCGGCCCAAGGGCTGTCGGCCGTTGGTGTTGCCGTGGCCGAGAATCCGGGCTCGCGGGCGCAATGCCTGGTCGCCGGGGTGCAGTACCTCAAAGACCCGCCGCGCCACGTCCTGATTCACGACATTCGTCGACCGTTGGCGCCGGCAAGTGTCCGCGACGGGGTGATTGCCGCGCTGCGGGCCGGCAGCCCCGTCGTGATGCCGGCGCTGGCGGTGACCGACAGCGTGAAAGCCGTTGACGCACGGGGCTCGGTGACCGGCACCCTTGACCGCTCGACGCTGCGGGCCGTGCAGTACCCGCGCGGGTTTACCGTCGACCAACTGTCCCAGCTGCTGGCTGGGCGCACATCGGATGACTTCGACGAGCTCGACGAGTCGCTGCGCGCCCGTACGCCGATCACCTTCATCGACGGAGACTCCGACGCGTTCGCCGTCGAATTACCGAGGGACACCGCCTTTGTCGAGGCGATCATCGCGTGCCGGCATACGGATCCTCACGCAGCCGACGGTTGAGCAGCCGTCCCGCGATGGCCACGTCCTGCGCATAGGTCACCTTCAGGTTGCCCTCGTCGCCGGGAAAGGTGCGGACCTGTTCATCGGTGTACTTCTCGATGCACGACGATGTGTCGGTGCCCTCGAATCCTTCAGCAGCGGCGGCCCGATACGCGTGCAGCAGCGGTCGCGCCCGAAACGCCTGCGGGGTTTGCACCCGCACCAAGCTGCCCCCGCCGCTGGCCGACTCGACACCGGAGGGTCCCTCCTGCACCACGTCCGGGATGGTCAAAGCCGGTATCGCACCGCCGAACTCGCGGGCGACCGACAGCGCGGTGACGAACATGTCGCGGTCGGCCAGCGGTCGGGCGGCGTCGTGGATCAGCACCACGTCGACCGCACCCGATTCGATGTCGTCGGCGAGGTAGCGCAGCACGTTGAACTCGGAGGCGTGCCTGCTGTCGCCGCCTTCGACCAGTTCTACCGTCGCGGCAGGCAGTTCCGCCGTCACGGTATCGCGTGCCAGGTCGCGTTCGCCGCGGCGATACACCAGCACCGAGCGCGCAATCTGGGGCACCTGTGAGACGGCGTTCAGCGACCAGCCCACCATGCTGCGGCCGGCCAGCGGCAGATACGCCTTGTTGCCATCGGCGCCGACACGCGTGCCCAGGCCCGCGGCCAGCACCACACCGACGGCGTACGACCCCGGCGAGGTGCTCATGGCCGATATTTTGGCATTGTGCAGCGGCCGCTGGAGATCCTGATCTCTGGTGCCGGCATCGCTGGCCCGACATTGGCCTACTGGCTGGTGCGGCGAGGTCATCGGCCGGTGCTGGTCGAGCGCGCCCCCGAGCTGCGCGTCGGCGGGCACGCCGTCGATATCCGCGGCACCGCGCTTGAGGTCATCGAACGGATGGGCCTCGACACCGAGGTGCGCGACGCCCGCACGCAGATCCTCACCTTGTCGGCTGTGCGGCCCGACGGTGCGCGCACCTACGACGTGGCGCTGCGACCGATGCACGAGGCACGCGGCGATCGCGAGATCGAGATCATGCGAGACGACCTGGTGCGCATCCTGTGCGGCGCGGTGAGCGATGACGTCGAAGTTGTGTTCGGCGATTCGGTGCGGACGCTGACGCCGCAGGGCGGTGCTCGCGTCGCCGTCGAATTCGAGCGCGGCACGGCCAGGGAGCTGGATCTGGTCGTCGGCGCCGACGGCCAGCACTCCGCCATTCGCGAACTGACGATGGGCCCCGAGCGCGGGCTCACCCACCATCTCGGTGCGTATCTGTCGATCTACACCGTCGACAATCTGCTCGGGCTGCGTGATCGGGCGGTGCTCTACAACGAACCCGGCCGCGCCGCGGCCATGTTCACGGTGCGCGGCAACCGGCGCGCGAAGGTAGTGCTGCTGTTCCGCAGCGCTCCGATCGACATCGATTTCGGCGATGCCGCCGCCCAACACGATTTGCTCCGTCGGCGGTTCGCCGGAATGGGTTGGCACACCGGTCGTTTGATCGAGTCGCTACCCGACGCATACGACTTCTACTTCGATGAGATGAGCCAGGTCCGCTTGCCGCGTTGGGCGACCGGCCGGGTAGCGCTGCTCGGCGACGCCGCGTTCGGTCCGTCGCCGTTGTCGGGCCAGGGCACCTCACTCGCCTTGATCGGCGCCTTCCTGCTTGCCCACCACCTGGCCGCGGAGTCTCATCCGCAGGCGGCGTTTGATCTGTGGGAATACGGGTTTCGGCCCAACGTCGAGCTGAATCACGCCCTGGCCACCGACGGGATGTCGACACTACTGCCCGCGTCGAGGCTCGGCATCTTCGCGCGTAACCAGTCGATGAGGGTGTTACCGCTGCTGGCCCGGTTCGGGCGCGGCTTCGGTGGCCGCATCGAACGCGCCTCGCGCGCAGTCACTCTGCCAGATTGAACGCCTTGCGCGGCCGTCGGAGGCCAGATAACCGAGCAGCCCCGTGCGAGTGCCTTCGGATAAGAATGCGACTACGTCGTCGGAAAGTTCTTCCACCCCATCACGGTACGCGGCGAGGCTTACGCCGACGACCCCGTTCAGTCCTCTGCGTGGCGGTTGTAGTCCCACTGCTCCAGCCGCGCCTGCAAGTCGTACAGGCCCAGTGCGGCAAGCGGTGCGCAGACGGACATGCAGATCATCAGTAACGCGTTCATGGCTCTCTCGAGTCGTTCTTGGTCTTCCTGACGGAATGAAGCGTATGGAGCGAACGCATAGAGCCGGAAGAGTAGTTGGCTAGGTGCTTTTCGGGACCGTGGCCCAACGTGTCACGTGCTGCCTTGCGCATCGCGCGGTATCGCTGGCGCTCGCCCGTGGCCCACGGCTCGGTCCAGCGGTCGAGCAGTTCGCCTGCGCGAAGCAGCGGAAGCAGTTCGGCCACAAACTGGGGGTCGATGGCAGCGGGCTCCTCATGATCGAGCAGGCTCCCGATCTGGTCCACCGCGTCGTGCCAGTCCACCGACACGCCGGGCGCCAGCGCGATGTACTGCGGATCAATCTCCAGCAGTGGGTCGGCGCCCACGGGCCGCAGCCGCCACATCGTGGAACGCAGGCTTGCGGTGGCGCGCCGCGTCTGGGCGTGCGGCCACAACATCGCACAGACCCACAGTCGGTGTACCGGACGGCGCTTAAGCGCGACGAGTGCAATCAGTCGCTGGCATGCCGGAGGCAGCTCGACAGGCTGCTCACCTCGGCGAACAGCGAATTGACCTAGCAGATTCAGTGAGAATTCTTCCGACACACCTTGATCGTGAATCCGGCGTCTCCGGAAGGCATGCGTAGTCGACTACCTGTTTTTGGCGCCCCTTCGATTCTCCCGATAGAACTGCGCGGCCCGGCGGATCGAGTCGTGGATCGATTTGGGCTGCCGGCCAGTTCCCGTTCGGCTTTACCGTGGTCAAGCGTCGGCCAGATGTGCATTAATCGCACACTCCGACTCGTCAGCTTTAAGTCCTGGCGGAACGCAGTACGCACGACGTCGCCCGCGTCCCCGGCGCATCAGCACACGCACGTCGTCGCAGCGATCGACCAACTGCCGGGTGACATGGGAGCCGAGGAACCCGCTCGCGCCGATCACCAACTTCTTCGCGCCTGTCATGGGATGAAATGTAACGGTGGAAGGATGGGACCAATGAATGAGGCTGAACCGCAGCGGCCGGTGACCGTGCAGGCGCATCGCATTCGCCGGATGTCCGGGCGCGACCCGCACGAGGAGCATCGGGTGGCGACACCGCTGGAGCTGATCTTCGACCTGACGTTCGTCGTCGCCTTCGGCATCGCCGCATCCGAATTCGCGCACATGATGGCCGAGAACCACGTCGGCGCCGGAGTGCTCGCGTTCACGTTCGCCTGGTTCGCGATCGGTTGGGCGTGGATCAACTTCACCTGGTTCGCGTCGGCGTACGACACCGACGACTGGATCTACCGCATCATGACCATGCTGCAGATGGTCGGCGTCATCATCGTCGCGCTCGGCTTGCCGCAGATGTATGCCTCAGTCGAGCACGGCCAGCACCTCGACGGCAGTGTTTTGGTGGCCGGGTACGTGGTGATGCGAATTGCGTTGGTAGGCCAGTGGTTACGCGCCGCCAAGCAGGATCCGGATCACCGCGCGGCGTGCCTGACCTACGCTGGATGGGTCGCCGTAACGCAGATCGGCTGGATCGGCACCATGCTCCTGCACACGTCGATGGCGGTGACCTTCGTGCTCGTGGTCCTGCTGATCCTGCTGGAAACGACGGGCCCGGTGGTGGCCGAGACCCGCATGGGCGGCACGCCGTGGCACGTGCATCACATTGCCGAACGCTATGGGCTATTTGCGATCATCGCGCTCGGCGAGGGCATGGTCGGAACGGTCGCGTCGCTTTCGGCGGTGGTCGGTGCAGAGGGCTGGTCCGTAGGTGCCGTCTTTGTGGCGGTGGCCGGCACCGGCCTGACATTCGGTATGTGGTGGTTGTATTTCATGGTGCCGCAGGCGGATGTGTTGCACGGGCACCGCGAGCGCTCGTTCAGGTTCGGCTACTTCCAGCTTGTCGTGTTCTGGGCCATCGTGGCGACCGGCGCGGGGCTGCATGTCGCCGCGTACTACATCGAGCACCACTCCAAGCTCGGCTCGGTCGAAACGGTGTTGGCCGTCGCTGTGCCGGTCGCCGTTTACATCGTCTCGGTCTACGTCCTTTATGTGCTGTTGGTGCGGACGGTGCACGCCTTCCACGTGTTACTCATCGCGCTGTCGGCCGTCGTGCTTGCGGCCGCGGTGTGGCTGGCCGCCACGGGCATCTCGATGGCGAACTGCCTGCTGGTCGTCACGCTGGCGCCGATGGTGACCGTCGTGGGATACGAAACGCTTGGCCATCGGCACGCCGCGGAGGCCATTGAGAGGAGCCTCGGGGCCGCCGACGACTAACGCGCGTGGTTACCGGGTTTAGCTGCCTGTCACCGGGGTAAGCCTTAGGACAGCCGTTCGAGGTCGCACGACGAGGTCAGCGGTCAAGAAGCGGCCCCAGTCACCGGTTGGTGCTGGCGGATCTCGGCGATGGCGCCTTGGCGGCCCTAACTTCAGCGTTCAACGAGGAGCACCACGATGCCGAAGACCACGAAAAGCGGCACCGCAAAGAAGAGTGAGTTGCCGAGCACGCTGCAAAAGTCGTCCGCCAAGGCGCAGCGCACATTCGCCAAGGTCCACGACGCGGCGGTCAAGGAGTACGGCGATGGTGAACGGGCGCATCGGGTCGCCTACGACGCGCTCAAACACAGCTTCGAAAAGGTCGGCGACCACTGGGAACCCAAGTCGCAGAAGGGGCCGTCCGATTCCCGGGCGCGCAGTGGCGGACCCAATCCGAGGGGCAAGTCTGCTGAGGGCGTCGACGCCAACGCATCGAAGAAGCACCTCGTGGAAGTCGCACGGCGGTTGGACATCTCGGGTCGCTCGACCATGAGCAAGGACGAACTGGTGTCGGCGATCAAGAAGGCCAACCGGCGTGCGACGGCCCGCAGTCGCTAGGGCTCATCGCGTCGCCGGGTGAGCGTCGAAACCCTCCAGCAGCATCGTTTCTTCCTCCAGGCGCATCAACCTGCGGGCCTTGCGGCGAGTGATGAGGATGCCGACCACGGCGAGGATCCAGACCGCGTACTGCACGGTCCAGGCGAGCCGGAACGAGTCGAACGAGAAATCGCCTGCGGCATCGAGGATCAGCCCCATCGCCTGCATGACCAACAGCGAGGCGACGAACCCACCCATGTTGACCATGCCCTGAGCGGTGCCCAGCGTCGCACCCGGATTGAACGTGCGTGCGAAGTCGAAGCCGACCATCGAGCCGGGGCCGCCGACGGAGATGACGACGATCAGCGCGACGAGCAGCCACAGCGGCGCCCGATGCGGCAGGGCGATAACCACCGTCCAGGCCAACGCGTTGGCGACGATGATGCCGAGCACAAGGCGTGACCGTCGATGCGGCAGACGCCCGGTGAAGATCCCGATGACGATGCCCGACGAGATGGCGGCGACGACCGAGATCGTCAGCAGCCCGCCCGCCGCGCCCGTCGAAAGGCCTTGGGCTTCCGTCAAATACGGAACGCCCCAAATCAATGCGAACACCGTGACGGAGAACTGAGTGCCCATATGGGTGAAGAAGCCCAGCCGCGTCCCTGGGCGCAGCCACACGGTCTTGACGCTGGCCAGCGTCTCCCGCATCGACGTGGTGTGCGTCGGCACCACAGGACCGTTCGGTGTGTTCTCGACCAACGCGAGGGTCAGCACCATCGACAGCACGCCGATCGCCGCGACCGAAACGTAGGCGGTGGTCCAGCCGGCGGCGGTGAGTAGCGCGAAAAACGGGACGGCCGACAGCACTTGGCCGAGCTGACCGCAGATGCCGGTCAGCTGCGTCACCAGAGGAACCTGCCGGGGCGAGAACCAGTGCGGCACCAGCCGGAGCACGGAGATGAACGTCACCGCGTCCCCGAGGCCAACCACCGCCCGCGCCGCGACGGCTGCGGGCAGGGATTCGGTGAACGCGAGGACCAGCTGGCCGGACGCCATCAGGGCGGCGCCGGAGAGGATCAGTGCCTTGGAGCCGAATCGGTCGAGCAGCAGACCGGCGGGCACCTGTGCGCCGGCATACACGATGACCTGAAGGACCACGAATGTGGACAACACACTTGGGCTCGCGCCGAAGCGATCGGCGGCATCGAGACCGGAAACGCCGAGGGTGGTGCGGTCGAGGACGGCGACGATGTATGCAAGTAGTCCGGTGGCCCAGACGATCCAGGGACGCACACCGAACCTTTCACTGCGTAAAAATTTGTCCTGACGTTTGCAAATACGTTGCAGCTCCATCATCGCGCATGGGGTCGCGCCGATGCCAATTAGGAGATGGTGAAATCACTCACCTGAGGGTCCCCAGATCGCCCGAATCGAGTTGGCTGAATTTGCACACGCTCGTCGGCGTCATACCCAACCCAACCTCATTTCCCCAGATGAGCGCGTATTAGTCGGATTCCTAGCAAATAGAGCTACGTCGATCGAGACTTCGCTCGCAAACAACATTCGACGGCTAGAGTGGTCGCATGCATTGTCGCGGTGCAAAGCCGAAGCGCACCCCGAACCGGGTCGGGGTGCGTCGCGTTGGCTGAGTACCGTTTGGACGATTTGGCGCGGATCTCGGGCGTCAGTGCCCGCAATATCCGCGCCTATCGGGAGCGCGGCCTGCTCGATCCGCCGCGGCGGGTGGGTCGGGCGGCGTACTACGACGATTACCACCTCTCGCAGCTGAAGACGATCAATCGGCTGCTCCGAAGGGGCTTCAACTCCGCCCACATCGCGGAGTTCTTCGCGGGCATGCGCCAGGGCGCCGATCTGGCCGACATCCTGGGCATTCAGAAAGCCATCCAGCGACCGCGATCCGACGAGGGCCCCGAGGGGCCGGTGAGGCCGAGCGACGGGCCCGCCGTAGGCATCGACCCGGATTCCGACGAGGCGCGCAAGCTGATGGATTCCGGCCTGGCAGAGCTCGTCGACGGCGAGGTGGTGCTGAACGACAGGACGATGGGTGCCGTCGTGGCGCGCGCCCCGGATCCTCTGCTCTATGCGGGTGCGATTCTGCGGATATTGGACTCGACGCGGGAGTCGATCGACAAGCTCGCCGCCGATTTCGTCCAGGCGCTGGAGGTCCTGTACACGGCGCGGTTCGGCCCAAATTATTTGCCCAACCCAGAGGAGATGGCCGAACTGAGTCGAATCGTCCTGGACTACCGCGATCTGGGTATCAAGGCGGTGGCCAACCGCCTTGACGAGGCCATGCGGGAGCACATGGTCACCGCGGTGTCGGAGTACACCGCCGGAATTCTGCTGAGCGGGGATTGGAACTCGAAGGCTCAGTAGTGACTACACCCGCGTGGTGGCTGGATCCCCACCGAAGCGCTGTGCGAGCCACACCGGGATGATCGCGACAATCGTGAGCGCGGCGGCAACCACGTTGATCACCGGAGCCTGGTTGGGGCGGAACAGGTTTCCGAAGATCCAGATCGGCAGCGTCTGAACTGTCGGGCCCGCGGTGAATGTGGTGACTACGATCTCATCGAAGGACAGGGCGAACGCCAGGATGGCGCCCGCCACCAGCGAACCGCGCATCATCGGGAACGTCACGTACCTGAAGGTCTGCCACGGCGACGCGCCGAGGTCGGCCGACGCGTCGTCGAGGTTGGTGCCCAGTCGTCGCAGCCGGGCCTGGGTGTTGTTGAAGACGATGACGATGCAGAACGTCGCGTGCCCGACGATCACGGTAGCCAGGCCCAGCGTCACGCCCAGCACTGAGGTGAAGGTTGCGTTGAGTGCGATGCCGGTGACGATGCCCGGCAACGTAATCGGCAACACCACAAGGAAACTCACAACGTTGCGGCCGAAGAACGCATAGCGCTGCACCGCGAACGCGGCCATCGTACCGAGCACGAGCGCGATGACCGTCGCACCAAGGCCGACCACCACAGAATTGGCCAGCGATTTCCACATGCCTTGGCTGTCGGCCGCGTCCACCCACCACCGAAGAGTGAAGCCGGCGGGTGGGAACGCGAACGTCCGCGAGGCGTTGAAGGCGTTGATCACTACCAAAAGCAATGGGGCGTAGAGGAATACCAGAACTAGCACCGTCCACGCCCGTACTGCTCGCCGCGCTCCGGTCGACAGCATCACACGTTCTCCAGCGCGCCGGTGCGGCGCATCGCCAATAAGTAGGCGATGATCGCGACCAGCGGAATGATCGACAGCGCTGCCGCGAGCGGCTGATTGTTGGCGGTGACGAGCTGGCCGTAGATGATGTTGCCGAGCATCTGGGTCTTGCCGCCGACAATGGTCACCGCGATGTAGTCGCCCAACGACAGCGAGAAGGTGAAGATCGAACCGGCCGCGATACCAGGGAACACCAGCGGCGCGACCACCATGCGCAGCGTCGCGGAATCGGAGGCGCCCAGATCCGAGCTGGCGTCGATGAGCGAATCGGGGACGCGTTCGAACGCCGCGAACACCGGAATGACCATGTAGGGCAGCCACAGATACGTCAGCGTGATGACCGTTGCCGTCAGCCCGTAGCCCGGGCTGTAACCCGTCGCCCATGACATGGGACCCGCCGGCGACAGCAGCATGCGCCAGGCGTAGGCCTTGACCAGGTAGCTCGCCCACAGCGGTGTGGTCACCGCCACGACCAATGCCAGTCGCACCCGTGGCGAGGCGACCTTGGCCATGTAAAACGCCAACGGCACCGCAAGTGCCACGCACAAGACGGTCACGATCAACGCGACCGAGACGGTGCGCACGGTCGCCGTCCGGAACACCGCGTCGGTGAGCACCCGAACGATGTTGTCGGTGGTGAAGGTGCGCACCACCGCGCCGGTGAACGCATTCGTGGTCCAGAAGGCCGAAACCAGCAGCACGGCAAGCGAACCCAGGTACGCCATCACCAGCCAGGCCAGCGGCGGAATGAGCAGCAGCGCGAGGCTGATGCGGCGACCCAACGATATAGGCATCGTCGGGCCCTTATGAGTCAGCCCTTGATCTGCTGCCACTTGTCGACCCACTCGTTGTAGGCCGTGCAGCCGTTGCCGCTGCCGTCGACGCATTGCTTCTGAGGCGTGGTCCAGTAATGGATCTCGGTGGCGAACTTCTCGTCGGTGGCGTGGTAGATGTCGCAGAAGTCCTTCTGGGTGGTGTGCTCGCAGGCCTTGGTCTGCGCGGGGGCCTCGCCGAAGTACTCGGCAACCTGGGCGTTGACCTCAGGCGACGTGATCCAGTTCATCCACTTGTACATGCAGTTCGGATGTGCGGCCTTCGACGAGATCATCCACGTGTCCGACCACCCGGTGGCGCCCTCCTTGGGCAGCACGGTGTTGACGTGAACCTTGTTGTCCGTGCCGATCGTGTTGGCGATCACCTGCCAGGTGGTGCCGATGACCGACGTGCCGGACTCGAAGGCCTGCACCTCTTTGGTGTAGTCCGACCAGTACTCACTGACGTTGTCGTGCTGTTTCTTGAGCAGATCGACTGCGGCGTCGAGTTGTTCGGGCGTTAGCGAGTACGGGTCTTTGATGCCAAGGTCGGGTTTGGTCTTCGACAGGTACAGCGCGGCGTCGGCGATGTAGATGGGCGAGTCGTAGGCGGTAACCTTGCCCTTGTACTTGCCTGAGTCCTCGAAGACCGCCGACCATGAGTTCGGTGCGTCGCGGACCACGTCGATGTTGTACATCAGCAGGTTGGCGCCCCAGCCGTGCGGGATCCCGTACATCTGGCCGTTCAGCGAGTTCCACGACTTGTCCTTGAGGAATGACGAAATCGTCGAGTAGTTCGGCACCAGATCGGTGTTTACCGGGGCCACGTCGCCGCCGTAGATCATCCGCAGCGAGGCATCGCCGGAGGCCGAGACACCGTCGTACTGACCCGTGCGCATCAACTGCAGCATCTCGTCGGAGGTGTTGCCGATCTTTACGTTGACCTTGCAGCCGGTCTGCTGCTCGAACGGGGTCACCCAGTCGACGCTCTTGTCGTTGGAGCCGTTCTCGGCATAGCCGGCCCAGGCGATGATGTTCAGTTGGCCTTCGCCGTTGCCGACTGCGGACAGTGGCTCGAGCTTGGGTGGTGTCTCGCCGGTGCCGCCGGATTCCTTCGAACTCGAACATGCGACAACCAGCGCGGCGCAGGCTGTCAGCGCAAGGCCGATTCGCACGGGGGTGGATATCATGGCTACTCCTCGAATTTCAATTGATGGACGGCTTTTTCGGGCCAGGCCAACGTGATCGGCGTTCCGTGGTGCAGGCCTGGCGGCAGCGTTGCGCTGGCGGTCAGCACGGTAGCGGTGAGAGTGACGTCGGGCGCAGCGATCGCGGCGATGCGCGTGGTGGGGCCGGCGTAGATGATCTCGGACACTGTCGCGTCGACCGTGCGCACCCCGGGCACCGGATCGGTGCCAGGCCGGAGAACACCGATGCGCTCCGGCCGGATGACGAACATCCCCGGCCGGCCCATGAGTGCTTCGGCGGCCGCGCCGTCGAGCACGTTGGAGGTGCCGACGAAATCGGCGACGAAGCGGTTGGCCGGGTTCTCGTAGACGTCGCGGGCGTCGCCCACTTGCTCGATGCGACCGTCGTTGAATACGGCCAGCCGGTCGCAGAGGGTCAGCGCCTCGTCCTGGTCGTGGGTCACGATGACGAACGTGATGCCGACCTCGCGCTGGATCGCCTTCAGTTCTATCTGCATCTGTTCGCGCAGCTTGAGATCCAGTGCGCCAAGGGGTTCGTCGAGCAGCAACACCCGGGGCCGTCCGATCAACGCCCGGGCCAGCGCCACGCGTTGACGCTGTCCTCCCGACAGTTGCTCGGGGCGCCGTGGCGCCTGGTCGCTCAGCCGCACCATGTCGAGCGCGTCGGCGGTGCGGCGCCTGCGCTCGGCCTTGGGCACGCCCTTGACCTTCAGCCCGTACTCGACGTTCTGTGCCACCGTCATGTGCGGGAACAGGGCGTACTCCTGGAAGACGGTGTTGACGTTGCGGTGGCGGGCCGGCAACGCGGTCACGTCGACACCGCCGAGTTTGATCACGCCCGCGGTGGGCTGCTCGAACCCCGCGATCATCCGCAACACCGTCGTCTTACCCGAACCCGACGGGCCGAGGATCGCGAAGAGCTCGCCGTCGGCCACGCTCAGGTCCGCGCCCTCGACGGCCACCACGTCGCCGAACACCTTGCGTACACCATTGAGCTCGATCTGCGGATCGTTAACGGCCGCAGCGATATTCGCGTCCGGCTGCGGGCTGACCGTCCCCGAGGGCATGGCCAATCGTATGAATTCCACCGTGATGGTGCAGCATCATTGCGGATTTCGTGATCTTGAGGTCCATCGACCACTGGTTTCGCACCGACGGGCGGGCCTGTTAGCGGGGCGACACCAGGAACATCCTCGCGGCGGCGTCCTGTCGCCTTGACGACCCGCGTCGACGATCTCGTGGCCGAGGCTGAGGTCGGCCGCGCGCTTGCGGTCGTGGTGCCGATGACCAGCGCCGAGATGGCGAGGGCGCACGCCACCGACCGGTTCACCCCACAATGGCAAGTCGCCTGGCCTGGATCACGTCAAGAAACGCCGTTGGCAAATCTTGATACGGATGTGACCAGTGGCGTTGGCGTGAAAATTGATGCGCCTGTCGTACCCTGTGGCACGTGGGAGTATCCCGGCGCGACGTGCTCAAATACGCTGCCGCCGCGCCCGCCGTACTCGGGCTCGGTGCCGGCCTGCAGGCGGTGTCCTCGGCGCTGGCCGCACCTCGGGGGGCTGCGGCGCCACTGGGGATCCTGCTCGACTACGCGGCAGGCGTCATCCGGGCAGGCGATCTGCGGGCGTCCGGCGCATTGGGCGCGATCCGGTACGTCTCTGATCGGCGGCCCGGTGGCGGCTGGATGCTCGGCAAGCCGATCCAGCTGCCCGAGGCGCGCGACCTCTACCAGAACGGGCTGAAGATCGTGTCCTGCTATCAGTACGGCAAGCAGGACACCGCTGACTGGCTGGGCGGGCAGAACGCGGGCGTCGCGCACGCCAAGCGGGGCTGGCAGTTACACGTCGGGGCCGGTGGGTCGTACGGCGCGCCGATCTACGCGTCGATTGACGACGATCCCAGCTACGAGCAGTACAAGAGCCAGGTGGCGCCGTATCTGCGGGGGTGGGAAGCGGTGCTCGGCCACCAGCGTGTTGGCGTGTACGCCAATTCCAAGACCATCGACTGGGCGCTGCAGGACGGGCTGGGTTCCTACTTCTGGCAGCACAACTGGGGCTCCCCACAGGGGTTCACGCATCCCGCTGCACACCTGCATCAGGTCGAGATCGACAAGCGCAATGTCGGGGGCGTCGGAGTCGATATCAACCAGATTCTCAAGCCCGGGTTCGGGCAGTGGGACTAAACCTTACTGATCAGTAATAACAACCAGCAAACTTTTTCCGGTAACCTCCCGCTCCGAGTCGACAAATCGTGCCGAGTTGTCGACTCCGAGCGCGTCAATACGGCTGAGGAGGCGGGCCGAAAATTTTACATAACGATTACATAACAATACTGCCTTGATCTGCACTGTTGTGGCTACTCGACCGTAACCACCTGCATGCAGGACGTTTGTCCCGCATGCGTTCTGCCCTCGCGCGGGCGGGTGTTACCGAACATGTTGTTACCCGTGCGTAGAACTCGCCAGTAACCATTTGGAGCGTGAAAATGGTGCTGTCTCTTATGACAATCTTAGTGCGGCTGGAAGTGTCCGCCTGGGCTGTCGACAAGACTGTCGGATCGCCCGTGCGCTGGACGCGCCCGAACCAGTCGGGATTCGACGCCGAATCGCATGGCCTCCGCAGGGGAGCGCAGGCCATCAAAGTTCCAGATACGACAGCCACAGACGACGAGCGCTACGTGCGAGATAGCACCGAGGGAGATAACAGACGTGACGATCAACGAACAGAGCAGGGTGACCACAGGCCGTCAGAACGGGTCCTCGGAAGCATTGACAGGCACACACGCCCTGGTCGATCGTTTGAACGCCGGAGAGCCGTATGCGGTCGCGTTCGGCGGCCAGGGCGGCTCCTGGTTGGAGAACCTGGAAGAGCTGGTCAGCTCCGCAGGCATCGAATCCGAGCTGGGTGAGGTCGTCGGTGAGGCCGCGCTGCTTCTCGAGCCGGTGGCCCGCGAGCTTGTCGTGGTGCGGCCGATCGGCTTCGAGCCGCTGCAGTGGGTCCGGGCCTTGGCCGCCGAAGAGCCGTTGCCCACCACCAAGCAGTTGATCACCGCGGCCATCTCCGGCCCCGGCATTCTGCTCGCCCAGATGGCCGCCATCCGCGCGCTGACCCACCAGGGCCTTGATCTGCACGGGACGCCGCCCGTCGCGATGGCCGGGCACTCGCAGGGCGTCATGGCCTGCGAGTCGCTGCGTGCCAACGGTGCGCGCGACGCCGAGCTGCTGGCGCTGCTGCAGCTGATCGGTGCGGCCGGCTCGCTGGTGTCGCGCCGCCGCGGCATGGTCGGGCGCG
The DNA here is from genome assembly GCA_963770125.1 of uncultured Actinomycetota bacterium. GTDB lineage: Bacteria > Actinomycetota > Actinomycetes > Mycobacteriales > Mycobacteriaceae > Mycobacterium. The sequence continues at coordinate 22,019 of CAVYPI010000119.1, read as the reverse complement.
GCGACAAGTCGCCGATGGTGTCGGTGACCAACGTCGAACCGGACCGCATCGCAGAGCTCCTCGAGGAGTTTTCCCAAGACGTACGCACCGTGCTGCCCCCGGTGCTGTCGATCCGCAACGGCCGCCGGTCGGTGGTAATCACCGGCACCCCCGAGCAGCTGGGTCGCTTCGAGCTGTACTGCGCCAAGATCACGGAAAAAGAAGAAGCCGAGCGCAAGAACAAGACGCGCGGCGGAGCGGTGTTCAGTCCGGTTTTCCACGGTGTGGGGGTCGAGGTCGGGTTCCACACACCGCGGCTGGCCGACGGTGTCGAAATGGTCGACGGGTGGGCCGCTAGGTGTGGCATCGACGCCGAACTCGCGCACGAGATGACCGAATCGATCTTCGTGCGTCCGATCGACTGGGTGGCCGAGGTCGAGCGCCTGCACGACTCCGGGGCGAAGTGGATCATCGACCTTGGACCGAGCGACACCGTCACGCGCCTGACCGCTCCGGTCATCCGGGGCTTGGGCGTCGGCATCGTTCCGGCCGCGACCCGTGCCGGGCAGCGCAACCTGTTCACCATCGGCGCCGAGCCCGAGGTGCCACCCGCGTGGTCGAGCTACAAGCCGACGGCGGTGAAGCTGCCGGACGGCTCGGTCAAGCTGTCCACCAAGTTCACCCGGCTGACCGGACGCTCGCCGATCCTGCTGGCGGGCATGACCCCGACGACCGTCGACGCCAAGATCGTCGCCGCGGCCGCCAACGCCGGCCACTGGGCCGAGCTGGCAGGCGGTGGCCAGGTCACCGAGGAGATCTTCGAGAACCGCATCGCCGAACTCACCGGCCTGCTCGAGCCCGGTCGCGCGGTCCAGTTCAACACACTGTTTCTGGACCCGTACCTGTGGAAGCTGCAGGTGGGCGGAAAACGGTTGGTGCAGAGGGCCCGTCAGTCCGGCGCCCCGATCGACGGCGTCGTCGTCAGCGCCGGCATCCCCGACCTCGAGGAAGCCGTCGAGCTGATCGAGGAGCTCAATAGCGTCGGCATCAGCCACGTGGTGTTCAAGCCGGGCACCATCGACCAGATCAAGTCGGTCATCAAGATCGCGGCCGAGGTTCCCGGCAAGGATGTGATCGTGCACATCGAGGGCGGCCGCGCCGGTGGTCACCACTCGTGGGAGGACCTCGACGACCTGCTGCTGTCCACCTATTCCGAGCTTCGCAAGCTGCCCAACATCACCGTGTGTGTCGGCGGCGGTGTCGGCACTCCGGAGCGGGCCGCAGAGTACCTGTCCGGTCGCTGGGCCGAGGGCTACGACTTCCCGGCGATGCCAGTCGACGGCATCCTGGTCGGCACCGCCGCGATGGCGACCAAGGAATCGACCACCTCGCCGTCGGTCAAGCAGATGCTGGTCGAGACCACCGGCACCGACCACTGGATCAGCGCCGGAAAAGCCAAGGGCGGGATGGCGTCCAGCCGCAGCCAGCTCGGCGCAGACATCCACGAGATCGACAATGCCGCCTCGCGCTGCGGCCAGCTGCTCGACGAGGTAGCCGGTGACGCCGAGGCCGTTGCGGGCCGCCGCGACGAACTCATCGGCGCGATGGCCAACACCGCCAAGCCGTACTTCGGCGACGTCGGTGACATGACCTACCTGCAATGGCTGCGGCGCTACGTCGAGCTGACAATCGGCGACGGCGACAGCACCGCCGACACCAAGCTGCCCGACAGCCCGTGGGTGGCCGACACCTGGCGTGACCGGTTCGAAGAGATGCTCAAGCGAGCCGAGGCCCGGCTGCATCCGCAGGACTCGGGTTTGATTGAAACGCTCTTCAATGATGTTGCGCTGCTGGACAATCCGGATCAGGCGATCGCAGCCCTGCTGACGCGCTATCCCGAGGCCGAATCTCTCAAGCTGCACCCGGCCGACGTGCCGTGGTTCGTCACGCTGTGCAAGACGCTGGGCAAGCCGGTCAACTTCGTGCCGCTCATCGACAAGGACGTCCGGCGGTGGTGGCGCAGCGACTCGCTGTGGCAGGCCCACGACGCCCGCTACACCGCCGATCAGGTGTGCATCATTCCGGGCACGCAATCGGTGGCAGGCATCACCCGCGTCGATGAGCCGGTCGGCGAATTGCTGGACCGCTTCGAGCAGGCCGCCATCGACGAAGCGCTGGCAACGGACGGACAGCCCGTCCCGGTGGTTTCCCGCCGCCAGGCACGCGTCGACGTCAGCGGTCCACTCGCCGTCGTGCTCGACTCGCCCGACGTGCTCTGGGCCGGCCGTACCGCGATCAACCCGGTGCACCGCATCGGTGCGCCCAACGAGTGGCAGGTCAACGAGAACCGTAGTGCCACACACCCATCCACCGGTGCCCGGCTCGAGCTGAGCGGTGACGCAGTGACGCTGAGCGTCCCGCTGTCCGACACCTGGATCGACATCCGGTTCACGCTGCTGTCCTGCACGGTCGACGGCGGCATGCCACTGGTCACGGTCGAGGATGCTTCGACCGCGATGCGCTCGGTGCTGGCCATTGCAGCCGGCGTCGACGGGCCCGGTTCCCTTCCGCCGGTGCACGACAAAACCGCCAAGGTCACCGTCGACTGGGATCCCGAGCAGGTCGCCGACCACACCGGTGTGACCGCAACCCTGGGCGCACCGTTGGCTCCCGGTCTCACGCTGGTGCCCGATGCGCTGGTCGGCCACTGCTGGCCCGCGGTGTTCGCGGCCATCGGCGCTGCGGTCACCGACGACGGCTTCCCCGTCGTTGAGGGCCTACTCAGCCTGGTGCACCTCGACCACGCCGCGCACCTGCTGGCGCCGATGCCCAAGGCGAAGGCCGAATTGACCATCACCGCAACGGCTTCGGCTGCCACGGACACGGAGTACGGGCGCGTCATTCCTGTTTCGGTGACCATCGCAGACGGTGAGGGCACCGGGTTGGCGACGCTGGAGGAGCGGTTCGCGATCCGCGGCCGCACCGGTGCAGCCGAGCTTGCCGATCCGCCGCGTGCCGGCGGGGCGATGACCGACAACGCGACCGAGACGCCTCGGCGTCGTCGGCGTGATGTCACCGTGACCGCGCCGACCGATATGCGCGCGTTCGCCGTGGTGTCCGGCGACCACAACCCGATCCACACCGATCGCGCCGCCGCACTGCTGGCCGGACTGAAATCGCCCATCGTGCACGGCATGTGGCTTTCGGCGGCGGCCCAGCACGTCGTCACGGCAACCGACGGACGGGCCACACCGCCGGCTCGCCTGGTCGGCTGGACGTCGCGATTCCTCGGCATGGTGCTGCCCGGCGACGAGGTCGACTTCCGTGTCGACCGCGTCGGAATCGACCGTGGCGCAGAGATCATCGAGGTGTCCGCTCGCGTCGGCTCCGAGCTGGTGATGTCGGCGACAGCGCAGTTGGCTGCCCCGAAGACGGTCTACGCGTTCCCGGGCCAGGGCATCCAGCACAAGGGCATGGGCATGGAGGTGCGTGCCCGGTCCAAGGCCGCCCGCAAGGTGTGGGACACCGCCGACAAGTTCACCCGCGACACGTTGGGCTTCTCGGTGCTGCACGTAGTGCGCGACAACCCGACCAGCCTGATCGCCAGCGGTGTGCACTACCACCACCCCGAGGGTGTGCTCTTCTTGACGCAGTTCACCCAGGTCGCGATGGCGACCGTGGCGGCCGCCCAGGTGGCCGAGATGCGCGAGCAGGGCGCGTTCGTCGAGGGCGCGATCGCCTGCGGCCACTCTGTCGGTGAGTACACCGCGCTGGCCTGTGTCAGCGGTGTCTACGAACTGGAGGCGCTGCTGGAGGTCGTGTTCCACCGCGGCAGCAAGATGCACGACATCGTGTCGCGCGATCACATGGGCCGGTCCAACTACCGGCTGGCCGCGATCCGGCCCTCACAGATCGATCTCGACGACGCCGACGTGAAGGCGTTTGTGGCCGACATCTCAGAGCGCACAGGCGAGTTTCTTGAAATCGTCAACTTCAACCTGCGTGGCTCGCAGTACGCAATCGCGGGCACGGTGCGCGGTCTCGAAGCGCTCGAGGAAGAGGTCGAGCGGCGCCGCGAGATCACGGGCGGCAAGCGCTCGTTCATCCTCGTGCCTGGCATCGATGTGCCGTTCCACTCGTCCGTGCTGCGGGTCGGCGTTGCCGACTTCCGTCGGTCGCTGGACCGGGTCATGCCGCGCGACAAGGATCCCGACCTCGTCATCGGCAAGTACATCCCCAATCTGGTGCCGCGGCCGTTCACGCTGGACCGCGACTTCATCCAGGAGATCCGCGATCTCGTTCCGGCCGAGCCGCTCGACGAGATCCTCGCCGACTATGACACCTGGCGCAACGAGAAGCCGCGCGAGCTGTGCCGCAAGATCGTCATCGAGCTGCTGGCGTGGCAATTCGCCAGCCCGGTGCGGTGGATTGAGACGCAGGACCTGCTGTTCATCGAGGAGGCCGCGGGCGGTCTGGGTATCGAAAGGTTCGTCGAGATCGGTGTGAAGTCCGCGCCGACGGTCGCCGGCCTGGCCGCCGAACACGCTGAAGCTGCCCGAATATTCGCACAACACAACCGAAGTGCTGAACTCCGAGCGTGATGCTGCGGTGCTGTTCGCCACCGACACCGATCCCGAGCCGGAGCTCGAGGCCGACGAGGACGACACGCCTGCCCCGGCCGCAGAGGCCGCGCCCGTCGAGGCCGCGGCACCGGCAGCACCGGCGCCCGCGCCTGCCGCTCCGTCGGGTGGCCCGCGACCCGACGACATCGGCTACGACGCGGCCGATGCCACGATGGCGTTGATCGCTTTGTCGGCGAAGATGCGCATCGACCAGATCGAGCAGCTGGATTCGATCGAGTCGATCACCGACGGTGCCTCGTCGCGCCGCAACCAGGTACTGGTGGACCTGGGCTCCGAGCTCAACCTCGGTGCCATCGACGGCGCGGCCGAGGCCGATCTGGCCGGGCTGAAGAGACAGGTCACCAAGCTGGCCCGGACCTATAAGCCTTACGGCCCAGTGCTTTCCGACGCGATCAACGATCAGCTGCGCACCGTGCTCGGCCCGTCCGGCAAGCGTCCCGCCTACATCGCCGAGCGAATCAAGAAGACCTGGGAACTCGGCGACGGCTGGGTCAAACATGTGACGGTCGAGGTGGCGCTGGGCACCCGTGAGGGCTCCAGCGTCCGCGGTGGCGCCCTGGGCGGTCTGCACGACGGTGCACTCGCCGACGCGGCGACCGTCGACAAGGTGATCGACGCGGCCGTCGCGGCGGTGGGTGCGCGCAAGGGTGTGGCGGTTTCGCTGCCGTCAGCTGCCGGCGGCGCGGGCGGCGTGGTGGACTCCGCCGCGCTGGGTGAGTTCGCCGAACAGGTCACCGGCCGCAACGGCGTGCTGGCCTCGGCGGCCCGGCTGATCCTGGGCCAGCTGGGCCTTCACACTCCGGTCAGTGTGCCCGAGGCCACCGATGCGGAGCTCATCGATCTGGTCACCGCCGAACTCGGTTCGGACTGGCCGCGTTTGGTGGCTCCGGTGTTCGACGGCCGCAAAGCGGTGCTGTTCGACGACCGCTGGGCCGGCGCCCGCGAGGACCTGGCCAAGCTGTGGCTGCTCGACGAGAGCGAGATCGACGCCGACTGGCCGCGCCTGTCGGAGCGGTTCGAGGGCGCCGGGAACGTTGTCGGCACGCAGGCCACCTGGTGGCAGGGCAAGGCCCTGGCCGCGGGTCGCAACATCCATGCCTCGCTGTACGGGCGTGCAGCGGCCGGCGCGGAGAACCCGGGCAAGGGTTGCTACACCGACGAGGTCGCGGTCGTCACCGGCGCGTCCAAGGGATCCATCGCCGCGTCGGTGGTGGCCCAGTTGCTCGATGGCGGTGCGACGGTCATCGCGACGACGTCCAAGCTCGACGACGACCGGTTGGCGTTCTACCGCACCCTCTACCGCGACAACGCCCGCTTCGACGCGAAGCTGTGGGTGGTCCCCGCCAACATGGCGTCCTACACCGACATCGACGCGCTGGTTTCGTGGGTCGGCACCGAACAGACCGAAAGCCTTGGGCCGCAGTCGATTCACCTCAAGGACGCGCAGACGCCGACGTTGTTGTTCCCGTTCGCGGCGCCGCGGGTAGCCGGCGATCTGTCCGACGCCGGGTCGCGCGCCGAGATGGAGATGAAGGTGCTGCTGTGGGCCGTGCAGCGGCTGATCGGCGGGTGCTCGCACATCGGGGCGGACCGTGACATCGCCGCACGACTGCATGTCGTGCTGCCCGGCTCGCCGAACCGCGGCATGTTCGGTGGCGACGGCGCATACGGCGAATCGAAGTCCGCGCTCGACGCGGTGGTGTCGCGGTGGAAGGCGGAGTCGTCGTGGGCCCAGCGAGTTTCGTTGGCGCACGCGCTGATCGGCTGGACCAAGGGCACCGGGCTGATGGGCCACAACGACGCGATCGTCGGTGCGGTCGAACAGGCCGGCGTGACGACGTACACGACCGACGAGATGGCGAGCATGCTGCTCGGGCTGTGTGACATCGAGTCCAAGGTCGCGGCGGCGCGCGAGCCGCTGCAGGTCGACCTGACCGGTGGGCTGGCGGACGTCGACCTCGATCTGTCCGAGCTGGCCGCCAAGGCACGCGAGGAGATGACGGCCGAAGCAGCCGAGGACGACGCGGAGGACCACGGAAGCATCCGTGCGCTGCCGTCGCCGCCCCGGGGCTACAAGGCCGCGCCGCCGCCGGCGTGGGACGACCTCGACGTCGACCCGGCCGATCTGGTGGTGATCGTCGGCGGCGCCGAGCTCGGCCCGTACGGCTCATCGCGGACCCGCTTCGAGATGGAGGTCGACAACGAGTTGTCGGCGGCCGGTGTGCTCGAGCTGGCGTGGACCACGGGCCTGGTCAAGTGGGAAGACGATCCCACCCCGGGCTGGTACGACACCGACACCGGCGAGCTGGTCGACGAGGGCGAACTAGTGGAGCGCTACCACGACGCGGTCATCGAGCGGGTCGGCATCCGCGAGTTCGTCGACGACGGCGCGATCGACCCCGATCACGCCTCGCCGCTCTTGGTTTCGGTGTTCCTCGACAAGGACTTCACGTTCGTGGTGTCGTCGGAGGCCGAGGCCAGGCCGTTCGTGGACTTCGATCCGCAGCACACGGTCATCGCGCCGATGCCGGACAGCGCCGACTGGCAGGTCACCCGCAAGGCGGGCACCGAGATCCGGGTGCCGCGCAAGACGAAGCTGTCGCGCACTGTCGGCGCACAGATCCCAACCGGTTTCGACCCGATGGTGTACGGCGTCAGCCAGGAGATGACGAACTCGATCGACCGGTTGGCGATCTGGAACCTCGTCACCACCGTCGACGCGTTCCTATCCGCAGGCTTCACCCCGGCCGAGCTGATGCGCTGGGTGCACCCCAGCCTGGTGGCCAGCACGCAGGGCACCGGCATGGGCGGCATGACGTCGATGCAGACGATGTACCACGGCAACCTGCTGGGCCGGAACAAGCCGAACGACATCCTGCAGGAGGTCCTGCCGAATGTCATTGCTGGACATGTGGTTCAGTCCTACATCGGCAGCTACGGCGCGATGATCCACCCGGTTGGCGCATGCGCCACCGCGGCGATATCGGTCGAGGAGGGCGTGGACAAGATCCGGCTCGGCAAGGCCGAGTTCGTCGTGGCAGGCGGTTACGACGACCTGACGCTGGAGGCCATCATCGGCTTCGGTGACATGGCCGCGACCGCCGACACCGAGATGATGCGGGCCAAGGGCATCAGCGACTCGAAGTTCTCCCGCGCCAACGACCGTCGTCGGCTCGGGTTCGTCGAGGGACAGGGCGGCGGCACCATCCTGCTGGCCCGCGGCGACCTCGCGGTCAAGATGGGACTTCCCGTGCTGGCAGTCGTCGCCTACGTGTCGTCGTTCGGAGACGGTGTACACACGTCGATCCCCGCTCCGGGGCTCGGTGCGCTGGCCGCCGGTCGCGGAGGCAAGGATTCGCAGCTGGCGCGTTCACTCGCGAAGCTGGGTGTCGGCCCCGACGACATCGCGGTGGTGTCCAAACACGACACCTCCACGCTGGCCAACGACCCGAACGAGACCGAGCTGCACGAACGGCTCGCCGACGCGTTGGGCCGCTCCGCCGGTGCACCGCTGTTCGTGGTGTCGCAGAAGAGCCTGACGGGTCACTCGAAGGGTGGTGCGGCGGCGTTCCAGATGATGGGGCTGTGCCAGATCCTGCGCGACGGCGTCATCCCGCCCAACCGCAGCCTGGACTGCGTCGACGACGAGCTCGCCAGTGCTGCGCACCTGGTCTGGCTGCGCGACACGCTGCGGCTGGGGGACAAGTTCCCGCTGAAGGCGGGTCTGGTCACCAGCCTCGGGTTCGGTCACGTGTCCGGTCTGGTCGCGCTCGTGCACCCGCAGGCGTTCCTGGCCGCGCTGGATCCCGAGCAGCGGCGGGACTACAAGGAGCGCTTCGAGGCGCGGGTGCTGGCCGGTCAGCGCAGGCTGGCGTCGGCGATCGCCGGTGGGCGGCCGCTGTACGAGAGGCCTGCCGACCGTCGCTTCAGCCACGAGTCGCCCGAGAAGCGGCAGGAGGCCGAGATGCTTCTGGACCCGGCGTCACGCCTCGGCGACGACGATGTGTACGTGCGGCCGGGGGTGTGAGATAGCGTCTCCGGCATGGCGATAGTCGGGGTGGGGATCGATCTGGTCTCCATACCCGACTTCGCCGAGCAGGTTGACCAGCCCGGCACGGTGTTCGCCGAGACGTTCACACCCGGTGAGCGCCGGGACGCCGCGGACAAGAGTTCGTCGGCGGCACGCCATCTGGCTGCGCGATGGGCGGCCAAGGAAGCGGTCATCAAGGCGTGGTCGGGCTCGCGGTTCTCCAAACGGCCGGTGCTGCCGGAGGGCATCCACCGCGACATCGAGGTCATCACCGACATGTGGGGCCGGCCGAAGGTTCGGCTCACGGGCGCGATCGCCGAGCATCTGAAGAACGTGACGATCCACCTGTCGCTGACGCACGAAGCGGACACCGCGGCGGCGGTCGCCATTCTCGAGGAACGTTAGTGTCGGCTCCATGAGCGATCTCGTGGAGCGGGTGCGTGAAGTGCTGCCGTCGGTGCGGCGCGACCTCGAAGACCTGGTGCGTATCGAATCGGTGTGGGCCGACCCAGCGCGCAGGGGCGAGGTGCAGCGCAGCGCGGACGCCGTCGCGACACTGTTGTCCGATGCCGGGTTCGGCGATGTGCAGATCGTCAGCGAAGGCGGCGCCCCGGCCGTCATCGCCCGCCACCCGGCACCGCCGGGTGCGCCGACGGTGCTGCTCTACGCCCACCACGATGTGCAGCCGGAGGGCGATCGCGGTCAGTGGCAGTCGCCGCCGTTCGAGCCGACGGAGCGCGACGGCCGCCTGTACGGTCGCGGCAGTGCCGACGACAAGGCAGGTATCGCAACGCATTTGGCGGCGTTCCGGGCTCACGGCGGTGCGCCGCCCGTCGGTGTGACGGTGTTCGTCGAGGGGGAGGAGGAGTCGGGCTCGCCGTCGCTGTCGGCGCTGCTCGCCGCCCACCGCGACGTGCTGGCGTCCGACGTGATCGTCATCGCGGACTCCGACAACTGGAGCACCGACGTGCCCTCGCTGACGGTGTCGCTGCGCGGACTTGCGGACTGCGTCGTGGAGGTCGCGACGCTCAATCACGGGTTGCACTCGGGGTTGTGGGGCGGTGTTGCGCCGGATGCGCTGAGCGTGCTGGTGCGACTGCTGGCAAGCCTGCACGACGACGACGGCAACGTCGCCGTCGCGGGTCTTCACGAAGGCACCGCGGCCGATGTCGACTTTCCGCCGGAGCGGGTCCGTGAGGAAGCGGGCCTGTTGGACGGTGTGTCAGAGATCGGTTTCGGCTCTGTCCCGCAACGGCTTTGGGCCAAGCCGGCGATCACCGTCATCGGTATCGACACCACCTCGGTCGCCGCGTCGTCGAACACGTTGATCGCCAGGGCCCGGGCGAAGGTCAGCATGCGCGTCGCGCCCGGTGGCGATGCACGTGAACACTTGGCGGCGCTCACGCGGCACCTCGAGCAGCATGCGCCGTGGGGCGCCCAGGTCACCGTCACGCCTGGCGATATTGGTCAGCCGTATGCGATCGACGCCAGCGGTCCGGTCTACGACGCCGCCCGAGCCGCGTTTCGCCGGGCGTGGAGTAACGAGCCCGTCGACACAGGAGTGGGTGGCTCGATCCCGTTCATCGCCGAGTTCGCGGCGGCCTTTCCGTCGGCGAAGATCTTGGTTACCGGCGTGGAAGACCCGCAGACGCAGGCGCACAGCATCAACGAGAGCGTGCACCTGGGCGTGCTGGAACGCGCGGCCACCGCCGAGGCGCTGTTGCTGCAGAACCTGGGCTCAAACGGACAGGTCGCGCCGTAGCTTGGCGACGTGCCCGGTCGCGCGGACGTTGTACTGGGTCATTGATCATCGGCGACGTTGGCATCGGCGCTATTCGGGTGTTGTGGATGCCGCCGCCACCGGTGGTTCTGTGGGCACGCCATATCGCATTGTCCAAACGGGTACCTCGCCGGGCGTGTACTCATTTCCTGCCCAGGGCGTACCGCAGATGTGCAGATATGCGTACGGCGTCCCATCGAACATCACCCATGCGCCAGCATCTCGTACGGTGTTCGGGAGGCCGTCACGCGCCGCATTGTATGGCCAGATGATCATCCAATGCGGACCGATGGGAATGGCAGGACTTGATCTGTCGAACGGATCGGTGTTGCTGTGTTGCGTTGCACCGCAAAGCATGTAGATGATCCCGGGGGCCGTATTCGTCGGAGCCGGCTTGCCGGCCATGATATCTCTCATCCACTGCAGCCCCATGGGATCGGCGCACATGGGGACGTTGCCGATTTCGTTCTCATCGCCTGGGAAACACACCCACTGGTTGGTTCCCTGACGAAGCACTACGACATTGCCTTGCGCATCCATGTCCGCAACCGTGGCGTCCCGGGTGATGTGGAAAGGTCCCGACAACATCGCGCGCGATATTTTGGCGGCCAGTATCTGTTCATCCCTGGAGGTGGGAAGGGGTTCTCCAGCTTGCAACATCGTAATCGCGCTGTTGCTGTAGCTGCCCGACGCACCAACCGTGTCGGCCACGGCACCTACGGACTGCTCCTGCTGGTTGGATTCAATATCGGCCATGGTGTGCTCCTCTCAAAGCTAAATTGTGGCCGCGTCAACTAGGGATCACCCACTTGCCCGCGACAACCGGAGTGGGTTTCCGAGGATCAGCGGGGGACATGGTCACTGGCCTCGACGTCGGCGGAGTCCGATGAACCGGGGGATCGCTGATGGACATGGGCGCTGGGCGTGCGATCGATGAGAAGGCTGAGCAATTCGGGTCGACTGTAGTGCCCGCTGGAGTCCATGAAAGCCTTGCGTTTGTCGATCAGCGCGAAGTCCAGATCCGCGATCACCTGACCTTCGCCGGAGCGCACGGGCTCACCGAGCAGTTCGCCCTGCGGCGTGACGATCGCGGTGAAGCAGCCACCCGAGAGCGGTCCCAGGGGGGAGCCGGTGTCGGCCATAATCTGCGCCTGTTGATCGGGATCCAGCCATGCGGTCGCGGTAACCACGAAGACACCCGACTCGAGCGCGTGATTGCGAACCTGGATCTCGGTCTGTGCGAGAACAGGTCGCCGAAGATAGATCCCGGGAACATCGCCGAATGGATCTGTTCGCCATCGGCGATCAGTGCGTATCGGGCGAGCGGGTTGTAGTGCTCCCAGCAGGCCAACTGACCGACACGACCTACCGCGCTGTCGACGGCTCGCAGTCCGCTGCCGTCACCCTGTCCCCAAATCATCCGTTCGTGATAGGTGGGGGTGATCTTGCGACGACGCTGGATCAATTCTCCGTCGGCATCGAAAAGCAGTTGACTGTTGAACAGCGAGCCGCCGTCACGTTCGTTCACGCCGATGGAAACCACCATGCTGGCGCGCCGCGCGGCTTCCCCGAGGGCGTGCGTCGTCGGCGATGGCACGGTGACCGCCTGCTCCAGCAATCGAATTTGTTCGGCGCTCATCTCATAGGGTCGTTGCACAAACGAAAAGTACGGATAGTACGGAACAACGGTTTCCGGAAAAGTCGCGAACTGCACTCCCCGCGGGGCCAGTTCGTCGATCTTCGCAACGACCCGCTCAACGGTACCTTCACGGCTGTATAGCACGGGGCTCAGTTGAACCGCCGCAGCCCGGATGCTGGTCACTGGCGCCCATCCTTTCGTCGTAAGTCGTGCTCTGCTCCTTACGGTGTGCCTTCCCAGTGCTTGGCAAGGGGTGTGCCGACGAACCTCTCGAGCATCACGCGGGACAGCACCAGTACAGAGCTGCGCGGCCGGTGGTTCACCACAAGGCGCTCGGCCTTCCCGGCAACATTGAAGACGACCAGGACGATGACGTAAAGGGGCACACCGCGGACCGATGAGGTGTAGTCCTCGAGGAAACTGCCTTCCCCGCAGGGGCCGGCGTAGTGGAACTCTTGAAACTCGTATATCTCTTTTGCGGCGACCACGACTTCATGGACGGCCGCCGCGCCTTGGATGGCGCCGTCCCAAGCCGGCCCCTCTCCGGTTACGTCGTCGGCAAGGTTGTCCAGCCACGCTGGGTAGTAGGGCTTTCCCATATATGTCGATGCCATGTCGCGCCTCCCGTGGCCCCCTTTACGGGGTGCCTTCCCAGTGCTTCGCATACGGAGTCCCGGAGAATGTCTCTAGCATCAAGCGGGAAAACTGCAGCATCGCGCTGCGTGGCCGGTGATTCACCACAACGTGCTGGGTCTGCCGGTCGGCGTTGAAGGTGACCAGCACGACAACGTCGGTAGGCACGCCGCGCACTGAGCTCGAATAGTCCTCGAGGAAACCGTTCTCGCCGCAGGGGCCGGCGTAGTTGAACTCCTGGTGCTCATACTGTTCGCGGGCAGTGACCAAGATGGAACGGACATCCTCGGCGCCGTGCGCGGTGCCGTCCATCGCAGCGGCCTCCAAGGTGACGTCGTCGGCCAGCTTGTCCAACCACAACGGGTAGTACGGCTTTCCCATGTACGTCATACGGCGCCTCCCGTGGAATCCGTCGGCGCGCTTGCACGCCGGCACACGCCCGTGATTCGCGATCTGAGACGGTGCAAGTATCCACCCCCGCCGGTGGGGTTAGGCGGTGATTTCCACTCGCTCCCGGCGAACCGACGACCCGAGACAAGATGCGGCAAATGCTCAGCGCGGCCGATCGGCCGGCTGCGATGATGGCCCGTGCTGGCTTAAGACGCCAACTGGGCGATGATCTTCTGGATATTTGTTGTCGTATGTGCAGCCTTGACGTTGTACCGAGCCTCGGCGATCTTGCCCTTCTCGTCGACGACGAACGTCGAGCGGATCACTCCCTGAACGGTTTTGCCGTACATCGTTTTCTCGCCGTACGCGCCCCATGCCGTGAGCACCTCGCGAGCCGGATCGGACAACAGCGGAAACGTCAACTTCTGGTCGTCGCGGAACCTGGCGAGCTTGGCCGGCTTGTCGGGAGAGATGCCGATGACATCCAGGCCGGCACGGTTAAGTTCGTTCAGGCTGTCCCTGAAGTCGCAGGCCTGCTTGGTGCAGCCCGGCGTGGCGGCGGCGGGGTAGAAGTACACGATGACCCTGCGGCCCTTGTAGTCCGACAGCTTGACCGTGTTGCCGTCGGCATCGGGCAGGCTGAACGCGGGGGCTTTGTCGCCCACCTCGAGTCGCGGGGTCTGCGGCATGCGGAAAGGTCCCTTCTTCGGCCGGTGCACTCCGATGAGCGCGGCTGATCTAGGGTAGTTCGGCAAGGCAGCGCTCATTGCGGGGCTTGGAGGGAAGAAGTGACGGACCGCGATCCCGACACCATCAAGCGGGACATCGATCAGGCTCGTGACCAGTTGGCGTCGACCGTGGACACCCTCGCCGAGCGTGCCAACCCGCAGAGAATCGCCAACGACATCAAGGCGGCCGCGCTGCGGTTCGTGAAGAAGCCGGCGGTCGCGGTCTCGTTGGCGGGGGTCGGCACCCTCGTTCTTGTTGTTGTCGTCCGCCGCATCCGGCGGCGCTGACGGGTTGGGGTCAGCGGCGATGCGCGGAGCGGAACCAATCGGCGAACGAGAAGCTGGGCGGATTGGCGACTCGGCCGAGGCGATTGCAGGTGTACACCATGATGGGACGTTGCGCAGTTACGTCGTCAGCTGAGCCCACGCTGGACGCACCCGTGGTGAGTGATGCGTCTACCGTGGACATCAGCTAAGACCTCGTTTCGTAGTGCCCATGCCTTCACGTGCCATGTAATTCGTTGCAGCTAACTGGAGCCTAGCATCCGTTACACCCCTTTGCAGCGCGTAGATCGCTGTGAAGTGATCGCCCGTTACCAGCGGCGACGCCTTCGACCTCGCAGCGTAAGTGCACTTATGTGATTGATAGCACATTCCGGATCGACCGACAGCGGATTCGGCCAAATTTGTCGCTGACGTTAATGGGCTACTGCGCGATTGTTGCCAGGGCAACGGCTGGTGGGTTGCCTCGCGGGCCGTGCCGCGGCGTCGTCACGGGCTCGGCGACAGCGGCATTCGTCGTCCCGCCAGCGCAGCGAGACGAGGAGAAGTCATCGGCGGCAACGCTTTTCGCGGTCCGAGGTAACTGAGTGGTCTTTTCAACCTCGCCACGGCGCGCGCTTAGTCGCGGTTGATGCGATGATGCCGACGTGATCGATGACGCCGACACCGCTCAGGCAAGGGAGCTATTGCAATCGCTGCACGCCCACGTCGACGAAATCTCCAAGAAGCAAGAAGGTGGAATCCGCCGAAAGCCGCACGCGGCCTGTGCAGGGTCACGCTGCCTTGGTTGCCCGGCGCCGGGTAGCCAGCCTGCGTCACGAACTCTATGAAGCGCACCGACTGATCGACGGGCTACACCGACGTTTCCCGGACACGCGACCACCCCGGCGAGCTCGCGGGGACGCGTACCGAATGTTCACGCTGAGTGCGACGTCAGGTTTCGAACCTCGCCGGCGACGTTGCGCGTAACCAGGACCACAACGCCAAGGGGCACGCCGCGCCCTGTATGGCGCCGTCCCACGCCGTGCCTTCCCCGGTGACGTCGTCGGCGGCGAGGTTGTCCAGCCACGCCGGGTAGTAGTCTTTGCGGCTGCGAGCGGGATCGCCGCTTCCCATATGTAGCGGGTTATACGTCATGCCGTGCCTCCGTCGGAATCCCGAAGACTGCAGGCCAGACATGGTTTTTGTCTGGCCTGCAGTTTGGCTTGGTGCGCCGTCAGGGTTTCGAACCCCGGACCCGCTGATTAAGAGTCAGCGGCCCAGTTAACCGCTGACCTGCGGCGTTGCTCGGCAGATGATCCATAAATCAGTTATGACCTGCAGTTATAGGTGACCTCCGATGACTTCCGGTTGACCTCTGGAGGGTTTCAGTTATCTGTAACCGCCCCGAGCGTGGAGGCTTTGTGGAGGGTTCACACTGTTTGCCAGCTCAACGCAGTGTTCACCGCGTGTGGCACATCGCGCTCGCTGGGACAGGACTCATAATGAGTTGGTCGCGGGTTCGAGCCGGTCTTGGGTTCGAGGCGCTCACGTCACCTCAAGCGTTCCGCTGCTCGCTGTTCATGTTTGTCACCACTGGCGACCGCTGATCAAAGGCCAGTAGGCCATGCACGATCCGCATCTCGCTAGATTCGAACGCTATGGCGACGAACGGAGTCTTATGAACGCGCGTGTCGAGCAGTTGGAGTTTCAGGCCGAGGCACGTCAACTGCTGGATCTGATGGTCCACTCGGTCTACTCCAACAAGGATTCGTTTCTGCGGGAGTTGATCTCGAACGCCTCCGATGCACTGGACAAGCTGCGGCTTGAAGCGTTCCGCAACAAGGACCTGAACGTCGATACCTCCGACCTGCACATCGACATCGAGGCGGACAAGGAAGCACGCACCCTAACCATTCGCGACAACGGCATCGGTATGACGCGCGACGAGGTGGTGGATCTGATAGGCACTCTGGCCAAGTCGGGTACCGCCGAGCTGCGTCAGCAGTTGCGCGAGGCCAAGAACCCGGCCGCCTCGGAAGAGCTGATCGGTCAGTTCGGTATCGGTTTCTACTCAGTCTTCATGGTGGCCGACAAGGTCGAGTTGCTCACCCGTAAGGCCGGCGAGAGCGAGGCCACCAGATGGGAATCGAGCGGCGATGGCACCTACACCATCGAATCCGTCGACGACGCTCCGCAGGGAACGTCGGTCACCCTGCACCTCAAGCCCGAGGACGCCGAGAACGAACTGCACGACTACACCTCGGAGTGGAGGATCCGGAACCTGGTCAAGAAGTACTCCGACTTCATTGCCTGGCCCATCCGGATGGAGGTCGAGCGACGTACCCCGGCCAGCGAAGAGGGTGGCGAAGAGACCGTCACCATCGAAACCGAGACCCTCAACTCGATGAAGGCGCTGTGGGCCAGGCCCAAAGACGAGGTCTCCGACGAGGAGTACAAGGAGTTCTACAAGCACATCGCGCACGCCTGGGACGACCCGCTCGAGGTCATCGCGATGAAGGCCGAGGGCACCTTCGAGTACCAGGCCCTGCTGTTCATCCCGTCGCACGCCCCGTTCGATCTGTTCAACCGCGACGCCCACATCGGGATACAGCTGTACGTCAAGCGCGTGTTCATCATGGGCGATTGCGACCAGCTCATGCCGGAGTACCTGCGCTTCATCAAAGGCGTTGTCGACGCACAGGACATGTCGCTCAACGTTTCCCGCGAAATCCTGCAGCAGGATCGGCAGATCAAGGCGATCCGTCGCCGTCTGACCAAGAAGGTCCTCTCCACGATCAAGGATCTGCAGTCCGAGCGCCCGGAGGACTACCGCACCTTCTGGACCCAGTTCGGCAGGGTCCTCAAAGAGGGCCTGCTGTCGGACTTCGACAACCAGGACACCCTGCTGCGGATTTCCTCGTTCGCCTCGACGCATAGCGACGAGGAACCCACCACCCTCGCCGAGTACGTCGAGCGCATGAAGGAAGGTCAGAAGCAGATCTTCTACGCGACCGGCGAGACGCGTCAGCACATCCTGAAGTCGCCGCACCTCGAGGCGTTCAAGGCCAAGGGCTACGAGGTCCTGCTGCTCACCGACCCGGTCGACGAGGTCTGGGTGGGAAGCGTGACCGAGTTCGACGGCAAACCGCTGCAGTCGGTGGCCAAGGGAGAGGTGGACCTGGACTCCGAGGAGGAAAAGACGGCGCACGAGGCCGAGCGCGAGGAGCAGGAGAAAGAGTTCGCCGACCTGCTGACCTGGTTGAAGGAGACCTTGAGTGAGCACGTCAAGGAAGTGCGGCTGTCTACCCGCCTGACCGAATCGCCGGCCTGCCTGATCACCGACGCCTTCGACATCACACCGGCGCTCGCGCGCATCTACCGGGCTTCCGGGCAGGACGTTCCGGTCAGTAAGCGGATCCTCGAACTCAACCCGAATCATCCGCTCGTCACCGGCCTGCGCCAGGCGCACAAAGACCGCGGTGACGATCCGTCGGTCGCTGAGACGGCCGAATTGCTATACGGCACAGCACTTCTCGCTGAAGGCGGCGCACTCGAGGATCCGGCACGGTTCGCCGAGCTGCTCGCGGACCGTTTGGCCCGCACGGTCTAGGGCGGCGACCTGATCTGCGGCACGCGTTCGCGGTTATGAGTTTGAGCGCGGGGGAGCATTACATGGCGGTGTCGAAGATGCTCGGGCACGCCTCTTACGTGACCACATTGACGGTCTACGCGGACTACATCACCGAATGCGACGGCGGGAAGGCCGCGCCGTTGGGGCGTCCGGTCGCGTCGACCGCGCCGAACGTGGTCCCAATGCGTCGGCCGCCGGCGGGTTAGCGCCTGGCCGAGCTTGTCAGTCGTCGTTTTCCATGCGAGCAATGCATGTCCTTGCCCAGTTCATCTGTCGCGCCGAACTTCTGTGAAGTGTAGTGCCACAACACTACTGAGCAGACCAATCCGGAATCGCCCGATCAAGTCGTCGCAGGTGGGGATTTGAGGTCTCTTCCATGGGCGGCTCGGAAAATGCTGATTCCACCATCGTTGCGCCAGCTTGTCCCTGCGGGTAGTCCAATGAAGGTCGATAACACGCTCGGGATCGCCGGCGAGCAGCGTGGCGATCGGAGCGAAGTCCTGACGGTATGCCTTGGCGAACGCGACGACGTCCTGCCGACGCCCAATCGGGCAGGACTGCCAAAGGCCGCGCTGGGTACGAAATTCGTGACCGTCGAGGCGGTGCGGCGCCGACTCCCTGAAGCAATGCTCGAACGACTACTCATGGATAACAGCAGATATCCATGAACCCCGCCGTTTCGTTATCATGCTGTCCCGCACCGGTTTCCATCTATGGTCGTCGCGCGTGCGAGGAAGTACCCGATAACGTGCTGCTGCTGCTCCGTGTCGGTCCCTAATGACACGCCCGGAGCCATCGCAGTCAGCTGTTCGACTGATGAGTCAGGCCGTGCCTGGGCCCGGATTCGGTTTCCTCGACCTCGAACACGCGATGCTTGTGCGCGCACCGCAGCTCCACGTGCAGCGGCTCGCCGCAGTCACGGTGCCTGACCACCACGGGCCCTCCCTCGGGGCCGGCTTCCCATCGGTCCCCCCACTGCATCAATACGACCAAGGCCGCGAACAAGTCATGGCCTTTTTCGGTGAGCAGGTATTCATGGCGTTCACGCTGGCCGGGTTCGCGATAAGGCTCGCGGTGCAGCACGCCGTGCTCGACGAGCGTGGCGAGTCGCTCACTGAGCAAGGTTCGCGCACAGCCGACGTTGGCGAGGAACTCCTCGAAGCGGCGCGCGCCGTAAAACGCCTCGCGCAGCACCAGCAACGTCCACTTCTCCCCGACGACGTCCAGGGTGCGCTTGATCGAGCAGTCGCGCACCCGCTGTACTTCAAAGCTGGCCGGCCCGGCCTCCTGAGCGTCAACCGAACTCCTGGTCATAACCATACTAGCAGCGTTTGACAATGCTTCCCCACCCGTCTACCCTGAGTCCTGAAACCAGATTCAGACGGAAGGGCCTGCGTGGCATGTCGACAGCGATCGAGAAGAGGTGCAGTCATCGGGGCGACGGGCGGCCATGGCGGCACCCGGGCCCCTGGTCCAACAGCTGCAGCGGCGGGGCGCGCTCGTGCGGGCGTTCGTACGCTCGACGACGAACGCGCCGAGCGGCTACGCGATTCCAGTACAAACCTCGTCAGCAACCTGCGCGACCGCCGAACGTTGGGCCCGCGCTGGACGGAGTCGGTGCGGTGTATTCGCGTCTCCGGTCGCGGCGGCGTCGCGACCGCGCTCGCCAATTTGGCCTCGGTGATCCACCCGCTCGACTCCTCGCCCCACATCGTAATCAATTCGCGCGCACAGTCGATCACGACGGCCCGAGCAAAATCTCGCGAGAGTTCGCCCTTGGGGAAGAGCTGATGGTCGACCTCGGGGTGAATCCGCGTCCTCGAATCAGCGCGTTCTTCTACGAAACGTGCTCCTAGCGCACTAGGGCGCGATCCGAGAGACCAGAGTGTTCGCCAACTGCTTCGGCGATACCCCGCCCGGCCTGGATCAGCGGCGCGGACGCCGCCGACCTGTGCGTGACCGCCCTGCTCGAACCGCAGACTACGCCAAGACCAATCGTCTACCCGCCGGCCTTGAGCGGCTCTCCCAGCACAGATCGCCGACGTCGTCAGCGAGGAAACCAGCCGCGACGTCCGCTGCCAGTACATCACCAGGAGGTTGGAACCGTGGCGAAGGCCGCGGCCGTCCACTCCGACCTGGTCAACGACGCGATGATCCAGCGCCTCCCGACCACGCCAGGATCGATGGAGACAACGCCACCATCGCGCGGATCGACGCCGACCCCTCCGCCTCGCGCCGCCAGCGCCGGCCCCGCTGACCTTCCGAAAACTGCGTCCGAACACCGCACGCGTTCGAGGCCCTCACCGCCACTCACATAAAATTCAGGCCCAGCCGCCGAGACTGTTTGGCCTAAGCCGCAACCACGTCAACGTATAACGCGGGACTAGGAGCGTGTAATGAAACTGATGACCAACGAGGTGCTAGTCGCGACTCGCGCGACCGCCGGAATAGGACAGGAGCCGCAAGCTGTTCGCCGCGCACGGCGCCAGCATCGTCATTACCGGGCGCCGACGCCCAAAGACGGCGCGCAGACCGTCGCGGTGACGAGGCAAAAGGTGGCGGTCGCAGTCATCGCCGCCGACCTGAACGACATCAGATCCGTGCGACGCCTGGCCGAACAGAGCCGGTACGTGGACGTACTGGTCAACGACGCGGCCACAGGTCACGGCCGGTCCGACGTCGGAGCAGGACGTCGAGTCGTTGACATGATGTCGACGTCGACGTGCGCGCACCCTTCTTTCGACCGCGGCGCTGCTGCCAAGATGATCGCCGCGGGTCGGGCGCGATCGTAACATCTCCTCGATGGGCGCGTCGGTCGGCGTCCCCTTCGCGCCGGTCACCGCCGCCGCCAAGGCGGCGCTGGAATCTTTCGCCCGGTCCTGGGCGGCGGCGTTCGGCGCCAACGGGATACGCGTGACACCGTCGCGCCCGGGCCGCCCGCGCCGCGGTGGTGTCGGCGCATTACGCGACGGGTTAAGCTGGATTCGCGACGCCGTTCAGCGGCCGCGGACCGACCGAGATCGCCGAGGTGATCGTCTTCCTCGCGTCGCCGCAAGCGAGCACCTCACCGGCGCGACCGTAGCTGGTGAATAGCGGCTTCACCGCGATCTGACCAACGCACAGCCTGACCGTCGTCGGACCGTCACGCCGCGTAGAACTACTGGCCAGAGCCCAACCACGTCAGGAACCTCGAACGGAACGAACCATGAACACGACTCAAACGTGCGCTCCCGGTGACCCAGACGGCCTTGAGATCAAAACAGCAAATAAGGAATACACGTGGTCGACAAACCCTACGGGCGACTCCACTATCGTGAAGAACAACGGAAAACGAGATCGCCTACGTCGACGAGCGAGTCGACCGATCCGTCTCTCGCACAGCAACCCACGTCGTCCTACCTATCGCGCGACGTAATGCCCACCTGAAGGACTCGGCCGTACTACGTCGCCACCGACCTGGTCGGCGTCGGCGGTCGACAAACTCCACCCGTTCGGTCCGACCGCTACCACTACGCCGACGGCGCGACTCCTTTCGCGACTGGGATCCCACTCGATCTCGGTGACGACGTGACACACGTGCTGCACGACTGGGTTCAGTACTCGGCTTCGATTCGGCCAACCAGCATCGTCCGACCGCATCCAGGGCATCGCGTTCATGAAAGCCAGACGTCACACGATCAGCTGGTCGGAGTTCCCCCCGGATCTCCGCGGCGTGTTTAGAGCTGTCGATCGCCGCAGGCAGACCATGGTATTGGAGCAGAACAGTTCATCGAGCATTCCTGCCCGCAGAATGCAGCGCCCGCTCAGCAACGAAGAAATGGACCACTGCGGCGGCCGTTCGTGACCCGGGCGAGTCCGCCGGCCGAACGTCCTGGCCACGCAACGTCCCAATCGACGGCGAACCACCAACGTCACCTCGTGATCAACGACTACAGCCGCTGGTTGGCCGAAAGCGACCTGCCCAACTGTTCATCACGACGCCGAACCAGGCGCCATCGTCAGGCCAGCATCCACGACCTCATCCGCTCCTCGCCGAAGCCTCACCGAGCCACCGTCACGGCTGCACTTCGTCCAAAGGACGGCCCCGAGGCGAAGTCGGCACCACCGTCGCGCAATTCGTGCGCAAGCTGCGCGCCTTGGCCGCTACTGAAACAGAGCTTGCGCCCGACCACCACTCTGGCCGAGTCGGCAAGCCAGCTCGTCAACGAGTCGGCCGCACCGAATCCACACGAGTAAAAGACAGTAAACAATGACGGTCAACGACCATGTGGTGCGCTATCAGGAGCACGTCAGCACCAAGTC
>CAVYPI010000118.1:0-30209 GCA_963770125.1 uncultured Actinomycetota bacterium | reverse complement strand
AGCAGGCATTCATCGTGTCCTTGGTGACTGCGCTGCGCCACGGCGGAGCGCTGTCCAGTCCGAGTGAGTTACGCAACCTGATCCAGGTCGCCCAGCAGAACATCGCCGTGGATGCCGGGTTAGACCTCGCCGGCTTCGTCGACCACGCCGCAGCGCTGACCGACAACTCCTTGAGACTCTACACACTGCCGATCAGCGAATTCGGCCAGGACACCCGAGGCGAGGACGTCAACATCGTTGACGTGCAAGGTATCCGGGCCATCGTGCACAATCTCTTCACCAACGGATCACCCCCACATTCCCCCAGTCCCACGCAATCTCATTCTGTCCCAACGACACTCGACGTCGTCAACGCCACCAGCCATGCCGGTCTGGGATCAGCCGTTGAGCAATCGTTCGGCGCCGACGGACTGACCGCAGGGACGGTTACCACCGCAGACAGCCTGGCCGATACAAGCACCATCGCCTACGGACCCGGCGCCGGAGACGCCGCGCACGCGCTGGCTGATCGGCTTCAGCTCACCGCCACCGCCTCCGACGCCGTCGCGCCCGACACGGTGCAGTTGACCATCGGCGCCGACTTCCCCGCCGCTCAATACATTTCCGGCAGCACCCCGGCGGCCACCGCGACCCTGGTCACCACTGTCGACGCCACGGCCAGCGGCACTCATGCGCCAGCCCCGACCGATCTCACCGAGATGGCCGGGACGAACACCCCATGCGTGAAGTGATCACTGCGGCGCCTTGACCCACTTTCCGGCGTCGCCGACGATGCCCACCGGCACGGCCCCGGACAGGCTGACGTTCTGCACGCTCGGGCCCGCCGCGACGACCGTGGTGTCCTGAAGGATCGGCAGCACGGTCGACATGTTCCACAGCCGGGGTTCGATCGCTTTGATCACCTCGCCGATGTCTTCGGTGCCGTCGAGCGCCGCCTCGATCTTCGGCTGAATGCTGCGGTCGCAGATGCCGGTGATATTGCTGGGTGCCTGGACGAGCTGACCGGATTCCGGTGCCGGGCTTGGGGTGGTCTGCGTCGCTGTCGTGGTCGGCCGCGGCGGCGCACTGCTAGTCGGGGACGGCGACGGCGACGACGTTGTGCCAGCGGTGGCGGTCGAAACCGCCGTCGCTTCCAGCGCAGGGCAGCCGTATCGCGACGCCAGCGAGGTCGCGAGATCGCCGCCGGCCTGATGCCAGCCGACGACGGCGTCGACGCGGTTGTTGATCAGCGCATCGCCGTACAGCGCAACCGGATCCAGCGCAGCCACCGATGCCGCGATGCCAACGTTGCGCAGTTGGTCGGCGGCCGTGTTGGCGACCGCGACCGCGGTCGGGTCGTTGGCGGCCACGCCGAGCACGAGCGTGAGCGGAACGCCGTCCTTGGTGATGCGCCCGCGGTTGTTCTCCGGCGCGGGCGTGCCCGGCGTCGGCGGCGACGTCGTCTCGACCGGCTCGACCTGATAGCCCGCACTGGCCAACAGCGTGAGCGCGCCCTCCTTTGTCATCGCGGGCGGCGCAGTCGGGACGTAGCCCGGGTCCGACGGGGACCGCACCTGGGCCTGCGCGAGGGTGACGGTGTTGTCGTCGCCGGCACCCACCGACGCGAGCAGGTCGACGTCGAGCAGACCCAGAATCGCTTTGCGCACTTGGGAATCCGCGAGTGCGGGCTGCTGGGCCCGCAGCGTCAGCTGCATGACCCGCGGCGAGACGATGCGCGCGGTCCGCACGTCGGGAATCGCGGACAGTTGCGCGAACGCCGCCGCGCCGCCGTGCACCTGAGCGACCTGCGTGTCGCCGTTGCGGATCGAATCCGCAAGCGCGGCGGGCGCGCCGCCGCGCCGGAACAGCACCTGGTCGGGCTTGGCGGGCGCGCTCCAGTATCGGTCGTTGCGGGCCAGCAGGATCTCGTCGCGTTGCGGGTCGATGCTTTCCACGCGGAACTGGCCACCGGTGACCGGCAGCGCGCGCGCCAATCCGGCCGCGAATCCGCCGGGCACGTCCTTGACGATGTGGGCCGGCAGGATGTTGGTGAAGAGCTCGCGCCACGCGGGGTACGGCTGCGAGAACGTCACCACCGCCGTCTTGCCGCCCTCGATGGATTGCACTCCGGTGATCAGGTCGTAGCCTGCCGGGTCCACGACGCCGGGTTGGCTGACCATCTGACGCCACAGGTACCAGAAGTCGTCGGCGGCGATCGGGGCGTTGTCCGTCCACGACGCCTCGGGCCGAATCTTGTAGGTGACGGTGAACGGGTTCTGACTGGTGACCTCCGCCGACTCCAGCAGTGTGCTGTCGAGCTCCCAGCGAGATCCAGTGGGCGAGTTCGGATCCGGAATCGGCCGAAATGAGCTGGGCAGCACCAGCGAGCTGATCGCCGCGTTCACTGGCGACTGATCGGAGAGCAGGTGCGGGTTGAACCCGGGGCCGATCGAGTCGATGGCCATGATGATCTGCATCGCGCGCGTCGGCGGAGGTGGCGTGGCCTCCGAGGTGTTGGTGCTTTGCGGCGCCGGCGGAGGGCTGACCGTACATCCCGATATCAGCAGCATCAGCGCGGATATCGCGGCAGTGATGCGGACTAGTCTCGGCGGCACGCCACTCAGGGTATCGGCAGGCCCGAAAGCCGTAGGTCCGGCGACAGCACAACGCGTCGGGGCCATCGGATGCAGTTAGCGGTGGCCGGTGGTGGCCACCTAATTGGGCCGCGGCTGGAAAGTGGCAGCCGATCCACCCGGTAGCGCCCTTCAAAGCACGGCGAACTGCTCGAGTCGGCAGGCACCGCCCACGCAGCCACTCCGGCCGACACGACCAAGGGCGACGGCACCGACAGCACGAAGGGCGATACCGCATCGGGCGAGGCGGACACCACCGGTGCGTCCACAGGCACCCCGGCCAAACCCGCCAAGCCGACCGGTCCGAAGCATCAGGCGCCGAGCGGCACCGGGGCCAACTCGACCTCGGCGCGGTCACACGACACCGCGAATAAGGGAGTTACGGGTGGCCGCCACGCGACGGCCAAGAAGGCCGGCAAGTAGTAACTCGGCAGTTGGGCCTCCTCAATGTGGAGGGGCCCAACTGCTGCGTCGTACGGAGCTTAGGCGCGCGCCTTGGCACGCGCACGGCTGCGGGCGCGGCTGGTCGCGTTGAGCTCGACCTTGCGTACCCGGACCACCTGGGGCGTCACCTCAACGCACTCGTCCTCAGCGCAGAACTCCATCGCCTGTTCGAGGCCCAGGTCCAGCGGACGGGCCAACGTCTCGATGACGTCGGCAGTCGATGAGCGCATGTTCGTCAGCTTCTTCTCGCGCGTGACGTTGACGTCGAGGTCCTCCGCGCGCGGGTTGATCCCGACGACCTGCCCCTCGTAGGTGTCCTCCCCCGGCTCGACGAAGAACTGGCCGCGGTCGGCGAGCTGGATCATCGCGAACGGCGTGATCGAGCCGGACCGGTCCGACACCAGCGACCCGGTGTGCCGGGCCCGGATCTCGCCGGCCCACGGCCGGTAGCCGTCGAACACCGCGTTGGCGATGCCGGTGCCACGGGTCAGCGTCAGGAAGTCGGTCCGGAAGCCGATCAGCCCACGGCTCGGCACGATGAAGTCCATCCGGACCCAGCCTGCGGCGTGGTTCGTCATCTCCTCCATACGGCCCTTGCGGGCGGCCATTAGCTGAGTGATGGCCCCGACGAACTCCTCGGGGCAGTCGATGGTCATCGCTTCGAACGGCTCGTGCAGCTTCCCGTCGATCGTTCGGGTGACCACCTGCGGCTTGCCGACGGTGAGCTCGAAACCCTCCCGGCGCATCTGCTCGACGAGCACGGCCAGAGCCAGCTCGCCGCGGCCTTGGACCTCCCACGCGTCAGGGCGACCGATGTCGACGACCCGGATCGAGACGTTGCCGACCAACTCCTGGTCCAGCCGGTTGCGGACCATGCGGGCTGTGAGCTTGTGCCCGGACACCTTGCCAGCCAGCGGCGAGGTGTTCGTACCGATGGTCACCGAGATCGCCGGCTCGTCGACGGTGATGCGCGGCAGCGCGTGTGCGTGCTCAGTGTCGGCCAGCGTGTCGCCGATCATGATCTCGGGCAGACCCGCGACGGCCACGATGTCGCCGGCGATCGCCTCCTCAGTCGGACTGCGGTCGACGCCTTCCGTGGCCAGCAGCTCGGTGATCTTGGCATTCGTGACGACGGGAACGCCGTCCACCTCACGCATCCACGCCACCTGCTGGCCCTTGCGGAGCCGGCCGTTATAGATGCGGATGAGCGCCAGTCGGCCGAGGAACGCCGATGCGTCGAGGTTGGTCACCAGCGCCTGCAGCGGGGCCTCGGGATCGCCGCTGGGCGGCGGAATGTGTTCCAACAGGACATCGAACAGCGCGTCGAGGTTGTCGCCTTCGGGGACCTCGCCGTTGGCCGGCTCGACGGTACTGGCCACGCCGGCCCGCCCCGAGGCGTAGAGCGTCGGCAGCCCGAGGGCCTCCTCGGCGGCCTTCTGGGCATTGTCGTCGAGGTCGGACGCGACGTCGAGCAGAAGGTCGTGGCTGTCGGAGACGACCTCGGCGATGCGCGCGTCGGGTCGGTCGGTCTTGTTGACCACCAGGATCACCGGCAGGTGGGCGGCCAGCGCCTTGCGCAGCACGAAGCGGGTCTGCGGCAACGGGCCCTCGGACGCGTCGACGAGCAACAGCACGCCGTCGACCATGGACAGCCCGCGTTCCACCTCTCCACCGAAGTCGGCGTGGCCGGGTGTGTCGATGACGTTGATCACCGTCACGCTGCCGTCGGCGTGATGGCGGTGCACGGCCGTGTTCTTGGCCAGGATCGTGATGCCCTTTTCCTTTTCAAGGTCACCCGAGTCCATGATTCGCTCCGTGGAGTCGTCGCCGCGGTGTGTCAGGGCGCCCGACTGCCGCAGCATCGCGTCGACGAGGGTCGTCTTGCCATGGTCGACGTGTGCCACGATGGCGACGTTCCGGAAATCCACGCTGGTAATTGTCGCAGTGCGATCGGCCGAACACGAAAACGAGAGATGCCCGTCACTTGAAGCCAAGCAAGCTCGCAGATCTCAGGCCCAAGAAGAAGTGCTGTCGCAGCCAGCCGCGCTGCAAACGGTGTCCGGTGGTCGTTCACGCTGTCAGCAGGGCCGAACGCAACGGGTTGCGGGGCAAGGAGCTGACAAAAGTGTTCAAGCGCGCTCGACAGGACCGCCGAACCTGAGCTTGTGTCCGACGGTTAGCCGCCCAGATCTCGCAAAGATTCAGACTCGGCATAGGGCGCTCACAGTTTTCGCGGCTACCGTGGCAGTAACACGTCAAGGGTGGTTAGGAGGTTGATGCCATGACGGTTGAAGAGGTTTTCACCATCGGAGTCATCGCCGTTCTGGGGACCGCCGCGACCGCGGCGATCTACCTCGGACTGCTCAATTGGATTGGCGCCTTCTACATCGTCCGGTGTGCGGCGTGCCACCATCTGACGTTCTCGTCTGCGAATCGGTCGCAGGAGTCCTGCCCGCACTGCCGACACCCGGTCTTGATGCACCCGATCTACTCGCTGCGCCACTCCGGCGTGCGAGTGGTGAACGACCGGTTGCATTACTAGGCGCTCGCCGACCAGCCGTCGCGATATCGGGCTGTCGGAGCCTGTTCGGCGGCCCGGTCGACCATGACAACGTCCTCGCCCGGCCACCACCAGCCGCAGAGCTTGCCGACGTCCAAGTGCGGCTGCACCGCTGAGACGTCGGCGCCCAGCATGCCCCACGCGGTGAAGATGCAGAACCACACCGCGTCGTGCTGGCCCCACGCGCACGACCCGCGCCAACGGTGCACCGAACCGTTGAAGCCAAAACTGATGCAGCAGTTGAACGATCTGATAAAGGTAAATATCCCTGCCGCACAACAGATCCGGAGGGATATCGATCAACAGGTCTGGCATGTCGCACGCAAGGCGGTGCACAAGCAGGGTGGCGGATGGTCTGCAGCGGATCGCGCGCAACTGCCGTCGGTGATGGGCGTACGACGACGGTGCGCTGCCGTGTGAGCGACCCACCAATTCGAGATCGACGGCAAGCGGGAGAGGATGGTGTTCCGCGACGGCTGGCGGGTCGGCTAGCGGCTGTAACGCATGTAGATGCGTTCGCGGAAACCCTTGACACGAGCGAACTTCTCTTTCTTCCGTCTCACGTCGACGAACCCGATCTTGCGGTAGCAGTCGCGCGCAGGCGTATTGACGTCGGTGACCTCGAGCTCGAAGTCGGTGTAGTGGGTCTGGTCGATGACGGCCTCGACGAGCTTGGTGGCGATGCCCTGGCGACGGGCACGCTCGGCCACGGCGACGAACTCGAGGTAGCCCGTCGCGGCTGGATAGTCGAGCTGAGACATCCACTGCGGAGCCAGGATTCGCGCCGCTAACGCGCCTGGTACAACGCCCAGATGGCGGCGCCAGTCCGCGGCCTTTACCCGCACTGCGCGGCCGGTGTGGTCGGTGCAGGCGATGGCCCCGATGATGTCGCCGCAGCGGTCCGCGACGAAAAACCTGTCGACCTCGACCGCGGGCGTGAGCGCGGCCGCGATTTTGTCCATGTTGCGAGACAGAGTGGAGAACTCGTGCCGATAGGCTTCGACGACGACCGACGCGATGCCCGCGCGGTCGGACTCGACCGCCGGGCGCACCGCGACACCGCTCCGCAGGAGGAGTGTCAGCTCACCGACCCATGCGCGGTCGGCGGGCACCCACGGCAGGCCGTCGAGCTCGTCGGCGCCAACCCACCGCAGCGCGCGGTGATCGTTGGGATGCAACGCGCCGCCGGTCTGCGTGACCCGGTAGGCGCGCAGCGTCATCTTGTCGTTCAACGCCACGTCGGCGCCGATGCGTGGCCCGACCGTCACGTTGACGCCGAGTTCCTCACACAGTTCGCGGGCCAGTGCGCTGACGTCGCTCTCCCCCGCCGCCACCTTTCCACCCGGCAGCTCCCACAGGCCTGCCAACTCCGGTGGCCGCGCACGCTGGGCCACCAGCAGCAAGGAACCCGAGATCAGTGCACCCGCGACGACGATCTGGTTTGACACTGCACGCGACGGTATACGGCGCTCTATCCGCTTGGGAACAGATGGGTGAACAACCCGCGCTGCCGTCGGTGTCGCGGCGGCGGGGGTGGGGCGGACGTGATCGTCTCAGCCGTCATCTGGGAGGGCGACATCGCCTCAACCGGCGCTGCAGGGGTGTCGGCAGGGGGCGGCTGCTGAGCCGTGGTGGCGGGCAGCGGCATCGGCCCTGCGGCCACGGTTGGGCTGGAGGCTGGTGCTGGCGCGGAGGTCGGGAGCGGAGACGGATTCGGTTGGACATGCGGATGTTTCGAATCGTCCGAGACCCAGATGACCGAAACCACGAGGACGATGAGCACGGCGCCAAAGAGCCCACCGCCGACCATCACTTGTGTGGAAACGCGCCGACGCACGACGGTCGACCGACCACCCCTGGGCTCCAGCGCACGGACCGCCACGCGCACGTCGGTTCCCATGGCGGCGGATTGCGGCGACGTTGGTCCGTCGTCTACGAAGCCGCGCACATCCACAATCTTGCTGGAGAACTCTATTGGGTTCCAGTTAAGGCGACCCATACCTCCGGCCCAACCCACGGCGGTACGTTTAACCCATGGCTGTGTTAACGGACGACCAAGTAGACGCCGCACTGCCCGACCTTCCCGGCTGGGAGCGCGCCGACGGCGCCCTGCGCCGCTCGATCAAATTTCCCGCCTTCCTCGACGGCATCGACGCCGTGCGTCGGGTGGCTGAGAAAGCCGAGGAAAAAGATCACCACCCGGACATCGATATCCGCTGGCGCACAGTCACTTTCGCGTTGGTCACGCACTCCGCAGGCGGCATCACCGAGAACGATCTTGGGATGGCGCGAGAGATAAACGAGATCGTCGGGAGCCCGTAGAGGCGATCCACGCCAAGGTCACCACCGTCGCGGCGGTGTAGATCAGGCCGGCCCAGGCCAGATACCACGGCCGCCCGATCTCCCAGATCGTCGGCTGCGCGAAGCTCAGCAGCCACGGCACCCCGACCACGGTCAGGGCGAGCCAGCCCCAGCCGATCACCCGTGCGCCCAGCCGCTCGCGCAGGGGGCCGTGCAGCAGCCAGATCATCAGCGGGATCAGCCACACCCAGTGATGCGTCCACGAGATCGGCGACGCCAGCAGCCCGAAGAGTTGCACGACGACGATGGCGCCGAGCCGGTCGGTCGCACCACCGACGGCGCGCCAGGCCAGCACGGCGAGCACCGCCGTGACCGCGATCCCGGCCAACACCAGCGGCCCGTAGCCCGCGTCGTGCCCGAGAATCCTCGAGATCCCGCCGCGCCACGACTGGTTGAACGATGTTCCTATCGGGCCCACGCGGTGGGCATCGCCGAGTAATTCGGTGAAGTAATAACGGGTTTGGTCGCCGACGACCAACGCCGAGACCGCGACCGTGCCGACGAACACCACCGCCGAGAACACCACGGTGGCCCATCGCCGGGCGCCGACGAAATAGAGACCGGACACCGCGGGCGTCAGCTTCACGCCCGCGGCAAGCCCGACCAGCAGCCCGGACACCCACCAACGCGTGCTGTACACCGCGTACAACACGGCCAGCACGAGCAGCACGTTGATCTGCCCGTAGTTGAAATTGCTGCGCAGTGGCTCGATCCAGATGCCGACGGCGGTCCAGACCATCGCAATGCGATAGTCACCCCCTCCCGGCAGCAGTCGCTGGCTGATCCGCACCACTCCGTAGAGCGCGGCGATGGTGCCCAATTGCCAGGCGAACGCGAGAAATCCGAACGGGAGCAGGTGCAGCGGATAGAACACGACGGCCGCGAAGGGCGGGTAAGTGAACGGAAGCGGGAAGTCGGGCGTCTGGTCGGCATAGACGTAGTCGTAGAGCTTGCCCGGATGATCGAGCATTTCCGCGCCGCCGACATAGACATGCAAGTCGACGAAGTTGGCGCCGTGCGGCACCAGGTAGGTCAACGCGAATCGCGCGGCGATGCTGATCGCCAACAGCACCGGCGCCGCGGCGGCCAGGCGGGCGGGCATGCGCGGAGCGGTCGAAGCGGCGGCAGTGGAGGCGTTTATGCGCCCGACTCTAGCGAGCCATCACCGTAAGCCTTCACATCCGTAACGGTTGAATAACCACCACACGTGTCACTTGAGTAACACCAGTAACTCGATAACTTCGAGCGCAGGCGTGCCGACAACGGATTGGAAGAACCATGAAATTCACCAGCAAAATGCTTGCCACCAGCATGATCGCTGCCGCGGGTGCGGCTGGCCTCGCGCTGGGGCTCAGCGCGACGGCCGCAGCCGAACCGGCGGCGCCCCCAGCCCCACCGCACCGGCCCCGACCGTGCCGGGTCTGCCGTTCCTCCAGCAGCTCGCAACCAATCCGGCCCTGGCGTCGCAGCTCATACAAGGCCTCACCTCGGTGCTCGGCGGTGCTCAGGCTGCCGCCCCCGCTACCCCCGCCACGCCTGCGCCAGCCGCAACCGCGTCGGTCACTCTTCCGCAGCCTCCGGCTCCGGCCGCTGCCCCGGCCGCTGCGCCCGCACCAGCGACGGCCCCGCAGAACCTGATCCCTTCGGGCGAGATGAATGTGCCGAACGTGCCGTTCCTTCCCGTGCCTCTGCCGCAACAGCTTTCGTTCCCCGGTGACCTGGCGGCGCTGATGCCCTCCGGTTTGGTGGGGGCCAAGCCCGCTGCGGCACCCGCCGCTCCCGCCGCCGCGGCACCCGCCGCTCCCGCCGCCGCGGCGCCCGCCGCTCCCGCCGCCGCGGCGCCCGCCGCTCCCGCCGCCGCGGCACCCGCGGCGACACCCAGCGCGTCTGGCGCCGCTGCTGATGCCGCTGTCCGCGCTGCCGTGACGGCGGCGCCCGACGCGCATCGACAACCACAACCACGAATTGGGGAAACCATGTCAGCGATCAGGACGACGTTCGCCGGCGCCGCAGCCGCGGTCGGTGCGTCGACCGCACTACTGCTTGGCGGTGTGACGCCGGTGGCCAATGCCGACCCGGCGCCACCCCCGCCGATCGATGCGTCGCAGGCGCCGGGTTTGTCGGCGGTGCAAAGCATCGGCCCAGCTATCCAGCGGGCCGCCGCCGATCCGACGAACGCCGCCTCGACGCTGATGGCCGCAGCCGCGGCCTTCGCGGGCGATTCGGCGGTCCCGCCGGATTCGACGAACGTGGCGACGGCGGTGAACCAGTTCGTCGCGCATGTTCCCGCGCCCGGCGCGGTGCCCGGTGCGGAGGCGCATCTGCCTGCCGGCGTCGACCCGGCGCACGCCGTTGGGCCCGCGCCGGAGGCTGCACCGGTGGCCGCCGCCCAGGCTCCGGAAGCGGCGCCCGCGCCCGCTCCGGAAGCTGCACCAGCGCCTGCTCCAGCACCCGACGCGGCCGCGGCTCCGGCGCCTGCGGCTGCGGCTGCGTTCGGTGCGGACGCCCCGCCGACGCAGGACTTCTTGTACCCGTCGATCAGCAACGGGTGCCTGAAGGAC
The DNA here is from genome assembly GCA_963770125.1 of uncultured Actinomycetota bacterium. Taxonomy (GTDB): domain Bacteria; phylum Actinomycetota; class Actinomycetes; order Mycobacteriales; family Mycobacteriaceae; genus Mycobacterium. The sequence continues at coordinate 19,671 of CAVYPI010000118.1, read as the reverse complement.
GGCAGCAATGTGCTGGCAACCGCGATCTCGGTTGCGGGTCCGGCGAAGATCCCGGCGCCCGGGCCGGCGGCGGGCCAGACGGCCTATGTGTTCACCGCGGTCGGCACGCCCGCCCCGGCGGCCGAGCAGCAGCTGCCGCTGAACGTCACGTGGGTCAACCTCACCACGGGCAAGTCGGGCAGCGCCACGCTCAAGCCGCGGCCGGACATTAACCCCAACGGGCCGACGACGCTGACCGCCATCGTCGACACCGGCTCGGGCAGCATCCTCTCGACGATCTTCGGCCAGGTCACCACGACCGACAAGCAGTGCCAGTTTATGCCGACGATTGGCTCGACCGTCGTCCCCTAGTTCGCGCCGAAATGGAATTCCCGGTCGCTACCGCTCGCGGTTAGCGACCGGGAATTCCATTTCGCGACAGATCAGTAGGCCATGAACAGGATGGCGTCGCGGTCGTACTCCCGACCGGGATGCGCCTCGGACAGGTGAGCCTGGGCCTTTTCGACCAGGTCGTCCTCGTCCTTGCCGGTGATCGCCTCGCCGCACGGGCAGTTCAGGTGGGTCTTCATATCTTCACCATTGCATAGGTCGGCAAGATGGTGGTCATGGATCTGAGTGAAGTTATGCGCACCAACGCCGCGGTCCGCGAATACACCGACGACCCCCTGCCTGACGAGGTGCTCGAGCGCATCCTCGACAACGCCCGCTTTGCGCCCAGTGGCGGCAACCGGCAAGGCACGCACGTGGTCGTCGTCCGCGATCCGCAAACCCGCAATCGGCTGGCAGACCTGGCCATCCCAGGCGCTCGCCGCTATATCGCACAGCTTCGCAACGGTGAGGGACCGTGGAATCCGTTGCAGCCGTGCGGCGTTGACGCCAAAACGATCGCCGCAGTCGAGGTGCCGCCCGGGTCACCGCTGCGCGACGCGCCCGTGGTGCTGGTGGTCTGCGTCGACCTGGCCGTCGTTGCAGCATTCGATCAAGACCTCGACCGGATCGGCGTCATCGCGGGCGCGTCGGTGTATCCATTCGCCTGGAACATTCTGCTGGCCGCCCGCAACGAGGGCTACGGTGGCGTCCTCACCACGGCAGCGGTGGCCGAGGAGCCGCGGGTCAAGGAGCTGCTCGGCATGCCCGAGACCTATGCGGTCGCTGCCCTGCTGCCGCTGGGCAAGCCGGTCCGCCAGCTCACCAAGCTCAAGCGCAAGCCCGTCGCGGAGATCGCCACCCGCGAGCGGTTCGACGGCGAGCCGTTCAACGCCTAACGGTCGATGTTGGACATGTCGGCGTAGCGATCGCCGGCGGCCGGCGCGATCCCGTTCAACCGGGCCAACTGATCCTGATTCAGCGTGATCCCGTCGGCGGCCGCGTTCTCCTCCAGCCGTTCGATTCGCTTGGTTCCTGGAATCGGCGCGATGTGGTCGCCCTGCGCCAGCAGCCATGCGAGCGCGATCTGGCCCGGCGTCGCATCGAGCTCACCCGCAACCGCGCGCACCTCGTCGACGATGCGAAGGTTCTGGTCGAAGTTCTCCTCCGAGAAGCGCGGGTTCTGATTGCGAAAGTCGTTGGGGTCCAAGTCCGCTCGCGAACGGATCTGACCGGTCAGGAAGCCACGTCCCAGCGGGGAGTAGGGCACGAAGCCGATCCCCAATTCCTGGGTCAGCGGCAGGAGCTCGGCTTCCGGATCGCGTGTCCACAATGAGTATTCGGTCTGCAGCGCGGCGACGGGATACACCGCGTGCGCCCGCCGGATGGTGTCAGGCGCTGCTTCCGAGAGCCCGATGTACCGAACCTTCCCCGCCTGCACCAGCTCTGCCAGTACCCCGATCGTTTCCTCGATCGGCGTATCGGCATCGACCCGGTGTTGGTAGTACAGGTCGATGTGGTCGACGTTGAGACGCCGCAGCGATCCCTCGACGGCCACCCGGACGCTCTCCGGCGAGCTGTCGATCGTTTCGACTGCGTCGGTGCCGCCACGGTGCGAGACGAGGCCGAACTTCGTCGCGAGCACCACGTCGTCGCGGCGGCCTGCGATGGCTCTGCCGACCAGCTCCTCATTTGTGTACGGCCCATAGATCTCGGCCGTATCCAGGAACGTGATGCCGAGGTCGAGCGCGCGTTGGATGGTCCGGACCGACTCGGCGTCATCGCTTCCCGCCCCTGCGTAGTACGCGGACATGCCCATGCAGCCGAGACCGAGGCGGGAGACGTCCAGACCTCCGAGTGCAACATGCTTCATGGTTTTCACGCTAGCCCGCCATGCGCTTGGGTGCGCCTCTGTATGCGGCCACTCGACTCTCACCCCGTTCGGCCAGCATGTTGACGTTTGCATAACAGTTCAGCAGTTAGCCAGACTCAATCGGACGTTGTCTCTTCCGCTGATGGCGGGCCTCGTGAGACCTTCGGTTCGTGACCTGCACGCTGGGCTACGCCACAGCCAGCACCGTCGGGCAGAACCTTGAGGGACAGCTCGCGGCGCTGAATGCTGCCGGGGTCGACCCGCGGCGGGTGTTCACCGACAAGTTGTCCGATTCCGCCGAGCGGGCGCGCGCGGGTCTGCACGCGATGCTCAGCTACGCCCGTTCGGGCGACACGATCATCGTCGTCGCGCTCGACAGGCTCGGCCGCTCAGCCGCCGAAGTGACACGAACCGTCGCCGACCTCACCGACCGCGGGATCAGGCTGCAGACTCTGAAGGAAGGCCTGGACACCGGCACGTCGACGGGACGCGTCGTCGCCCGCATCATCACCTCACTGGCCCAGCTGGACCTGGAGCACGAGCACGAGCACGAGCACGAGCACCAAGAGGCTAGGCCGCGTACGACGTCAGGCCTTGGTGGCCTTCGCGGGACTGAATGGCTCAGGCCTTCGCGGCCTTCGCGGGACTGAATGGCTCAGGCCTTCGCGGCCTTCGCGGCCGCCTTCGCCTTTTTCTTGTACGACCGCACCTTCTCCAGCGACCCGGCGTCTTTCACGTCGGCCACCGACATGAACGAACCGGCGCTACCGTAGTCCCCGGCCGCCTCGCGCCACCCGTTCGGCGTCACGCCGTATTGCTTGCCCAGCAGGGCAAGGAAGATCTTCGCTTTCTGCTCGCCGAACCCGGGCAATCCCTTCAGCCGGCGCAGCACCTCGGCACCATCGGGGTCACCGGCCGTCCACAGCCCCGCCGCCTCACCGTCGTAGCGGTCAACGATTTCGTGGGCCAAAGTCTGGATCCGCTTGGCCATCGAGCCCGGGAAACGGTGCACCGCTGGTGTTTTGGAGCACAACGTGGCGAAAGCCTCGGGGTCGTAATCGGCGATCTCGCGGGCGTCGATGCCACCGATGCGGTCGGCGATCTTCTTCGGCCCGCCGAACGCCACCTCCATCGGGATCTGCTGGTCCAGCAGCATGCCGACCAGCAGCGCAAACGGATTGGCATCGAGCAGCGCATCGGCCGCCGGATCCTGAACTAGCTGCAGTTTCGCCATTGGCGTCAGTCTAGATCGCGGGTTTGAGCTTAGAGTTGCCTGGGAACTAGCCGAGTGTGACGCGGTCTCACAAGGTTGGCCCGCGCACAATTACACATCGAGTACAAGAGTCGCCGTGCCCGAGACCCAACGTCCGTCCTGGGAAATCCCGGTAAGTGTGGCCAGGACTATCTGGCTGTACAGGCCAGCCCAGACTTCCAAGAGCTACGAAACAGGTTGCGCCGCTTCGTCTTTCCTATGAGTGCGGTGTTCCTGGTCTGGTGTTTCGCCTATGTTCTGCTCGGTGCGTTCGCGCACGACTTCATGGCCATCAAGGTGTGGGGAAATATCAACGTCGGCCTTCTCATCGGCCTCGGAGCCAGTTCGCGTCGACGTTCGTCATCACCGGCATCTACGTCCGGTTCGCCAGCCGTGAACTCGATCCGCGCGCAGAAGCGATTCGCGCCAAGCTCGAAGGCGGTGCGGTGTGACCGCCAACATCCTGGCCGCTGCCACTATCGGCAATCCCGCCGCCAACATCGGCATCTTCACGCTCTTCGTCGCGATCACGTTGTACATCGTGATTCGCGCAAGCAAGAAGAACACCACCGCCGCCGAGTTCTTCACCGCAGGCCGTGCGTTCACCGGACCGCAGAACGGCATCGCAATCTCCGGTGACTACCTGTCGGCCGCCAGCTTTCTCGGCATCGCGGGCGCCATCGCGATCTACGGGTACGACGGCTTCCTGTACTCCATCGGCTTCCTGGTCGCCTGGCTGGTCGCGCTGCTCTTGGTCGCCGAATTGCTGCGCAACGCAGGCAAATTCACGATGGCCGACGTGCTGAGCTTCCGGCTGAAGCAACGGCCCATACGGCTCGCCGCCGCGACCACCACCCTGGCGGTATGCCTGTTCTACCTGCTGGCGCAGATGGCGGGTGCAGGCGGGTTGGTAGCCCTGCTGCTCAACAATTCGAGCGAGCTCGGCCAGGCCCTCGTCATCGCGGTCGTGGGCTTGCTGATGATCGTCTACGTGCTGATCGGCGGGATGAAGGGCACCACATGGGTGCAGATCATCAAGGCAGTGTTGCTGATCGGCGGCGCCGCATTGATGACATTGTGGGTGCTGACCAAGTTCGGTCTGTACTTAGTGCTGGCCGTTTGCACCGTTGGCTGTGTTGGTTGGCCGACAAACCCGCAGGTCAGCACGTTGGTTGTGTTGGCTACCGCAAGCGGGCCCTGGCCGTGCTGCGGACGTCCTGCGGACGGCGCGAATTGGAATACTTGGTTACAAGTCGCTGCACCCAGGCCATAGCCGGTCTACAGTCCCACCCCGTGCGCGTGATCGAGGGTGCCGAGCTGCTGGCCGCCGACCTGTTCCGCAACGCCGACCAGACCCGGGCACGACTGACGTTCGGCGACGTCGAGCGATACCTGGCCCAGCTGGCCAGCCATCCACCGGACTGTTCGTGTGGTCGCTGTGCGGCTTGGTCGCGGGTGAGTGCGCAGCGTGTCTATGCGATCGCCAGCGGCTGGCAGCGGCAGGTCCACGCGACCAGGGTGCGTGCATGCGTTGATTTGTGCACGGCGCCGGGCGATCGATCGATCGAAAGATGACGGGATTCCGTCAGCTTTGGTGACGTTCGGCGCCCATCCCCTCACACCGGGCAGGCCCTGATCTTGATTCCTAGGGCAACCGCGGCGGTCGTCTTGCGGCGCCCAGTGACCCGATCGCGCAGATCGCGCAGATTCGCGCGCGATCGCGATCGCCTGGTCCGGTGGGGTGGCAGAAGCGAGACGAAAGACAGCCACCCCGCGGGAGTCTGGGTTCGCTGGATCTGGTGTGGTAGCAGGCGGCTAACGCTTCATGCTCGCTTTGGTCACGAATATTGGCCAGCAATGCTGGTCCGGCGAAGACGGTGGTTGGATCTGGCAAGCGGCCTACGCAGACGACGGCCCGGAGGTTGCGATATGGGGTCGCTCGGACCGACACATCTGATTGCTCTGCTCCTTGGGGTCGCCATCATTGCCGCGATATGTGGATTCACCGCATCTGCTGTTGCGCGGAGGAACAAGCGCCGCGCCCGCGGGTTCTTCCTTCTGGGCTTCTTTTGTGGCTTGATGGCGGGCGCCACCCTGCGCGGAAGGCGTCGCGGCCTCAACGCGCTGGGAGCCGTCGCCCGGTGCGCTGACATCCGCCCACTGGGGGCCGGGATACGTCGTTGCACTGGTGGTTTCGCTGCTCGCGTGCTCACTTTTGCGGCATCACATGTTCGACTTGGATTGTCGCTGCCGCAGTGGCACGGCCAACTCCGGATGTAGCGCAGCGACGCCCGCGCCTGGAACCGCCGCCGACAGGTGCGGGACCTCGACACGAGCCTGATCTGCGGCCCTTCTTTTGTGGAGCTGCCGGGAATCGAACCCGAGCGTCTATCTGGGGAAACACCGTCTGGCCTGCAGGTTGGATTCGTCTCGATCCGGTTCGTTCCCGCTCGTTTCCTGCGGAAACAGAATCGACTCTTACCGGCGTCAAGAGTCGTCATCAAGTTCACCGCGCTTGCTCCATCCACTTTTCAATATCGGCCCGGCGATACATCACCCGTCGCCCCAGCTTGATCGACGGCGGGCCGCCCGCGGACCGCCACCACCGCAAGGTGCCCGCCGACAGCCGCGTCATCTCGGACACCTCGGCCTAGTCCCATCCCGTGCACACATCGTGCCCACAATCTGCCCACAGTCACAGGTAGCTCCAGTGATCTGCACCACTACGTGCTGCCCAAGGACGATCCGGTGGCCGCGCTGGGGCCGGCCTGGCTATAGCCACGCAGCATCCACGAATTACAGCTGGCGCCAATCGATGACGCGGCGCTGGCGGTGATGACTATCGCTGCCCGAAGGGCGATCCTGGAGGATGGGGTTTATCGGCATCGGTTGGCGATTGAGGCCTCGCTGATGAGAGCGGCTGGCTGACTAATGCTGCATCGGCCGGGCGACCCCCGGGCGCCTAGAAAGGGGCGACGACGGTGTGGGGTAAGCGCGAAGACATGATCGTACGAGACCAGTCACCGTTTAATGCCGAGCCGCCCGCCGCGGTGTTGGCCGAGGGTGGAGTAACTGCGCTGGACGCGTTCTACGCGCGCAATCACGGCGCGTTTCCCGACATTCCGGTCGAGGAATGGCGGTTGACGGTTGACGGCATGGTGGATAAAGCATCGGAGTTAACGTACGAGGAATTGACCACGCGGTTTGCCGCTCACTTGGTGGTGGCGACGCTCGCTTGTGCCGGTAACCGGCGCGCCGAACTGCTCAAAGTGCGCCCGATACCAGGCAAGGACCCGTGGGAGCATGGGGCGATATCGACGGCCGAGTGGACCGGCGCGCGACTTGCCGATGTTCTCGAGGCCGCCGGGGTGCACCACGATGAGGACTTGCACGTCGCCTTCGCCGCCCCCGACGTGGCTCCGGAGGCGCGGCCGGTCCAGTCCTACGGCAGCTCGATATCGTTGCGCAAGGCCCTGTCGGCGGAAGTGCTGCTGGCCTGGGAGATGAACGGCCAACCGCTGCCACGTGTGCACGGTGGCCCGGTGCGGGTGGTGGTGCCGGGCTATATCGGGGCGCGCAGCGTCAAGTGGCTGACCAGTATGACTGTGCAAGCGTTCCCGTCGCAGAACTACTTTCAGGCCCTCGACTATCGCATTCTGCCTCCGGAGGCCGATGCCGACACGGTCGCTCCCGGCGAGGGCATTCCGCTGTCGTCGCTGCCGCTCAACTGTGACATCCTGACCCCAACCGATGGCGACCGGGCCGCGGCCGGCCCGCTGACCATCCGCGGGTGGGCCCTGGCCGGCGATGGCCACGACGTTGCCCGCGTGGACGTTTCGGTCGACCAGGGTCGCACCTGGCGCCAAGCCAAGCTCGACCCGCCGCCCAGTCGGTGGGCATGGCGGATGTGGTCGCTCACCGTCGACGTCGACACCGGACCGCTGACCGCGATGGCCCGGGCCTGGGACGACACCGGCGCCGTTCAACCCGAATTCACGGCGTCCCTGTGGAATCCGCGCGGATACGGCAACAACGCATATGCCCGCATCGAATTGACGGTCATGTGACCGAATCAAGGTGGTGCCCACAGAACGCGAGTCGTTCTCAGCGCTACCTGATATTCGCGGCAGCGATCGTAGTGGCCGGCGTGATCAGCGGTTTGGCGTTCTCGGTGTTGTACGACAACAGCGCACTAGCGACCACATGCGGCAGCTCGCTGTATTTGACCGGACCAGTGGACCGGTTGTCCCACCAGTGGTAGTCGGGTATGCGCTTGCCGAGCGAGCCGTCCTTGACCACCTGCGGTCCACAAAGCTTGACTTTATAAACTGACTTGCCATCGATGAACAACTCGACGGATGGATGGTGGCTGGACTCGATCCTGTGCGTCACCAGCGCCACGACCTCCTCGGTCGTTGACGCGTCGCGGGTGCGACTATCAAGGCGCACAGGGACAGCGGTCGACCTAATTCCCAACTATCAAGTAGTAGTGCGTGTTTCAGGTGCAACCTGGTAGCTGCCGTCCGGGTTGAAGCAAGTGGTGAGCGAGCCGATGGGCACACGGACTCCCAAGGCTTCGTGGGCAATCCCGGCGCGCCGTGCAACTACACCAACCCGGCGGTGGCGATTGGCCGTACGGCGGACTCCGTTGTGGTGATCTGCCAGACCGGAATTGGACGGTTCTACTACAAGGGCGTTGGACTAACAACGGGCTCTCAGTTGAGATCGACGATCCGGGACAGACGGGACCCGCTTTCGCCGCAACGAATAACGGCTTGCACTACTCGCTGTCCCCCACCGCGCTGACTATCACCCAGGGTTCGACCGTGATGAGCAACGAGCCGATGTTGCAGTACTGGTCCGCCTAGTCGGCGCGGTCAGGGGAACCACCGCCGTCATGGCGCTCTTCCGGTCTGCTCCACCTCTTTGACTCACGGACGGAAACGGCTTCGAGGCTGGCGCTTACCGCCGCCACCTCTTCGGGTGTTCTACTCGTCATCGGCGATCTGTGATGTTCGCCGGGCAACCGCCTGAGAAATGCGCCCGACTACAGCCCCGGCGACGGCATTGTCAAGTTGTTGACCTGGTGTGGTGCTGCCAGGATTGGTCGTTTGTGGCGATTGCGGCGAGGTACAAGGGCAACGGTATCCGATCGAGGTCATCGGGCACGCGGTGTGGCTGTATCACCGTTTCACGCTGAGCCTGCGCGACGTCGAGGAACTGATGCTCGCCCGCGGCGTCGTGGTCACCTACGAGACGATCCGGTCCTGGTGTGCCAAGTTCGGGCCGGACTACCAGTCAACAAACCGACTTTCAGCGGATCGCGTCTTTCGCGAAGCGTGAAGGCCCGGCGCCGGGTTGACGCCCGGGAATGCTTTTCGGTCCTATTCGGGAAGACGGAGGTCTGCCGTCAGGATCTCGTGCTCCGTGGCTCCTACGGTCGGGCGGATGACGAGATCAGATGACACCCCGTAGTTTCGCAGCATGCAGTGTTCCTCGGAGGTACGCAGATTCTGCAAGCTGTGTACCCGGTGGAGATGTTCCCCACCGAGATCCGCGGCACAGCCATCGGCCTGTCCTTCGCGCTCGTCAACACCTTCACGACTGTCGGCACGATTCTCGTGCCGATCGTGCAAAACAAGTACGGCATCGGCATCACCGTGCTTAGCGGCGCCATTCTGACACTGCTCGGTGCCCTAATATGCGTACGGTTCGCCCCCGAGACAAGGGAGCTCACGCTCGTCGAGCCAAGCTGAACCCCGACGCCCCCACGGTTGGACAAACGACGACCAAGGTTGAGTACAGCGCACAATGAGGCCAAATGCCAAGGCAAGTCCGATCCACATTGGAGTCTGATCCTGGTGCTTCTGCGGTATTTGCCTGTACTTGGTGTAGCCCCGTGCTGCCTCAGAGATGCTGCAAGCCAGGAGCTTTCGGCTTAACGGCCAAGCGCGCATAGCTGAAGTCGCATCGAGCGTTCTGACCCGCTCGTCCCGTACGGACCCGCGACGTGGCACCCCTGAACCCCGTCCGGGCCGGTCTCCGGCTCGTACACCGGCGGGTGCCGTCTGACCCGATGGCCATATTGGGCAGCGGGTCAAGCGAGCAAGGATCCTCAACCCGATTTTCAGCCGACACCGTGTCTAGGTGTCACTTAAATAAGAAGAAAACAAATGAAACTGCGCTATGTCGCGCCACTGGCCATCGCCGCTTCCGCGGCAGCAATTGGTTTGGCACCGATCGCCGCGGCCGACGCAACCGTGCAGCAGAGCCAGGGCAATGCCCAAATCACTGCTACCCCCGGCGCCGCCGCGCAACAAGCCGCCCAACAGCAGCAGCCATTCGGCGGGGACATGGGCCCCTGCTGTTCCACCACTAACAACGACCGTGCGCCTAGGGCGGGACCTTCTAACCCCGCCCTACGCGCTATGGGCTTAGGCCGCAGGGCAAGCCGGGACGCTGACGAAGATCGGCGCTCAACGCGACATCGAACCACCGCGATCCGTAGCGGTCAAGAATGGTGAACGCACCTTCATGCCCCGCGCGCGGGCGTGCTCGCAGATCGTGCGGATCTCGTCAGCCGCGTACAGCGTGCCGAGCTCCGTGCTTTGGGTAAGCGAGACGACCTGCGGCATCGCCCTGTGCTCGTCTTCCCAGCCCCACGCCTGCCTGTCGATCAGCTCCGTCGTGAGCTTGCCGTCCGGCGTAGGCACGGTGAGCAGCTTGAGCCCGCCCATCCGTTCGGGCGCACCGCCCTCGTCCACGTTGATGTGCGCACTCTCGGCGCAGATCACCGCGCCCCAGCGATCGGTAACCGCCTGAAGCGCAACCACATTCGCTCCGGTGCCGTTGAAGACCGCGAACGCCTCGGCGGCAGCGCCGAAGTGGTCGCGGATGATCCGCTGGAGGTTCTCGGTGTACACGTCGTCGCCGTACGCGACCAGGTGCACTCCGTTGGCCGGGCCAGAGCGGCGAGCACCTCGGGGTGGGCTCCGGCGTAGTTGTCACTAGCGAAGCCGCGAACATCGGGGTCGTGATGACGCCGGGCATCGGTCTTGGGCGGATTCTCCACAGACAGCTCCATTCACTTCCGACGGGTTGGCGGGTCGCCATCGTCCTACATTTGCTTCTGGCGGTCGGTATCCCGCGACGGCCCACACCCGTTTCGGTTCGCCTGGCACCGAACTCGGCGGGCGCAGCAGCAACTGTCCCGCGTTGTGCACGATCGAGACACACGGGTCGCCACCCACGACGAGGTGAAGCGGCAGCACGCGGCGGGACCGCTCAGAGTGTTGGCCATCCGCCCCTCGTCCGCTGCCGCGCATGGGCGGACTCGTTGCCCGAAAAACCGATTGCACGGCGTCATCGCTGGGAAGCTGTACATCTACGCCAGCGACGCCGCGTTCGCCGCTGGCCCAACGGAATCGAGATCACAGGAAAAAGGAATACCAGCATGACTGACACAGCAGTCAGCGCCGCACCAGTGTTGATCCGATACGCGAAGCGCATCGACGACCCCGTCAGCGCGACCACCGCCGCCGAACTCGCCACCGCCCGCCTGGACCGCGACGACCTCGAATCCGTGCTCCGGTTGATGTGGCCGTACACGGCGAAGTTGCATGCCTGTTTTCACCTGTCCCAGCGCCGACAAGCGGCCCGCGACGACGCGGCGTTCAATGAACTAATCGCCCGGCTAGACGAGGAGGACGACGACTCCGATGGCTGAGACCAACGAGTACGAACTGCAGGCCCTGTGGTGGAAGCGCGTCCTGTCGGCGTTCACCAACCGCCACGACCGTCAGGAGATCCCGTATGTGGTGGAGCTGCTGCGGTGCGTCGGAGACCAGCGCGCCACCGAGACCGCGCACCGGGCCTGGTTGTTGACCTACCGCGACCGCGCCGACGCCATCGCCGAGATCCGCATCCTTCTGGCGCACGCCGAGGAGCTGGCCGACCCGACAGAGTTCATCGACGAGGCCGACGAGTTCTGACCTCCGCACCGCCCGCCGTCACCGAGGGCGATGGGGACCGCTGCCGGTGTGGACGGGGCGTTCGCAGTCCCTTGGACGCACGTCGGGGAGCCCTGTCAATCTGCTCGGTTCGGATCGCCGCTGCTGGCATCATCGACCCCGTGGACAGCAAAATGGGCCATCCGCAGATAGCGAGCGTACATCACATGGGCCTGTCGGTCAGGGATCTCGACCGCAGTATTCGCTTCTATTGCGACGTACTGGGCGCAGCCCTGTTTCGCGAACCCTACGACGGCGATAGTCCATCGTTTTCCGGTCGGATGGCGATTGTCGGTCTTGGAGCCCTCGGCCTCGACCTGATTGAGCATGCATCGAACGGGGGAGAGCAATTCCAACCTGGCCGTACAGGGCTAGATCACCTCGCGTTCCCGACCGAGTCACTAGATGACTTGCGGGACTGGGCAAGTTGGCTCGACGCCTGCGATGTTTCACACTCGGGCGTTCGCGATGTCGCTGGCATTGGCGGCATGCTCAACTTCGCTGACCCCGACGGGATTGCCCTGGAGTTTCTGTTTCTCGATCCGGAGAAGCTCAGTCAAGGCACGCCGGAAATGGCCAGCAAACTCACCGTCGCGTCCGCGACGGGAGCCGCGAGAAGAAGGAAGCAACCGATGACGACCGACATGAGGGCCTTCGCCACGAGGCTGGCCGTCTCCGACTACCGCCGGCTCAACGAGGCCGACGCGTCGGAGGTCGCCGGGGTCGCCCGCGTCAGCACCACTCAGGCCCCGAGGACGTTCGAGTACCTCGCCCTGGACGGCGTTCCCGCGCTGCTCCTGCACGGCACCGGATGCGAGTCCGTGGACAGCATTCTGCGGGATGGATTGATCCCGGCTGACCCGAACTTCTGGGGGCCAGGATGCGAACCGGTAGCGGTCTACCTGACCGACAGCCTGGGCCAGGCCAGGGCCAACGCCTAGAAGCACAACCAGCACAGCCTGTCCGGTGAGGTGCTCCTCGTCGATGTCGTCGGGCTGCCGCTGGTGGCGCTGAGCTTCTACACGTGTCTCATCCCGATCGGACCGCAGCGCATCAGCCGACTCGCCGACCACCCCAGGCTGCTCCGGTCGCTGGGACAAGATTCAACTCGTCGCCTGATCGACCCGGCTGGCTGGCTGTCCTGCTGACCCCGACTCGCGGGTTTCCCCTAGACAGCCGCTCTCCTACCAGGAGTCCTTCACCTTCCGGGCGAACCGCCCACCGATCGAGCGCGCGGGGGGCCGTTCGCATCGTCCGGAGGTTCCGCCCGGCACCTACCACCTTTGGCCGACGCCGTCGACGAAGGCGCGTCAGTGGTGGTGGCCGTGCCGGCCGAGGGTCTCCACGGGGGTCGCGCCGGGGCGTGTCCACTGCGGCACGGGGCGGCTGGTCGGGCCCCCAGGTGGCGTTCCCGTCCGCGTCCGAGCGCCAGGACCAGCACGGGCTGCGCCCCTCGGGCCAGCCTCGGGGTTGTCCTCCCACGCCTCGCCGCGGCCGTAGGGCGTCATGTCGAGCAGGCCCAGGGACCCGTTGATCGGCTCGTTGCCACGGCCCGTCGTGGAGTAGGTGAGGAACACGCGGTCGCCGTCGCGCAGGAAGCAGGTGATGGAACCCATGCTGCCGCCGACCGGCGCGTCCGCGTCGCGCACCGAGTACCAGGGCTGGGTATAGCCCATGAACTCGACGTAGGAGGCCACCTCGTCCCACCGGCCCGTGGTCAGGATGGCGAACGAGACGCCGCGGGCGTTGAGGTAGGCGGCGTCCTTCAGGTGCCAGGCCGTGGTGGTGCAGCCCTCGCACTGCCCCTGGTGCGGCGCGCCGTCGTACCACATGTGCTTGTAGACCACGAGCCGCGGTGGCCACACCGTCTGGCACTGCCCGGAATGTCCGAACACTGAGCCGCCGGTATACGGCCGCCGCTTGGGCCGACTGCACCGCGCTCCAAACGGCGGCTTCGTCAGCTGGTCGGTTGTCGACGCAGATCGTAGACGGGCCGAAACTCGAGTAGCGCATTACTGGTGTGGTCGTCCGAGATGGCTGTCACCATGCTGTGATCATCTTGAAAATGTCGGCGTACGGGCTCGCTACAGCCGTGACCTTTTCGATGTTTGCTTTGTAAACGGTCGCTGCTCCTGTAGCGCATGCCGACTGCGGCGACGACGGTGCCGTGCAGGATTCGGACGGCATCAGCAGATGTCCACCCGGCACGCGGCAAGGCATGCTGAATGGCTTCACTCATTGCGTTGCGAGCGATGGCAGCCCTATAACCCCGCCCCCGGTGGATCGGGTCAAGATGAAGATCTCCACCGGTTTGGGTATGGCGAAGGTGGACATCACCAACCTGTCGGATGTGGCCGGCGCATGTGCATACGACGCCAGCGACACCAAGGGAGTTCTGCCTTCGGTGCACCGTGACGTCGACCTTGCTCCCAAGGGCACTGCCAAGATCGGTGATCTGCTCGCCCCTCCGCTCATGAGTATTTACCACGTCGTGTTGTCGTGCCAGGGTGGCTTCAATGGCAAGCAGGTGGAGTTCGGTCACGTTGAGCAGAATGTAAGCAGCTTCTGACGAAGCATATTAATAAATGGATACAGGGGGGAGAAGCGCAATGGGTACGGCACAGTACATCGGGCGGGTTGGTGCGTTAGCGGTTGCGCTTGGTATTGGGGCGGCGGTAGCCACCACGCCCGGGGTGGCGTTGGCCGACCCCGACGGTGCCGGCTCATCGTCCTCGTCCGATAACCCATCGCCGCCATCGCAGACTGGGTCGTTGCCGGATTCCGCGCCGTCGGCGGGTTCGTCCCTGTCGAAAAGTCCGGTCGGCTTTTCAGCGGACTTGCCATCGCAGACGGAAGTGTTCGACGACCCTCGCCGGGGGATAGTGCAGCAGAGGCCAGGTGGCTCGGCATTGAAGACCGAAACCGTTGGTGAAGACCCTCGCTCGGGGATCGCGCAGAGTTCCGGCGGCGCGTACACGTCGGGGAACCCCGCCGGCGACACCCCTTCCACCGGTGAGGTGGCCGAGGATTCCAACCCGGCCGCTGCCCAGGCTGCCGCGGCCGGCGAGCAGACCCAACCGGCGTCCGCGGCGCCCGGCGACCCGGCCGCGACCGTACCCGACGAGGTGGCGCAGCCGACTGTGCCTCAGCCCACGGTGGCCGCCAAGGGTTCCAAGGCCACCCCCGGCAAGCTGGCGAGTTCCTGGACGATCCCGACGGGGGTATCGAGAACCGGTGCCAACGCCCGCTCGGCTGCGGTGGGCGGGGCTGCGTTGCGGCCGCAACCCGCGCAGGCCGCCGGCGCGCCGGCGGGCGACCCGCCTGATCAGCACACCGCGCAGCAGCCCGCCGCCACGACCGTGAGCGGCTCTTCGGTGCCGCAAACCAGGTCGGTCGTTTCGCAGGCCACGCCGGTCGCCGCCATTGCACAGATGACAGCTCCGACCACGACGACCGGTCCGGTTTCGGGCGTGGTCGCCGACGCGCTGGCGTGGGCGGGTTTAAGCCCGTCGCTCACCGACAGTCCGGTCGCCCCGGTCGAGTCACCGGCCATGTTGGCGTTGCTGGCCTGGTGGCGCCGCCAGTCCCAGCAAGCCCTGGCCGGCGAGACACCGACCAACGTCGCCGACCTTCCGCAGACCAGCCAGACCGTTGACCCGATGGTCACCGGCGATCTCGATGCCACTGGTCACGGTGATCGGCAGGCAGTTGCCGGCATATCGACCATGCAGTTGTCGGCGCCGGTGACCGCCTCCGTCGCCGATACCACGCAGCCCACGGTGGTCCTCACCGCTCCTCCCGCCGGGCCGGTGTCGGGCACGGTGACCCTCGCCGCCACCGCCTCCGACAATGTCGGGGTGGCCGGGGTGCAGTTCCTGGTGAACAACGCTGCGCTGGGGGCCGAGGACACCAGCTCGCCCTACAGCCTGTCGGTGAACACCACCGGGGCCGCCAACGGCACCTACACGCTGACCGCGCGGGCCCGCGACGCCGCCGGCAACACTGCAACCTCGGCGCCGGTGACCGTCACCGTCGCCGATACCACGCAGCCCACGGTGGTCCTCACCGCTCCTCCCGCCGGGCCGGTGTCGGGCACGGTGACCCTCGCCGCCACCGCCTCCGACAATGTCGGGGTGGCCGGGGTGCAGTTCCTGGTGAACAACGCTGCGCTGGGGGCCGAGGACACCAGCTCGCCCTACAGCCTGTCGGTGAACACCACCGGGGCCGCCAACGGCACCTACACGCTGACCGCGCGGGCCCGCGACGCCGCCGGCAACACTGCAACCTCGGCGCCGGTGACCGTCACCGTCGCCAACGGCACCACGCTGATGCCATCGGCGGAGGAATTGTGGTCCAACATAGTGGCTATAGGCACCGGTGACACACTCGCCGAGCAATTGGTGCTCAGCCCTGACGGGACAACAAAGCGCATGATCGTTTACATGACCGGCGCCACCGGTGGCTCAAGCGAGGCGATTAGTGATGCCCAACAAGGGAATGCGGGTTGGTTGAATCCGAAGGTAAGCGCATTTATCGACACCGCGTACAACGTCTCGAAACCGACAGAAATTATGCTGGTAGGCTACAGCGCGGGTGGGCAGCAAATGCAAAACTATGCTGCCACGGGTGCGAACAGCAACCTGGTCAAGGTCGTTGTGCTATACGGCGCGCCTCTTACCAAGACGACCGCTGAACTAACGGCTGATTCGCTACTCATTGTGAGTTCGGGTGACGACGCCTATGCGGCTCTCACTCACCGAAATGCCGCGGACTCCTATGACGCTAGTTCGTCTGACAAATTTGCAGTTTACGTCGTTGCATCGGGTCCCCATGACGCGGCCACCTACGAATACGCCGCTAAGGCTTTTGATGATTCACTCAAGTACGATGAACCTTCCAGTGAGTATGTCCAGATTAACAACGACATGGAGAGATTCAAAGGAACAATTATCGGAACAGCGTTCGTACGGACAGTTTCCTAATGCACCCAAATGAACTACAGCCGCGGTGGACGCGCCGATTCGAGCTCGGGCCGGCGGGCCGTCGAGCCGCTGACGCCGTGGTCGGTGAAGACGCGCGTCGCCCCGGCTTCGTGAAGGGCGTCAAGCTGTAGCTGGAGATTCTGGTCGGTGGTGCTGACTCGCCGGGTTCAGCTTCCACGACCTGCGCCACTACCTGGCGTCGCTGCTGATCGCGTCGGGCGCCGACATCAAGACCGTGCAGGCGCGGATGCGGCACGCCTCGGCCACCACCACGCTGGACACCTACGGCCATGTGCCATGGTTCCCGGCATGCAAGACGGAGTGGCCGGACAGCCTTGCCCTAGCTGGACGCAGTACACCTACGGATTGGTGCGCGTGGCGTTGTTTTGATGTGCACGTCGTTCGGCGGCGGAAAGACCGGCACGTGGTGGGGCCCCAATGTGTGGCTAGTCGGCGTTCGAGAGATTGGTGCGCCCTGCACAGGCGGGATAATGGCACAAGCAACAGACGGTCGCCCTCTGCGGTGCGGCGCTGTGAGCTGGGGATCGCCGGGAACGTTTTTCGCAAACCCTGTCGGGAATTTGGGATGATCGGCGCGAAGCCGATCGCAGGCAAGGCGTCCTCCTGGGGCGGAAACAACGCATCAAAATAAATAAGGGCCCCAGGTGCCTGCCTCCCATGACGGCGCTGGCCGGGAGAGAGTCGTTTTGCGCGGTCGGGCGGGAGTGTCGGTCATTGCTCATCCTCGCCTGGTCTCACGAAACCTGCGGTCCTACGCTAAAAGACATGCCGTCCGACGGATGTGTCGGACGGCATGTCCCTGGGATTGCTGAGCCGTCAGGGTGTCCAGACGCCGTACGGCACGTACGGATTAGTGCCAAAGGGCGTGTAGGGATTCGCCCCACCGATGCTCTGGGCCTGCGGGTAAATGGCGACGGGCCCACCCGGCGGCAATGCTACGGTGCCCTGACCGTTTGGGCTGGTAGGTGCGGTGGTCGCTGACGCCGACGACTGCGGCGCGATAGCGACCGATGCTGCGTCGTCGGCTGCGTGGCTGGCGGTGGCGGTGCCCAGTGCGATCAACGCGAGGGCCGCGCCGCCCAGCACCGCACCAGCGGCAACTCGACGGATCCGGGTGGTGGTGGTGTTGGTAGTAATCTCAGTTCTGCTGTCTGCGTTGGTTTTTCGGTTCATCAGCCGGTTGTTCCGGTGAGGTGTACCTACTGTGCCTGAGCGTCCAGGCGGCGTCTGTCAGCCGACCGGCCCATACAGGAGATGAACTCGATGTCCGCCAATTGGGGGATTATCCGGCGGGCCGGTGCGCGCTCTCCGATCTGCACCGAGCACCTAAATCCCCTGGTCAGGCCAAATTAACACGCGGTGGAACTCGTGGTAGATAAATCGGACGGCGAGAGGTGTCAAAAATGGAATCGGTCCAAAAATCGCGAATCAGCCCGTGCTGCAACGGATTTCAGTGCGACGCGACGGTGTGCTACTGGGGCGGACATGACTGGCGCAGCGACTACACAGAGTCGGGCATGTGTGCACGGACCGATCAGCACATCGACTAGGTTCCATCGCGCACGGGCGCGTCTCGCGGGCGGCGGTGTCGTGTGGTTGCTCACGGTCAAAGTGCGGCAGTGAGGTCGACTTCGACGAGCTGGCCGGAGAATCCGAGCCGCGTCACGCCCAGCAGCGTGCTCGCGGTGGTGAACGCCGATCCGATGACCGAAAGGGTGAGCTGGCCGGCCTCGACGACTGTGACGTGATGGTAGCCGGGTGGGTTGTGCAGTTGTGTTGGGTTGTGGCGAGTGATCATCGGAGGCATGCGGCCCACCCTGCGCCGCCTGAGAAGCCGGATGCAACCCACCAACGGCGAGCGCTCAGGGCGGTGGATCAGGCGTCTCTGGCGCAGCGGCCGCGGGAAAATCTGCTCGCTGGCCAGCCTCCCGGGAACAACGGAGACGACAAGCAGGAGTTTGTCGCCCTGGCCAAGGAAAGCTACTGCCCTATCAGCTAGCTGCCATCCCAGTTCCGCAGCATCCACAGCCTGTCCCACCGGAACGAACGTGCGCTTGAGGCCGCCCCGTGGGCGCCCTTCTTGTCGGGCGCGAGGTTTGGCCGAAGCACCGCGGTCCCCACAGGCCCCGCCCAGCGGCCTTCGCTTCCTTTTCGGCAGCTGCAATCTCGTCGGCTCGGGCCGAGGGATGCCCGTGATAGACGTAGGAATGGGCAGCACACGCACGGGCTGCTTCGACCGAGTAATCCCAACCGTCGGCCTTGTCCAAGTAGGCCAAAGTCCGGCCGTAGCGGTCGTACATGCCGTGGCTCGGATCGGTGAGGAAGGCGACACGTTGGCCAAAGCTAGATTTCGCGAACGCGCTTGCCTCCGGACCCCAGCAGCCGACGGCCGAGTTTTACCGCGGTCGGGTTGCGGGCTAACGGAAGCGCGAGGAGAAGGTTCACCGCGGATGGCAGACATTCGTTTCGCCCTCAGATCGCCGGGTCAAATCCCCGCTGCTGCGCCACCGCCGTTCGGCGGAGCGGGCCGCTCGCCGGCCACGGGCGACTTACTGCTGTGCCAGCCCGCGGCACTACAGTCGAGGCCTACAGCGGTCGGTATAGCGACGAGTTCGGAGGAGCGCTGGTGACACCGTCATCAAAGACGCCCCCGACGTGGGGCGGGGTTCCGCTCGCACGCCGCCGGATTCTGCTCGGCATCGCCGCGGTTGGTGGGTTTCTGGCGGTCGACATCGGCGCAGTTGCCTATGCGGGCGGTTGGATCGGCACTGCCCATCGGCTGACACCGCACATCTTCATCAAGGCATTCGAATGGGTCAACGGAAAGCAATCGGGCTTTCGCAAGAACCACGCGAAAGGCGTTGCCGTAGCCGGTTACTTCGAGAGCAACGGCAACGGTCGCGAGGTGTCCAGCGCCGCCGTGTTCCGATCGGGACGGACGCCGGTGCTGGGCCGATTCTCGCTGGCGGGCGGCAACGCCCATGCTGCCGACATGCTGTCGACGGCACGGGGCCTCGGCCTGGCGTTCGGGTTTCCCGGCGGTGCGCAGTGGCGCACCGCCATGCTGAACCTTCCCGTCTTCCCCGACAGTTCACCTCAGGGGTTTTACGACCGACTGCTCGCGTCCAAGCCATCCCCCGACACCGGCAAGCCCGATCCAAAGGCCAT